>NZ_AUCI01000009.1 GCF_000429685.1 Salibacterium aidingense DSM 18341
TTCCGCATGGTATTGAATGAAGTAGATGCGGTAGAAGTCACAGAGGAGATGCCTCATCTGCCGGTGGCCAGAGTTCTCTGGGAGCCAAAACCGAACCTCCAGGATTCGGCGGAATCCTGGATTATTGCTGGAGGCGCGCACCATACCTGCCTCTCCTATGCACTGAGTAGCGAAGACCTGCAGGACTGGGCGGAAATGCACGGGATCGAATGCATTGTGATCGATGAAACATCAAAACCAAGGGAGATTCAAAAAGAAATCCGCCAGAACGAAGCATATTGGAGCAAATAAAAAAAGAGGCTGTTCTTTGGAGCAGCCTCCTTTTTTATTCTACTGACCGTAATATGCGTTTTTTCCATGTTTTCGCTCATAATGTTTATTTAATACATAGTCATCCAGGAGTTCGGGTTCTCCAGTGCTTGAAAGCTGGCTGGATGAAAAGGTCATTTTAGCTGTTTTCTCCAACACCACCGCATTGTGCAGGGCATTTTCAGGCGATGTTCCCCATGCAAATGGGGCATGTCCGTGAACGACAACTCCGGGTACTTCAACTGGATTAATATGATGAAAGGCTTCAATGATGACCGTACCGGTATACTTTTCGTAATCCTCTTCCACTTCTTCTTTTGTCAGACGACGGGTACATGGAATTTCCCCGTTAAAATAATCAGCCTGCGTAGTACCTGCGCAGGGAATCCCTCTGCCGGCCTGAGCCCAGGCAGTCCCCCAGTCAGAATGGGTGTGTACAATGCCGCGCACATCAGGAAACGCTTTATACAATTCAATATGGGTTGGAGTATCGGAAGAAGGTTTTAATGTCCCTTCAATGACCTCTCCATCAAGGGATACCACGACCATGTCATGCGTTTGTAAATCTTTGTACGGGACCCCTGATGGTTTAATGACAAGGTAGTCGGACTCAGGGTCGAATCCGCTTACATTCCCCCATGTAAAAGTGACCAAGTCATATGTTTCCAAGCCCTGATTAGCTTCCAGCACTTCTTTTTTTAACTGTTCCAGCATATCTTCACCTCTTTTATTTGTACGTACATGTTATAAAAATAATACGGGACAATAGATCTGTTGGTCAACCTCTCAGCCCAAATGTTGAGGTAGAATTTTTGTTAGAATTATCATATAATAGATGTAAAATTGTGTAAAGTAAGCTCTTCGTTCCGGTACACTCAGCTAAAAGTCATTATCCGGTAAGGTTGGTATATCGCTGAATAATATAGTAAACTAGTAAATACAACAGCAGTGATCGTGTAGTTATAAATATACATGAGCAAGTAACAGCAACGAAAAGCCACATTATAACAAAATTAAATGTTGTTTTTGTGTGGTATTTATGGTTGAAAAGGTGTGGTTTTGTGGGAAAAGAAAACAACCTGTCCTTTCATTTAAATGAACGGCAGCGGGATATTGTTAAAATGATAAATAAAAACGGTTCCGTCCGGGTAGCGGAGCTAAGTTCAACTTTTAACGTAAGTGAAGAAACGATCAGAAGAGATTTTGAAAAACTGGAGAGGGATCAACTGCTTCGGAAAATACACGGGGGAGCCCTCAAAGTTGAACAGCATACAGAAACACCACAAATGCACAGGCAGTCCAAAAACATAGAAGAGAAACAAGTGATTGCAAAAAAGGCGGCATCTTATGTAGAAGATGGAGATATCATAGCACTGGATGCCAGCACCACAGCTTTAATGATGGTGGAATATATTAAAGACAGGAATTTAACAGTCATTACTAATTCGATTGGCGTGACGATGGAATTATCAACAGAAGACCATATTAGAGTGATACTAATCGGCGGATACTTATCAAAAGCTTCTATGTCCCTGGTCGGTAATTTTGCTGAAAGGGTCATCGAGGACTATCATGTAGATAAATTCTTTTTCTCCTGTCTCGGAGTGGATATTGACAGAGGGATTAGTGAAATGCACGAAGATCAGGCTCTCGTAAAAAAACAGCTCATTTCTATCTCCGAAAAATTATTTCTGCTGGCGGATTACAGCAAATTTGGAGAAAAGTCTCTTTTCCGTTTGTGTAACCTTTCTATTCTTGACTATCTCATCACAGATAACAAAGTATCCATGAATTCCATCCGCGAAATTAATAAACACGGAATAAACATCGTCGTCGGTGAAGAAAACCCTGGGGCTGTCTAAAAGGCAGCCTTTTTATTATAAAAAAATAAGCAGAGTACGGGCGGATTCCGTGCCAACAGAATGTTGGTCATGCAGACCTGCCACAGGACCTGTTCCTATTTAGCCGATCCTCCATTTTGTGGCCAAGCCCGCGGAAAGCGTCCGGAGCGGGTGCTAAGAGTAGAAGCAGATTCTGTGAAACCACAAAGGACGGATTTTTGGGCGGTTTGCTCAAGCTCCGTTTTTCTTATAGTATCAGAATTTATATGTTTAGGTTCCTTTTTTGAGGGTAAAAAGTACTCAATTTTTGCACCTTGTTTCCGCTGAATCTCCTATTGGTATAGGAGATCAAGGAACCATGCTTCTGCAGTTTCCAAATGAAAGGCCGGAGTGGAGGGCGGCGTCTCCAGCGGGAAGAGCAGCAGCCGAAGATCCCATCAAACGGGGTTTCCCCGTTTGATGAAGCTGAGGCGCTGCCCGCGGAAAGCGTCCGCCTGGAACGCAGGCTGTTCCGCAGACTCCTTGAATAAAGGACTTAATCTGGGTTTCCCAGATTAAGTTTTTCGTATTTAAAATTTATAATAAGAAACAAATACATCCCGTGGGAATAGGTTGTGAATGATAAAATAATTCTGTGTTATTAACCAATGATAACTGTTGGATCACACAATAAATTTTGAAAATGCCAAAAAAACATGTTGCTTTCTTTAATGGGCGGTGATAATATTAACTTAATAAATTGATTGGAAGCGCTTTATCAAAGGAGGATGTATTACTTTGGCTAAAATTGGACCTTCCTTGATGTGCAGTGATCTCGGAGCCTTAAGACAGGATGTGCAGATTCTTCATAATGGAAATGTTGACTTTTTTCACTTTGATATTATGGACGGAAATTTTGTTCCAAACTATACCATGGGAACAGATATGATAAAAAGTGTCCGACAGGATACCGATCTTCCTTTTGATGCCCATTTAATGATTGAAAATCCAGAACGATACATCGATACCTTTGTAGAAAGCGGCTGTGATATGATTTCCGTCCATGAGGAAGCGACTCCCCACTTACACCGGACGCTGCAATATATTAACAGCACAGGAGTCCGCACCGGGTTAGCACTCAACCCTTCCACCTCACTGGATAGTTTGGAATTTGTCGGAGATATTGTGGACTATGTAGT
The DNA here is from genome assembly GCF_000429685.1 of Salibacterium aidingense DSM 18341. Classification (GTDB taxonomy): domain Bacteria; phylum Bacillota; class Bacilli; order Bacillales; family Marinococcaceae; genus Salibacterium; species Salibacterium aidingense. The sequence continues at coordinate 3,329 of NZ_AUCI01000009.1, forward strand.
GATAATGACAGTGAACCCGGGGTTTGCGGGCCAGAAATTCATTCCTTCCACACTGAAGAAGATTGAGAATCTTCGATATTTTGTAAATAGTAATAATCTTCAAATTGAAATCCAAGTAGACGGAAATATCAGTTATGACATTATTCCGGAAGTACTCCGTAAGGGAGCAGATATGCTGGTTTGCGGTACTTCTTGTTTATTTAATCAGCCTCAGGGTCTGGAAAAATCGGTGGCCGGATTACGGCAGTATACAGATGATTTAAAGGTAGAGCAGTAATAATCAGGACGGAGGGTTCAACCGATGACGATCTCAGTAGTAGGCAGTATTAATAACGATATTGTTGCAGTGATTGACCAATATCCAAAACGGGGAGACACGATTTTTGGAAAAGAAATAGAATATTTTCCCGGAGGAAAAGGAGCGAACCAGGCAACGGCTGCAGCAAGATTTGGAAGGAAAGTCCGGTTAATAGGAGCGGTAGGAAGCGACTATTATGGGGAACAATTGATTAATACGCTGCAGGCGTCCCAGGTCGATAGTACTTATGTAAAAAAATCTGATAAATATGCTACTGGAACAGCGATTGTCACGATAGACAGCACCTCGGAAAATACCATGTTTGTGATGAAAGGAGCTAATGAGGACTTATTAGCGGAGGATGTTGAAATCCCTTTCAAAGAAACAGAGGACACGAGTGTACTGCTGGTACAGATGGAAGTTCCGCAGGAAACGGTAATAAGATCGATGCAGCTTGCCAAAGAACGAAATATATTTACCATTCTGGATCCTGCCCCGGCTGAAGGAATTACGGTGAAGGCGCTGGAATATGCTGATGTTATTACGCCTAATCGACAAGAAACATATCATATGCTCGGAATCGATGTCGTAAATGTGGATACTGCCATCCAGGCTGGAAGAACATTTGAAAATATGGGAGTAATAAATTCCATCTTAAAAATGGCAGACAAAGGAGCGGTTGTATATCAGAGCGGAGAATGGTGCCATATCCCTGCGATTCCGGTAGATCCGATCGACAGTGTGGGAGCAGGGGATGCTTTTGCCGGGACACTCGCCTGCTGCATTGAAGAAGGAATAGATTTAGTAAGAGCTGCCAGATTTGCATCCGTCGTTGGTGCATTGAAAGTGACAAAAGTGGGAGCGCAGGTTGGAATTCCAACGAAGGAAGAGGTCAAGGGTTTCTGTGAACAATTAGGGGAAGAATTTTTACTGGATAAGGAAGAAACCTTTGAAAGGGGTTTTTCTGGATGAGTGACTACATTTTAGAAATGGAACATATAAGTAAGACATTTCCGGGTGTCAAAGCTTTGGATAACGTGGAACTGAAAGTGAAACAAGGTGAGGTTCATGCCTTGATAGGAGAAAACGGAGCAGGAAAGTCAACGTTAATTAAAGTGTTGGCCGGGGTTCATGAGGCGGATGAAGGGGGCAGATACCTCTTTGAAGGAATAGATGCTGATATCCATCGGCCGCTGGATGCCACCTTAAAAGGTATTTCTATTATTTATCAGGACCTCAGTTTATTTCCTAACTTAAGTGTAGCGGAAAATATTTATATAGGGAGGGACAGCAATAAAAAGCCCTGGACAAAAATTAATTGGAAATCAATGAAGGAACTGGCGGGAAAAGCTCTGGATGAATTGGAGATGGATATAGATCTTAATAAAAGAGTGGAACTGTTAAGTATTGCCCAGCAGCAAATGATTGAAATTGCGAGAGCGCTGGCTTTTGATTCCAAGTTAATTGTCATGGATGAGCCCACTTCCTCCCTTTCTTCAGGAGAAGTCGAAAAACTTTATAGAGTGATAGACAAACTAAAAGAACGCGGTATTTCCGTTATTTTCATCAGTCATAAATTAAAAGAACTGTTTCGGGTGTCCGATCGCTTCACTGTGTTGCGGGACGGCCAGTTTGTCGGTTCTTATGATGTAGAGGAGATTGATGAACAACAGTTAATTAAACGAATGGTCGGCCGGGAAGTAGTCTATGAAAATAATACCCAAAAAGCAGCGGTGGGAGAAAAAGTGTTTGAAGTCAAAAACTTCTCAAAGGAAGGGAACTTCAAGGATATTAATTTAAGTCTTTATGAAGGGGAAATACTGGCTGTCACCGGTTTAGTCGGCTCCGGCCGGACAGAACTTGCACAGTCTATATTCGGTGTAAATAAGGCGGACGAAGGAACGCTGTGGCTGAACGGGAAGGATCTTAAAATTAATTCATCGGAGGATGCCGTAAAACAGGGTATCGCTTATGTTCCTGAAGCGAGACAAACGCAGGGCTTAGTGCTTGAACAGTCTATTGTAAATAATATGACGCTTCCTGTGATTGATGCATTAAGAAACAAGTTGAAACTAATCGATCGAAAAGTGGAAAAGGAGCTGACCGAACAATATATCAAATCTTTGGATGTCCGCCCTTCCATGCCGGATCTGGCTGCTGATAAGCTTTCAGGCGGGAACCAGCAGAAGGTCGTTATCGGGAAATGGTTATCGGCTCAGCCCAAATTGCTTATTATCGATGAACCTACGAACGGAATTGATATCGGGGCCAAAACCGAGATTCATAAACTGCTGCGAAGAATGGTGAAGGAAGGGATTGGGGTTATTATGATCTCTTCAGAATTACCTGAGGTATTATCCGTCAGTGACAGAATTCTGGTCATGAGCCGGGGGAGAATCGCGGGGGAATTAAATACCCTGGAAGCGGATCAGGAAAAGGTCATGAATTTAGCACTAGACACAGAAGAACCTGAGGATAAACGCCAGCCCGAAGGAGCTGAGAGTACGGTTCACCAGGAGGTCTGAAAATGAAAGCTTTATTAAAACAGAAAGAATTTAGTGTTTTAGCTATTGTTATTATTATCTGCGTTATCTTGTCCTTTGTGAGTCCGGTATTTTTAACGGTTGGAAACTGGATGGACATCCTGGAAGGGAATACAGTGATAGGCATTTTAGCTATCGGAATGACGTTAATTATTATAACCAGTGATATTGATGTTTCCGTCGCAGCTTTAACTACGGCCGTCGCCGTATCCATCGGGTTTATGTTTCAGTATCTTCCCGACAGCTGGTTTTCGGTAGTACTCATTTTTTTGATTGCCCCACTGATAGGTATGCTGCTGGGAGCCTTTAATGGAATACTGGTATCTAAAATTCAAATTCCGGCTATTGTGGTCACGCTCGGAACCCTTAACATTTTTTCGGGTCTGGTTTTGTATTTCACGAATGGAAATTATATAAACAGCACTCAGTTCCCCCAATCATTTATGGCCTTTTCAAACATTGAGATTCTAGGAATACCAATATTAATCTATTTGTTTGCGCTGGTAGCAGTAAGTACATGGTTTATTCTCAAATATACACTTATCGGCCGGTCCGTCCTGGCTATTGGGGGGAACGCTCAATCTTCCACCCGTGTAGGAATTAATTTTAAAAAAGTAAAGATGTTTGTTTTCACCTATATGGGCTTTCTTGGAGGAGTAGCCGCGATTGCTCAAACTTCCTATACAACGGCTGTCGATCCAAATGGTTTAATGGGGCTGGAACTTACCGTGATTGCAGCGGTGGTTCTTGGCGGGGCGAATATCCATGGCGGGAGAGGGTCCATTCCCGGAACCCTGCTGGGTGTGCTGTTGTTAGCGATTATGCAGAATGGGATGATTTTAGCTAGAATTGATACTTTTTGGCAGAATGTAGTGACAGGGGCCATTATTGTCATTGCCGTGTCCTACGATGAAATTAATCATAGAAGAAACCAGGCAAAACTGGCAAACATCGACGTCAAGGAGGCCTCATAAATGACAAATATCAAACTTTCCAAAGAAAGCGTATTAGGCCTTATCGCTCTGGCAATTTTTGTTGGATTGAGCTTATTCACCCCGGGGTTTTTATCTTCCGGTAATATAAACAGCATGATGTTTCAGCTGCCGGAGTTTGGGTTGATTGCGCTGGGGATGATGGTGGTCATTATCACGGGAGGCATTGACTTATCTATCACTTACATTGCCGCGTTTTCAGGAGTTGGGGCAGCCCTGATGATGACAAATGGCTTCGGCATTTTCCCTGCCATTATCGTTGGGATTATTTTCGCTTTAGCCTGCGGTGCTTTTAACGGTGTCGTCGTATCTAAAATCGGTGTTCCTCCGATTCTTGTTACCTTAGGAACAATGGTTCTGTTCGAGGGGGTCATCCTGGCCATTACGAATGGAAATGCCATCTCAGGATTTCCTGATGCCTACAGTCTTATCGGGAATGGATATTATTTAGGGATCGTTCCTTTCTCCCTGGTTATATTTTTTGTTTTTACGATAATAACCGGGCTGCTGTTGAACAAATCAACCTGGGGAAGAAGGGTCTATATGTATGGGAGTAATGACCTGGCCACTTTGTTTTCCGGGGTGAAAAACAGCAAAGTATTAATGAAAGTATATCTTTACGCCAGTTTATTGGCAGCGGTTTCAGCAATTATTATGACCTCCCGCTATAACTCAGTCAAAGTGGATTTAGGCTCTTCTTACCTGCTCCAAAGTGTTGCAGCTGCCGTCTTAGGGGGCACTAATATTCACGGCGGCTACGGGAAAGTGATGGGAACCATCTATGCGGTATTGATATTCCAGTTTATACGAAATGGATTAAATCTGATGGGGGTTCATTCTTCATTGGTAGATGTAGTGATTGGAGCTATTTTAATAGCGGTTCTGACATTGAATTTCTTTTCAGATAAACTTAGCAGACAAAAAGCAAAAGCTGCTTCTTAAAAAGCAGAATAGATGTTTTCTTATTTATAAACCTGGAAGGTCCCAGGGTTATAAAAATAAATAATAAAAAATAAGGGGAGGATCAAGAATGAGGAAGTTATGGTTATCATTAGTTGTAGTATTAGGCCTCATTTTGGCGGCAGGTTGTGTGTCGGAAGAAAGTGCAGGCAGTGGCGGGGACGAAGAGGCAGACGGGGCAGAAGAAACGGATAATACAAGTGAAGAAGGAAATACAGAAGAAGCCGAGTCAGATGATGAGTTAGAAATTGCGGTCGTTCCGAAATTAGTTGGGATTCCTTACTTTAATGCATCGGAAACAGGGGCTGAGCAGGCCGGAGAAGATTTGGGTGTAAATGTAGAATATACCGGCCCGACTGAAGCGGACGCAGCAGCGCAGGTGAAAGTAATTGAAGACTTGATTTCGCAGGATGTCGATGCGATTGCGGTTGCTCCAAACGATCCGGCATCTGTAGAACCAGTTCTAAAGAAAGCAAAAGAAAATGACATTCATGTGATGGATTGGGATACCCCGGCAGATAAAGAATTGGTGGATCTTTCTGTGAAGCAGGTGGATGATGAAGAATTCGGGCGTCACATGGCAGAAAAACTTGTAGAGGCAATGGGCACCGAAGAAGGTGAAATCGCTATTCTGACAGGCGGACTGTCAGCGGCTAACTTGAACTCCTGGATTGACGCAGCCCAAAGTGAACTCGATGAGAACTACCCTGACATTGAAATTGTTTCTGACAAGATTCCAACAGATGAAAAGCAGCAGGTGGCCTATCAAAAGACGCTGGATTTACTCAAATCTTACCCTGATTTGAAAGGGGTACTGGCAGTTTCCACCCCCGCTCCACTGGGCGCAGCCCAGGCCGTTCAGGAAAAAGGACTGCAGGATGAGGTTTCTGTCGTTGGCTCCGCCCTTCCGACAGACTCCGAGCCATTTTTAGAAGACGGCTCGTTGGATACAGCAGTACTGTGGAATCCAGAACAGCTTGGATACCTTACAGTGGCGCTGGGTAAAATGCTCGCAGAAGGGGAAATGCCGGAAGACGGTCAGGAAATCGAAGGTGTGGGCGAAATTACAGTAGAGGATGACGGCAAGACAGTAATCATGGCACCGCCTCAGGACTATACAAAAGAAAATGCCTCTGAGTTCGACTTTTAAGTAAAGTTCATAATAGAAAAAGAAAAAGCGGTCAAATGATGAAAGGGTTTGACCGCTTTTCTCATTCATGTAAGGAGGAGAGGGGACGAGAATGACACAAAATTATGAGAAGAAAAATAAACAGATTCGAAAGAGATTTTACGAGCTGCTGGAAAAACATCCGGATTCCTTTACAAAACGTTTAAAGTTTTCGTGGAGTAACTGGGGATTTGGGTTTGAACCATTGAAAGATTCTTTTCATCGTCTGCATCAAGCAGATATCCGATATATCGAATTACATGGGAATCACTATGGAAAAGATCTTGGATATCGGGTCAAGGAAACAAAACAACTGTTGGAAAGTTATGATATGAGTGTTTCTGGAGTGTGCGGGATGTTTTCTGCAGAAAATGATTTATCCAGTAACGCCCCGGGGAAAAGACAGGCAGCGATTGATTATTTGAAGCGGGAAATCGAATTTACGAAGGAAGTGGGAGGTCACTATTTATTAGTCGTCCCTGGGGCAGTAGGGAGACCGCAGGCTTACGATGATATGGAATTGGAGAGAAGTGCCGATTCTCTCTTAACAGTAGCAGATTTGTTTCAGGAGTATGAGATAAAAGCAGCTGTTGAACCGGTCCGGGCCGCGGAAGTAAGTTTTGTTCATACAGTGGCGGAGGCAAGACATTATATTAGAAAAGTAAATCATAAAGGTGTTCAACATATCAATGGAGATGTCTACCACATGCAATCAGAAGAAGCCCATATTGGAGAAGCGATCTTGGAAGCGGAAGACCACTTAGTAAATCTGCATATGGCGGACAGTAACCGCGGGGCGTTGGGAGACGGCCATATGGATATCGACACTATTATCATGGCTCTATATTTAATTGACTTTCATCAGAAGGCCGCTTTTGTTACGCCGGAACCGTTAGGCCCGGGAGGAGATCCTTATCCAGCGATGCACGCTAAACCCGACCAGGAGAAACTTAACTATTTAGTCCAGCAAAGTGTTTCCTACTTTCGGGAAAGAGAGGAGTATTTATTGAATGGAGGAGGATACACGAAAAACCAGTAAAAAAAAAGAAGTTGTTTGGACAAGTTGAAAGAAGAAAAAAGCTTTAAACTAGTATTTTAAAGAGATAATAAGAAGTATGAAAAGATAAAGGTTGTCATTCATCGTTATATTATTTATAATTCAAAGTAGTTGTACGTACATGAAGAGGATAGCAGGGCAGGAGGGATTTTGATGAGTAAATACACGATCGGAATTGACTTTGGAACCTTATCCGGCCGCGCCGTGGTGGTTGACAACCAGAACGGGGCAGAACTTGCAGCAGCTGCGGCCGATTACCCCCATGGAGTACTGGATGAGCAGCTCCCTCAAAACATTGCATTAGGGCATGATTGGGCGCTTCAGCATCCGAATGATTACATCCACGTCCTTCAAACAGCGGTGCCGGAAGCGGTAAGAGCAGCAGGCCTATCGAAGGCGGATATTATTGGAATATCGATAGATTTCACTGCTTGTACAATGCTTCCTGTAAGCGCTGACAATGTACCGTTATGCCTGAAAGAAGAATGGACAGATAATCCGCACAGCTGGGTGAAGCTTTGGAAACATCACGCTGCCCAGCCTCATGCGAACAGGTTAAACGAAGTTTTGGAACAGAAACGGCCGGATGTGCTGGCCCGTTACGGCGGCAAGCTGTCTTCAGAGTGGATGATTGCAAAAATTATGCAGATTGTGGAAGAAGCCCCCGAAGTTTACGAGCAGGCGGATCAATTTCTGGAAGCAGCAGACTGGGTGACATCCCAATTGACCGGAGAAATCAAGAAAAACAGCTGTACCGCAGGCTATAAAGCGATCTGGCATAAACGGGAAGGTTATTTAGACAAGGAAACATTGAAAACATTGTCTCCAAAAATGGAAAATTTATATGAAACGAAACTGCGGGGAGAGATTTATCCGCAGGGCACCAAAGCTGGTGAACTGACATCTGACATGGCAGAGGCGATGGAGCTTCCGGAGGGGATTGCCGTAGCTGTTGGAAATGTCGACGCCCACGTAAGCGTGCCTGCAATGGGGGTAACCGAAGAAAAGAAACTGGTGATGTCCATGGGCACTTCGATCTGCCATATTCTGCTTGGTAAAGAAGAGCAAACCGTGGAAGGAATGTGCGGTGTCGTTGAAGACGGAGTCATCCCGGGATACTACGGTTACGAAGCTGGTCAGTCTGCGGTAGGTGATATCTTTTCCTGGTTTGTTGAGAATTATATTCCGGAGAAATATGAACTGGAAGCGCGTGATCAAGGAATTTCTATTCATGAGCTGCTGGAAAATAAAGCAAGTCAACTGCAACCCGGGGAAACAGGTCTTGTGGCACTTGATTGGATGAATGGAAACCGCTCTGTACTGGTGGATACAGACTTGACCGGAATGATTCTCGGTATGACACTTGCCACGAAACCGGAAGAGGTATACCGGGCATTGATTGAAGCAACAGCATTTGGGACATATAAAATCGTAAAAAGCTTCACAAAACAGGGCGTTCCAATCGATGCGCTGTATGCAAACGGCGGCCTCTCTTATAAAAATAAAATGCTGATCCAGATTTACAGTGATGTAACCAACAAGCCGATTTATATCGCTGAAAGTAAAGAACTACCGGCAGTCGGATCCGCCATGTTTGCCTCTGTTGCCGCAGGGTCGGAAAAAGGAGGCTATGACTCTATTGCTGAAGCTGCAGAAAACATGGCCCGTCTCCAGCCGGAACCGGTTCTTCCGGATCAAAGACGCCACGAAATGTATCAAAAACTGTATGAGGAATATGAGCGGCTGCACGATTACTTCGGCCGGGGCGAAAATGATGTGATGAAACGGCTGAAGCAATTTAAGAGTGGCTAATAAAATAATTAAAAATAAAGGGAGTTAATATACTCCCTTTATTTTCATTGAGGTTTTTATTGATGAATAATACTGAAAAACAAACGTTTAAGTTTGTTTCAAGACGTTTGATAAATGGTTTCGAACGTTTCCAAATAAAAAAAATAAGGGTTAAATTTTTTTTTGGAATTATTCTCACTACTATCATACCAATTATTATTTTAGCTGCTATTATACTTAATCTTACCTCCCAAAAAATCAAAGATGATGAATTAATTGCTTCAGAACGCATTAATATGGACTTGTCTTGGAGAGTCGAACAACTTTATCAGAATTTATTGCAAAGTTCCTATCAGATACATTCCAACACTGAATTGTTAGAAAATTTACGAAAAATTAAATATAAAGAAAAAGGGATCGATCCAGATGTAGGTATACAAGCAAAAGCTTACCTTCAAAATATGTATAGTTATCATCAGTTTGATCAAGTACAGGGAATGTATATTGTAGACAGCACTCAGAATATTGTAGGCAGACTGCTTCCAAGTGGAAGAACACCAGTGGTCAAAATGGATCATTCGTATTTTTTAGAAAGATATATAAATATACAGAATCGCTCAGCTAGAAATCCTTATACAAGAGTTTACAATCAAAGTGTGTATGGTTTTTCTATATTTCAGTATGTTGCTCCGATAAAACTCCGGGAAGAAAATGTAGGAATGATAATTTTTGATATGGATAAATCAATATTAGCTAATACTGTAGAAGCCTATAACCTGTTCCATAATGGTGTAGCAACAGTATATGATTCTTCGGGGAATATAGTTTACCAGACTAGGTCAAACAATATACAAGGGGGTAGGGACAAAGATTATACCATAGAAACGGAGCTGTTAGACGGGAATTTGCGATTGAATTACAAGTACGATATAAACCCTCAGATCATTATTGTGAGAAATACAGCAATTAGTCTGATCTTTTTTTCTATCTTACTGACTATTACTATGTCCTTATTAATGAGTTACAACATTACGAAACCCATAGTAAATTTAAGAAAAAAAATGGGTGAAATAGAAAAGGGTAACCTTGGTACAAGAACTCAAGTGGAAACGAAAGATGAAGTAGGTCATTTAGCAGAAGGATTTAACAGCATGGCTGAAAAAATGGAATATTTAATAGAGCATGATTTGAAAATGCAGCTAAAAAATAAAGAAACACAGGTGAAAGCACTGCAAGCCCAGATATCTCCTCATTTCCTATATAATTCTATGCAGATGATTGCTGCGAAAGCAAATGAAAAAAATACGCCGGAAATAGAACTTATCGCTACTGGTTTAAGCAATATGTATCAATATAATACCCATATTGAAAACGAAAGAGTGACCTTAAGGCAGGAAATTATGCACGTTCGAAATTATTTAATGATTATAAATAAACGTTTTCCAAACTCTCTTAAAATAATAATGCACTCTATTTCTGAAATCGAAAACTGTATAATACCCAAATTCATTTTACAGCCAATATTAGAAAATAGCATTGAGCATGGGCTATTTAACAGCAATAAGAAAAAAAGACTGTTGAAACTTTCATTTACAAAAAATGAGCATAAAAAAGTATTAGTAATAAGAATTTCTGATAATGGAAAGGGGATGTCTAAACAACGACTTGAAAGCGTTATCAAAGACATGTACTTTTCGGAGAAAGAATACGTGTCGATTGGACTGAAAAATGTACATCAACGAATTCAATTGCTATGCGGAGAAAACTATGGTTTAACATTGAAAAGTAAAAGGGAGAAAGGGACATGTGTGAAATTAACCATTCCCCTAAAGGAGTGAGTGTTTAAAATGAGGGTTCTTATTGTAGATGACGAAGCATATGTCCACGATTATGTTCAAAATATTATTTCGCAAAAATTAATAAACATGGCAGTATCGGGACATGCTTATGACGGAAATGAAGCGTTCCATCAAGTAATGGAGGATCGCCCGGATATAATAATGACAGATATGAAAATGCCGTTTTCCGACGGTTTAACTTTTATGGAAAAACTAAAAAATGAGGGGTTTCCAGGAAAAATAATCGTATTAAGCGGCTATAGCGATTTCAGTTATTCCCGCCCGGCGTTCTTAATGAATGCGTTTGACTACATTTTAAAGCCGATTGATGAAATGAAAATTGCAGAGGTTTTAACTTCCGCCCATCATAAACTGCTGGAAGAAAAAAGGATATCAAAAGAAAACAAAGCGTGGATGGAAAATGCAAAATCGTTAATCCAGGAAGAATTTTTATCAAAAATTTTATATGAAAGGTATACAGATGTAAATGAACTATATGTTCGAGCTGACCAGTTGAATATTTACCTCCCTGAATCCAATTATTTCACAATAATAATAAAACTATTTGATCAGCAGGAAGAGAAAGAATTTTTCAATGATAATGTGAAAAAGCTGTTATCATCCATAATTCCGATTCATCAGACGATTTTATTCACCAATAGACTTAGCATTAACGAATATGTCATACTAGTCAACTCCAAAGAGACCCTATCCATAGGATCCATTTTGAAAGGCCTTTCGTTTTTAAAAACTAATGGAAACATGAAGGCAGGGGGGAGCACCCTCAAAAAGAAATTAATCGATTTACCGGATTCGTACCAAGAAGCCAAGCATAATATGAATCAGTTGACCTTGCATCCAGATCATAGAATAGAACCATTGGAACAAGGAAATAGTGAGATTAAAAACATGTGGGACGATTTATTAAGAATAACAGATTGTTTTGTGAAATCTAAATCGAAACATTATGCTTCGATATTGGAAGATACTTTTAATACGGTATTTCAAAAATACGACAATACACGAATTAAAGAATGGGAGCATTATGTTAACTTGTTTAAGAGGAAATTGGATAGGCTGGGACAGGAAAATGCAGAATATCAAAACCATATAAGGCATTTTGAAAGTTTAATGTTGGAATTGCAATGGCGGGAAGCCTCTGCATTTCTAAAGGCGGCGCTGAAAGTGCTAACGGAAATGTTCACGTTTCATAAAACAAATGAGGAACTAATTACACTTATTAAGGATTATACCGAAAAAAATTATGACACGGTGAATCTGCAAGTCATTGCTGATAAATTCTATGTTAGCAAAAACTATTTTTGTTCCCTGTTTAAAGAAAGAACGGGAGAAAATTTCGGAGAATTTCTAACCCGAATTAAATTAGAACGAGCTAAAATATTTCTGAAAGAGAGTGAACTGAAAAATTATGAAATCGCTGAATTAGTTGGTTATAGGGATCAAAGATATTTCAGTCAGGTTTTTCGAAAGTATACAGGGTATCAACCCAGTTTATATCGTTCTCAATTAAAAGAAAAATAAATCTTTGAAAGAAGTTTGCGATCATTCGCAAACTTCTTTTATGTGTCGTACACAATTAGATAGTAACATTTCAAACAATAAACTGAATTTTATCTCATTTCGTATTATCTAAATGAACAGTACGATTTACATATGGTAAAAAGTAAAAGGGGGCTCAGTCATGGCTCAAAGGTTGTGGAAAATAAGTATTATTCCATCGTTTTTATTTCTCTTATTGCTGGGTGCGTGTGGCGGATCATCGGAGGAAAGTGGTAAAGACAACAACCAGGAAGGGGGCGGTGAGGACATAGTCATTGATTATTGGGCAGCATGGGATCCAGGATCGCAAAAAGCTGAATCGAGCAAAGAAATGATTAACCAGTATGAGGAAGAAAATCCTGACATTACGATTGACGTGCAGGAAATTAATTTTGATCAAATGTACGATAACTTGGTCACTTCCATTAACGCAAATGATGCGCCTGACATTAGTTGGGGTTTAGGAGAATGGCTGGGCCAATTTAACGGATTTGGAGCATTGATGGATTTAACGGATTATGTAGAGGACTGGGAAGGAAGCGATCAAATTCCAGATAATGTTTTAGAATCGCTTACGATAGACGGCGAATTGAAAGCGGTGCCAAATTATTTAGGAAACAGAGGTCTCGTTTATAACGAAAAAATGCTAAATGAAAGTGGCATCGATGAGCCGCCAGAAACGTGGGATGAATTAATGGATATGGACGGTCAAATAGAAGAAGCGACAGGAAAAAAAGCATTTGGCATTGCCGGAGCAGGGGAACGTGCTCCGCAGGAATTGATTATGTATTTAGCACAAAATGATCTGGAATTAGCTGCCGAAATGGAAGGTGGAATGTTTAAAAATACGTGGCAAGAAAATTCCGATGAAATGGAACGAGCCACAGAGGTTTTTCAATTTTATAAAGACATGCTCGATAACGGGTTAATTAACTCCAACGCAAGCGCCTGGACATGGCAGGAAGAAGATACAAACTTTGCATTAGGAGAGTACGCCATGGTTATCAATGGTCCGTGGATCAGAGACACAATAAATAGCGAAGGTGCCATAGACGAGGACAATGTAAGTGTTACTTCGCCGCCGGCCAATGAGGTAGAAGCCACATTTTTAGAAATAAGTCCATTTTATTTATATGAAAATACAGAACATCCGGATGAGGTCTGGGAGTTTGCTAAATTCATGTTAAGCGAAGAATTTCAAAGCGAAGTAAACACTGATGATTCTCCTCTTTCCGATGTCCAGGGGGAAGACGATTGGGGGCAGAGTTTTAATGAGTTAACCGAAATTGGTACAGCATTTCCTCAGGTTTCGCTCGGAGGTATTACAAACGCCATGGAAGATGCACTTGCTATGGTATTGGTTAACGATGAAGACCCGCAAGAAGCCGCTGAATTCCTATCAGAAGAAATCAACAATACACTTCAGAAGAATGGTGAATTTAGTGAAGAATAATTTAACGTTCGGTGAAGGGGGAAGTGGTTCTCCCTTCCCGTTTCATTACACAATATTATGTATCACTTGTTTCCGGTTAGGGTGTATAAAACATGAATAACAGAGAAAATAGGACTTTAAAGCGAGAAACCAGATCAAAACTAATAGCTTATGCTTTTATTCTTCCTGCCTTATTGTTCTTCCTGTTTATCGTAGCATATCCGTTGTTTACGGTTTTGTGGGACAGTTTTCAGATAAAAAATCTTATTAATCCCGAAACTCAGGGATTTGCAGGTTTAGATAATTATATCAGTGTCCTTCAGAATCCCAATTTTATACCTGCCTTATGGAATACAATTGGTTGGACCGTCCTGTCTGTCACAGGGGAGTATGTACTAGGGATTACTTCCGCTTTAGCATTAAATCAGAAAATAAAAGGCAGGGCCATTTTCCGGGGAATTATCATTATTCCGTGGGTCGTACCTATTGTTATCGCAGGGATGACCTGGACATGGATGCTTACTCCGGATTATGGCGTATTAAACATTTGGATGGCAGACCTCGGCATTATTGATGAACCATATTATTGGCTGGGGGAAAAAGATACTTCCTTGTTAACAGTTGTTATCGTTAATATTTGGAGAAGTTTTCCTTTTTATACTATTTGCTTTCTTGCGGCTTTACAAGCCGTAAATAGAGAAATGGTAGAGGCTGCAGCAATAGATGGTGCGGGTATTATTACTCGTTTTCGTAAGATAATTTTACCTGAGCTTAAGAGTGTTTCAATGGTTTTAATCTTTATCCATGTTATATGGACATTTATCAACTTTGATTTTATATGGATTATGACACAAGGCGGTCCTGCCAGGGCTTCAGAAACGCTTCCGATTATGATTTATAAATTCGCTATGGAGGAGTTTAATGTGGGTATCGCGTCGGCTCTTTCCTCCATGATGCTGGCTTTCATGCTGCTTGTGTTTATCATGTATTACCTGTACACTTCAACGAAAAACAAAGGGTAAACAATGGGGGAAGGAGCGAAGGACGGAATGCTCATCAGCCGTAAAATGAAAATTGTCTTGAAGATATTGACGTATTTAACATTGGTTTTGTTCACCCTGTTTTGCTTATTTCCTTTTATATGGATGGCTTTAACTGCATTAAGGCCGCGCGAGGAAATACGGAGCACGAATCCCACGTTATGGATTGAAAACCCGACATTAGAAAACATTACAAACGTGTTAACAAATACGCCGTTTCTCACCTTTTTTCAAAATAGTGTTATTGTTGCCTTTTCCGCAACTTTTCTATCGATAGTAGTTTCGATATTCAGCGGATATACGTTGAGTCGATTCATGAAATACAGCGGGGTAAAGCTGGTGAGTTTTACGATGCTTTTATCCCAGATGGTTCCTCCGGTGTTACTGCTGATCCCACTCTACGTCATTATGAATCAATATGGTATTTTAAACACCCATTTGTCTTTAATTGTGGCGTATACTACATTTACAATCCCGTTATGTTCTTTCATGCTTACAAGTTTCTTTGCTTCTATTCCAACTGATTTAGAAGAAGCCGCGGAAATGGACGGATGTTCAAAAATTGCTACCATTATTAGAATTGTACTGCCGATTTCGATTCCTGGAGTCATTGCTACGGGATTATATGCGTTTGTCAATGCATGGAATGAATTTATGTTCGGTTACGTTTTTATTAACGATTCCGAACTAACCACCCTTACGCCGGGTATTATGCTCTTTCAGGGAATTTACGGAACAGACTGGGGAAGTATTATGTCAGCTTCTGTCTTGAGCGTACTACCGGTGCTGGTTGTTTTTGTTTATATTCAGCGTTATCTCATAGAGGGAATGGCTGCTGGAGCAGTGAAAGGATGATGACAATGTCGGAAAGGATTGAAATGGAAGAAAACGGATTATTTTTGACAATTGAAGTCACGGAAGAGAAGGATGTCAGGCTGCTACATTTTGATCACTCCCCTCTCACCGAAGATCTGGCCGAATCTCAGAAAAATGTAAGAAGATTAGTTGAAGTTCAGGTTTCCGGTGAGAACCAGAATGATCATCATAGCATGAAACATACTGGTACAATGCCTGGGGCACGGTTAATATTTGTGCGACATGATTTATTTAATACTGCTGTTGGAAAAAGACTAAAAATAATAATGAAAGATGAAAAGTCTTTGCTGAACGTCACGTGGCATGCCCAATTTTATAACGATATTCCAATCATCCGGACTTGGACGGAATTAGGCAATGAAGGGGACTCTACACTGGGTATTGAATATGTGTCTTCGTTTGCATGGACCGGGGTTGGGGAAGTAACCGAGGCTCAGGATATGATGCTTTATCTTCCACACAACACATGGTACGGGGAAGGGAATTGGAAAGCCTGCACTCTGAAGGAAATGGGATATTACCCTGTTAACGATTTTTCGATGAAACGAATTCATGTAACCAATACCGGAACATGGTCTTCCTCAGAATTTGCTCCTGTAGGAATATTAGAAAAAATGCCATCAAGCAATACGTTATTTTGGCAAATTGAACACAATGGTTCCTGGCATTGGGAAATTAGTGATATTAAAAGGATGCTTTATCTTCAATGCAGCGGTCCTTCGGAAGCTGAAAACCATTGGTGGAAATCTTTACATCCCGGAGAACATTTTTCAACCGTGCCTGTTGCAGCGGGGGTTGTAGAAGGAGGAATGCAGGATGCTCTTCAGTCGCTGACTAATTATCGAAGAGCGATTAGACGCGACAACTGGGACAATAAAAAACTTCCTGTCATTTTCAATGATTACATGAACTGTTTGTTTGGTGATCCGACCACGGAAAAACTGCTGCCGCTTGTAGATGCCGCTGCAGAAGCAGGGTGTGAAATTTATTGTATCGATTGCGGCTGGTATGCCGATGGGAAATGGTGGGATGAGGTAGGTGAATGGTATCCCTCCACTGTTAGATTTCCAGGAGGCATTACGGAAGTGATAGACAAGATCAAAAAAAGAGATATGATTCCGGGATTATGGCTTGAAATAGAGGTCATGGGGATTAACAGTAAGATAGCGGCCAACGTTCCGGATGACTGGTTTTTCTGCCGCCACGGCCGGAGGGTTATTGATCATTCCCGCTACCAGCTCGATTTCAGAAACCTGGAAGTGAGAAACTATGCAACTGGTGTCGTAGAAAGATTAGTCAACGAATATGACATAGGATATATAAAAATGGATTATAACATTAATGCAGGAATTGGCACAGAAATAAAGGCTGACAGTTTTGGAGATGGTTTGCTGGAACATAACCGAGCCTATTTGACATGGCTGGATTATATCTTTCAAAAATTCCCTGATCTTATAATCGAAAACTGCGGAAGCGGCGGCATGAGAATGGACTACGCCTTATTACAGCGGCATTCTGTTCAATCTACCAGCGATCAGACGGATTATATTAAAAACGGCATTATTGCTGCATCCTCCGCCACGCTGGTGACACCGGAACAGGCAGCAGTGTGGTCTTATCCATTAAAAGATGCTGAATTTGAGGCTGTTGCTTTTAACATGATAAACAGTATGCTTGTAAGAATTCACCAAAGTGGAGAATTATCACAGATTAATTCCACAGCGTTTGATCTGATTAAAGAAGCTATCGCATGTTATAAAGAAATAAGAGCGGTCATTCCTATGGCTGAGCCGGTTTGGCCGACAGGAATTCCAGATTGGGACGATGCTTGGATGAGTTTTGCTTTAATATATGACAGTCATCTCTACCTTGCAATATGGAGGATACACGGAGAAGAATCTTCCTTTACGATTCCCCTCGATTCTATTCAAAACAAAGAAGTGGATATTCAGCTGAAGTATCCAGTAGAAGCGGATATTAATTGGGAAAGGGGGGTGAAGGAAAAAAATAATATTATAGTAAATATTCCAACCAAATATAGTGCACGCCTGCTGGAAATCGAGATTTTTTGAAAGGGGTTTCTTATGAAAAAACGATTAACATTAGCAGCATTAAGTTTGATTATGGCTGCAGGGGCAATTGGCACTAATGACACCGTCAAAGCGGAAGAGGGGGAGGTGTTAAAAGTTGATCTATCAAGCAGTACCGGCGAAATTAGACACGGTGCATCCGGTTTTCTATATGGATTGGGGGATAAAGATAATCCAAGTAAAAATTTAATAGCTCCCCTCAGCCCGCAGGTTATTGCCCAAAAGGCACCCGATGGTTTGCAGCATCCAAATGGAGATGCTCTGGATGTGGCTGAAAGTTATGCGGATGCTGGAGGAAAACAGATTCAAATTTATATCCAGGATCGTCTGGAAGAATGGCCGTATGAGGACATTGGTCTGGAAGAATATAAAGATATCGTCGATGAAGTCGTTACAAAGGTCAAACAGCATCCCCAACAAGACAAATTTGCTTATGTCCCTTTTAATGAACCTGATTATATTTGGTATTCTATGGAAGGAGAGAAAAAAACGGAGTTTTTCGAAGATTGGAAAGAAATATATCATTTTATTAGAGAAAGGGATCCAGACACTCCGATAGTTGGGCCCAACACTGCTAATTATAATGAAGAATTTTTTGAAGATTTCTATGAGTTCGCAGCAAAACATGATGTCCTCCCTGATATAACAAGTTGGCATGAATTGTCTAACGACTTTTATGAAGGGTGGTATGATAGATATGACAGCTATAGGGCGATAGAAAATCAATTAGAAATTGAAGAAAGAGAAATATCTATTAATGAATATGCTCAGTTTATGGACTTGTCCACCCCGGGTCAATTGGTCCAATGGATGACGAGATTTGAAAATTCTAAAGTGGATGCTTCTTTAGCCTACTGGCACATTGCCGGAAATCTGAATGATCTGGCAGCAGAAACAAATGTCCCTAACGGAGCATGGTGGCTGTATAAATGGTACGGCCAGATGACAGGAGAGACAGTCAAAGTAACCCCTCCTGAGAGGAATGAAGCAGGACTGCAGGGAATTGCTTCGTTGGATAGTGAAAAAAGGCAGGCCCGAGTGATTTTGGGAGGGACAAACGGACAAGCCGATGTTGAAATAGAAGGGCTTAATGAATTAACGAACAACAACCAGCAGGTAAATGTGAAAGTAGAAGCAACCGATTGGAGTGGTCATAAAGGCGAACAGGGTAAACCTGATCTGCAGTATCAGAAAACACGAAAAGTCAATAATGGAAAAATAACTGTTCCAGTTGAAAATATGGACCCAATGGCAGCTTATCAAATACAGGTATCCCCAAAAACAAAAGATAAAGACAGTAATGATCAATATTGGAAAGGAACATTTGAAGCCGAAGATGCAGAATTGATAAATGCCCGGACTGTTCCAAGCGGTTCTTTGGAAAACCCTGGAGAAAATGCATCATCCGGTGAAGAACATGTCGGATATATTGATTATGATGACAGCAGGGTTAATTTTCAGGTAAACGTTCCGGAAGCAGGAAGGTACACGATGGACATTTTTTATGGAAACGGGACACGAAGTATGGCTCAGCAAATAATGAAAGTCAATGATCAAGACTGGGAATTCATTGACTATCAACCTACGCCAGACTGGACATTTTTCGGAACTAAACAAGTCGAATTAAAACTTGAAAAAGGCGAAAATGACATCACGTTCGGTCGTTATGCTGAATCAATCGGAGGCACAGAAGGCGGAGGAGTGACCTTGGATAAGATTGACCTTCAACCGGTAAAAGAGGACGCCGCAGTACTCTACGAGGCTGAGGATCAAACCCTGTCCGGTGCTGCTGAAATAGATTATCGGCCTAAAAAAAATAAAGGAAATGCGGTAGTTAGTTTCAGCCAGGAAGAAGCAAGTTTGGAATTTGTTATCTATGCGGATGAAAACGCGGTGCACGAGTTAAATTTTCAATATTTATTAGAGGAAGCAGCCAAAAAAAGAGAGGATTATAAATTAAACCTATATGTAAATAACGATAGGCTTAAAAACATGTCATTCAGTGAAAATAGAGCAGGTGCTTTGCATACGAAAGAATTATTTTTGGAAAAAGGGATTAATAGAGTGAAATTGCAAAAAGATGCAGGAGAGGAAGTTCCCGTGTCTATTGATCATGTAGTGGTCGAAAACAGCAGCTTGAATAATCAGCAAAGTTATGAAGCGGAAGAAAATAGGGCGGCAGGAGATGTAATGATTGAAAAAGATCCCTATGCAAGCAACGGCAGATATGTAGAAGATATTGGGAACGGTGCAGAAAATACGCTGATTTTTGAAGATATCGAAGTTTCGGTTGCAGGAGATTATAAAATGATTGTACGTTATGCGAATGATGAAAGATGGGAAGGACATGACTATAATCTTGACGTGGTAGACCGGTATGCCGATATTACCGTAAATGAGGAAGAATCGCAGCGCCGTTATTTTAGAACAACCTATGGCTGGAATAGTTACAGAGAAAAAGTGGTGGACGTTTCATTGAATCAAGGAAACAATACTATTGAATTTTCAAATGAAGAGGCTTACGCTCCCAATATTGATCAAATTAAAATCGTTCGTAATCAATAAAACAACTAAAGCAGCTGAAAAAGAGAGGTTTTGGCCTCTCTTTTTCTTTGGTCAATCATGGTACAATGAAATGGATATTTTTAGAAAAAGGGGAGGTCAAGAATGCCGGAAGCAGTGTATTGGGGAGATGTGCTATTTTCCCTGCTCACGTTTGCTGTTATTGCGGTTGTCCTTGTTCTTGTAGCGCTGCTGATTATGCAATTTCTCCAGAAAAAGCGGAAACAGAGAGAATCAGAAGAAATGAATGAAAAACTGGACAAGATTATTTCTCTTCTTGAAAAAGAAGATGGTTTTCGGAAGTAAAGGAAAGGAGTATGATAAACCTATACTCGCTCAAAAAGTGAAGGTGTGGCAAACATGAAAAATGTAATAGCGGTTGGGATAGGTGGAGCAGCGGGTACATATCTTCGTTATATTATAAACACGCAGCTTCCCGCTGATTTTCCAGTTGGAACGATGATCGAAAATATCACAGGAAGCCTATTGCTTGGACTGCTGTCCGGCTGGTTTGCAGTGAAAACCCCGCGGGATTGGGTCAAAGCTGGATTGGGCGTCGGTCTTTGCGGCGGATACACGACCTTTTCTGCTTTTGCTGCAGATACGGTGGATCTCTACACCGGGCAGATGATAGCTCCGGCGGTATGGTATATGTTCGTTACGCTGTTTCTTGGGATTATTTTTGCTATGATAGGGTTTGCTGCCGGGCAGAAAGCAGGAGGGGAGCACCTATGACAGCATTGTGTCTGACGGCAGGAGGAGCGCTCGGAGCGATATGCCGCTACCTGCTTGGAAAATGGTTTGGACGATTTCAGTCCACCATACCGTTTCCGATCCCGATGCTGTTCGTTAATATTGCCGGTTCTTTCGGCCTTGGTCTTTTTTTTGGCGGATTCTATGGAGGGATACCGGCAGAGGCTTATACCGACCCGTGGTTTCTTTTCGGCGGTGTTGGTTTTTTTGGTGCATTTACAACGTTTTCCACATTCAGCATGGAGGCGTTTCATTTGCTGGAAAAAAGAGAATATCCGACTTTATTAATATATACGGGGTTATCCGTTGGCGGAGCTTTCCTTAGTTTTGGGACAGGATTGTGGATAGGAGGCTGATGAAATGGAAGAACTCCGTTTCTGAGCGATCGGTCGATAGAGCGCTTTACGTTTAGGAGACCCTGACGGAATAGTGGTTCAATAAGCTTGGTGTATCCAAAAGTTGTTATAGCAGGGATCAGGGTGACAGGTTCGGTATTTGAAAACGAACGACTCTTCTGGTTTCCTATGGAAGGAAAACACGCGGCTGGAAAGGCTTTCGGACGAATAGAAGCGTATATCCCTGATTGACAGGTATTGGGACGAGTCCTATAATGTGTAGCAATTCTTACATTTTATGATATAAAAAGAACAGCGTTCCTTAATAAGGAACAAAGGAGAGGTGTATAGTGAAAATTACAGGGTATGAACTATTCCAGGTCCCGCCAAGATGGTTATTTTTGAAAATCGAGACGGATGAAGGACTTATTGGATGGGGAGAGCCGGTGATTGAAGGGCGGGCCCATACGGTCAAAGCAGCTGTGGAAGAATTGATGGAATACATAGATGGCCGGGATCCCCTTCGGATAGAAGATCACTGGAACATGTTGTACCGCTCTGGTTTTTATCGCGGCGGGCCGATTCTGATGAGTGCCCTTGCTGGTATTGATCAGGCGTTGTGGGATATTAAAGGGAAATACTATAACGCTCCCATTTATGATTTGCTGGGCGGCGCATGCCGGGATTCGATCCGTGTTTATTCCTGGATTGGCGGGGACCGGCCGGCAGATGTGGGAGAAGCTGCGAAAAATGCGGCAGACACCGGATTTACGGCAATAAAAATGAATGGAACGGAAGAACTGCAGTATATCGATTCCTATGAAAAAATAGATGCCGTTGCTGAAAGGGTTGCAGCGGTCCGGGAAGCCGTCGGGAAAGGCGTCGGCATCGGTGTCGATTTCCACGGCAGGGTGCATAAACCCATGGCGAAAGTGCTGGCAAAAGAATTAGAACCTCATCGTCCGATGTTTTTAGAAGAACCGGTGGTCCCGGAAAACAACGAAGCACTCCGGGATATTGCCAATCATACTCACATCCCGATTGCGACGGGCGAGAGAATGTTTTCAAGGTGGAATTTCAAACCGCTTTTGGAAGATGGATATGCTGATATCATACAGCCGGATTTGTCTCATTCCGGCGGTATTACAGAAACGAAAAAGATTGCATCGATGGCAGAAGCATATGACGTTGCGGTCGCGCCGCATTGTCCGCTCGGCCCGATCGCCCTGGCTGCCTGCCTGCATGTGGATGCTACCTCCCACAACGCTTTTATCCAGGAGCAGAGCCTTGGAATTCATTACAATAAAGAAAATGATCTACTGGACTATATTAAAGACCGCCATGTATTTAACTACGAGAACGGCCATGTTAGAATCCCTCAGGGAGCAGGACTTGGTATAGAAATCAATGAAGACTATGTGAGAGAACGGGCAGCCGAAGGCCACAATTGGAAAAATCCAGTCTGGCGCCACGCTGACGGCAGTATTGCAGAATGGTAAAAGAAATCCGCCGCTGACTTGTCATCAGCGGCGGATTTTTTGAAGCAGAAGCGGTTCCTGTAAATAGTGGCTTTTTGGAGAAAACAGCCAGGCAAGAGGACATTTATTCCGCTAAATCCTCACTTTACTTTTCTACATTCTGCGTCTGGAAATTGCTTCCCGCATTTTGGTTACGGCCTGCTGCGTCTGCTCCTGTTTTTTTACACTGTAATTGACATACAGGGCATCCAGCAGAGACAGTTCTGCTATTCGTGAGGACAGGGCCTCGGACCGATATTCTGTCTCCTCGGAGGTGGTATACAGACAGACATCCACCTGTTTGCTCAGCGGCGATTTAGCCAAATTCGTGATCCCGATTGTGACCGCCCCACTCTGCTTTGCAACTTCTAATACTTCCAGCAGGTCTTTATTCGACCCAGTGTGGGAAATAAAGAATGCTGTATCTTCGCTGTTCAACTGGGACGCATCCATCAGCTGCAGGTGGGTATCGGTATAAGCAAAACACGGCACGCCTGTGCGGATAAATTTATGCTGGCCGTCCAGAGCCGTGATTCCTGAGCCGCCGTTTCCGTAAAAATGAAGCTGACGTGCTTGAAGGATATGGGAAAGCACTTCCTGAAACCTGGAAGTTTCCTGTATATCCTTTGTGAACTGGATCGCATTTACATTAGACTGAAATACTTTAGCCATAATCTCCATCTCGGAATCCTCTTCGTTGATTTCTTCGTGAATATCTTGAATGGGATGTACCAACTCTGAAGCGAGTGCTATTTTCATAGCCTGATATCCCTTAAACCCCAGTCTTTTGCAAAAACGAAAAACCGTGGCATCCGCCACCATTAAATCGTCCGCTACCTGATTAATCGTGGAATGGATGATCGATTCCGGATACTGAAGAATATAATCAGCAATTAACCGTTCTTTCTCACTTAACTGCCTATGGGAAGAGCGAATGCGGTGCAGCACATGAGTCGTATTTTCTTCTGTCATCACGCTATGCTCCTTTATCATTGGGTATACTGTATAGTTTATACGAAAAAAATTTTCAATAAAAGAATAACGATAAAAAATTTTTCATTTGTATCTATTGATTCGAAAAAAATTTCATGTATAATGTGACTGAAAGAAAAAAAATTTAATAAATAATAAATGAAACTGGAAACGGTTTTATGTTTGCAGAAACGTGAGGGATAACTATGAGCAAACAAATCGTGATTGGGCTGGATATTGGTACGACAAGCACAAAAAGTCTGGCTTATGATACAGAAGGGGAAATATGGGCAGAAGTAGAACGGGAATATCCGCTTTATTCACCGGATCCAGCCTGGAAGGAACAGGATCCTGAAGAGATTTTGGAAGCGGTTGAGAAAACGCTTGCTTCTGTAATAAATACAGTTCAGAACAAAGGCGCTGTGGTGGCAGGAGTAGGATTCAGCGCGGCCATGCACAGTCTTCTGGCTTTGGATGGGGAAGGAAAGATTCTGACCAATGCTGTTACGTGGGCCGATCAACGTTCCGTGAAAGAAGCAGAAGAGCTGAAAGAAAGCGGCGGACACGACATTTATTTACGAACAGGCACACCGATCCATCCGATGTCTCCGCTTACGAAGCTGATGTGGTTTCAAAAATATCAGCCGGACGTCTGTGAAAAGGCTGCCAAATGGATCTCTATTAAAGAATATATTATTTATCAATTATTTGATCGGTTCATTGTCGACCATTCCATCGCTTCAGCAACGGGGTTATTTGAATTACAAACGAAACAGTGGGACGAAGGCGCGTTAAGAACAGCAGGCATCAGGGAAGATCAATTGTCTGAGCTGGTTCCTACTACGTATATTTTAAGAGGTTTACAGGAAAGCGCTGCAGCCAGGCTCAATCTTCCAAAAGAGACTCCGTTTATTGCAGGAGCCAGTGACGGAGTGCTGGCTAATATTGGAGCAGGTGCAATAGAACCGGGACAGGTCGCCTGTTCAATCGGAACAAGCGGGGCGATACGAACAGTGGTTAATGAACCAGCTGTTGATCCGAAAGGCCGGATTTTTTGTTATGAGCTGATGGAAAACCAGTGGGTTATCGGCGGTCCGATTAACAACGGGGGAATTGCGTTCCGGTGGATCAAAGATCAGCTTTTTCCTGAGCAGAAAGACGAAGCAGATGGAAAAGGAAACAGTAGATATGAGGAGCTGACTGCCAGAGCTGAAAAAATAAAACCCGGGGCGGATGGTCTCCTGTTTCTTCCGTATCTAATGGGAGAACGTGCTCCTTTCTGGGATTCCGACACGAAAGGAGTATTTTTCGGCCTGACGTTGTCTCATGGAAGGGATCATATGGTAAGAAGTGTGCTCGAAGGTGTCATGTATCAGATGTATTCTGTGGTTATTGCTTTGATAGAAGCAGGAGTTAAGCCAACGGAATACCGTGCCGGCGGAGGTTTTGCCCGATCCGAACTCTGGCGCCAGATGATGGCGGATATATTTGAAGAGGAAATTGTGATTCCAGAAAGCCATCAAGGTTCCTGCTTCGGGGCAGCCTGGCTGGCAATGAAATCACTGAATATCATCCAGGATTTCTCCAGTGTCCAGGAGATTATTAAAACGAATATCAGACATCAACCTATAGAAGAAAATGTAACGGCCTACCGGGACATTAAGCCGATCTTCCTTCGATTGGCGAGAGGGCTTCACAGTGAATTTCAGGCGATAGCAGAAGTTCAACGTAAGCATGCAGCAGGGGAGAGGACACTTTCATCTACAGATTAACAATCGAAAGGGGAAACGAAAAATGGAATCCACAGCAGGATTAGTCATTGTAGCCGTCCTTGCGGTGATTGCACTTTTATTTTTAGTCATGAGAACAAAATTGCAGGCCTTTATTGCTCTGCTCTTGGTCAGTCTATTGGTTGGACTGGCTGTAGGAATGCCTCCGGGAGAGATAATTACAACCATTGAAGAAGGAATGGGTGGCACCCTCGGGTTCATTGCCGTTATTATTGGACTGGGTGCGATGTTCGGTGAAATGCTTCGTGTATCTGGAGGAGCGGAACGTCTTGCGATCACCTTAATGGATAAATTTGGTGAGAAAAATGTATCCTGGGCCATGGGGCTGACAGGTTTCATTGTGTCCATTCCAGTCTTTTTGGATGTTGCACTGGTTATTCTTATTCCGATTATTTACAGCTTGACACAGAAAACTAAAAAGTCTCTTTTGCATTTTGGAATCCCGCTGCTTGCTGGCCTTGCGGTTACACATAGTTTTATACCGCCAACGCCGGGGCCGATATCTGTGGCCTCGATTATTGATGCGGACCTGGGCTGGGTGATCCTGTTCGGTGCTATTGCCGGTCTGCCCGCTATGATTATTGGCGGTCCAATTTTCGGGAAATACATCGGAAACAAAATCCATGTAGAAGTCCCGGATTATATGATGGAGCAGGTAAAAGATGTAGACTACGACCGCGATCTCCCCAGTTTCATAAGCGTGGTAAGCATCATCACCCTGCCGCTGGTATTAATTTTAGTGAATACTACATCAGATCTTGTTTTATCCGATGACAGCACGCTTCAATCCGTTTTAACTTTTATCGGACATCCGTTTGTGGCTCTAACGGCAGCAGCGCTGCTGACATTCTATGTGTTCGGGATAAAACGAGGGTATAAGAAAGAAGAAATACAGCAGATTACAACAAAAGCCTTGGAACCAGCAGGTATTATCATTTTGGTTACCGGCGCCGGGGGCGTTTTCGGCGAAATGCTGATCAGTTCCGGCATTGGAGATATTCTGGCGGATGCTATGGAAGGCATGCAGATGCCGCTCATCGTCTTTGCATTTATTGCAGCGACGGTTGTACGGGTGGCTCAGGGTTCCGCCACCGTCTCGATGGTAACTGCTGCAGGACTTGTCGCTCCGCTGATTGAATCGTTTGATGTCAGTGAACCGATGCTCGGTCTCCTGGTTATTGCAATAGCATCCGGAGCAACTGTGTTTTCCCATGTAAATGACTCCGGTTTTTGGCTGGTCAACCGCTATTTCGGTCTGACCGAAAAGCAGACACTAAAAACGTGGACGGTAATGGAGACGATTATTGGGTTTGTTGGATTTGGGGTAGCATTGCTGCTTAGTCTATTTGTTTAAACTCTAAAAAAGAGGGGACAGCTTATGAAAGTAGGATTAATAGGACTTGGAAAAATGGGATATAACATTGGCCTGCAGATGATGGAAAAGGACCATGCCCCTGTCGCTTTTGATGTCGAGCAAAGTACTGTAGACACCTTTGAAGAAGCCGGCGGGGAAGGAGCTTTCTCGTTAAAGGAATTAACGGAAAAACTCGACTCCCCGAGAGTGATTTGGGTGATGGTTCCAGCCGGGGATATTACGGATAACGTACTCGAAGAAATCGCCCCGCTGCTGGACAAGGAAGATATCCTTATTGAAGCGGGAAACTCTCATTATAAAAGTACGATGGCACATCATAAAACAATGAAAGCCCGCGGCATCCACTTCTTTGATGTTGGAACGAGCGGAGGGATTTCCGGGGCAAGACACGGAGCCTGTTTTATGATAGGAGGGAACAAAGAAGTATTTCATCAAACGTTGGAACCCTTGTTTAAAGATTTATCTGTGGAAAACGGCTATTTTTATACAGGCGAAGGCGGAAGCGGCCACTATTTGAAAATGATTCATAATGGTATTGAATATGGGATGATGGCAGCTATCGGGGAAGGTTTCGAACTGTTGGAAAAAAGTCCTTTTGATTATGACTATGAGGGTGTTGCAAACATCTGGAATAATGGTTCTGTCATCCGCGGCTGGCTGATGGAACTCATGGGAGAAGCTTTTAAAAAAGATGCGAACCTGGAGGATATCCGCGGGGTTATGCATTCTTCCGGGGAAGGGAAATGGACCGTCGAATCTGCCCTTGATTATGAAGCGGCCGCTCCGGTTATTGCTCTCTCTCTCATGATGCGATACCGCTCCCAGGAAACAGATACGTTTACCGGCAAAGTCGTCGCTGCGCTCCGCCATGAGTTCGGGGGCCACTCTACCGAAAAAACAGAATAACACGACAAAAGATAAGACGTTTTTCTGTGGAAGGCCAGCAGGATGCGGGTCCGATCGGCGCCCTCCAGGAGATACCGCCCTTAGCCGGACCTCCTTTATTCGAGCTGTGCCCACGGAAAGCGAAGTATTTTGAAGGATGGGTGCCCAAAAAGTTCCGAACGAATTATGGAATAATCGTTCGGAATTTTTTATTTCTTCATAGCCAGCTCCATTTTTATCTTACCATCGTATTGTCCCAGCCCCTTTTCTTCCCTTTTGTTTCCGACGAGCTTTCTATATATAAGAAAAGTGTCATTGGATGTCTTTTCCTGTACAATAGAGATATACTTTTTGTTTCATCAAAGAAAGGTTTCAGATACTTATGCTGCTTACAGGTGTCATTGTATTTATCGTATTATTCATAGGAAGTTTTATTCAGGGAGCGAGTGGATTTGGATTCGGTTTGTTTGCGATGAGCTTTCTGCCGTTTTTGTTTTCAGTCAAAGACAGTACGCTGCTTGTGATGGCCCTGGCTCTTGTCACCTGCATTACCATTTTTTTAAAGGTATATAAACATATTGATTTCAAAAAACTGGGATATTTATTAACCGGGGCTATTGTCGGAAGAATTGGCGCCTATTTTGTCCTTCACCATTACGGGGAAATGGACGCAATGAAGAAGATTCTGGGCTTCGTCCTCATTGGAATGGTGGTCTACATTCTGCTGCAAAAAAATCCCCAGGAGAGAAAACAGGCAGAGAACCCTGTTTTCCCCATTGTAATTGGTGGGCTGGGAGGCTTTATCGGAGGAGTTTTCGTGGTAGGCGGGCCCTTTTTTGTATTTTATCTGCTTATGGTATGTAAAGATAAATATGCCTACAGCGCTAATATTCAGGCTGTCTTTGTCCTTAGCGCTCTTGTGACACTGCTTCTGCACGGATTCAGCGGGGACCTCCATCTTGAATTACTGGTTTACTTTTTCATCGGCTTTCTAAGTGTCATAGCTGGTTCCAGGCTCGGAATGATGTGGTTTAAACGCCTTTCCCAGGAAAATATCAAAAAGCTGGCGAGCATTATCGTGGCCCTGGCCGGGCTGAATTTAATTATTTTTGCTTGACAGACCGGGAGACCGGTCTGCTTTTGCAAGCGCAAGTAAGACACGATGTTAAAAAGGAACTTTTCTAAAATCGTACATGCCCTGTGCCGGGCGTTGAATTTACCATCTTCTGCAGAAGCCCTTGTTCTCTGAAGTGAAAACGTCCCGTCTGCAGCGGATGCCTGCTTCTACAGGGACAAGGATGGGGTGATGGACTGCCCGCCCCTCGTTTCTTAGAACCAGTATTGTTCACGGACATTCTCTGGAATATGGTGTCTATAATGGACGTATTAAAAACACATGAAGGAAAAAGAGAAGCTCAAATGGTTGGTAAAAAGAATAAAGGACAAAATAAGTAGTTCAAGTTTAGAAAATGGCTCCTATCCTCGATTATTAGACACTTTCAAACCGCTCCTGTCTCCAATGCCGTTGCTCAAATGAAAACAGAAAGTTTCAACGCTTTCTGTCCCATCCAATTTTTACGTTACTCTCCGCTGCAGTTGTCCCTAAATCACCCGGAAGCTCCACTGTTCTTTTTCGTTTTTACTTCGAATCGGTAAAGCCCGTACATGATAAAAAAGACAATAAGAGCAACGGTTTCCAGGGATAAAATATAATACGGCCAGGGGCCGAGCCAGTCGATTGGCGTGGTCTGCTCCGGTTTTTTCATCAAGTACATATAATTTCCGCCGGTTAAAAGGTTTAAGAGAAACACGAGTGCGGCATATAGATTCAGCACTCCCCATGCCCGGAAAACAGATGTTACCCGCAACGTCCGTTGTTCGACAACGAGCATATAACAGACTGCCAGAATAACCAGACTATGGGTAATAAAAAAGTGGAAGAAACGATAATGGGGAAATCCGTAATGAGCCAGATCAGGCGTAATAATTGTAAGGAGGGCACTTCCTACTCCCGCGAAGAACGTTACTTCAAACCATATTTTATGACCGGCGGTAAAGGCCAGAATTGTTGTAATCCAGACAAAACTGGTCAAATGCAGAGGCAGAGCATAAGAGGCATCCCAGACCCCGTTGGTTATATAAAAAATCTGCAGGGATATTTCCCCTAAAATAAAAAGAGCACTAATTCCTCTATGTATATACTTTTGTGCATTGCAGCGGCGAAAGCCTTTGCGTCCTTTGATCATAGTAAAACACAGAAGTAATAAAATGATAAATACCAAAATATGCGCCGTCCCCATCCATGTAAAGGATGGTCCTGAATGATTGTACTGCCACCACCACATACTTGGCCCCCTTTTTCCATGTCTCTCCTATTTTACTATGGAAAAAGACAAATAACGATTAATTTTTATCATTGACTAGAATAACATTTAACTGTATTATACTAATAGTACACTGATACAATAATACAATTGGAGGTTTAAATATGACAAGTTGGCTTGCGCTGTTAAAAAAAGAATTTCTATTAACAAGGGTGATATTTTTTATCGGTCTTGGCTTAATCCTATTTGTCCTGGGGCTCACCTATTTTATTGAATTAAAAAATCCCCACATCACGGGAATGATGCTGGGGGCCATCGGAGGGGGAGTGGCTGCTCATATCTTTTATCTGCCAATCTACACGGCTGTCAGTTTATTTCGGGAATCGAATACCCTGCATTTATGGCTCCATTCTCCTCATTCTATGTACAGCCTGCTCCTTGCAAAATTAGCAGCCGGTGTTATCTGTATGTTTTGTTCCCTGTTATTAAACGGAACCATTTTCCTGGTACTTGGGAATGTTTTTCTTTCAGAAAGATACACCTCACTGGCTGTGTTTGATAATATCATTCTGGCCGGGAGCGGGGGCGTTGCGTTGATAGGTTCTTCCTTATCTCTTGCCCTGCATGTGTTATTTTTCATCTCCGTTTATTTTGTGCTTAGAGGCTGGATGGGCAAATGGGCCTGGTTTGTTATCCTGGTATTATTTATACTATACAGCTGGGTGACCGATCTGATAGGCAGCCTTTCCTGGGTTCAAGCTCTGAATAACTGGGGCGCGGTGTCCTTTGAATTAAAGACTCCGTTATTGCAGCAATATTCATTAGATACGATGCAATTCGCATTTGGATTTATTTTCATTCAATTAGTTGTGATGATTATTCTATTTGTGGCGTCAGCCAAGCTTATCGATCATAAAGTAGAGGTGTAGCCGTGTGACTCATACATTTGATGCATCAAAGCCGATTTACCGGCAGCTGGCGGATCAGATATATTGGCGGATATTAAGAGGGGAATTAAGAGCGGGGGAAAAGCTCCCTTCCGTGCGGGAAACAGCCGTTGAATTTGGCGTCAATCCAAATACGGTTTCAAGAACGTATAGTGAAATGGAAAGAGACGGTGTGGTGGAATCCAAACGCGGTCAGGGAACCTTTGTCAGTGAAGACCAGAGCGTCCTGGATCAATGGAGGGAAGGCATGAAACAATCTTATATTCGGCAGTTTGTGCAGGAAATGAAAGCGATGGGGTTTTCCGAAGCTGTGATTTTGAACGGTTTGAAAACGTTTCTGGAGGAGGATAATGAATGATTTCTTTACAAAATGTAAGCAAACATTATTTAGCTAAAAAAGCGGTACAGGATGTCACGCTTCACATACCGGCCGGGGGGATTACTGGTCTTGTCGGGGAAAACGGCAGCGGCAAGTCGACGATTTTAAAGATGGTGTCCGGGCTTATTCATCCGAGCCGGGGAACGCTTCAGGTGGATCAAACTCCGGTGAATCGCAGAATCGCGGAGAAAGTGGCATTTTTGTCTGAATTAGATGCGTTTTATCGTTTCTATACCGTTCAAAATATGGTCGATTTTCAAGCTTCTCAATTCCGTGATTTTAACCGGGCGCGGGCAGAAGAAATGCTCACTTTTATGAAACTTGATCCTGACAGTAAAATAAAATCTTTATCCAAAGGAAACCGGGGGCGTTTGAAGATTGTCCTCACCCTTGCAAGAGATGCCCCGGTTATATTAATGGATGAGCCGTTGTCCGGACTGGATCCTATGGTCAGGGATTCTATTGTAAAAAGTTTGATTTCTTTTATTGATGTAGAACGTCAGACTGTGGTAATGACTACCCATGAAGTGAACGAGATGGAACCTTTATTTGACAGGGTGATAGCGATTAAAGATGGAAAAATTTTAGGAATGGCGGAGACGGAAGATATACGAACCAGCCAGGGGCTGCGGGTAGTGGACTGGATGGCCGAACACTACAAAAACCAGGATTAACGTTCCGGAGATGTATGTTATGATAGGGAAAACGACGATGAAGTAGGCTTGGGTCATGTTTACTAAAATAAAAGCGAAACGGTTTAAGTTTTTAGGTGCCAGGTTAATAAAAACAGGAATTGCGGTTTATGTCGCTGCCTTTATCTGTCATTGGGCAGGGCTTCCGGCTGCATTTGCCGTCATTACAGCCATTGTCACACTCGAACCAACCGCAGCAGCCTCCATAAGAAAAGGGATAAAACGGTTTCCTGCTACACTGATTGGAGCCGCTCTGGCGGTTACTGCCGTATCCATTTTTGGTCATAACGCAGCAGCCTATGCTATTGCTGCCGTGTTTACTATTTATGCATGTAATCTTCTGCATTTAGAAGTAGGAACGCTGGTGGCGACGTTGACAGCGGTAGCTATGATCCCCGTTACAGAAGGAGCTTACTTCCTGTCCTTTGTGGAAAGGGCAGGAACTACTACGATCGGGCTGGCCGTATCGGCGATGGTCAATTTCTCTATTTTACACCCGCGTTTTTCAGAGTTAATCTCGGCAAAAAATACAAGAATCATTGATGAAATAACGACAGTGCTGGAGAAACGAACGGAGGAGCTTTGTCAGGATAAACCGGCTTCCAAGTCCACCCGCCAGCGTTTTCAGCAGCTGCAGAAGAATATCGACCGTGCCATGGACCTTGTTTACTACCAGCGGGAAGAATGGAAATATCACCGGTATAGCGCCAAGTATATTGATTATTTCACTTATGAAAACCGCCGGCTGGAGGCACTGGAGAGGATTGTTTACCATATAAACAGTTTGTTTATGCTGAGAGAAGTAGACGATACCTTTCATTATGGAGAAAAGGAATTGTGCGTGCGGGGGTTTCAGTCGATTATTACGGTGTTGAATCACCCGGAGCACCATATTCCCAAAGAACATCACGAGCTTGTCTCTGAGGTAGACCATCATTTCTGGCATATTCAGGAAACTCATCCTGATATGATCTCTTATCGGTATCATCATCAGTTTTCCAAAGAAATTATTGTATTTTATGTTATTTTATCTATTCATGATCGTCTGGAAGATATGGAGCAATTACATCAGAGGCATCAAAAAAAGCACAGCCTTCCTTCATAAGGAAGGTCGTGCTTTTTTTTACCAATTGTAATAATTGTCAATTCCGTCAAATATAGCGTCTGCCGCCTCGTCGGGGTAGCTCTCCTGCTTCATTCGCTGTGCATCATCCGGGTTGGTTACAAAACCAAGTTCAATTAAGCTGCTTGGCATGGTCGTGTTTTTAATAACGACAAATCCCGCATCTGAAACACGGCGGTCGCTCATGCCGGTTTGGTTGACGAGTTCTTCCTGAATGGATTCCGCCAGGGCCCGGCTCTCGGATCCTTTATAATTGTTGTTGTAATAGGTTTCCGCGCCATGAGCGGATGCTTTGTACGCATTGGAATGAATACTGATGAAAGCATCAGCATCAGCGGATTCGGCGACTTCCACCCGCTCATTCAAGCCGAGAAAGGTGTCATCGGAACGGGTCATAACAACATCCACATCCGCCTCTTCCAATCGTTCTTCTACTTCCAGTGCTACATCCAGATTAATGTCTTTTTCAATCAGACCATTGCCGGATGCGCCATTATCATGATCTCCGTGCCCTGCATCCACCACGATGGTCTGATTCGTGAGGGCGTCTTCGCCGGGTTCTTTTTCCTGAAGGTAGTAACGATGGACATATCCTTCTCCATCTCCGTAGTCGACAAGTGCCCAGTCTTCTCCAGTATGTTCGTATACATCAACCGTATCTCCGCTGTTCAGCTTGGAAATGACGTCTCCATCTGTACTGCCGTCTGTCCTGACATTCAGATCATCTACTGTGACTTTTGCGACAGAGATTATATTTTCTTTGTCCACATCATCTGGCACATCGGCCGTTCCTTCTTCCGGGTTCTCCCCTTCCGTTTCATCCGGTATTTCTTCTGATTCTTTCTCATCTGAATCAATGTTATCCGCATTATTAATATAGTTTCCATGCACGTAAGCCCATGTCCCCTCGTGTTCTACTTTGAGCCAGTCTCCGTTCCTATCGTAAATGTCGATCGTCGTCCCATCTTCAAGCTTGTCCAAAGATTCGTAGGAGACATCCGGACCGCTTCTAACGTTTAAAGGAGTGTCCGCATCGACTTCCCCTTTATACATCACATTATCGTCAGCCAAATCTTCTTCGGACGGAGAATCTTCACTGGATTCAATATTTTCTTCCAAGGCTCTCGCAAGATAAGCGGAGAATTCCGCACGGGTTGCGGGACTGTTCGGATCAAACTCTCCTTCGTTTTCAATAATGCCCTGATCTACAAGCGTGGTTATGTATTCTTCTGCCCAAAATCCATTCTCGATGTCGTCGAATTGAAGGGAAGCATCAGGGTCGGCCTGTTCAAAAAGTGCCCGGGAGACAACAGCTGCTACCTGCGCTTTTTCTATCTCCCCATTCGGATCAAATTCTCCATTACTCCCCTGGAAAATATCCAGCTCAGCTGCTCTTTCAATGCTGGCATAGGCCCAGAATTCTGTGTCTACATCCGTAAAGGCAGCAGAAGACGAATATAAACCTTCTTCTCCCAGTGCGCTGGTCATCATAACAGATGCCTGGGCCCTGGTGAGCGGCTCTTCTGGACGGAATTCTCCGGACTCATCTCCGGAAGCAACACCCTGCTCTGTCAGATAGGCAATTTCTTCTGCCGCCCAGTAACTGCTGCTTACATCAGAATAGCGGTCGCTTGCTTCCGCTTGATTCTGGGAGAGAGCGGGGAGGACAGATATCGTTAACGCCGCTGCCATCATAGAATATGAGATTTTTTTATAAAAAATGACAAAATCCTCCTCTCGTATTATCTTTCTGCTAATATAAGGCAAGATTCTCCATACTTTTCATCCTGAAACTAGAATATCATGGTAAGCTATTATAGACTAGTCTTTCTATAAGAATTATTAAAATTGGGAAAAAAATAATAGCGTTTCTTCATAAAAAAACCCGGCAAAACGCCGGGTTTTTTCCTGCTATTCTTCCTGATCGGATGATCCTGGCTTTTTCTGCCATGCGTCCATGTTTCGCAGCCCTGGAATGCTGTTATTATAAAAGACCGGATCATGCCCCAGTCTCCGCTGGCTCTGGTAATCTTCAAGGGCGGCCACAGCGGTTTTCGTTAATAAAGCAACGGCAATTAAGTTGACAAGGGCCATGGAGCCCATGAAAATATCAGCAAGCGCCCAAATCAGGTCAAGCTGACTGATGGAACCGATTATTACCATGATGAGAAAGGCTACCCGGAATATTTGAATGTATACGGGATTCTCGGAAATAAATTCAATATTATTGGCACCGTAATAGTAGTTGCCCAATAAAGAACTAAACGCGAAAAAGAAAATAGCAAGCGAAACAAAGGTTTGCGCCCAGCCGCCAAGGTGCGTATCAAGGGCAAGTTGTGTTAATTGAATGCCATCCGTCTCATTAGAAGTATGAACACCAGCCAGGATAATAATGAAGGCAGTAGAGCTGCAGATAATCAGGGTATCTGTAAAAACCCCGAGTGTCTGAACGAGTCCCTGCTTCACCGGGTGACTCACGTGAGCGGTAGCAGCGGCGTTTGGTGCACTACCCATACCAGCTTCGTTGGAGAATAAGCCACGCTGTACGCCGTTCATAATGGCAGCACCTAAACCACCGCCGGCAATTTCGCGGATGCCAAACGCATTGGTGAAGATGAGGGAAATAACCTCCGGAAGCATCCCTATATTAATTATCATAATAATCAAGGAAACAATAATGTAGATAATAGCGAAAAAGGGCACAATAAATTCGGTGACGACGGCAATACGACGAATTCCCCCGTAAATAATAATACCGATCATAATCGCGATCGCTAAACCGACCCAGTATCCTTCTATGCCATAGGCTCCTGTAAAGGCCTGAGAAATCGTGTTGGACTGAACTCCGTTAAAAATAAGACCAAAACATAACATAATAAGGATGGCGAATAGTATCCCCATCCAGCGCATGCCCAACGCTTTCTCCATATAATACGCCGGCCCGCCGCGATAACCGTTATCCACCTTTACTTTATACATTTGCGCCAATGTGCTTTCCACAAACCCGGTGGCAGCCCCAAATAATGCGATAACCCACATCCAGAAAACGGCTCCCGGACCTCCGGCCGTGATAGCGAGCGCCACTCCGGCCAGGTTGCCTGTTCCTACTCTGGCTGCTGTACTGATGGTGAATGCCTGAAACGGGGTGGTCCCCTTTTTTTCTTTAAAAACAGATCGGTTTGTCCCTCGAAATAAGAGAGTAATCATTTCTTTTAACATAGTAAATTGAACGAAACGAGTTTTAATAGTAAAGAATAATCCTAAAAATAATAATAATCCGATAAGTAGATACGTCCACAAGATAGTATTGCTGACTTCTACAGCTCCTCCAAGCCACGTATCCATGGTAAGCCAATCTTCCATATGCTCACTCTCCTGCCTTTTTATTGGATTAAAATAATATATATGTAAAATAATACATGTCCATACCCTATCCTACAACATCGTACATATCTTTTACATAACCTTCCTGTTAAACGGTTAAACTAAACTTGAAATTTTTAAAGGAGGCATGCATAAAATGGCTAAACCAGATGATCGTTCCAATAACGCGGAACGAATTGAAAATGCAATCGGACATACGCTGCAAAACAGAAATGAAGCGCGGGATTTTGAAAAAGCTCATGCGGAAGAATTAAGTGAGGAAGAAAAACAGCAAATTGAAGAAAAAAATGAACGCCGGGAAGAGAGCATTGAAGGTATGCGTGAAGAGATCAAAGACGAAGTCGAAGACAACCAATAGCGAAAAAAGCGCGGCCCTTACCAACAGAGCCGCGCTTTTTTTAGTAAGATACCAAATCAGTGGTTAATCCATTAGCAGGAAGAAAAGGGGAAGCGTGTCCCCTTCTTATACGTTTTGTTCCAGTATTTGAGTAATGACAGCTGCGACACCGTCATCTGCATTAGATGGCGCCGTGATGCTGCACTGGCGTTTAATTTCGTCTCTGGCGTTTCCCATAGCTGCACTGCAGCCTACAGCATTCATCATCGATAAATCATTAAAACTGTCGCCAATCGCGGCAGTATCCTCTAAAGAAATACCCTCCATATCTGCGAGATACTTCAGCATCTGACCTTTGGAAGCGTGGAGATGCTCCAGTTCAAAATTGTGATCCCCCGACGAAACGAGGGTGAGCTGTTCCTCGCGTTGAAATTGAGCCCACCCCCTGTCACGTTTTTCTTTCAGAAAGGAGAAAGCAAGAATATTATAAATTTCCACCTCCTCCTTTTTTATGTCGGCAGCCGAAGAGATGAATGCATAGCCGGATTGGTTAAACTGCCGCTTGGAGGCTCTCTCCAAGGCTTTTCTGTCTGTTTCGGGATTGGCTGACTCAAGACGGTCCAGCTCGATCGATAATAAATCCCGTCCGTGGTGAGGCGTGAAGATTGCTCTATTGGTAAATACTTCATAATAATACTCATTTTCTTCCAGCCAGGCAAGGATATCATAGGCCTGATGCTCAGCCATTGGTACGGAAAGCTGCCGCCTGCCTTCTTTATCATGAAAGGTTGCTCCGTTGGCCCCAATAATAGGTAAAGCCAGCCCAGCTTCTTCGAGAAACGTCTGGGCATCAAAATGGGCCCTCCCCGTAGCAATGACAACTTTTATCCCCTGGCTTTGTGCTTCCTGAATGGCCTGCCTGTTTTTACGGGAGACAATCTGCTCCGGATTTAGCAGGGTTCCGTCCATATCAATTGCTATTAGTTTCATATACTCACCTTCTCCCATATTTCTTCTTTTATTTTAAGACATCCTAAGTAATAACTCAATTACTTGTAAGCGTTATTAAGGCAAAAAAATATAACATATTCTGAAACGTTACTGGTATGAAATCGTTACATACTATAGAATTTTTATAGGAGGTGTATGATCTTGGAAATAATTCAGGATATTTTTGGTTTAGTTATGACAGGAATTGTTCTTTTTGTACTATTGATTGCAGCAATCATTGGGTACATTATATTTAAGCGGAGCTACAAAACGGCAAAATCCAATGAAGCACTCATTATTACTGGAAAAAGACTTGGCAGTGATGAAAATGTGTTCACCGATGAAACGAACGGCCGCCGCTTGAAAGTGGTCCGGGGCGGGGGAGTATTTATCAAACCACTCTTTCAAGTCGCAGAACCTGTGGACCTGACAACATCCCAGCTTATGGTGCAGACCCCGGAAGTCTATACATCCCAGGGGGTGCCGGTTGTTGCGGATGCGGTCGCCATGGTGAAAATCGGGAGTTCGCTTGACCAGATTGCCAACTTTGCCGAACAGTTTTTAGGAAAGAGCAAAGAGGATCGTGATCAGGAAATTGTGGAGGTGCTGGAAGGGCATTTACGCTCGGCCTTGTCTTCCCTGACAGTGGAGGAAATTTATCAGAGCCGGGAACGGTTTAACGAGCAGCTTCAGGAAGTGGCAGAAAAAGATCTGGCAAAAATGGGATTTGAAATAACCTCGTTTGCCTTAAAAGATATTCGTGATGAAAATGGTTATCTGGAAGCGCTGGGCCGTCCACGGATTGCGGAAGCAAAGAAAAATGCGGATATTGCAGAATCTAACGCGGAACGGGAGACAAGAATCCATCAGGCGCAGATGGATAAGGAAGCCGAAGAATCCGAATACCAACATAAAACCGAAATTGCCGAAGCCCGGAAAAACAACGAAATTCAGGAAGCATCCTTTAAACAGGAAAACGAAAAAGCACGGGCCCAGGCGGATCAGGCATATGCCCTGGAAAAAAGTATTACGGACCGCCAGTTAAAAGAGCAGGAAATGGATGTCCGTGCCGTTGAATTGTCCAAACAATCCGAACTGGAAGAAATCGAAATCGAGCGGAAAGAACGGCAGTATGAAGGGGAAGTCAAGAAAAAGGCCGACGCCGAACGCTATGCGTCCCAGCAGCAGGCGGATGCGGAAAAATACCGGGCTATTGCTGAAGCGGAAGCTCATGCGGAGACCGAGCGAAAGCAAGGGGAGGCAGAAGCGCAGGTTATCCGTGAAAAAGGACAAGCGGAAGCAAAAGCGAAAGAACAGATGGCCGAAGCGATGTCTAAATACGGTGAGGCTGCTATCCTGGAAATGATGATCAACATGATGCCGGACTTTGCCAAAGCTGTCTCTGAACCGATGAATAACATAGACAGCGTAAAAGTTATTGATACCGGAAGCGGTAAAGGAGTATCCAATTTGGCCGGCAGTGTCACAAACAATATGGCAGTGATGCAGGATACCTTAAAAGAATCAACCGGGATTGACATGAAAGCGCTGCTTGAAAACTTTGCTGGAAAAGGTACTGCTGCGTCCATTACCCAGGCGGCACAGGCTGCTGAGAATACAAAAGAAGAAAACACCGCTTCTGTGGGAGAAGAAGGTTCTAACGCTGAAGCTGTCCGGCAGGAAACAGAAACGCCGCCGGAAGATGAGGAGAAAAAAGAGGAATAAATGAAAGGAACGGGCATCTGCGGCCCGTTCCTTTTTCAAGAAAGCGGGAAGAGAATGGGCAGTGATCGGACGGTAAAGGACATGAATAAGCCCCGTTATGTTAATCTGTTGAAATATATTGTTTCAGCTTTTCCAGGTGGCTGTAAATGTCTGCTTCCAGGCTGCGGTTGTAGAGAACGGCGGCCGGGTGGTAGAGAGGAAACAGGGTATAGGACGTATCTGTAAATAGGTACATACGTTTCTCCCAACTTTCGAGACGCCGGATGGGGGAAGAGAAGAAAGATCCGGTTACCTCGGCCATCTGCGGCGATTCTCCCAGGAGACGCCAGTAGGCGGTTCGTCCCATCGGTACAAGCAGCTTCGGCCGGGCAGCTTCGATTTCGACATCAAGGATCGGTGCATGGGCAGCGATTTCTTTCTGGTTTGGGGTACGGTTGTATTTTTTTCCGGCATTTTTCCCTTTTCCCCATTTATAGGGGCGGCTGCGGACCGTGCTCGTAATATAAATATCTTCCCGTGTGACATGCAACTGCTCCAGAAAGGCATCAAAGTAACGGCCGGCTCTGCCGCTGAACGGCTTTCCATTATGTATTTCGGTTTCTCCCGGAGCTTCGCCGACAAACATGATCACAGGTCTGGAAGGGCCCTGTCCATAGACAAAGCCTTCACAATCATAAGCCGCGATTCTCTGATTACAGCGTTCGATTAATTCTTCTGAGACCATCATCTGCTCCTTTCACGTCGCAGAGTGTCGTATTGTCTGAAGCAGACGTTCAAATGGCTGGCGGTTTCGTTCTCCATTCTGGTCCAAAAAAGGGCAGCCGTGCAGGGCGGTTCGTTCTAACACATACTCGTGTGTAAAAATCGACCGATCTAAAGAAGGGGAAACTTCGTCCCAAAATAACGGACATGCAATAAGAGGCTCCTCTTTTCCGCGCATGGAATAAGGAGCGATGATCGTCTTGCCTTCAGCGTGCTGGGGGATATCAATGTACAACTTCTGACCGCGGTTCTTTTTCAGGCGTTCTGTCGTAAAAAGCGCTCCATGCTCCGCTGTCAGATAATGCCCAACCGCTTTGGTGAATACCCTCGTGTCCTCCCAGGTAAACGTATTTTCGGGCAGGGGAATATTTACCTGCAGTCCTTTATTACCGGAAAATTTCACAAATGCTTCTATTTCAAAGGAGTCGAGCAATGCTTTTAATGCCAGGGCCCCGTCGACAGCAAGAGGAAAATGCGCCGCATCTGGCGGGTCCAGATCGAAAACGACTTCATCCACCCCATCTGTGGTTACTCGTTTAAAAGGAATATGCCATTCGATGGCAAGCTGATTTGCCAGCCATAAGAGCGTCTCTAGTTTATTACATACAATATAATCAGTATCGTCAAGCGTTTTGGTATCAACAAAGGAAGGAGCGTAAGCCGGACAGTCTTTCTGAAAAAAGCCATCTTCCATCATGCCGTGAGGAAAACGAATGACGGTAAGTGCCCGGTTCTGCAGAAATGGGAGAACATATGGAGCTATCTGCCGCACATACTGCAGAAAATCGAGTTTTTGCAGGCGGGCGTCCGGCCATAATGGTTTTTCTGGATGGGTGATGTCTACGTCTTCCGGGAAACGGAGGGCTTCTGTCTGCCAATTTTCCCAGGTGCAGAAAGAAGGCGGGGTCTGAAACAGAATACGCCTGAAACGAGGTTCCCGCAGTTCTTCTTTTTTTCTCGTCGTATAAGCAGTTTCAACAACGATAGAGGGTTCTATCGTATAAACCTTCAGAGAGGGGTCCCATGTTCCATTCTTTTTAATGGTTTCGACAAGAGCGGACTGCTCTTTGTCTGTTAACCCATGCGCACATTTCCCGATCCCTTTTACTTCCTCTTGTTGAAAAACTCCAAGATGAAAATAATCGTTAGCCGGATCATAAGCGGTGATGAAACAAGTCCCTTTATACGGAGTTTTAAACTTCAGCCAATGACTGGTACGGCCTTTTTCATAGGCAGAATCGATGTGCTTCGCTACAATCCCTTCACTGCAGTATATCCTGGTCTGCTCGATTTTTTTCGGCAGCTCTGCGCAGGCCGGAAGAAATTGAATCCGCTGGTCAGCATGCGGTTCTGGTGTAAGCGGTAGAGCGGCCTGTTTGAAAAGAGATTTCAGCTGGTTTTTTCGTTCTTTCCAGGGCAGGCTTGTGACCGCCTTTCCTTTTATTTGAAGGCAGTCAAACCCCAAAAATGCAGCCGGCCGGGTCTTCGCCAGCTTCTGAATAACAGCATTTCCGCGGCGGCGGAAGCGGCTCTGCAAGGTATAAAAATCAGCTTTCCCCCAGTTTTCAAATACGATAAGCTCTCCGTCCAGGGAAAAGGACGTATCGGAGGAAAAGCAGTCTTCAGCTGATTTTATAATTTCAGGAAATTGTGCATTTAAAGGATGATCATTTTTACTGGTCAGGCGGGCAGTGCTTCCATCCCATTCGAGAAAAGCACGATAGCCGTCGTATTTCAATTCATACATCCATTCCGCCCCTTTTGGGAGGGTATCTGTACGGGAAGGTTTCATAAGGGACGCCTCCTTCTTCATGTTATTTAGTATGAATGAGAATGTATGAAGTCATGCACAATAAGGGAAAAAGGAGGTAGGACGATGCATACGATGTGGAAGGGCAGTATTCAATTTGGTCTTGTCAGCATTCCGATAAAGATGCATGCTGCCACAGAAGATAAAGATGTTTCTTTTCGAAATCTGCACGAAAAGTGCAAAACACCGATAAAATACGAAAAAGTTTGTCCTGTCTGTGAGGAGAAAGTCGAAAAAGAGGATTTAGTCAAAGGCTATGAAACAACAAACGGCAGTTTTGTGGTGGTGAAAAATGAAGAGCTCGAAGAAATTCGTCAGGAAGCAGGGGAAAAAGCGGTAGAAATTCTTGATTTTATCAATATGGATGACATCGATCCGATTTATTTTAACCGGAGTTATTATTTAGGTCCGAACGAAGGGGGGACCAAAGCTTATACGTTACTGCGTAAGGCGCTGCACGATTCAAAAAAAGTAGGAATTGCAAAAATCATGCTCCGTTCGAAAGAACAGTTAGCCGTTCTCCGCATCTATCAAAACACGATCCTTCTGGAAACACTGCATTATCCAGATGAAATCAGAAAATCAGCAGATGTCCCGAATGTTCCGGAAGAAGACAATGTAGAAGAAAAGGAATTAAACACAGCCAAGATGCTGATCGATCAATTAACAGCAGAGTTTGAGCCGGAAAAATATGTGGATGAATACCGTCAGAAGTTATTGGACTTAATTCAAGCGAAGGAAAGAGGAGAAGAAGTAGTTTCTGTTCAGGAAGAACCGCCTAAAGATAACGTGGCTGATCTTATGGAAGCGCTGCAGGCCTCCGTGGATAAAAATAAAAAGAAAAAATCGCCGGCGGGGGCTTCCAAGAAAAAAACATCCCAGAAAAGCGCTGCCCAGCAGACGAAAAAGAAAGCCACCTAATAGTCAAAAAAGGGAGGATGCCCCGTCGATATACATTTCGGTGCCGGATAGGTGATTCGAAGCATCAGATAATAAAAATGCCGCCACATTGGTAATTTTCTCAGGCGGGGCATTCCGTCCTGGAGGCTCTGCTGCTTTTTGATGCCTCGCCCGCAATTCTTGAAGATGCTCCTCATCCGGATAGGTGCGTTCTCCGATGTTTGTTTCAACCCCGCCGGGACAGATCGCATTTACTCTAATATTGTATGGCGCCAGTTCAACGGCGGCCATTTTTGCCAAAGCGGTCTGCCCGGCTTTTGACGTACTATAGGCAGACATCCCCAAACTGGAGAAGGTGCGGTTACCGTTAATAGAACTGGTAATAACGATACTGCCGCCGGATTCTTTCATGGGAGGAATGGCGTATTTTAAAGACAGAAATGTACTTTTAAGATTCACCGCCAGCGTTAGATCCCAGTCCTCTGGAGTTAAATCCTCTATTGGCGCCAACCGCCCGTTCATTCCCGCGTTAGCAAAAACCCCATCTATTTGTCCCCAATGCTCGGCAATACGAGAGAAGCTGTTTTCCATCTGCTCCGGATTTGAAACGTCCGCTGCATAGGAAAACACTGTTCTTCCTTTCGATTGAAGAGATTGTACTACTCCGGAGAGGTCGTCTTTGTCGAGAAGTGCCACTTCTGCTCCAGCCTCAGTAAATTGAATTGCTGCTTCTTTCCCGATTCCGGAAGCCGCCCCGGTAATAACAATTTTTTGTTGAAAAGAGAATACATGCTGTATTTCCTCCTTTTGTTTTAAAAAGATAAACACAAGAACTAATGCCGCTGCATTGCATAATGATAGGTTTCGATGTAACGTAAAAAGTGGCTTTTGAAATCAGACAGAGGGGGAACTGGTTATGGATGATCGTTTATTTAAGACGGCGATGAGTAAATTTGCGACAGGGGTGACTATCGTAACAACAGAAGTCAAAGGGGACCTCCATGGGATGACAGCTAATGCGTTTATGTCTGTCTCTCTCGATCCGAAGCTGGTATTAATTTCAGTCGCAAAGCACGCCAATTCTCATGATATTATTAAACAGACCGGTGTTTTTGCCGTAAATATTTTAAAAGAGAGTCAAAAAGAGCTGTCTCAATATTTTGCCAATCAATTAAAAGAAGATATAGATATTCCCCTGGACCGATTTGAAGAACAACCGATAATTGATGGAGCCCTTGTAAACATTGCCTGCACGCTCTATGACAGCCATGAAGCGGGGGATCATACCCTTTTTATCGGCCGTGTGGAGAATTTAATGGTGCAGGATGAAGAACCGCTGTTGTATTTTGAAGGCAGCTATAAACAATGTAAATAACCCTAAAAAGCTT
The DNA here is from genome assembly GCF_000429685.1 of Salibacterium aidingense DSM 18341. GTDB lineage: Bacteria > Bacillota > Bacilli > Bacillales > Marinococcaceae > Salibacterium > Salibacterium aidingense. The sequence goes on from NZ_AUCI01000009.1 coordinate 47,924, forward strand.
CGCAGGAGCCTGCTGTTCTCTCCTGCGAAGCTTTTCTTATTCCAGTGTCCTGTTTGTTTCATCTACATCAAAAGGGGCGTCTGGTTCAGGGCTTTCCCCTGCTTCCAGAATACCATCCCCGCCGCAAACGCTGCAGGAATACTTCCATTGTTCATCATCCATCAACAAACCAGAGCCGTCACAGGCTTTACAAACATTTTCATGGATGTTCATCGTGGATCCCGCTCCTTTTCGGAGAATATTAAGCTTTGTCTTTTTGTCTGTCTTTGACCCAATTGATCAGGCCGCCTGTTAACATGATGTCCACCTGGCGCTCGGATAATGCATGATGAACCCGGATTTCTTTATTTTTATCTTTAACATGTGCTGTTAATTTATGGCTGTTTTTAATGGCCTCCCGTATATTCTTCAATTCAAGAATATCGCCGGATTCGATATCGTCATAGTCCTTATTATCGGCAAACGTAAGGGGAAGAATGCCAAAGTTGATTAAATTCTGCAGATGAATTCTGGCAAAGTCTTTCACAATGACGACCCGCAGTCCCAGGTAACGGGGCGCAAGAGCAGCATGTTCCCTGCTTGAGCCCTGGCCGTAGTTGGTACCGCCGACAATGGCATGTCCGGTTTTTTCCCGGATATCCATGGAACGGCTGTAATAATCTTCATCAAGAATTTCGAAGGCAAATTTACTGATTTCCGGGAGGTTGCTTCGGTACGGAAGCACCCGCGCTCCGCCTGCCAGAATTTCGTCGGTGGAGAAATTGTCGCCGACTTTCAAGAGAACCGGAACGTTCAGTTCGTCCGGAAGCGGCTCCATATATGGAATGGAAGCAATATTCGGTCCTTTGTGAAGGTCTGTTTTCTTTGCTTCTTCCAGAGACAGCGGTTCTTCCAGGAGCCTGAAATCCACCGTTGGCTGATCTGGTTCTGTCAGCTTTGGATATTCCATATCCAGTTTGCGGGGATCTGTGATTTGCCCGTATAAAGCGGATGCGGCCGCTACCTCAGGCCCGCAAAGAAAGACACTGTCTTCTTTTGTCCCGGAACGTCCCGGGAAGTTCCGCGGGGTGGTGCGCAGACTGTTTCTTCCGGAAGCGGGAGCCTGTCCCATGCCGATACAGCCGTTACAGCCTGCCTGGTGCAGCCGTGCTCCGGAGGACAACAGACTTGCGATATGGCCGTTCTGAACAAGGTCGGTAAGCATCTGCCGGGACGTTGGATTAATGTCGTACGAGACGCCGCTTGCGATCTGTTTCCCTTTCACGATTTCAGCCGCCATAGCAAAATCTTTATACCCGGGGTTGGCGGAAGATCCGACATAGGATTGATAAATCGATTCCCCTTCGACCTCGGTCACAGGGACAACGTTGCCTGGACTGGATGGTTTAGCGATCATGGGAACTAACGTGGATAAGTCAATTTCTTCATCTATATCATAGGACGCTCCATCGTCTGCTTTTAGTTCCCGCCAATCTTCTTCACGTCCCTGCGATTTTAAGAAACGCTTCACTTCTTCGTCCGAAGGAAATACAGTGGCTGTGGCACCGAGTTCAGCTCCCATGTTGGCAATGACGTGCCGGTCCATCGCACTTAACTGTTCCAGTCCGGGGCCGTAATACTCAATAATTTTTCCGACACCGCCTTTTACATCGTGACGGCGCAGTAGTTCGAGAATAATATCCTTGGCCCCGACCCAGTCCGGCAGCTTGCCTGTTAACTTTACTCCCCAGATCTGAGGCATCTTCACAAAATAGGGTTCGCCCGCTATCGCCATTGCCACATCAATGCCGCCGGCTCCCATGGCGAGCATCCCCATACAGCCGTTGGCACAGGTGTGACTGTCGGATCCAAGCAGTGTTTTTCCGGGGACGGCCAGCCGCTGCATGTGTACGGGGTGGCTGACGCCGTTTCCAGGCCGGCTGAAATGCAGGCCGAATCGTTTAGCTGCACTTTCCAGAAATAAGTGATCGTCTGGGTTTTTACTGTCTTCCTGAATCACATTATGATCTACATATTGGGCAGAAGCTTCAGTTTTGGCGCGTTCCATTTCCATCGCTTCGAGTTCAAGCATAACCATCGTGCCGGTGGCATCTTGCGTTAATGTCTGATCTATGGACAGCGAAATTTCTTCCCCGGGGATCAATTCACCGGAGGAAAGGTGCTCTTTTATCAGTTTTTGGGCAGTATTATAAGCCATAAGTAAACGGACCTCCTTTGATTTTTTTAGTATAAATCTGTTGTTTTAATATATACCTTTTATAAAGAAAAACTAAACAAAGAGAGTATCTGACAAGCCAAACGAACAAAGAAATGATATAATAAACCAGTGAAACGAAACGGGTCGGTATGACGTAAAAAAGATACTTGCTTATTTAATGGAAAAAAAGAGGAGGAAGCAGATTTGGGTAAACGAATTTTGCTATTTATTATAACCAACATTCTTATCATTACGACGATTACCATCGTCTTCAGCATTCTTGGGATGTTTGGTATTAATCTGCCGAGCCTTGGAGCGACAGCTGCAGGCAACATAGATTATGTGGCTCTTTTGATATTCAGCGCTGTTATCGGTTTTGGCGGAGCTTTTATCTCTCTTGGGATTTCGCGTATCATTGCAAAAAAATTAATGGGTGTGCAGGTTATTGACCCCGGCGCAAGCACCGGCATGGAAAAAGAGCTGGTGGAACGAGTTCACCGTCTGGCCCGCAGTGCCGGCATGATGCATATGCCGGAAGTGGGAATTTACAATTCTAGAGAAGTGAATGCCTTTGCTACCGGTCCGACGAAGAAACGTTCATTAGTTGCCGTATCAAGCGGGCTGTTAAATTCGATGGATGATGATGCGGTAGAAGGCGTCCTGGCTCATGAGGTGGCCCACGTAGCAAACGGGGATATGGTTACGATGACGCTTCTGCAGGGAGTGGTGAACACCTTTGTTGTCTTCCTTTCCCGTATTGTGGCCTCTGTCGTGTCCCGTTTTGTCCAGAATGATGCCATGCGGATGATTGTTCATTTTGCCGCTATTATTGTATTTCAAATTCTGTTTTCTATTCTTGGCAGTCTTGTGGTCAATGCGTATTCGCGTTACCGTGAATTTCATGCGGATAAAGGCGGAGCGGACCTTGCCGGAAAAGATAAAATGAAGAGTGCTCTTCAGGCACTGCAGGCCCGCTCCAATATGGTGGATAACAGCCAGACTTCTATGCAGACACTGAAAATCAATAATAAAGCCACGATGGCAAGCCTGTTTTCTTCCCATCCTCCATTGGAAGAGCGGATCCGCCGGCTCGAAGAAAAGTAGTTTTAACGCGGCTGAATAGCAAAGAGGCATCCTCTATCAAGCGATGTTCCCGCGGGAAAACCAGGGTCCGGCTGCTGTTTGTGCATATGAGATCCGCCGACAGTAGCGGAGGATACGAATCAACAGAATAAGGCTTTTATTGATCTCCAAAGAAGCTTTTGAACCTATTATAAAAGAGAAAAAAAGAAGGAGCGGCCTCCAAGCGTATTTGGAGGCCGTTGGCATGAAGTAGGAACGACCTGTGGGCCTCCAACTCCCAATGGAGCCTTTTAGGACAAAATAAATTCCCTGGACGGTCCTTTATTATTTCCCCAAATTGTCTTAGGGGGCGACTGCCCTTCTGCTAAAAATTCTAAATATTATGATTTTTTAACCTTGTTCCAGTACCTGTTCAACCAGAAGTTTTGACAAAAAATAAAAACAGGATTGGGTTCTTTGGACAGGTTTTTTTCTCATATATTGAAAGGGATACAGAACAGAAAGGGAGGGACAGCATGAATAAAAACTGGGAGGGCGTGGCAGAAGAAGAACACTTATTTTGGCTGCAGGTGTTAGGGGACCATTCACGCTTCATCCATGATACCCTTGCTCCATCAGAAACAGAGTATATTGAAGCGGCGCAGGCATTTATCACTCTTTTTGACCAATTACTGGAAGAAGCAAGAACATCCTATGATATGGGAGGACTCACAAGGAGGGCGGAGGAAGCAGCAAAGGACATTCGTTTTTTTAAGTTACAGATCATTCAGCGCCAATTGACTGGAAAAATAAAAATTGAATTAACTCCGACTTTCATTAATCATATGGTAAACGAAGTAGAGGAGTATTTACGGATTCTCTCCTATCTGGTCGAACAGGAAATTCCACCTGTCTGTCACCCGCTTCATTATCATTTGGTGTGGTTGATTGATGCTGCCGGTCATGCAGATGCCATTACCGGATCGCTGGATAAAGTGGAGCACGAATTAAAAGAAAAGTCGAGAAGGTTTACCGATGACTTTGATCACTTTTACTTAAAAGCGGTGGAAATGGCTGGCTACCTGCGGGCAAATGTCGAAACATTCCCCGCTCTGCAGCGCATGAATAGTCAAGTGAAACTGGAAATGGATATTTTCCGCTGTTTTCTGGAAGAACTGGAGGAGATGGGATTGACAAAAGAGATGCTGGGGACGCTTACCCCATTGATGGCGGACCATATGTCACGCGAAGAATGTTATTACTTATGGAAACTGGCAGAATCAACTGAAACCGAAGAGCCTTCCTGTAATCCGGCAAAACCCAGGGTGGATGCCTGAACCTTTCCCGGCTGCTTTCCAGGCGCCGGGTTATTTTTATGCATCACTCTTTTACCAGGTTGAATTAGTGGCGCTTATAAACAGAAGTGTTTTATACTGGAAAAGACATAGAAAAATAGAATCGAGGGAAACGTATGGGAGAGAACCAACAGGGGCGGGGAGTTCTGGCTGCGATGCTTGCCTATGTAAGCTGGGGCTTTTTACCGTTATACTGGAAGCTGGTCGGAAATGTCCCGGCAGAAGAAGTTCTGGCCCACCGGATTGTATGGTCGCTTGTTTTTATGCTGGTAGTGCTGCTGGCGGCTCGCAAGTTTAAAGGGGTCTGGAAAGAAATAAAAACCACGTTTGCTTCCAGAAAATCCGGTCTGGCTATTACCACTGCCGCTGTTTTGATCAGTGTAAACTGGTTTATTTTTATTTTTGCGGTAAACAGTGACCGCGTCATTGAAGCAAGCCTTGGTTATTATATTAATCCACTAATAAATGTAATCCTGGCGACGATATTCTTAAAAGAAAAGCTGTCGAAAGCGGAAGTGCTGGCATTTTTGCTGGCGGCAGCAGGGGTGGCCATATTAACATTTTATTATGGATATCTGCCTTGGGCCGCGTTAGGTCTTGCGTTAAGTTTTGGACTGTATGGATTGATTAAAAAGACAACCCCGGTAGGAGCATGGGCAGGTTTAACAATAGAAACGATGTTAATGACCCCGTTTGCTTTGCTGTTTTTGGTATTCGCCGTGGAGAGCAGCGGTATTTTCATCTATTCTTCGTCCATCATCTTCCTTTTGTTCGGAGCCGGGGCGGCCACAGCGATACCGCTGTTGTTATTTGCGGCCGGCGCAAAACGAATAACGTTGTCCACGATGGGATTTCTACAGTATTTTGCTCCGACGATTATGCTGCTTCTCGGCGTGTTTTTATTCGAAGAACCTTTCAGCCGCCAGCAGTTTCTCTCTTTTATTATCGTCTGGACAGGCCTTATCATCTTCACTGTATCCCGCTCCAATACCACATGGCGGAACCGAAAACGAAAAACAGCCCGGAAACAGGCTGTGTAACCATGGAGTCTGGGACAAAACATTATCAAGGACAAAAAATCCGAACGATTTTTTCCATAAATCGTTCGGGTTTTTGTGTATTGTTTTATCGCTGCGTCAAAATAGGTCGCTTTCCGCGGGCACGGCTCGAGCCTCCTCGGAAGAAAGCCACTTCCTGCGGGGTCTCGAGACTCGTGCTTTTCCCGCAGGAGTCGACCTATTTTGACTCCGCTGAATGGACGTTCTTGTTATATAAACTGGCCCAACCTCCCTCTCTATTGAGCCGAGGCCGGCCACGGAGACTCCTATGGGACGAAGACGAACTGAAGATTCACTTGGTAATGCGATCTTCTTTACCAAGTGAGCTGGAAAGCGCAGTGACCGGGTGCAGCGATCCCATCGTCATTGTTTTGTTCGGGTTTTCGGCCGGCACCTATCCTTCTGTCCCGGTCTCTTTTTTGGAATATAAGAAATTTACCTTTGCTTTGGCTGCTTCCCGAGATCCGTGTGAAATCGGCATCATTGAAAGTTTTATGACTAAATTGTGTTGATTTTGAAACAGTCTGGTGAGATTTATATGACAAATGAACGGTCAAACCCGCTGAGCGCGGTGGATTTGCTAAGATGGAAGTAACATTTTGAGCGAACGCTTGAAAGTTTTTTCAGAAAGGAGTGGAAGGCCTTGAAATATAGATGGGGAAAGTACGTTGCGCTGCTGGCAGCAGCTTTGCTCCTAATGATAGGAAGCGGCTGTTCTGATATGACGGTTCTTGATCCGAAAGGGCCGGTCGGGGAGAGTCAGCGGGATCTTATTGTCTTTTCCATCATTATGATGCTGTTTATTGTTGCTGTGGTGATGGTCGCATTAACATATATACTTGTTAAATTCAGGGAACGTCCAGACCGGGGAGATAAAGACTATGACCCCGATCATGAAGGAAATACGAAACTTGAAATTATTTGGACGGTGGTACCGCTTATTATTGTGACGGCTCTTTCTGTGCCAACCGTTATTACCATTTTTCAACTGGAAGAGCCTCCGGAATCATCCAGTGATAAGGAACCCCTGGTAGTACATGCCACAGCAGCCGACTGGAAGTGGTTTTTCAGTTATCCGGAACAGGATATTGAAACGGTGAATTATTTGCATATTCCAACGGACCGGGCGATTGAGTTCCGTCTTTCTTCTGCAGATTCGATGGCCTCGTTGTGGATCCCGGCTCTTGGCGGACAGAAATATAATATGGCCGGTATGGAAACCAAGCTGTATCTGCAGGCAGATGAAGCAGGTACGTATCAAGGCAGGAACTCCAATTTTACAGGCACCGGGTTTGCGGAGCAGACGTTTGATGTCCACGCTGAACCTGCCGAAGAATTTGAAAGCTGGGTGGAGGAAACGCAGCAGAACGCGCCGGAATTAACCCAGAGTGAATATGATAAGCTGCTGGCTCCCGGTCTGCTGGAAGAGATGGAGTTTTCTTCTACTCACCTCGAATATGTCGATCACGGAGAAATGGATGGCAGTGATTATTTAATTGAACGTCATCAAGAAGCGTTTGAAGAACTTCCGCACCTGGAAGGTGGAAGAGGGGTCGGCGATGAATAATCGATGCACAGGGAAAGCGGGTGAAATAACGTGTTAGATTTTCTGTTGAATGAGTTTCTTGTAACGGGGGATCCATTAATATATGGCGCGATGGTTTCTATGGTCCTCGTTTCCATCGCCATTGTGTATGTTCTTACCTATTTTAAGAAGTGGGGCTACTTGTGGCGTGAATGGCTGACCACGGTAGACCATAAAAAAATCGGTATTATGTATATTATTGCCGCGATAGCGATGCTGTTCCGGGGCGGGGTCGACGCCCTGCTTATGAGAACGCAGCTCACGCTTCCCGGTATGGAATTTCTAAATTCCCAGCACTATAACGAAATATTTACAACGCACGGCACAATTATGATTATTTTCATGGCGATGCCTTTTCTGATCGGATTGATGAACTTTGTCGTACCGCTGCAGATCGGGGCAAGAGACGTGGCGTTTCCTTTTCTGAACGCTGTCAGTTTCTGGTCGTTTGCAATTGGAGCGCTGCTTTTCAACCTGTCCTTCGTTATAGGGGGTTCCCCGGATGCTGGATGGACCAACTATGCCCCGATGGCTGGTCCGAACCTAAATCCCGGGCCGAATATTAATTATTATCTGATCGGACTTCAAATATCAGGAATTGGTACACTTGCGACAGGGATTAACTTCCTAGCAACCATCTTGAAAATGCGTGCCCCGGGAATGACGTTGATGAGGATGCCGATATTTACATGGTCCTCTTTGATCACGTCGCTTATTATCACCTTTGCCTTTCCGATATTGACGGTTGCTTTGGCGTTGATGACGATTGATCGTATCTTCGGCTCCCAGTTTTTCACGTTGACGGGCGACGGCATGCCTATGATGTGGGCGAACCTTTTCTGGCTCTGGGGGCATCCTGAAGTGTATATTGTTATTCTTCCGGCCTTTGGTATCTTTTCGGAAGTGATCTCGACCTTTGCTCGTAAACAGTTGTTCGGCTATAAAGCAATGGTGTGGTCGATGGTTATTATCGCCGGTCTCAGTTTCGTTGTATGGGTCCACCATTTCTTTACAATGGGAGCCGGTGCGGGTGTCAATTCGTTCTTTTCGATCACGACGATGCTGATCTCAGTCCCGACAGGTGTCAAGATTTTCAACTGGCTTGGGACGATGTATAAAGGAAAAATACGGTTCGATACACCGATGCTGTGGGCCCTGGGCTTTATCCCTTGTTTTGTGCTCGGCGGGGTAACTGGTGTTATGCTTGCAATGGCGGCGGCGGACTATCAGTACCATAATACGTACTTTCTGGTTGCCCACTTTCATAATGTGTTGATCGCCGGAACGGTATTCGGCTGTTTCGCAGGTCTGACCTTCTGGTATCCTAAAATGTTCGGTCACAAAATGAATGAAACGCTTGGCAAAATCAGTTTCTGGTTCTTTCTCATCGGATTTAATGTGTGCTTTTTGCCGATGTATTTCCTCGGATTTGCGGGCATGCCGCGTCGGACTTATTCTATCGAACCGGAATGGATGCCTCTGAATGTTGTATCTTCTGTAGGGGCGGTGCTGATGGCAGTCGGGTTTGCTGTATTTGTTTACAATATTTATTACAGCTTCCGCTACAGCCCTCGGGAAACACAAGGAGATGCCTGGGACGGGCGTGCCCTGGAATGGGCAACGACCACACCGGTGCCATTTTATAATTTTGCAACGGTGCCGAAAGTGGAAGGACCGGAAGCCTACTGGTTAATGAAACAGAAAGGCAAAACCACGTACGATAAGAATAACCTGGAGCCGATTCATATGCCGAGCGATTCGGGTGTTCCGTTTATTATGATGGCCTTTATGTTTGTGGCCGGCTTCGGGCTGGTCTGGGAATGGATGATTGTGGCCATTGCCGGATTGATCGGAGTACTTGCCTGTATGTTCATTCGTTCCTTTGATTACGATCATGGCTTTCATGTATCTGTGGAAGAGATTAAAGAAACGGAAGAAAAAGCAAGGAGGGAAGAAAAATGAGTGCCGAATCAGATTTAACGACAGGTCCCCTTGAATACCGCTCGCATGAAGACCGCATGACAATTCTGGGTTTCTGGATATTTCTAGGGGCGGAAATTGCATTGTTTTCCACCCTGTTTGCGACGTATGCCGTCATGTTCGGCCGCACTGCTAAAGCGCCGTCTCCAGCGGAACTGTTCGAACTTCCGATGGTACTTATCATGACCTTCCTGCTTTTAACGAGCAGTTTTACCTGCGGTATTGCCATTCATGAAATGCGGCGCGGCTCTTTAAAAGGCCTTTTAACTTGGCTGGCAGTGACGCTCCTGCTTGGCCTGGGGTTTCTTGGATTTGAAATATATGAATTTGTTCACTATGCCCACGAAGGAGCGACCCTCCCTTCCAGCGCTTTCTGGTCGAGCTTTTTTGTCTTGACCGGAACTCACGGTCTGCACGTTCTGCTGGGTATTTCCTGGGCATCCCTTTTGATTGTGCAGCTTCGCCGGCGCGGCCTAACACAGGTCACCTCGAGAAAAATGTTCGTCGTTGGTTTATACTGGCACTTTTTGGACGTCATTTGGATTTTCATTTTTACAAGTGTTTATTTGATAGGGATGGTGGTTTAAATGAGCGGACACAGCGAAGGCTTCCCTAAAAAACACATCGTCGGTTTTCTTGGTTCGATGGTTCTAACGATTGCTGCAGCATGGGCGGCTGTCGGCTCGGGGCTGCCCACACCATGGATTATTGCTTCGATTATGGTGATGGCTGTCATACAAGCCGGGATTCAGTTATTTATGTTTATGCATATGACAGAAACCGAAAGCGGCGGTATTCAGGTCGGAAATATGCTTCATGCCTTTTTTATCGCGGCTATTATAATCGCCGGATCGATCTGGACCATGTCCTTTGGATATGCGCATAATCACGACGACGGCGGAAGCGGAGAGATGGAAATGGAAAATCACCAGGACATGGAGGAATAACACAAAGAAAGCACTCCAAGCCCAAGGCAGGGAGTGCTTTCTTTATGCACAGGATGAAGTTTTTTAACCACAACCCATAACGAGACAAAAGCGGGATCAACAGCACAGAGCTTTGGGAAGATCCCCAAGCTCTTTTTTCTTAGCGTGTACTGGAACGGAAGCGGGGAACCCACTCCTTTGTTTTCATATCCTTGATAAAGGAAATAAGAAACATAATTAAGGCTACATCTGCGAGAAGCAGACTGCCGTAAAACGCAATAACCGATGTTGGAGCATTTAATACAGTAATTGATGTGAAATGACTTAAAAAATAATCCCACATGCCAAGCATCAAGGCACCTTGAAGAATAGCAAGCACCCACTTGCTGCGCCGCGCAAAAAACAGTGGAGCGATGGTAGCAAAAGCCATAAATAGAATTAACACATCCATACATAACACCTCTTTTAGCAACCGCTTTCATGATTTGTTACTTATATTGTAACAAATAATTCACAAAAAAGACATAATTACGGCAGAAAAATATTTGTCAAACCTAATGAAAAATTTCCTATAAATTAAGACAACGCTTTAAATTAATGTTAGAATTTTCAATATAAATAAACCTTTAGGTGGTGTAATAATGGCATCATTACAATCCAGGTCTGCGAAAAAATTACTAAAAAAAGCAAAAACAAGGGCGAAAGATCTAAAGAAAATGATTGAACGAGGGGATTTGAAGGAAGAACCTCAACGAATCAGACAAAAGCTTGATGATTTTCTGGAAAGTGATGAATATCTCCTTATTGTTGATAAAGACGGCTGGAGCCATTTACATACGAATCGATTAAGAGAGGGCCATCCATTTAAGGATGAAGTAGGAACGAAAGCAGCTAAAACAACAGAACCGTTGTTGCAGCTGTACCCAAGAAATACAGGTGAAATGTTGATTGATGCCTCTGCTCCGATTGGCACAGATCCAGAAGGAGAAGGGTATAATCTGAGGGTTGGAAAGATTGTTCAAAATAAATTACTGGGACCTGTTATTTTCAGTTCCATGCTATTACCTGTCCTGCTTCTTAGTATTCTGCAGATCATTCTGCCGGGAGGAAGAGAACTGATTTGGCAAAGTCTGGTAGCACTAGGCGCAGCAGGGTTGGCTGGTTTTTCATTGTACCGGATGTTAACGAAGGCGGTGAAGGATTGGTACAGAGTCACAAGGGCTGTCTCGGCAGGAAATTTGACCAAAGAGGTGGAGAATCATTCCCGAAGCCAGTTCCACCAAATAGGATTTGAAATAAATAAAGTTGTTTTAGGAATGCGTAACATTATCGATGAGATGAACAAGGCAGCTTCGTCTGTGCAGAACATCAGCCAAACACAGGAAAAGGAAACCGAGGATATGTCTTCGGCTTTTGAACAGTTTGCGGCAACGATGCAGCAGTTTCAATCCGGAGCTGAAAACCAGATGTCATCTCTGCAGTCGGCTCAAAGCATGATTGAAGATATGATGGATGACGTGACTTCCATGAAAACAGAAACGGAAGATACACTGCAGCATGCAGAACAATCGAATACAGAGGCGGAAAAAGGAAAGGAAGCTATTGATGAAGCAGAAGAAAATATGAAACAGATGCAGGAATCGGTGGGAGCATCTACGGAGAAAATCAAAGCTGTGGCCGGAGATGCCGAAGAAGTAATGAAAAAAGTCGGCTCCATCACTGAAATCGCGGAGCAGACTAATTTACTGGCGTTAAACGCATCAATTGAAGCAGCAAGAGCGGGGGAGAGTGGAAAAGGATTCTCGGTAGTTGCTACAGAAGTCAGAAAGCTTGCTGAAAATACAAATGAATTTGCTTTCGACATTATGGAAACGCTTTCAAAAACAACTCAGGAATTAAAAGAAGCGGTTTCCAGAGTAGATGCCAGCATGGAAATTATTGATAAAGGGGGGGCAGTGGTTCATCAAGCTGGTGAGGCAATCCACAGTCTGCAGGTGTCTTCCGAAAGGACAAATAAATCAGTGGAAGATATTTTGCACCGGGCTGATCGTTTGATGAAAAATGGAAAACAGGTAAATCAGTCTATCACAGCTATTAACCGGATTTCAGAAGAATTTACGGATTCTGTAGTTGAGAATGTTGCCAGTATGGAGCAGCAGACCACAGCCTTGCAGGAAATGAAAGGGGAGGCAGCGTCCTTATCTGCAAAAGCCAATCAATTAAATACACTGGTCAGCCGCTTTCAGTGGAAACAAAAGGGGTGATCACGGAAGTTCAAGGACTTTCTCTGCCGTCTTTTGATCTGTAATAAGGATGTTTGCATAACCACCCTGAAGCGCTCCGCGGACAGCCCGGTGTTTCCTATGGCCGCCGGCCACGAGAATAGAGGAGTCCTTCTTTTTTAAATCATGAAGCTCAATGCCGATGGTTCTTTCATTCAATTCCTGATGGCATATATCTCCGCTGTCATCGAAAAAACGGGAACAAATTTCGCCGGCTGCTTCATTATCCAGCTTCTCCAATTCTTCTTTTGTGAAGTAATCGGTCTGCATAAGAACAGAATCAATGGTGGGGGCACCAACACTGAAAATGGCTTTATTAGCCTCCTCTCCTTTCTGCAGGATCTGTTGGATATGCCGGTCGGTCTCAATAGCATGTTTCACTGATACATGATCTACGATGGCCGGCAGGGGCAGGAGCCAATTATCCGTTTGAAAGGCACTGCCGAGTAAATGAATAATTTCGGTGGCATAGGTTTGGCTTCCGGAATGGCTGGCTCCACCGTTTAATTGGACAATTTCAAGGTTAGGCAGAGCACGCGGCTGTACTCGTCTGGCAGCTTCATACAATGTGGTGCCCCAGGAAGCGGCAAGAATGTCTTTGTTTTCAATATGCTGATCAATAAATGCTGCTGCGGCCTCTCCCAATTTTTCTTTTAAGGTATGTTCCTCTTCATCGGCATGGACGATGATAACGTTTTGAAGTCCAAAACGATGCTTGAGTGCTGCCGTTTGCTGTTCGATTTGTTCAGAGGGGTCATGGATAGTGACTTCCACGATCCCTTCCTGTTTTGCTTTTTTTAATATCCGGGAGACCGTCGGCCGTGACATTTTCAATTTTTTGGCAATTTCTTGCTGACTGTAATCATACTCATAATACATACGTGCGGCGTCTATCATTTTTGTGAGCTGATCCATTCCTATGTTCCTCCTGGTTTCTTCGCTACTTCCCTATTTTAATAAAAATGGAAAGAAAAATATAGAGAAATCCGGAAGAGCAGGGACGCTCTTCCGGATCAGTAAACCATCTACAGTAATTCTTTTAATTTCGCAGCAACGTTTTCCGGGGTGAATCCATATTGTTTTACGACTTCCGGTCCTGCTGCTGATGCCCCAAATGTTTCGATGGCAAAAGTGTCGCCTTCATCGCCGGTGTAACGTTCCCATCCGAATGGAGAAGCCATTTCAACAGCCAGTCTCGCTTTAATGTGCGGAGGAATGACCTGCTGGCGGTATGATTTATCCTGCTGTTCAAATAGATCCCAACTTGGCATGCTGACGACTCTGACTGAAATATCATCTTGTTCGAGCAGTTTTTGGGCGTCGATTGCCAGAGAAACTTCTGAACCACTCGCAAGAAGAAGAGCTTCCACTTCTGTTTTAAAACCTTCCCTGATAACATAAGCCCCTTTACTTACTCCTTCATCTGCCCGTTCAGCGGTGGCCGGCAGAACGGGTAGATTTTGTCTGGTCAGCACGAGAGCTGTGGGGTGGTCTTTGGCCTGCATGGCCTGTTTCCAGGCTGCCCGTGTTTCATTTCCATCGGCCGGACGGATAACTGAGATCCCTGGTATGGCACGCATGGAAGGAAGCTGCTCAATAGGTTCATGTGTTGGGCCGTCTTCTCCAACAGCAATGCTGTCATGAGTAAACACGTAGTTAACAGGCAGTTCCATGATTGATGCCATACGAATTGCCGGACGAAGATAATCGGAAAAAACGAAAAAAGTGCCGGCGAAGGCTTTTAAACCTCCATGGAGAGCAATACCGTTCAGCGCGGCGGCCATGGCAAATTCGCGGACGCCAAACCAGACGTTTTTCCCGTCATAATCCGGGGGACCGAAGTCATTGGTATCATTAATATGAGTTTTATTCGATCCGCCGAGATCTGCCGATCCGCCGAAAAATTCAGGGACGCTGCGGGCAATTTCCTGAATCATCTCCCCGGATGTCGCTCTGGTAGCTTTTGGTTTATCCTCTTCATGATATACGGGGAGGGAAGCATCCCAGTCTTCCGGCAGTTCCCCGCGGAGGGCCTGTTTGAACTGTGCCCCTTTCCCGGGATATTTCTCTTCATACTCTCTGAGCCGGCTCTGCCATTTCTCATGCTGTTCTTTTCCCGGCCTGGCAATCATATCCTGAAAACGGGAATAGACTTGGTCCGGGACAAAGAAAGGTTCTTCAAATGGCCAGCCGTAGGCTTCTTTGGCGAGTTTCACTTCTTCCTCTCCCAGTGCTGCCCCGTGGGCGGCCGCGCTACCTGATTTATTTGGCGCACCGAAGCCGATGACAGTTTTCACTTCAATAAACGAGGGTTTGTCTGTAACAGACTGCGCTTCTTTTATGGCTTTTTCCACAGCCTCCATATCTTCCCCGTCTTCTATATACTGAACATGCCAGCCGTAGGCTTCGAAACGTTTGGCCGGATTTTCAGAAAAAGAACGGTTTAATTCCCCGTCCAAGGAAATATCATTGGAGTCATACAGCAGGATCATTTTATTAAGCTGCAGATGACCGGCGAGCGAAGCAGCTTCTGCGCTGACACCTTCCATTAAATCCCCGTCCCCGCATATCGCATAGGTATAATGGTCGATTAATTCGTCATCCTTTTCATTGTAAATGGAAGCAAGTTTACGTTCTGCCATCGCCATTCCAACGGCCATGGCAACTCCCTGGCCAAGCGGTCCGGTGGTGGCATCGACTCCCGGGGTGTCAGCAGATTCTGGATGTCCCGGTGTTTTACTTCCCCAGCTGCGGAACTGCTTAATGTCTTCCAGGCTGACGTCATAGCCGCTTAAATGAAGCAGACTGTATAAAAGCATGGAGCCATGACCGGCGGAAAGGACAAAACGGTCCCGGTCGATCCATTCCGGATCATCCGGGTTGGTTTTGAAGAACCGGCTCCATAGGGTATAAGCCATCGGAGCCGCTCCCATCGGCATGCCCGGGTGACCGGATTGGGCATTTTCTACTGCATCCATGGCTAATGTTCGAATCGTTTGTACGGCTAGTTTGTCTTCTTCTGTAAAATGTGACACGTAAAAGTCCTCCTTCATGTATGATAAAGCATTTTCAGGCGGTGACGTGAAACCATTCCACCTGGTTTGAGGAAGGGAGGGAAGAACTCCTCCACTCATTAGCCTTTTGGGCTGCCCGGACCATTAACAGCCGGTCCTTGGCTGTAAAATTCGGACCGAGACACTGGGCACTGTCAACGGTTACGACATTTACATTAAGGTCCATGTATTCCGGCAGGTGCTTCTGTACTTCTGCGATATTTATCGATTCCTCTGTAGCTGCCAAAGCAAACGTATGTCCTTCCTGGTAATGTTTTTCCAATGACTGTCTGAACCGCTGGACCGTGTGTTGATCGGCTTGATTTAATTCAAATCCTCCGGTGGATAAGGCAACCTCTTTTGTTAAATGGATAGATGCTCCTTCCGGAAGTTGAAGGAAAAACAGTCTCGGCTTTCCGTATTTCATAGAATCCGCGGTGTCCGCCACACTTAAGGTATAATTTACAATTTCATTCAGGGCCGTATCATAACCGATAGATTCTGACTGATGAACCCTTGGATAAAGGATTGATACCGGCATAATAAACACCGGCTGTTTTATTCCTGATAAAAACTGCTGCAGATCTTCTTCTGTCTTCAGCGGATCCGTTAAGAGCAGGATCATATCTGCCTGCTTCTGCAGGGTCTCCTTTAATTTCATCTGTTCGACTTGTAAGGAGGAAAATGGCGCAGTATGAGCAAAACGTTCCGGCTCAAACGGCTGCCATTCTGCTTGAAGCCGGCCGGGAACTACCATATTCCAGGCAGAGCCTGCCGCGTCCAGTTGATTCGAAAAAAAGTATAAAAATGATTGAGGCAAGGCACTCATATTAACAACAGCAGCTCTCATATATCTCACCATTCCTGAAATAAATTTCATATAAACATGAACATTTTTTCAATGTTTATTATAATGGATAATGAAAAGATTGACAATTGCAACTTGCGAAAAAGTCAGAAAAGGAACAGACCCCAGGAGATTTGGGGACTGAAACTTGGGATAAGCAGATATTTCCCTGTATAAAAAAAGAACTGGTAGAAAACCGTTAAATAATAAAATTCCCGAACGACTTTTATCAATCGTCCGGGAATTTATAACAGGAACCACAATATATTCGAGTTTTTTAATACGCTATCGCTGTTAGAAACGTTTATGATTTTCCTTTGTGGCATGGCGTTCCTTATTACCAGCTGGATTTTTTTATGCCGGGGAGCTGGCCTTTATGGGCAAGTTCCCGGAACGCAATACGGGAAAGGTTGAATTTGCGCATATATCCATGCGGCCGTCCTGTCAAACCGCAGCGATTGTTTTGACGAGTCGGGGAAGAATCCCTGGGCAGTTTCCGCAGGGCTTCATAATCGCCGTTTGCTTTTAATTCACGACGGCGTTCGGCATATCTGTTCACCATTTCCTGGCGTTTCTTTTCCTTTGCCACTTTTGCTACTGTAGCCATGGCAATAGCCTCCTTTCTATTAGAAATGAAAATTTTATATTAATCGTAATAATTACGATTTAGTTTCTTATCTAGTGTATCATGGGAAAGCGGCTGTAGTAAACCCGATTACTGAAAAGCTGTTCATTTTTAAACATGGAATGAAGTTAACAATAATAAACGAATAATGCACAATTGATATTGATAATCTTTATCAATTAATGCGTTAAGGAGAGGAATTATCAATGATCGTTACAGTGTGCAGTCGCTCCGGACGATGTAACCAGAAATAAAATGACAGGGGGAATACATATGAAAAGAGGTTTGATGATTGTTAGTCTGTTAATGATTCCGCTGTTAGGGGGATGCGGCGGTAATAGTAATGATACAGACAATGAAAACAGCGGTCAAAATACAGATAACCGCACCGTTACAATAGAAGATGCCGAAGGGGAGCAAACCATTGAAGGGACTCCTGAAAAAGTGGTAGCGCTGGAGTGGTATAATGCAGAACAATTACTTTCGTTAGGAATCCAGCCTGCAGGGGTACCAAATATACAAGGATTTAATCAATGGATGAATATTGAACAACAGTTAGCGGATGATGTGGAAGATGTAGGTACCCGGGCAGAGCCGAACCTGGAAGCTATCTCTCGTTTAGATCCTGATTTGATTATTGCTGCTGAATTCAGGCATGAACAAATCATCGCCCGCTTAAAGGAGATCGCTCCGGTTGTCACATTTGCTCCGTATAGGGAAGAGAATTCTAAAAATCTGTATAACGAGCTGATGGGAGAATTCCAAACCATAGCTGAAGTTACGGATAAGGAACAGGAAGCGGAAGAAGCCCTTGCAGACCTTAGCGATTTCTATGATGAACAAAAGCAGCGTATTACTAATGCGGGGTTGGATGATGCGAGGTATATTGCAGCTATGACGTTTTCCTCCCAAAATTCACCGGTTTTACGGTTGTATACGGACAATTCTTATCCGGTCCAGGTTATGAAAAAACTGGGTCTGGAGAATGCGTATCAAACGGATGAATTACCGAATTATGGATTTAGTGAAGGAGGAGTAGAGCCGCTTCAAAATTTTCAGGAAGAAGATCTTCAGTTTCTAGCTATTGTTCAAGAAGATGATAATATTTTTGAAAATCAGTTAAAAGGAAATCCAGTATGGGAGGATTTAAGTTTTGTGCGAGAGGGAAATACGCACTATCTGCCGGGGGACACTCCTGTCATCGGCGGGGTGTCAACGGCCAAAGCATTAGCCGAAGAGATCGCGGATACGATGGTCGAAGAGTGATCATATGAAGCTATCATTTAAAAAGACACTGCTCGCGGTTCTTACTTTTGGGGGCGGAACCGCGCTTTTGTTCGTTTTGACATTTATACATATAAATCAGGGAAGTGTTTCTATACCCGCTTCTCTGGTGGTGGAGGCTGTGGTGAACCCGCAGGACACCATTGCCCACCACACGGTTCGAGTGCTGCGCATGCCCCGCGCAGTGAGGGAATTATGGCAGGAGGAGCACTTGCTGTGGCGGGAGTGGTGCTGCAGACCGTTACGAAGAATCCATTAGCTTCTGCAAGCACGTTAGGAATTCATTCCGGAACCTACTTCGCTGTAGTGGCAAGTACCGTTTTTCTACCCGCCGCGTTGTTTGATAATGCGCTGTTTGTGGCATTTTTGGGGGGCCTTGGTACGTTTTTCATTGTGTTTGTTTTATCGGGGGGGAATAACGCGACACCTGTCCGGATGGTATTAGCCGGGATGATCGTCACCCTGCTGTTTTCCTCTTTAACCAATGTCCTGCAGATTTTTTATGAGACAGAAACAGCCGGTTTATTCCTGTGGGGGGCTGGTACCCTAGTCCAGAATGACTGGAGCGGGGTGCGTTTTTCGATTCCTTTTGTTTTGATCAGCCTTGCTGTTATTTTAGTTATGTCTTTTAAACTGGATACACTGGGATTAGGGGACGATGTTGCCGCTGGTCTAGGGCAGAACATTCAAGCTGTAAAATTTTTTTCGATCATTGCAGCGGTTATGCTGACTTCCGTAACGGTCAGTGTGGTTGGCCCAATTGGGTTTGTGGGGCTGATTGCACCGCACATTATAAAACTTCTCGGTTATCGAAAACATATCCTGATTGTGATCGCTTCTTTCATTTGGGGCGGCAATGTTCTGTTATTTGCTGATATTCTAGCGAGAATTATTGATCCTTCCTTTTCGGAACTGCCTGTAGGTGCTATCAGCGCTCTTATCGGTTCCCCGTGGCTGATTTGGCTGGTATTACGCATGCATCGGAAACAGTATGGAAAACAGGATTCTTCTGTTATGGCAGGGCGGCCCGCCGGGAAAGTTTCATTAAGGGTGCTCTTACCCGTATTGACCGGCCTTATTGCGGTGATGTTTTTTGTCAGTCTGGCATCAGGCAATTACGGGTTTGAGCCCATTACCTTTTTTCAAACGATTTTTGGAAATTCCAATGAGTTTGAGAAAAATTTAATCGTCGACTTTCGATTTTCACGGGCGCTCCTTGCTCTGCTCGCCGGGATGATTCTAGCCGCAAGCGGTTTGGTTTTTCAAGGCGTCCTTCGAAACCCGCTGGCGGATCCCTCGGTCATCGGGATAACCTCCGGTGGCGGGGCAGGGGCATTATTAACAATGTATGTTTTTGGAGTATCAGGAATATGGATACCGATAGGAGCCATGGCTGGATCGATTCTATTTTTTTTCCTAGTGATGCTGTTTGCCGTCCGGGCTGGATTTCAACCTGCCATATTAGCGCTGCTTGGGATCGGGGTATCTGCCTTTGGCTCAGCAGTTATTCAAGTTTTAGTCGTCCAGGCGGACATTACTGTGACGTCCGCTTTAACGTGGTTATCAGGCACCACATATGCCAAAGGCTGGTCTGAAATCACGACCTATTTGATTTGGCCGATTGCGGTTGTTTTCCCGTTTCTTTTTATGCGGATAAGTATTAGTGATACCTTATCCCTGGGAGACGATACGGCTAAAGGACTTGGGATGAAAGTGATGGCGGCAAGGTTCCAACTCGCATTTTCTGCTGCTGTTTTAGCCGCGTTTTGTGTTGCAGCTGTCGGTTCCATTGGGTTTATCGGTTTAATTGCACCACATGCTGCACGGCTTTTAGCAGGCCCGTCCAACCAGCGGCTGCTGCCCGTCAGTATTTTAATTGGAGGACTTCTGCTGCTTGCAGCTGACACTCTTAGTCGAACCTTATTGGCGCCAAATGAGATACCTTCGGGAACGATCGTTGCGATTATCGGTGCCCCGTATTTTTTATGGCTGATGAAAAAGAACGCCTAAAACAAATCGTGCATCAATCCTTAAAAAACACGCTGCCTTCCTATGCCCTCTCATTATTTCGATTTTCGAAATTGATAGATAGGTAGTCTTTATGCTATCCTATAAAGGAACCATTTGAACGTTGGAAAAGAGATGAATAGAGAATGAGAGAAATCGTCCGTCGCCTGATGCCTTATGGGGAAACCATCGTTGTTGCTGTTGTTGCGGGCTTGATTTTTAATGTATTAAAAATCCCCTTGCCCTGGATGCTTGGCCCTATGACGGGGCTTATTTTATGGAGAGGGGGCACGGGTCGTTCCCCGCGCTGGCCTGTTCAGGGGAAAAATCTTGGTTTGGTATTTATTGGGTACATGATCGGGGTTTCGGTGACCACGAGTACCCTGATTCAGATTGGACAGCAGCTGCATTTTATCGCACTGGCTACGATTCTGACCATTTCTGTCAGTATTTTAATAGGCAGCCTGGTGTTCAAAAAAATGGGGATGAAATGGGCGGATGTTGTTTTTGGAAGCATTCCGGGAGGGCTGTCCCAGGTAGCGGCTCTTAGTGAAGAAGTGAACCAGGTAGACGCGACCAAGGTGCTTTTTATGCAGATGATACGTATTATTACTGTTATATTTGTCGTCCCTTTTTTAGTCGTTCATCAAGTAGCATTGACCAATGGTGCTTCGGCTTCTTCAGCGTATAACCCTTTCTTCTCCTGGCTTTCTTTTTCCCATCTTGCAGTCCTGCTTCTTTGCGGTATCGTCGCTTTTTTTATCAATAAAACAGGATTTCCAGTTGCCTTTTTAACGGGGCCTCTGCTTACCGTGGCGGCCGTCAACATTCTGTTTGGCACCACAGCAGAACTGCCTTCCTTATTGACAGTGGCGGCCCAGGTGCTGCTGGGTACTCATTTTGGCCTGCAGATGGATCCCGGTTTAATCAAAAGGTCCAAATGGATCGGTGTCTGCACCTTTATGTGCAGTCTGGTATTGATTGTAGCGTCGCTGGGACTTTCGTATTTCTTAACAAGTGTGACGACAATGAACTTGGCGACTGCTTTTTTGAGTACAGCTCCGGGCGGTCTGGCAGAAATGACAGTAACGGGAAGCGGAGTCGGGGCCGATCTGGCGATGATTAGCGGGTATCAGCTGTTCCGCATACTGTTTATCCTGTTTCTTGCCCTGCCGTTTATAAAGTGGTGGTTTGTGAAACACGAACAGATAGAAGGATATTAAATCTGTTCGTTCAGCTGGCTTTTTTCATTGAAAAAAACTTTGTATCCGTTTTGGACGAACAAAATCACAGTCAGAGCGACCGCTCCGGCCACGCCGAGAAGGATTGCAATCTGATATTCGATGGCGGTTACAGGGTTCACTCCCGCTAATATCTGCCCGGTCATCATGCCGGGCAGAAATACAATCCCGGTTCCCACCATGCTATTGATGGTTGGCAGGATGGCATTGTCAAAAGCCTGATTCACAATTTTCCGGCTGGCTTCCTTTGGCGAAGCTCCAAGCATCAGGGCCCCTTCCACACGCTGGCGCTGATCCTTCATCCCCTCTGTCAGGGTTTGCACACCGAGTGTCACGCCGGTCATCGAATTGCCGATAATCATGCCGGCGATGGGGATGAAATACCGCGGTTCATACCAGGGGGAAAATTGAATAACGACAAAATTGAAATAGATCAAACTGGACAATGTCCCGACGGCCATGGAGACAGCAATGATCTGTTTCATTTTTTTATCAAGGCCGCTGCTTACCCGCCGGTATATGTTCCAGATTGCAAACGTCACCATGACCAGAACAACAAGGATGGTCCATCCAGGATGAGGATTTTCAAACAGATAAATTAAAATATAGCCGACGAGCAGGAGCTGTATGGTCATACGAAGTGTGGAAACAAGGATTTCTTTATTTCTTGGAATCTTCCTGATTTTAACGATGAGGAGTAAAAGAAGAATGAATACATAAGCGGCGGCAAGCTGCCAGATCGTTAAATCAATAATATTTTCATTCATTGTCATTCCCTCCTTGCATGGAAAACGGCGTGATATCAAGGATGGTATCAGCAAATTCATCTGCGATGGCACGGGAGTGAGTAACAAATATGACGGTTTTTTCCTGATGGCCGGCATAGGAAATGAATGCTTCCATGACGTCATGCTCCAACTCGTCATCAAGCGCGGAGGTAGGTTCGTCTAAAAGAAAAACCGTTGGATCCAGCAGCGTAATTCTGGCCAGCGCAAGCCGCTGCTGCTCCCCGCCGGATAATTTTTCGGCATGGTCTTCGAGATCTTTGTCGAGATAATAACGATGCAGCGCTTCTTTCATCTCGTTTTCGGAGGGAAGGGGTTTGCCGGCAAAACCCATTCCTGCTTCCAGGTTATCGCGGACTGTATCTCCGAAAAGCACGGGGTTTTGGGAAAGCATAGCAACCTCCCGCCGCAGTTCTACGGCGTTTCTGTCCTGAACCGGAGAGCCTTGATATAAGATTTCCCCTTTTGTAGGGGAGAGCAGATGGTTCATCAGCTTTAACAGCGTGGACTTTCCCGTGCCGCTTTCTCCGATTAATGCGGTGATTGTTTTTTCCTCAATATGAAGATCTTCCACATACAAAATGTCTTTATAGGAAATGTGCTGAAATGTGAACATAGTTCCTCCTTTTTCCGATGCCGTTTCTATAGTATCGCCAAATTTCTTATAATACAATAATTGTCTTTGCCATACAATTTATGGAAAAGGTGGTCACCGCTGGTTAGAAAAACGCATGGTGCGCTCCAGGCGGCAGCGGTGCACACGGAGGTTTAAGGTATAAAAAAGAAAGGGTAAGGAGTGGCAGTAAGGAAGAAAGGTGGATGGATATGGCTGAAATTAAAATCGAGGAGAATAGGATGTATGTAGAGAAAGAAGGCCGGCAGGCGGGGGAAATGACATTCTACCACGACAACGACAGCAACATCGTTATCGATCATACAGAGGTAGCTGAGGATTGGAGCGGCCAGGGAATAGGGAAAGAGCTCATTGCCAATATCGTAGAAAAAGCCAGAGCAGAGAATAAACAAATTATTCCAAAATGTTCGTATGCAGAAAAACAGTTAAAGAAGCATCAAGAGTATCATGACGTCCTCGTGACCGTCTGAACCCACCAGGTTCAGGCGGTTTTTTCGTACAGGATAGAACATAAAGATAAGTAGAGGACACAAATAGGAAAGGAAGCTGATGTACTGTTCTCCAAACAGTTTTGGCGGACAGTAGAGCCAACAAACTGGAGGGCGGCGGTTTCCAACGGGAAATGGAGGGCGCTATCCAGGGCAAAGCTCGTGCTGCTGTCCTCCCTCCCCCGGTTGACCCCATTAGAGGTAAAAGATGTTTTTTTACTGATCTCAAAATTTAGTGCGTGTAATAGGAAGCTTTCCCGTGTCCTACACGTTGGAAGTTTTTTGATAAAATGCGGGACGTTCTCTTTGTGTTTCCTTTCGAGCCGCACCACTCATATATTTTATTCGTCGTTACTGCTTCATTGGGGAATAAAACCTTGAATTCAATTACGTTTCGTAGTACTCCCTGTTTAAAAGGTTCCTGCTAACTACACTTTTGGCACATCAGCGTTTTATCTTGTAATTGTAATAAGGAAGAACAAGTTGGACAAAAAATTCCTTTTTGTAATTGTTCAAAAGTATAGGAAGGGAGCAGAGTATAAGGGGATGATTCAATGACTAATGTTTTCAGTCTTTCTGCAAGCTGCCGCTGCGTTTTAGACAACGGACGATTCCTGGACTGCCATTTTGATAAGTAACGTTTGATTTGGGAAGCAAAAATAATAGGGAGGTCAGGGGTAGCATAATAGAGGAAGAAATTTGGATGGGGAAAAACAAGATAAGGCTTCATGGGAAAATGCAATCGATGTTCTTGAAACAGCTGACGCAGCATTGATTCACTTTTTTTCAGCTGAAGAAGTGGATTTTTTATTTCATCTCCAGCCATTTTGTACCATTCGTCTCC
The DNA here is from genome assembly GCF_000429685.1 of Salibacterium aidingense DSM 18341. Lineage (GTDB taxonomy): Bacteria > Bacillota > Bacilli > Bacillales > Marinococcaceae > Salibacterium > Salibacterium aidingense. The sequence continues at coordinate 72,177 of NZ_AUCI01000009.1, forward strand.
ATCTCTGTAATCATCTCCTTCATAATTTTTTACTTCAAATAAATATAGTGTATCGGGAGTTAGAAGCAGCGTGTCGATTTGGAAGTGGGTATGATTGGTTTCGAAGAGCAGATCGCATAAAATAATAGTTTTTTCCTCAGGCAATGTTTTTAACCATTCATCATAATATGTCTCTCCTTCTAACCCTTTTTCCAGGTTCCTGTAATGCTGCCGGCTTTTAGCTAGGATCGACGTACGCGAGGTTAACGACCGTAAACATAGGAGTTCGTGGGAGGGAAAACGGGGTTTTAGAAACATGTCTCACCACCATTCTTTTCAATATAAAATATATACTATACGAAGATATAGCAGAAAGCAAGCTTTAAAAAGAAGCTGGTTTAAGTATATAGAGATTCATTTCAACTCCCTAAGTCTGGCATTGGTGGAGGACGTTAACCAATTATTCTCAATATTTATAGTTCTCCATCCTGCTTTTGATCCCGTTTTTGATCCCATTAGTATGAAAAGAAGTTTAAGAACTGTTCTCCAATTGATATTGGGGAACGCCAACGTCGAGAATGAGATGCATATAGTCTCCCAACCCGACATGGAGACCTTTATAAAAAAGTAATTCCCTTGTAGTGTTCTCTAATTCAGAAGGAAGGGCTTCTGCAGGCCATGCGCTGATATCCTTTGAAAAAGAAAAAGTACGGCGTTTCGACCAGAGAAGGGAAGCGTTTGTCTGGAGCCAACACGATCTGCATAAAAAAGGATGGAGCTTGGTTACCTTTTCAAGCTCCATCTCCTCCATTATTTCAAATGTGTTTCATAATAAGCGGCAGCCCCCTGGACTTCTTCAATGGTGAGCTGGTGGCCGCTGTGTTCCCACTGGATGTGGACGTGGGCGCCGGCTTCTTCGAGCAGCCGGGAAAGGTCTTCGGTTTCTTCCGGGGCGCAGATCGGGTCATTGGCCCCGGCTCCAATGAATACGTGCTGTCCCTCCAGCTTCGGAAGGTCGATTCCTTTACGGGGTACCATTGGATGGTGGAGCAAAGCTCCCTTCAAGGAATTTTCATAATGGAACAGCAGACTGCCGGCGATATTGGCGCCATTGGAATAGCCTACGGCTACGATGTTGTTACGGTCAAAACCATACTGTTCCGCACTTTCATCAAGAAACGTATTCAACTCTTTCGTGCGGTACAGGAGATCTTCTTCGTCAAACACTCCTTCGGCAAGTCGCTTGAAAAAACGGGGCATTCCGTTTTCAGAAACATTGCCGCGCACGCTTAATACGGAAGCCTCCTCATCGATTAATTTAGCAACCTCGAGAAGGTCTTCTTCTGTGCCGCCGGTTCCGTGAAGTAATAATAAGATGGGGGCCCCGGCTTTTCCTTCCCGGAATATATGCTTCATGTTATGGTCCTCCTTGTTATAGGATAAGAAAGTTTAAAAGGTTGGCGTATTCAGGCCGGCGCCTGGCGCTTTTCTTATACGCCTGGTTTATAATCAAGCGGGTTCAGTTTGGCTTCAATTTCTTCGCGGTGCGGCTCGAGATAAGGGGGGAGCGCCAGGGATTCTCCTAAATGTTCAAGGGTCTCATCCCCGTCAAATCCAGGACCATCGGTGGCAATTTCAAATAAAATCCCGTTGGGTTCCCGGAAGTAAAGAGAACGGAAATAATAACGCTCCACGAATCCTGAATTTGGAAGACCGGCCTGGTTGATGTGATCGATCCATTGATGGAGTTCATCAAGGTTCTCCACGCGGAACGCCACATGGTGGACGCCGCCGCGTCCCTGCCGCTCAAAAGGAAGGTCCGGACGTTCCTCAAGGTGGATTTCAGCACCGCTGCCTCCCTCTCCTGTTTCATAGACGACAATATCAGGCTGTCCTTGTTCAGGAGAAGCATAACTGCTTTTTTGTCGGAAGCCCATCACTTCGGTTAATACGTGGGCGGTCGGTTCTGCCTTTCGTACGGTGAGCTTTATTGGCCCGAGTCCGGTGATCCCATGCTCCTGCGGAATAGGTGCCCGTTCCCAGGGGACTCCGCCCGGGACACCTTGATTCGTTTCATCGGAAACAAAAATCAGGCGCTGTCCTTCAAAATCTTGAAAAGCGAGCGTATTTCTTCCCCCACGGCCCTTGATGTCTTCGTGTTCGACCCCTTTTTCCTCGAGGCGCTCTTTCCAGAACTGCAGGGCTTTATCGTCCGGCACCCGCAGTGAGGTGGCGGAAATGCTGCTTGCGCCCGGTTGATTCGGGGCAGCCATTGGAATTTCGAAAAATGTTAATTCCGTGCCGGGATTTCCCCGCTCGTCTCCGTAAAATAGGTGGTACACGGAGGTGTCATCCTGATTTACGGTTTTTTTCACAAGACGCATGCCCAGTGTGTTTGTATAAAAATTAAGGTTTTCTCTGGCGTTAGCAGTGATAGCTGATAGATGATGAATGCCTTTTAATGTCATCGTTTTCCCTCCATATCTTCATTGTGATGCTGCAGTTTGCGAAGCAGCTCCAGCAGCTGTTTCTGTTCCTCCTTGCAAAGTCCCTGGAATTGAGAAGCTTGAAATTGTTCTTGATGGGGGACCACTTCCCGAAAGATTTCTCTGCCTGAACTGGTTAAGGTTAACACTTTTTTACGCCATTCCTGTTCCCGTCTAATCCAGCCCAGTTGTTCCATCTTTCCGAGGACCTGGGTGACGTTGCCTTTCGTTACAAACAGTTTTTCAGCCAGCTCGTTTTGGGTTAATGGTTCATGAGCACCGATCTGGACCAGCACATCAAATTGTGTGACCGTAAGTCCCCATTCTTTTAAATGAGCATTGGAGCGGCGGAGACTCTGGTTATAAAAACGGGAGAGCCGAAACCAGAGAAGCAGGGCCAGCCGCTCTTCCTGTTTGGAAGAAGGGGAGGTTTTCTCTATATCTGCCATGTTTGTCCTCCCTTCTGCTTTTCTATTCCCTTATCAGTTTATACCTAAACTGATAAAAGAACAAATCATATGCTTATCGTAATAAACATATGATAAGAGCCGGGATCACACATTGGTAAAACGATTGGTGGACTCTTTCAGGCGGTGCGAAGAAGACGCTGCTTCACTGGAAGCCTGATCAATTTCTTTCACCGACGTTAATAATTTTTCGAGTTCTTTTTCTATATTATCGTTTTGATCTTTCGTTTTATACATCGCCTGCTGAATTTCATTGAAATGTTCATCTGTATTAGAAAGGCTGCCTGCTCCTCTGTCTACCAGCTCCACGATACTGTCCACGGCCGCGGTGACTTTGGTGCTTTGTTCCTTGGTATTTTCAATCAGTTCGGCAATTCTCGCAGTAGAAGATTTGGTTTGAGACGACAATTTTCGAATTTCTCCGGCAACCACTGCAAATCCTTTTCCGTGTTCTCCGGCGCGCGTGGCTTCAATAGAGGCATTTAGCGCAAGCAGGTTGGTCTGTTCCGATACTTTGTCAACCAGTTCGATGACTTCATTCATCTGTGCGGCAATGTCATTCAGTTTGCCAACGTGTTCTGATATATTGCCTACACTGCTGCTTACATCGTTTATATCGGTATGAAGTGACTGCAGTTGTTCTTTTCCTGCATCGGAGCGCTGCTGGGATTGGACCGCAAGTTCGGTTCCTTCTTTTGCCATTTCCATCGTACCGGCTGCCTGTTCGTTTAGTTGTTTCACGGCCTCACTTGTCCGGCCGGATAGTCCCGCCAATTCATCAGCGGTAGAGCGCACATTTTGAGTCAGCTTTCTTTCTGCTTCGGCATGCTGTCCCCGTATCCGATCATGTTCTTTTTCGTACTCTTCCAGAACAATCTGCTGCTCTATACTAATCAGTTTGCTTGTGGCCCGCATGGCTTCAACTAAATCCAGGCGGTTTTCGATTTGGTGTTCGAAGGTTTGTATTAATGATAGATATAATTTCTCAAAAGCCGCCATATACCATTTCGTCTGCAGGCCTACCCGAACATGGGCATAGGCGATTTGTCTTCTTTTTTCCAAAAAAGTCTCATTTATGTATCCTGAGAACATCTCTTTAATATGCTGCTCAAACGTTTGCTTCAGCCGTTCTACACTGCTGTATTCTTTAATAATAGAAAGCAGTCCGGGCTGGGCTGTTACCGCCTCATAAAACTCATCTGTAATCTGCTTGATCGATTCGTAAACCATAGGTTCCAGCGTTTTAATGGTATGGAGGTCCTTTTCAGATAAAGATATTAAATCAGCCTGTTTTTCCAGTTCCTCATACCCTTTCAAGTCTAAGGAGCAGTCTTTCTCATCTGGTGTAATTGTCGCAGCCTGTTCTCGTTTTGAAAATGGGAGTCCAAGTTTCATCGGTGCATCCGTCCCCTTTTAATGTAAGCATTTAACATAAAACTGTTACTTATTATTTCGGCAGAAAGTAGTAATAGTTTAAAACCGTCTTAAAGTTTTATGAAATATCAAGTACAATGGAGAAGGTTTTTTAAAAGAAAGGTGTTCTTTTCAATGAAACCATATCTCTTTCTGCTTATTACTGCAGTCATTTTTTCGGGAAATATTTTAGTAGGAAAGGCTATCAATGAGCTGCCGCCCTACACGATTGCTTTCTTTCGGGTGTTCATTGCTTGTATCGTGGTACTTCCACTGGGATGGAAAGAAGTAAAACAGCATCGGCAGACGTTTCGAAAGGAATGGAAGGCTGTATTGGCTCTTGGTTTGACCGGAGTTGCGTTTTTTAATTCTTTCATTTATGCGTCGCTCCAGTTCACAAGTTCCACGAACGTAGCTATAATGGAGGCCTCCATCCCCGTATTCACGATTTTGTTCAGTATGCTGTTTTTACGGGAATCTCTCGGGAGGGTGCAGTGGATAGGGGTTATTCTGTCCCTTTGTGGAGCCGTATGGGTAATAACCGAAGGCTCATGGGAGCTCATCCGTACTCTCGGATTTAATAGTGGAGACATAATTATGCTGGCCGCGGTCGCCACCTGGGTCGCTTATTCGATTCTAGTGAAATTTCATATGATGAAATTTCCGGTGTATGGGAGCCTTCTCGTGATGCTGGGCATCGCAAATGTTGTCCTGCTGCCGATCGCACTTCTGGAATGGGGCCTTGGAGGGTTTCCAGATATTTTTCAACCAGGACATATGGCAGGTTTATTATATTTAGGTATTTTTCCATCCCTGCTTGCCTTGATTTTATGGAATAAAGGCGTGGAAGAAATAGGCCCTTCCCAGGCCTCTGTATTTTTAAATCTCCTTCCTGTGTTTGTCATTATAGGTTCTCTTCTATTTTTGGGGGAGAAAATCACCATCGTGCAGGTGCTTGGTGCCGTTATCGTGATCAGCGGGGTATTCTTAACGACAAAAGCTGATTAAATTCCTAACAATGGAGGAGTCCCATACGGATGCGGATGGGTATTCTGCCATTTAACAGTATAAATGTTCGTTAAGGGGCCTCGCCTATAATGTCCGCTCTTAACATACATCCCCTGCAGAGCATACGATAAACCAAAAGATTGCAAGCCTTATGAATGCAACTACCAGCCTAGTATTTCTCTTTAAATAGATTGAATATTACGAATGTAGAGGGAAAAACAATACAAAAGACGGAGAAAAAATTCTATAATAGACTGAATATTCAGACATAAAAAGGGTTAATAAGCGTTGCGATACTATTATTACAATAAACGCTGCCCAAATAATTGGGCAATAAAAGTACAAACCGATTAATAACTATCGTTCTAGTTCGTAGAGATCACTACCAAGATCGTGGGTAAATGATATGGATGATTTTGTAACTATTTGACTAATAGAAAGAAATATAGGAAACTTTTGGTTTTTTTGTAACTGTGATAAAAATATATCTAGACGAGATTCCTCGATAGTCTTTAAAAGGATAACGAATTTATGATTATCAATACGACGACATCTGAAACGATCCCTTTATCCATTCATTGGGCGGAAACTAGAAGACAGAGGATTGCGGGACTGATGGGAAAAAAATCATTTTCACATGCCGCTCTTGTGCTTCCGGACTGCGAGCAGATACATACAGCTTTTATGCGTTTTCCGATCGATGTATTTTTTATAAACCGGGAGGGGCACGTGTTGGATTTAGAAAAGAACCTCAAACCATGGCGGGTCAGTAAAAAAGTCAAGCAAACGAGTTTTATTTTGGAAACAGCTGCTGGAGTAACAGAGCCTGGTAGCATTAGGCCGGGAGACCATATTGTGATACAGGAGTGAGGGGAAATGCAGACCTATGCCGAACGATCCGCTATTCATCTATCTCCACTAGGGAGAACAGCTGCAAAACCTCTGTTGTTTCTGGTACCGCTGTTTTTTTTCTTTCATCTTGCTATGCTGTGGGGGCAAAAAGTCGTTGCCGGGCAATTTCCAATATGGGCCCAAGTCAGTGAATTACTTGCTATGCTGGCTTCGATAGGACTCAGCATGTTTGGCTGTTTCGTACTGGCAGCGTATTACTATGAGGCCGAGCAAAAACAGCCGGTGAAAGCAATAAAAAACCAAGGCAGAGCTTTTTTATTAACGACAGTCATTTATCTCAGCCTGACGGCTCTTGGATTTTTGTTGTTTGTGGTCCCCGGGATTTTAATTGGACTGTTTGGGATATTTTATCCATTTGTTCTTCTTGAGCATAATAAAAAAGGTCTGGAGGCTGTGAAAACAAGTGCCCGGGTGGTTAAGTCGTGTTTTTTTAAGGTTGTGCTCTGCTATATCATGTTTTTTTTATTATTCATTGCGGTCGGGACGCTTTTTGTCATTCTTTGGCCGGAGTACAGTATGGCGGGAGAAGCAGCGGCGGGAGCGCTTGTTCTTCCAATAGAGGCATTTTTTTATTACAGCCTTTACCGGAAATCATCTTTTAACTCATAGAAAGCGGTGGATTTCATGTACATCAAGCAGAACCATATCCAGCCCCAGTCTCTGTCGGATATCGTCAATCAAGGAATTGGTCTGGTATTGACTCTTTTTTCAAAAATGGTTTTTGTTCCTATCATTACAGCACTACCGTATTTCACTGCAATTGCTTATTTGCGGTTTAACTTTCAGGAGGAGCTGCCATGGCTTGGGGCTGCGGTGGCCAGTGCAGGCAGTGCCGCTTATGTTTGGCTCTTGGTAAGCTTCCCTTTTATCGTTCTATTTAGTGAAAAGGGAACCTCCTGGTCTGTCAGTCAAAAACTGGCGTTGAAAAAATGGGGAAAAAAGGTCCCGCTTCTTGCAATAGGATTTATTTTATACTCGATTTTACTTGCAGCTGGCGGAATTTTGTTTCTCCTTCCGGGTGTGCTTGTATTTCTGCTTTTTATGTTATTTCCTTTTATTTCTATTTTTGAAAATAAATCTGTTTGGCAGGCTTTTAAACGCAGCGCGTTTTTGATGAGGGGGGCTTTATTCCGCGGAGGATGTCTGGCTGCTTTAATGCTGGGAGTTCAAATCATTCTGCATACCTCTATTCTCAGTTTGTTCGCGGCAGACGAATTTTGGGTGCTGGGACTGTCGGCAGCGTTGACTCATGCTGTTATTGTTCCTTTCCAGTCTGTCGTGCTGGCTATCTTTTATTTTAGTGTAAGGGCGGAAAAAGAAGCATTTGATTACAAAGTATTTCAATCCTATGCATTTCGATATGACATGGCACAGTAAGAACGAGGAGGCGCTGACATGGCAGCAAAAATCAGCATACGTTTCATTATCATCATAGCGGGATCTTTAGCAATAGCGTTTCTCGTTTATCAGTACTTACAAAGTTTAGAAGAAACCAGCATCGTGTTTGTAGCTTCTTCCACGATAGAAGCAAATACAGAAATTAGTACGGAAGATGTCGAAGCTGTGGAAGTAGATGCTCAATCTGCTGACATTCTTGCCGCGGACGGTATTCAATCTGCAGAAGAAGTGACAGGCGGGTTTGCTTTAGAAGAGATAGAATCTGGGGAGGTTTTAACCCTGGATGAAGATACGATTGTTTTTCCGGAGGACAGGCAGCTGTATTTAACCGCTGCCGGAGAAACCGATTTGTCTGCTTTTATTCCAATGGATAAACGAGTGATTACTGTAGCCCTGGAACCGGACGCAGCCGTCAACAATGTGCTGGAAAAAGGAGACTGGGTGGATGTTATTTACCAGCCAGGAGGAGGACGATACCACGTATTCTGAAATGATATTGCAGCAGGTTGATGTATTTCAGGCGGAAGAAATAGAGGCAGGAGCAAATGGAGGCGGCAAGGCAGGAATGGTCCAGCACGTATCACTGCTTCTCTCGCCGCAGGATGCCGTTACTCTGACTAATGCCAGACAGCAGGGAGAGATTGACTTAATGATGAATCCATGGAACGGGGAACAGACAGAGGTTTCACCAGTCAGTCTGACTCCCCAGGGGGAGAGTGAATAACCATGACAGCAGAACAAAAAACTCCGGTTTCATCGAGCATGACAGTTGTTCCCTGCGGACTCGACCCAACTTTCCTGCAGGCTTTACATAAACATATAGAAAAACATCTGCCCTTTGTAGAACTTGCCCCTGTTTACGATTCAGTAGAAACTCTTCCGGCCGCTGTTGATGACGTGGAAGCAGATGTTGCCCTTCTTTCCCTGGACCAACTCAAAAATGCAGCCAAGGATCAGGAGGAGCTTATCGAAGCAGGCTTCAAGAAAATTATACTCGTGACAAAAGGACTTGATCCTTTTCGTTCTCGTATCCCGCTGAAAGAACCTTATGTTGAAATGATGTACGAGCGGACTCCGATGCGGATTATAGCCGAACGAATGGTCACTTTTGAATCCAGTACTTCTCCAAGACTGTACACCAATGTTCACCCTGAAAACGAAAAACGGGAAACAGGCAGAAATATTCTTTTTTATTCAGCAAAAGGCGGGATAGGCAAGACCACGGTTTGTTTAAACACGGCAGCTCAACTGGCGCAAAAGGGGTATAACATCCTTGTGGTCGATTTTGCTACGTTTGGTTCGATTGGGCTTCAGCTTCAGCTTCCCCGTCAGGACCGTGGGTTATCTGACATTATTGGTGCTTTGGAACAGCCGACCATCGGTACAGAGGAACTGAACCAGACTATTCGATCTGCTGTTACTTCCGTGGATGTGCACGGCCATTCGATGGATATATTAACGGCTGGTTCCGCCATGAAAATGACGTCGCTGGATTTGAAAAAAACGGATGCGATTTTGGAAGGAATCCAGGACAGCTCGTATGATTTTATTCTTATGGATACCTCCTCCGATTTGACGGAGAAAAATATAGCGCTGATGAGTTTTTCGACAGATATTATGTTTTTAACGACAACGGATCTGGCTGCGAACTGGGCCCTTCTTGCTGCACTGGATTTAGTAGATACCCTGAATCAGCCGATGCAGAATCGTTATTTGCTCCTGAACCACTATCAGGATGCTTTAGGCTTTCCGGTACCAGAGCTTGAATCGATATTGTCCATGAGCATTTCGGTAGTGATACCGGATAAGTATGAACAAATTCAAGGGTACGCCAACCGCGGTATTCTGATTGCCGAAAAGTCGAACCTGAAACTGAATCGATATTACCGACAGGTGGCTCATCTGATTTCCCCGGTATTTACGGCGAAAGAACTTGGAGAGCGCAGCATGAAGCGGCGTCAGAAAAAGAAGAAGGGAGCGGCACAGGTATGAGCATTGAGGAGGCGATCAAACAGAAGCAGTATCAGGAGGACAGAGAAGAGGCCTCCGAGCAGTATAAAGAAGAACGCCTGCATGAGCTCAAGCAGACGATTCGGGAAAAGCTGATGAAAGAAAATAACCAAAACAACCGCCTGCTTCTTGAGCCTGAAAGGCTGTCTGCGTCGATTTGGTCAAATCTCGAAAAAGAAACTGATCATGCGTTTAGGGATCTGCTGTTGTCAAATTACGAAAAAAGAACTGTGGCGGAGGATATTCAGCAGCAGCTCGTCGGTTTTGGGGTGATTGATCCATTAATTAAACGAAGCGATATCACCGAAATTATGGTGAATGGGACGGAAGAAATTTTCATTGAGAAACAGGGAGTATTGGAGCGTGCCATTGATGAAGACGGTCATGAGATTTCCTTCACCAGCGAGCAGGAGGTCCTGAATATCATTGAAAAGATCGTTGCCCCGATTAACCGGAAGGTAGATGAAAGTGATCCGATTGTGGATGCGAGACTCCCGGACGGCTCCCGTGTCAACATTGTAATTCGGCCCATTTCACTAGACGGCCCTATTATCACGATTCGAAAATTTCCGGAACGTCCTTATTCGATGGAGGAGCTTGTTTCTTTCGGGGCCTTGGATGAAGAAACGTCAGCGTTTCTGGAACAACTGGTCCGGGCGAAATATAACATTGTCATTTCAGGTGGCACGGGTTCAGGGAAAACGACTTTCCTCAACGCACTCAGTGCTTCGATTCCCAATCGGGAACGGATTATTACGGTAGAAGATTCCGCCGAACTGAAGCTGAACCAGATCGATAACCTTGTACGGCTGGAAACGAGGCCTCCAAATATTGAAGAAAAAGGGGAGGTATCCATGAGAGACCTCGTGCGGACAGCGCTGCGGATGCGTCCGGATCGGATTGTGGTCGGGGAAGTCCGTGGCGGAGAAGCATTGGACATGCTCCAGGCCATGAATACAGGGCATGATGGTTCGTTAACGACCGGACACGCGAATTCGGCGGATGACATGCTTTCCAGACTTGAAACGATGGTCCTGATGTCTGGACTTGAACTTCCTATACCAGCGATACGCAGACAGATTGCTTCTTCTGTGGAACTTATCGTCCAGTTGGGGCGGCTCCGTGATGGATCAAGAAAAGTCCTGCAGCTCACAGAAATAAAGCAGCTGGAAAACAATGAAATCCAGACAACCGATATCTTGAAGTGGGAAACGGACCCGAAACGGAGCACCAGAGAAAAATTAGAAGGAGCCCTGCAGCCGACCGGCGAGGAAATGACGCAGACGGAAAAGTGGGAAGGCGCCGGATTCAGCACCTTTCGAATTAAAAATTCCCCGATGGTGAGGGGACAATGATGAATGCTTTTCTTTTACTGCTGTTCGTATTTTTATCAGCACTTGCCGTACTTACTGCTTTTCTGGATCTACTCACATTATTTGCAAAAAAGAGACTGCCTTATCAGAAAGGGGTCAGAAAACGCTGGAAGGAAGCGGGGGTCTACCGGGAGACGGTGGAAAAGAGAAAACGGCAGAAAACCAATAAGACATTGGATCAGGCCGATGTATTTGTCTTTTTGCTGGGAGCTTTTGCATTGTTTTGTATTGGTCTTGTGTTTTTTCGAACGACAGTTCTTGCTGTGCTTTTCAGCCTGCTGGCCCTTTATTTTCCTAAATATCGAAGGGGACGGCTGGAGCGGAAAAAAACACAGCTTTTTCTGCAGCAATTCCGGAGTGCGATGGGATCTATCGCCAGCTCTATCCGTGCCGGGGCCTCCCTGCAGATTGCTTTAAAGAGGTGCGAGGATGATTTGAAAAAAGAACTTATCGCCCACAAATCACAGCCGGTATTAGAGGAAATGAATGAAATAAATCATGATATTCAGTTCGGTATGTCGGTGGATGAAGCTCTCCGTCAGTTTAAAGAAAAAATGCAGCTGGAAGACGTAACACAATTCGTGGATTCCTTACTGGCCGTCCGTTCCAAGGGCGGCAATATTACTCAGGTTATTCAGAATACATCCGAACGGATATCGGACAAGATAATGGTCCAGCAGGAAATACAGGTAGCTACGGCTCAAAAACGAATGGAAGCAAATATACTCAGTATTTTTCCGGTCGTTATCGTGTTACTCATTATGGTGGTGAGTCCAGATTATCTGCAGCCGATGTACGAGTCGGCGGCCGGTACGTTCATGCTGTTCATCGGCGCGTTACTGCTTCTGGCCAATTTCTTTATCGGCAAAAAGGTAACAAACATTGACTTGTAGGTGATGAAAAATGGAATTGGTTATTTCTGTGCTTGTTTTCCTTGTGCTTTCCCTCATTTTCTTTCCGGCAGCTTCCCTGCGTGCGATACTGCTCCGCAAAAAACTGATGAAGGCCGCGCCGGAAGAAAAAGTCCAGCGGAAAGGAATCCTGGAACGATTTACTCCGCTTGTACAAAGCATGAGGCTTGCCTTGAACATCCGCCTTACTCACCAAAAAAAAGCCTGGCTCCAGTCAAAGCTGAACCGGGCAGGCTACCAGGACAGGATGTCCGTCGATCATTTTGTTACGTTCAAAGTGCTGTCTGCTGCAACGGGTGCTGTTTATTTTCTGTTTCTCGGAGCAGTTAGCGGAAATGCTACCATGCTTTTCCTGGCCGCAGCTGCCCTGCCGCTCGGATACAAAATACCAGATGTATGGCTCTCCGGAAGAATAAAGGCCAGACAGGAAAAAATAAGGCGGGAGCTTCCCTATGTTCTGAACGCCATTTCTATCCTGGCCGATGCAGGAACGAATTTATTCCCCGCCATTCAGGAGGTTGCGGAGAAACAAAAGGGCGAGTTTTCAAAGGAGCTGACGCAGGTGATCCGGGATGTCAACATGGGAATTTCTCAAGGCAAGGCCTTGGAAGAAGTGGGGTATCGCTGCCAGGTCGATGAAGTGAGCAGGTTTGTTTCGGCTATCACCCAGAACCTTGAAAGAGGCAGCGCCGGAATAACCGAAACACTGAGACTACAGGCAGCAGAGGTGTGGGAACGCAGGAAAAAACACGCGCAGCAGCTGGGGGAACAGGCATCTATGAAACTATTTCTTCCCCTGGTGCTGCTGGCGCTGCCTGCCATGATGATTTTCATGATAGGCCCTGTCGTTCTAAGTCTGCTTGACTTTTTTCAGAGTTGACAGACCAGCCCAGGTAATCAAGAAAAGGGGGGAGGAAAAAGACATGAAACAGTTACGCACAAGCCTGGCTTTATTTCTCGCTGTTTTTCTGGTTATCCAGCCGGCAGCCGGTTCTGCTTCACTCCTGCTGCTTTCGGCATCAGCAGAAGAGGGGGAGGAAGAAAAAGACTCTCCTGTCCCGAAAATCGATCGGGCAGATGAGTCCGCCAGCCGGGAAGATGGCGGCGGTAATGACCTGCCCGATCCGGGATCCGGCGGGGGAAATGAAGACGGCGGAAATCCCGGCGGATCGGATGGTCACCCGGGCAGCGGTGAGAACAATCCAGGCGGGGACGGCACCTCCGGGAGTTCCGGCGAAGATCCGGGCAGCGAAGGAAGCAGTTCCGGAAACGGAGATTCTAATGAAAAAGACGATGGTTCTGCATCATCCGGGGAAGAAGATCCTGGAGCAGATGGTTCCGGAGGAGATGGTACACAAGGGGAAGACGGAGATGATGGCCAAACAGGGGAAGAGGGAACAAAGGACAACGAAGAAACCAATAGAAATCCCGGTGGTTCTGTCACACGCGGGGAGAATGAACAGTTAAAAGATATATTAAGGGATATCAAAAACAGTGACGAAGCACTCGGAAGTTTGAGCAATATTCTTGATGGAGACGCGAAAGGAAAAAATCTTACAGCGATTGCCCTCGCCTTAGCCGGATCAGCGGACAAGGATAACGATGGCTATACGAAGACTATCAACACGATACAAGATAGTTTATCTGCCAGACAGTATCAGAAATTAGTTAATGAATTTGGATTAGAGGAAAACTTGTCTCAAAGAAACTATTTAACAAAACAAATAAAAATAATTCAAGATGATGATTTGAGAGAAAATTTTATTAATAAAATTAATAATTTTGAAAGAGAATCTCGTTCAGGGAGGATTCACGCGGGTCTCTTTAACGGTATACTGGATAAACCGGTAAACATGGCTAAGAATGGTTTTCAAACTGTAACAAATGGAGCTTTAAACAGTCTGGACAGGCACATGGAAGCGTTTGGTATGATGGTTGATAATGTATCGGAACGATTCCAAACGATGGCCGACGCGGGAGCAGCCAAGGCTGAAAAGTCTTTGAAACATGCAGACATGAAAAGGGGAGCAGCGAAAGGAAATACATGGAAGAATATGAAGACTGTTGCAGCAGAATGGACGAATAAGGGAATGGCACAGGTGTTACCAGCAGTAAGCAATGGCTTTTCCCGGATGAGCCAGTTTGGGGAGACTGTTGCTAATTCCAATGCCGGCAAAGCTGTTGGAGATTTGCTGAAAAGTGGACAACAGGCAGCGGGCAATGCTTGGAACAGTGCCACGAATGTCGTCAACAAGGCAATGGATTCGAAAATTGGTAAAGGGATACGAAACATAGCATCTTCTCCGGTAGGTAAGATGGCAGGAGGGGCTTTGAGCGGATTATCTCTTTATGATGGATACAACAAAGTCACGTCTGGTGATGGCTGGCAGGACACTGTTGGTGGATATGCTGACATCGCCAGCGGCGGACTTGGCCTGGCTGCTGTAGCCGCAACAACTGTATTTGCCGGTACAGCCGCGGCGGCAGCCGCACCTATTCTTGCTACGGGGGCTGCTGTAGCCGGAGTTGTTTCTCTAGGGATTACCTACGGACCAAAACTTGTTAATACCTGGAACAATTCCAAAGTTGGAAAAAGCGTTAATAAGTTTGCTAAAAATACATGGAATACGGCAAAGGATGCTGCAGGAAACGCGGCCTCTGCTGCTAAAGACGCAGTCAAGAATGTAGGAGACAGCATTACTTCCGGTATTTCCAGTTTATTTGGAGGAAGCAGCTAGAGATGAGGAGAAAAAGATCTTTTCTGATCTTCCTCCTGATGGCCATCAATATCATAACAGGATGCAGTTCCAATGCTGCATCTTCCCCCCAACATGGGGGCCAGGGGGAAATGAGTCAGCAGAATATGGATGAAAAATGGCTTCACCGCATGGAACAAAGAGGTATGACCGAAGCACTGGCTTCGGCAGAGGCAGAAGAGGAATCAAAAGAACATGCTTCGGAGGAAGTAGATAAGGCATCCATTCGAGCAGAAGGGCAGGCTCTCATTGAAGAAAGCAACTGGAAAGCCACGACTTTGAACATTACAGAAAAAGACCATAAAGAATTTGAAGAGCAGACACTGACATATTTCGAAGAAGACATGCTGGAACGATATCCACCCGTACAGAAGGATACCATCGACATGCTGGCGACAATGATGACAGAAGACGGCGAAGATTTAGTTGTCACGGGTGTGATCCGCAATGGGTATGAAGATAAGGCATTCGAACGAGACGAATTGGAAAATGGTACGATTACACTGAGAAATGGAACGATGAACAGACTCGCAGGTTCTCCATTTGATCCATACTTGTCCAAATCAGTACTGCAGCCGGGAGAGGCCCTACCTTTCAGACATCGTTTCAAAGAAGAAAAGATTCGGATTAAAGGTTTTGATTATGATGCTTACGGTTATTACCTGCACTATACTTTAAAAAAGGAGGAAGAAAAGTGAAAAATTTGATGAAAAGGTTCTGGAAGGAAGAGGATGGACAGGCATTAAGTGAATATGGTGTCATACTTGGCATCATTCTTGTTGGTGTCATTGGTGCGATTACCGCATTAAGTGATCAAATCCTATCTGTGTTCGAGAGTATTACCGACTCCCTGAATATAGGTGGATAAGAAAATGACAGGAAAGGGGATACAATTTTGATAGTGATATTACTCATAGCTGTTCTATTAATCTCTTCAGCTTATACAGACATAAAACAGAATCGTATCCCCAACTATTTTATAGTCATGATCCTAATTTTCAGTATGCTCTATTTATTAGTAAACAACCCTGCTGAATGGTGGAGTTATGCCCTTAGTATGGCTGCTACACTCGTGCTTTTTTTTCTGCTCTGGGTCATCGGATTTTTGGGTGCAGGGGATGCCAAACTGGCAGCTGCTGCCGCCCTCACTTTATCTTTTCCTGATACATACTGGTTTTGGATCTTATCCATTGGAGGCGGCGTGTTGTTTTCAATCCTCCAAATGCTACGTTATAACGGCCCACGGGCTATCATAGATATTCTTTGGAGATGGTGGCTTAGTATCATGTATAAAACCGATAAACGGGAGAGTTCGGTCACTTTTCCCTTTGCCCCGGTCATAGCTCTGACCTGGATGGTGATCGTATGGTAAAACAAATAAAAAAACTAGTTCATAATGAACGAGGGCAGGCTTTATCTGAATTCGCCGTCGTGATGCCGGTGCTGATTATGTTTATTGTAGGAGGACTTCTGCTTGGGACAGTGGCTTACAACCAAATGATTGTAGTCGCAGCAGCGAATCAGGGGGCCCGCACCGGGGCAGCTGTTATTGCAGAGGAAGGCAGTTCGACCTTCGATGCAGCCGATCGAGCCCGGCAAACGGCAGAAAACACGCTCTCCTTTGCAGCAGGCGGAAATTGTGGGAATGTGAACCCAGCCAGGAGCGGTGATGACTTTGTTGTTGAAGTGCACTGCGATTATAATGTACCGCTTTCGTTTCTTTCAAACGGCGGCTCGTTTCAATTAACCCATGAATCGGAATACCGTATCTTTGATTAAGGGGACTCTCAATCATGAAAGATGTATTAAAAAGGGAAGAAGGTTTTGTGGCACCGTTTGTTGCTCTCATGATCCCCGTATTCATCGCGCTATGCGGTCTGCTTGTGGACGGAGGGTTATTGGCGGCTAATCACATTAAACTTTCAGGAGCGGTGGATGCAGCGGCTCATGGGGCTCTCGACTCATATGATGAGACAGCTTGGGAAGAAGACGATGAAATTGAATTACAGGCGTCCGAAGCCAGGAATCTTGCTGTTCACTACCTTCATGAGAATCATCCGGAAGCCCGTATAGATTTATTTCAATCCGATTCTCATTCTGTTTATGTCGAGGCATCTGCTCCTTCCCCTTTGTTTTTTATGAAAATAGCAGGTTTTAATGAAGTGTCTATTGAGGCCTCTGCCGGAGCAACGCTTGGGGAAGGAGAGTAGGAAATGGCTTTCAAACGTTTTATCGGTTTGCTTATGGATATAATAATTTGGTTTTTTATCTTTTTTTATCCGATGATCTGGCTGATGGATATGCTTATTCCAACCCGCGTCGTCTCTTTGCTCCTTGTCCATGGAATGGTCCTGCTTCTTCTTACGGTTGCCGCCTATCAACGAGGTGGACAAACGTGGGGACAAAAAATAGTTGCAGTCGAAATAAAAACAATGAGCCATGAGGTTCCATCGTTTTTCAGGCTTTTGGCCCACTTTTTATCGGCCTATCTTCTTTACTTATATTCTTTCGGACTGCTCTATATCGTAAGTGTTATCGTTCAACAGATAAGAAAAGATAAACGAATGCTGCATGACTTAATCTCCGGGACAAAACTGGATGTTTCCCAAACGGCAGAGATAAACACTCCACAAATTGGAGAAGGGGAAGGTAAGAATGAACAAATATAGTATAATACTAATAACAATACTCCTTCTTCTGTTGGCCGCATGCGGGAATAACGCTGCCGAAGAAGCAGAAGAAGTGAGAGACCAAGCGTTAAATGAAGAATTCTGGCAGACCTATGATTATTTCATGACGGTGCAGACGTTGAATGCCGGACAGATTGAGTATTATTATCCACAAGTGATGGAAGGGCTGAATAAGCAAATAACAACGTTGAACGAATTAGATATTCAGACAGAAGACGTCGCTGAAATAAGAAATAGTTTTGTACAGGGGTTTGAGGCGATGCAGAGGGCGTATGAACCATTGGAAGGGGAATATGAAGCCATGTACAATGATACTCTGAGCACTGACTTGGAAGAAAATTATTCTGCGGAAATAGAAAAAAGTAACGAACAGATGACTAATGCTCTTGCAGGGTTAATGGAATATTTTGAATTTGAAGAAGGGGAAGAAGAAGAGATTATGCGAGAACTAGAACCTTGGATGACAGAACAATAATTGGAGGCTGACGAATAGATGAAACCGGTCCATATGACAAAAAAGCTGACAAAAGCGCAGAAAAAGGCCTACAAACCTCACGCTTTGCCGGAATTCCCCATATATCGGACGTTTCCCATCGAGAAGGATGGCAGGTATTTTTATCTCGTAGGTCAGGTAAGTCTCGATGAAGAAGACCATTTTATGCAGTGGATGGTCCTGGATGACGAAGGAACTAGGGTGGATAAAACAACGGCAAGACCGATTCATGAAATTTACACGACGTGGCAGTGGGCGAGAAACCTATCGGATAGCTTAATTCCTTTGTTGGAAGAGCGAGAACAGCTGCATCCGGATCCGGAAGCATTGGAACAGTTGATCCGACGGACCGCTGAACAGTTGAAACAGAGGCATAATGAGGATAATCCGGAAGAGATGCTGAAGTTTATAACGCTGTTCAGAAATAAGACGATCCGCGAACATGAAATTCTGGCGTTTCTTTATGAGTTAAAGGAAGTTGTTCAGAGAACGGAATCGGAAGGATCCTTGTCCGAGCAGAACGCAACACGAATTCTAGAACTGTGGGAAGAACTTCAAGAAGAATATCAACCATGGATTCAACAAATATTTCATATCGAGTCAACAACTATTCAACAATTGGGAATACAACTAAGAAATAAAAATAAAACAGTCGAAGAAAAGTATGCACGCTCCTTTTATCTGGAAAGAAATTATGTGCGATCAACAGCTTCTTCTCTTTCTTCTCTTTACGGTCGTTTTGATGGAGACTGGAACCACCTGCTGAAATGGCATTTTGAAGAGACCCGGATAGATCCCGAAAATCCAAAACCTCCCATTTCTTTCAAGGGTAAATATAAACCATATCCCGTCTTGAAAAAAATCTATCAGGCGATGGTTTATGCCATCATTCCTCTGGAAGCTTTAATATTTTTAGGGACATGGAATATCGGTGTTTTAATTACAATCGGTGTACAACTGTTGGTCTTCGTTCCTGTTATTCGTATGTATTGGATGGGCGCAACTTTGCATCTCATTTTCCAGTGGAAAGAAATTATCGCGGATAAAAGCATGGTGATCGCGAGTTTCGAAGCCGATAATACGGGATCGGCCTCCGCGTTTAAAACCGGAGCAATCCTGGCTGCCGTCATTGGCGGCATCATGTACGCTTTTTCGAGAGAATGGCCGCTGCTGCTTGGCTTTTTGATCGTCGCAGCCCTGTTGTATGGCTACGGGGAACTCTCCGCACGCACATCGTTGTCCCGGACCAAAGTGGACTTTCACGAAGCCTGGATCAAAATCGGACCGAACGAGGTATGGAGTCATCAGATCCGGGATCTGTTGTGGGAAGGCGAGAGGACGCTGAAGATCGATCAGGGCAAAGACAAAGCGGCGTTTTGGATTCAGTTCAAACCAGAAGACAAGGAGGCTGCTGCCGCAGCGCTGGAAAAGTGGTGCGAGAAAAACGGTCAAACTGTGAACAGTGCATAATCGTCCATAAAGGGAAGGATATTCATGAAACCGGTTCATGTGAGAAAGAAGCTGACAAAAGCCCAGAAGAAAGTCTATATACCTCATGCTCTTCCGAAATTCCCCATTTATCGGACGTTTCCGATCGAAAAAGATAGAGAGTACTATTTTATCGTTGGTCAAGTTTCTACGGATGAGTATGAACATTTCATGCAGTGGATGGTATTGGATGAACAGGGGAATGTGCAGGAGGAAGATACCGCGAAATCTGTTTATGAGGCTTATACTCATTGGCTATGGGCAAAAAAACTGCCTGATTCTTTGTCTTCTTTTCTGGAAAAACGAAAGGATATGGATCCGGACTCGGAACGAATGGAACAGCTGATTGAACGGGTTGCTAAAGAGGCTAAGAATGTTTATAGCGATGAAATATCTTTAGACATTTTTTCTTTCATCTCTGTCTTGAAAGATAAACCAGCTTATGAAGAGCAAATTATAGAGTATCATTCTGCTATAAAGGAGCTCGTTCAACAGATAGAGTCGGAGCAACGTTTATCAGAGATGAAAGGCTGTCAAATTATAGACTTGTGGGAATCTTTTATAAAAGAATATAATCCCTGGCTTCTGAAATTATTTCATTTTAATGAACATGTAGTTCTTGATACATGGCTTGAAAGAGAAAAAAACTTTCAAGAAGAAGCAGACTATATTTCTAATATTATTTTAGAACGTAATTGTATGAACTCCACAGCATTAACTATTTCCTATCTTTCTGATTATTTTGATGGCGACTGGGAAAATTTATTGGAGTGGCATTTTGAAAAGACCCGAGTAGACCCCGAAAACCCAAACCCCCCTATCTCCTTTAAGGGCAAATATAAACCGTATCCTGTTCTGAACTGGATCTACAAGGCATTTATCTATGCCATCCTTCCTTTGGAAGCTCTTTTGTTTTTAGGGACGTGGAATACCGGGATTCTGGTTACGATCGGCGTTCAGTTGCTGGTATTCATTCCTATTATCCGAACCTATCGGGTGGGGGCAACTTTGCATCTCATTTTCCAGTGGAAAGAAATTATCGCGGATAAAAGCATGGTGATCGCGAGTTTCGAAGCCGATAATACGGGATCGGCCTCCGCGTTTAAAACCGGAGCAATCCTGGCTGCCGTCATTGGCGGCATCATGTACGCTTTTTCGAGGGAATGGCCGCTGCTGCTTGGCTTTTTGATCGTAGCTGTTCTGTTGTATGGCTATGGGGAACTCTCCGCACGCACATCGTTGCCCCGGACCAAAGTGGACTTTCACGAAGCCTGGATCAAAATCGGGGCGAACGAGGTATGGAGTCATCAGATAAGAGGTCTTTCCTGGGAAGAGGAGCGGACATTAAAAATTGATCAGGGCAAAGACAAAGCGGCGTTTTGGATTCGGTTCAAACCAGAAGACAAGGAGGCTGCTGCCGCAACGCTGGAAAAGTGGTGCGAGAAAAACAACCGCTCCGTTTCCGGTTTATAAGAAATAGACGAGTCTGGGACAAAACATTATCATGGACAAAAAATCCGAACGATTTTTTCCATAAATCGTTCGGATTTTTGTGTATTGTTCTATCGCTGCGTCAAAATAGGTCGCTTTCCGCGGGCACGGCTCGAGCCTCCTCGGAAGAAAGCCACTTCCTGCGGGGTCTCGAGACTCGTGCTTTTCCCGCAGGAGTCGACCTATTTTGACTCCGCTGAATGGACGTTCTTGTTATATAAACCCGATGTCCGTTTTACCAATTTTTCTTTCGTTTGGCCCAACCACCTTCTCTATTCAGCCGAGGCCGGCCACGGAGACTCCAGATTCACTTGGTAATGCGATCTTCTTTACCAAGTGAGCTGAAGCCGTCCCCATGGAAAATTGTTTTGTTCGGGTTTTCGGCCATTTCCTATCCTTCTGTCCCGGCCTCGTTTTTACATGCTGCCTATTCACGTAAATAATCAGGAAGAAATAAACTCCCCGCCGTTAATATGAACGGCCTGTCCGGTCATGTAAGAAGATTCATCTGACGCTAGAAACACATAAGCTCCGGCGTGTTCAGAAGGCTGCCCGGGACGTCCCATCGGGCTGTTCGTTCCGAACTGGGCCACTTGATCCGCAGAGAACGTCGATGGAATGAGCGGTGTCCATACCGGTCCGGGGGCTACCATATTAATCCGTATCCCTTTCTGCGCAAGCGGCTGTGCCAAACTACGTGTGAACGAAACAATCGCTCCTTTTGCCGCAGAATAATCAATAAGCTGCGGATGACCGCGGTAGGCGTTGATAGACGTGGTATTGATGATGGAGCTGCCTTCTTTCAGAAAAGGGATCGCTGCTTTCGTTAAATGAAAATACGAGAAAAAATTAGTCTGAAAGGTTTCTTCCAACTGCTCGGTCGACACTTCGGAAATGTCATTACGGACATACTGGACGGCTGCATTGTTCACGACGATATCGAGTGCGCCCAATGTCGTTACCGTTTGCTGGACGGCATCTTTGCAGAAAGATTCCTGTTTTACATCACCTGGAAGAAGCAGGCATTGAACGCCCTCAGCTTCTACCAGCTGTTTGGTTTCTTCGGCATCACTGTGTTCATTGTAGTACACAATCGTGACATTGGCCCCTTCTTTCGCATAGACCATCGAAACGGCACGGCCGATGCCGCTGTCCCCGCCGGTTACAAGCGCGGTTTTGCCGGTGAGTTTACCGCTTCCTTTATATTCTTTCGGCTGCACTGGAAGAGGATTCATCTGTGATTCGATACCGGGCTGGGAAGGCTGGGTCTGCGCCGGCTGCCCGTTTGTCTGTTGTTGTCTTGGATCTATCATTGTTATCCTCCTTCTTTCCATTCAAATCATTGCTATCCTTATCCTTCCACAATAAAAGCTAAACAAATCAATGAATTTCTTATAAAATGAAAGCGGGAGGCGTTGAAATGAAATTAACCTTGAAACATGTCCAGATTAATGTATCGGATCTGGAACGAGCCGTGAAGTGGTATGAAAAGATGCTGGATTTTAAAGCCAGCTCGATGTGGCCGCCGGAAAAACCGGAATATGCTGATTTTGAGACAGGAGGCCAGGTTACCTTTGCATTGGCAAAAGGCACGCCGTATCCATCCGGCGCCCGTTGTAACTTTTATGTAGAAGATGTGGAGCTTTGCTGGAAAAAACTGAAAGATCGGGCCGTTATTTTAGAATCGTTACATAATACCCCATACGGGCTGCGCCGCTTCAGTATTAAAGATCCGGACGGAAATGAATTGGGCTTTGTACAGGACGATTCGTTGTAATAACCTCTGCTGGAACAGAGTTTGGTTCTTTTGCTGCGGCCGTTTTTGGGATCTTTGGATGTGTACATATCATTAATGGGTCGGAGACATCGGCTTCTATCACAGGAGGTACCGCATCCCCCCCCGTTTCGAGATACAGGTCTGGATATAATCACAATCAGGAAGTGTTTGGTACGAGGAGCTGTTTTAAATGTGACAGCTCCTTTCTCTATGCTTTGGCAAACTACCCATGGACAGTAGCGGAAGGCGGCTGAAAAAGTATAAAAAAGGTATATGTACTGTTTATTTTTAACGTTTGTTGAATAAAAAAAAGACGGGTCCCTGCGAAGACTCGCTTTCCGCGGGCATGCCCCTCCAGTACTACCATCTGCAAGAAGCGAATCAACAAATATTGGTGTCTAATCACAGAGGAGCAACTCATTCCTGCTGGAGTTTCGCCTGCACCGGCAGCTCATTTAATTCTTCGCATCTTGCTACTTTGAATGGTCATTGGATACCACCCCTTTTTTAGGCTTGAATATAATTTTTATGTTACATAATTTCACACCCGGCCTGACTCGTAAGTCCTCAAGCTTTTATTCATTAATTTCTTGATATAATAGGGAGTTTTTGAATCAAGGAGTTATTGTTATGAAGATTATCTAACAAAAAATTTTAATATTCTAACAATTAAACGGCTATCTTTTAGTGAAAATACACAATGACTCTAATGGATATTTGACCTTATCATATCCATAGAGTTCTCATGAATAAGAGGAGGAGTAATAAATGAGCGCTTTACCAGCTAAACGTTTCACCGAAGTGATGGAGGAGGGGGAGTTTTTTCAGAAAAAGGATATGGTAGGGAAATTATCCAAGGATTATTACTGGTATTCCCCGGTTCTAGCAGAAGAATTGAAAGAAAAAAGCGCTGATTTTGTGATACGTCCGAAATCCATCGCTTCTTTAAAAGCCGGCTTAACCGCTGCTGTGAAAGAAAAACTGCCAGTGACGATCCGGGGGGCTGGAACCGGCAATTATGGACAGGCAGTCCCGCTGCATGGCGGACTCTTGGTGGATATGAGCGAACTGAACCGGATGATGGAAGTAGGAGAAGGGTTTGTCCGGGTGCAGGCGGGGATGAAAATCCGTGAACTGGAACGGAAGTTAGTCCCGACAAATCAGGAATTGACGATTTACCCGTCCACCTTTGCTAAAGCTACGATGGGAGGATTCATTGCAGGTGGTTCTGGTGGAATTGGTTCGATCACATGGGGCAACCTGTGGGACGGAAATGTGCTGGAAGCCACGGTGCTGACAATGGAAGAGGAAGTAAGAGAACTCAACGTAACTGGGGAGGAGCTGAAGAACTATATTCACAGTTACGGCGTAAACGGTATTCTCGTAGATGTGACCATCCCGGTGAAACCAAAAACCTCCTGGTCCCAGTATATTCTGAATTTTTCAGATTTTTTTCAAGCGATGAGCTTTGCCAGAGAGTTGTCAGAATCCCCTGGGAAAAAAAGACTGGTAACGGTATTTGAGAGGGAGATCGGAGATTTCTTTTTACCCCTTCGAAATGAATTGAAAGACTGTGGTGATCTCGTATTTATAGAAATAGCGGAAGAAAGTGAAAAAGATATGCTGGAGCTGGCGCAGCAATACGGGGGAATATTTATTTATCAAAAGGAGGCAGAATTATACCGGAAAGGGATGGGTATCTCTGACTTCACCTGGAATCATACGACATTGTGGGCGATGAAAACAGATCCTGCCTGGACTTATTTACAGAATTTTTTCTCTCTTGAAAATGTTGAGTCGCAAATAAAGACTGTTAAGGAGAAATACGGTGGGGAAGTGCTGCTTCATTTTGAATGGATTATGGATAAAGGCCGGCTTGTGCCGGCTGCTCTGCCTCTTATTAAATTTACTTCAAAGAAAAGACTATATGAAATTATTACATTTTTAAATGATATTGGGGCTGGGACAAATGACCCTCATACGTATTTACTCGGTGCCGGCGGATGGGACCTGCAGCTGCAGGCTATCGTTGAGAAGAAAAAGGAAAATGATCCACATGGTTTATTAAATCAAGGGAAAATTCCGAATTTTGAGACCGTTTAATCTCATTTCTGAAAGGAGCATGTTTCTGATGACATCTATTAAAGAAAACCTGCGACAGACTATTTTTCTTTTTTTCCTCGGTGTACCTCTTCTCTTATTGGTTTCCGCCTGTACCGATTCGTCCTCAGAAGATACATCGGGCGGCGGAGAGGCCATGGGAGAAGCAAGCGGAGAGGAAGAAGAAACCAACGAAGCAGAAGTAGAAGATGAATCGGAGGGCGCTGAGGAGTTAGTAGAAACAAAGCAAATCACGAGCTGGTTCCCGCAGGTAGAGAATGCTGGACAGTATTACGCTGCGATGGAAGGTTTTTATGAAGAAGAAGGACTGGATATGACAGTGGAACCCGGCGGTCCAGAAGTATCTTCTGTTCAAATAGTAGCTTCAGGACAGGCAGAGTACGGAATGGCTCAGGCGGATCAGATGTTAAGCGCGGTGAACGACGGTATTCCGCTGGTAGCGATATTTACCAATTTCCAGACTACGCCGCAGGGGATTATGTTCCATGAGGGCGAGCCGGTGGAAAATTTCGATGATCTGGCCGACGGCTATGACATTTATACCGCTCCGGGCGCCGGCTATTGGGAATACCTTGTGGAAACAACCGACATTGAGCAGGAACAGAATATGGTTTATAACGGCAGCAATTCGGAATTTATGTCGAATGAAAAAGCAGCCTCCCAGATGTATGTCACTTCCGAACCGTTTTATCTGGAGCAGGAGGGGGTGGAAACCGATTATTTAACGATTGCAGAATCCGGCTATTCCCCTTATGGAGATGTATTATTTACCACGCAGGAGCATCTTGAAGAAAATCCGGAAGAAGTCCAGGCATTTGTGAACGCTGTGACGAAAGGATGGGAAGCGTTCAAGGAGGAACCAGCACCTCTCTATTCCTATCTCATGGGGCTGCAGGATGGATTGAGTGAGGAACAGATGGCCTATGCCACAGAAGAAATGCAGGAACTTGTGTACGGCGGGGATGCAGAAGTTAACGGAGTAGGATATATGAGCGAGCAAAGATGGCAGACGTTAATTGATCAAATGACAGACCTCGGGCTGATAGAAGAAGGGATGGCACCGGAGGATATTTACACAACGGAATTTTTACAATAAGTTTGGAGGGATCTTCGTGAATAGACAGTGGACGGGAAAGGCGTGGCAGACATTGTTTCTGCCGCGTCTTTCTACCAAAGAAGTGGAAGAATTGGACAAAGGAAAGGGGGCGGTGGTGCTCCCGGTAGGAGCTGTGGAACAGCATGGGGATCATCTTCCGATCTACACCGATACGCTGATTGCAGAAGGAGTGGTTACGGAAGCATTTGAACATCTGTCCTTGCAGGACAACGTATGGCTCCTCCCTCCGCTGCCGTTTGGAAAGAGTACGGAGCACCAGAATCACCCTGGTACCGTTACGCTTACTTCGGAAACACTGCAGAACGTTGTAATGGATATCGCAGAGAGTATTCAGCGTAGCGGTTTCCGCAGGCTCGTTCTCTTTAATGCTCATGGAGGAAATTCCGATTTGTTAAACATGATGGCCCGGGAAATACGCATTAAAACCGGTTTGATGGTGTTCCGTGCCAACGCTATGGATGGCAGGCCGGAGATTGAACATAATCTTTCAGAAAAGGAAAAAAGGTATGGGATTCATGGAGGAGATGTGGAAACTTCCCTTGTATTAGCGCTGGAAGAGGAATGGGTTAATATGACACGTGCTTCCAATGAATGCTACAGCCCTTTTTTCGAAAATGAAGTAAGAATCGATATTAAAGGCGGCCCCTCCGTGGCGTGGATAGCTGATGATGTGAGCGAAAGCGGAACCTCTGGGTGCGCCGGGGAGGCATCCAAAGAAAGAGGAGAAACATTTCTACCGGTACTGGGTGAGTATTTTGCAAAAACACTGCAGGTCATTGCGGCGTTTGAAATGAAAGCCCTGAAAGGCACTATGTCACAGACAAAATAAGAAAGGGGAGGGTCCGAATGACAAACTCTTGGGTAAAACGGCTTGAGGAACAATTTGGATCGGACGTGATTAAATGGCAGCCATCTCTTCTCAAGAAGATGTCTCGTGATTTTTTCTGGTACTCCCCTGTGTTGAAAGAAAAATTATCCTCTCATTATGCCGAATGCGTGGCACGGCCACGGGGTGAAATGGAGCTGAGGGGGCTGCTTTCCTTTGCTGCAAAAGAACGAATACCGATCAGCACGAGGGGAGGAGGTACAGGTAACTACGGCCAGATTGTCCCGCTTAACGGCGGTATCATGATAGATACAACGAAATTAAACAGCATTCTTGAAATAAAAGAAGGAACAGGCCGGTTTCAGGCTGGGGTGAAAATGGGGCAGCTGGAACGAAAACTCGCAGGGACCGGCCAGGAACTTCGTTTTTTCCCGAGTACGTATCAGCAATCGACGCTGGCTGGGTTCATCGCCGGCGGGACAGGCGGTATTGGTTCGATTAATTATGGAACGCTTTGGGATGAAGGAAATGTTCTGGAATTGACGGTTCTTACAATGGAAGAACAGCCAAAACGTTTAACGATTAATGGAGAAGAGTTGAAGCGGTACATCCATAACTACGGGCTTTCCGGCATTATGGTAGAAGTGGTGCTGTCTTTGGCTCCAAAGAGTGAGTGGGAAAATCTCTGTTTTCAATTTAACACAGACAGGCAGGCTTATATTTTCGCCGAAATAGCTGCCTTGGATTCAGATATTCATAAACGGCTGATTTCTGTTTGTGAAGCAGGGTTGGCGCAAGTATTTTCTCCGTTAAAAGAGATAATCGAACCTGGGAAAGCCACGGTTTTCGTAATGGCGGCGCCGGACAGCTGCAAACTTTTAACAGAGCTGGCCGATGAGTTAGGGGGAGATGATATAGAAGCATTTGGAGCATTTCTCTATAAGAAAAAACAGGACCTCAGTCATTTTACCTGGAATCACGTTACGCTTTGGTGGCTGAAGGATCATCCAGGCGACACCTATGTCCAGGCACGCTTTTCACCTGATCGATATCTACGGCAGATAGAATTATTAAAAAAACAGTTTCCGGGGGAACTTCTCGTTCATCTGGAGTGGATCAAAGCCGGAGGCATTATTGTTCCGACGTCACAGACTGTGATTCGGTATCAGAATGAAAGGCGATTACATGAAATCATGGATGCTTTCGAAGAAGCAGGGGTCAGGGTCAGTAATCCACATACGTATGTTTTGGAAGAAGGCGGAAAGGACGACTGCGTGGAAATGATTTTGGAAGCCAAGCGGGAAAATGATCCATACCACCTTCTTAATCCGGGGAAGACCAACCGGATGCGCGCGGGAACAACTGCTGGAAAAGAGGAATAATTATGCTGGATTTGTGCCTTAATAATGTAAGATTAGAAGGCGAAGTAAAACAAATTGGTATCAAAGACGAGTGCATTCAGTACATCGGCCCGGAAAAACAGGAAGCCCACTCTGTCATAGAAGCGGGTGGTGCCTGGCTCCTCCCGCCTTTTGTCGAATCGCATATTCATTTAGATACCGCATGGACGTATGGCTCCCCCTATATCAATCATTCCGGCCAATTGCTGGAAGGCATTGAAGTCTGGGGGAGATATAAAAAGGAAAAATTGTCGGAAGAGGAAGTCCGTGCCCGTGCTCTGCAGGTTATTCAGCATATGGCCGCACAGGGAATTCTCTACATGCGGACAATGGTGGATGTGTCCGACCCGGAGCTTGTGGCGTTGAAAGTCTTGATAGAGGTGAAAAAACAGGTGACTCCTTATGTGGAACTGCAGATTATTGCTTTTCCTCAGCTTGGTCTCGCTCCTCCTGGAAATGGAGCAGCTCAGCTGAAACGAGCTCTGGCCCTCGGAGCCGACGGAGTGAGTGCAGTACCTCACCTTGAAAATACAAGAGAAAAAGGCGTAGAATCCCTGGAGACCTGTTTCGGAATTGGTGTGGAGCATCAGACTTTCGTTCATATTTTTTGTGATGAAACGGATGATCCTGAGTCCCGATTTCTCGAAGTTGCAGCTGACCTTGCCGTGGATTCAGGACTGTATCATAAGGTGGCGGTCAGTCATGCTAATGCCATGGCTTATTATAATGAGGCCTATGTAAAAAAACTACTTCCACGTCTTGCCGCTTCTGCTGTTCATGTGGTTACCTGCCCTTTAATAAATAGTGCGATGCAGGGCCGTTTTGACAGATTTCCAAAAGGAAGAGGGATTACAAGAGTAAAAGAATTACTCGAATATGGTATTTCTGTATCTTGTGCCCATGATGATTTTCAGAGCCCTTTTTATCCGCTTGGGGATGGCTCCCTGCTGACAGCGGGACATATGCTGGCTCATCTGGCCCATATGACAGGCAGTGAGGACTTTCCGGTCATTATGAATATGCTGACTACTTATCCAGCGGATCTTATGGGAATAAACTCCTATGAAATTCGGGAAGGTGGGGCAGCCAATCTTATACTCCTTCCTGCTTTAGATGCCCGGGATGCACTGCGCAGACAGCCGGTGCCGCAACTGGTAATTTCTAATGGAACCGTTCTGGCAGAAACCCCAGCACAGAAAACCTCTATTTATTCCGAGATCTTTTCAACTTTGGAAGAAAGGAGACGCTTATGAAACTATGGAATGTAAAGATACCGATATATGATAAGGATGCCTTTTTTGAACTAGAGATAGAGAACGGGATGGTAGTCTCTCTTGATCGGCACCACGAGAAAATATCCGGTTATCACGTTTTTTCATTTTCTGAAAAGCTGGAGAAAGACGGAGAATGGGATGCAAAAGGCCGTATTGTTCTTCCGGGGCTTGCCGATGCCCACATGCACCTCGATAAGTCTCATTCCCTATATGCGGTAGGGAACGAAAGCGGGACCTTAGAAGAAGCGATTGAAAATTACAGTACCTATTCCCCCAACTTCACCGATGCTGATGTAAAAGCCCGCATTAAAAAAACGGCCTTTGCCGCATTGAAGCATGGAACAACTGCGATCCGCACTCATATCGACTTTAATACCAAACTGGACCGGGCCGCAAATTTCCGCGGCGTCCGCATGGTCCTGGAAGCAAAAAAAGAATTGTCTGAGCTCATTGATATACAGGTGTTTCCAATGCTTCCCTATTTCCAGTACGGGGAAAAAGATAGAACACGAATCGAGGAAATGCTTGCACTCGGAGTCGATGGTATCGGCGGCGCTCCTCATCTCAGCGAGGTTCCGCATGAAACCATTGACGAGATCTTTCGATATGCTGGGGAATACGATCTGCCAATTGACCTGCATACCGATGAAAGTGATGATCCCAGAGTGGATACCATTCTTTACGTCGCTGAAAAAACAATTCAGACTAACTATCAGGGGCGGGTGACGGTAGATCATCTCTGCTCGCTTGCAGCCATGGAAAAAAACAAAGCCATTCGGGTTATTCAAAAAATGAAGGAAGCGGAACTTATGGCGATTACGCTTCCTGCAGCCAACATGTATCTGCAGGGCAGAGATGACGAAGGACTGGTACGACGGGGGACGACCCGTATTGGGGAGATCAGGGACTACGGCATCCCACTGGCAGCTGCTTCAGACAATGTCTGCGATCCGTTCCATCCATTCGGGAGGGCGGACCTCCTTCAGATCGCCCAGTTAACAGGCTATACCGGTCATATGGGAGGACGGGAAGACCTACCGGAGCTAGTGAAAATGATTACGACCATTCCAAAACAGATTATGGGGATTTCCGGCAAAGGGCTGAGTATTGGGGAAGAGGCCACATTTGTTATGTTTGATGCTCAAACACTGGAAGAGCTATTTGCTGAACTGCCTCAGACACGTGCTGTATTTGGAAAGGGACGCTGGTTATCAAGAGTCTGGCAGGAAGAGCGGATAGCAGTGGAAGGAGAATATGTGTATGGCGAACGTGCTCATCCTTTATTATAGCGGATTTGGTCATATCCGGACGATGGCCGAAGTAGTTGCGGCCGGAGCTGCCCAGGTAAAAGGAACTAAGGCAGAGATTGCGAAAATTCCGGAATTTGAGGATGAAACTCTCCGTGTTGTAAACCAATCCTACCATCAACAGGAAGGTCTCTCGAACCATTTTCGATTAACAAAGCGGAAGGAAGACTTTGAAGCAAGTCAAAGAGCGCAGGAGCATATACCAACAGCCGCCATGCATCAATTACGGGAAGCAGATGGGATCATTTGGGGGTTCCCTACCTACCTGGGTTCCATGCCGGCCCAGGTTAAGTCTTTTCTCGATCATGCTGGACAGTTCTGCAGTACAGGAGAACTGGAAGGGAAACCAACCGCTCTGTTCACTAGTGCCGGTTCCATACACGGGGGTCATGAAGCGGCCCTGCTTGGTTCCCTCGTCCCCCTCCTCCATCTTGGTATGATTTATATGGGTCTTCCTTATACCGAAAACCCGGAATATTTAACAGCTAACCCGGTAGGCGGTTCCCCCTATGGCGCTTCTACGCTGGCTGGTCCAGACAGTTCTCGTGTGCCTGCGGAGGATGAATTAACCATGGCGTCCCGCCTCGGAAAAAGAGTGGCACGTGTCGCCTGGTCTTTTGAACAATCAAAACCGTTCGGGCAGCATTCGGACATTTAATCCTCTATTGGTCTCAAAATCAGTGTTTTAACGGAAGTTAGGGACATTTAATGCCTTATTTGCTGGATAACAGTAAAATAACAAGGTGAAATGCAGGAATAACGGAATAAATGTCCGCCCACCTCTCGATTTAATAGGTTTTGTCACAGATAGCGGAATAAATGTCCCAAACCTAAAGGGTAAACAACGTGGAAACCCATTACGAGGTTTCCACGTTGTTTAAGATTTCGGAGGCGAGCTGCATGATGGTCATGTCGTCCATCGGCGGGTTGTGAAGGCCGGCGCGGACATCGCGGTAATACCGCTGCAGCGGGTTTTTCTGTGAAAGACTGCGTGCTCCTGCGATCCGCATCGCGGTATCAACGATGGAAAGGGCGTTATTTACGATGCTGTATTTCACCGCTCCGAGTTCAGGCTTCATCGTCTGCCGCTCTTCATACCCGGACTGATCCCACTTAGCAGCCACACTGGTTAGAAAATGTTTGTTCTGCTTAGAGAGGAGCTCCATCTCCCCGATTTTCTGGCGCACGTTGGGGAGCTCGGAAATCGTTCCGTTTATGCTGTTTGGCGAATACTCCTTTGCAAATGAAACAGCATACTCCTTGGCCGCTTCGGCAATCCCCGAATAACAGGCAGGAATGTGCAGTAGCCATCCTGCGGCTGGTTTCTCCCCAGGTGTTAAATAGGCAACAAGCTGATCTTCCGGTACTTTTACTTTATCCAGCACAAGATCATGACTGCCGGTGCCGCGCATGGCAATCGAATCCCATGTTTCCTCAATGGACAGCCCGGGGCTTTCCCGTGGGATTAAAAAGTTTGCCACACTCTCGTCTTTTTCAAGGGTGGCACTGACGACAAAGTAATCCAATACAGGAGCCATCGTCGTAAACGTCTTCCGGCCCGTGACCTCCCATTGCCCATTATTTAATATCGCTGTTGTTTCCGGTTTCCCTCCCCGGGTCGGACTGCCTGTAGCCGGTTCGGTTGCGGTGTTGTTCAACAAGACCCCATCTTCAAGAACTTCTTTACAGAAAGAAGCATAAATCTCCTCCGGCCAGCTCTCTTGTTCACCGAGATTTTGAACGATTCCCATATGCCATCCGATCGATAAGGCGGTGGAACCGTCCGCTTTGCCGATGATTTCCTGGGCTTTCACCAGCTCCAGCAGGGAAATGTCCTTCCCGCCAAAACGTTTCGGAACGGTTAGCGCTGTATATCCAATGTCTTTTAAAGTTTCTATATTCTCCACCGGGAAAGAGGCCTCTTCGTCATGGAGAGCGGCTCTTTGCTTAAAAGGCTGGACGTCCTTTTCCAAAACTTTCAGGCGTTCGTTCATGGCTGGTTGTTTCCATAATTCCATTGTATTATTCCTCCTCCTGCTGACCATGTATTATTCTATACCATAGGAGAAGGATACGTCATTCGACACCTGTTCATTCCTGGAGCACTTCTTCTAATTCTTCCCATTGCCTCAATGAATAAGTACATTGTAGGGGCATACGACATTGACCGCTGACGTCTTAATGATTCGCTGCCATCTATGTCTCCTTAACATACCACCGTCTAAGTAGATTTATATTCGCTTGGTGATAACGGCTGTGGTCGGCTATATGCCATATCCCCCAGCGAATGGTCGCTTGTTTTTCGTTATCGTGGCCGAAGGCAGTCGCTCTTTCTAAATCAGCATCTCTAAGTTGTGTACAAGTTTCTTTTAACATTTTAATAATTTCTTCATAATCGGAAACAAGAGAACCTAAAGACTTGTTTTTAATCATAGGTAGCCTGCCTTCTGCATCTAACGCAGGTCCATATTTCTCTTCTAAAGAAGGAGGAAGTGATTCTCCTTTTATTCTATATACCCACTTTAAATCGACGTAAGAGAGGTGGTTTATTAGCTGAGCGGTACTATTAAAATTGTTGTTAGGACCTTTGTACTCGACTTCCTCTAGGGACATCCCTTCTGTAATCGATTTTAGCCGCTGGTTATTTTCTTTTACAGCGGAATACAATAATCCCACTGTTGGAGTCATATTATCCTCACCGGGTAAATCAAAAAGGTTTCCTCCCTTTTAAAAAAATTGTTTCCTTACGTAATAATACGCTGCATGAAACGAAGGTAGATGGTGATCATTCAGGCAGATAGTTTTGAGTCATTCGAAGGAACGCGCTGTTTCTTCCTCTTCTTCGATCTGCTGTTCCACCTCCGCACAGTCCTCTTCAACTCCGGTGTGTATATTCATTGTTTGATAGGTAATCAATGCTGTGAGAAATAACAAGAAGGCCGAATAAAATAATCTCTTATTCACTTTCTTTTTATCCCATTTTTTTAAATGAAACAGGACGGGAATGAAAGCAATGTAAAAGCTGTAAAAACTTGAAGCCATCCCCATAAAGGCCGATTTATAATTGGAAATGCTGATGGCTGCCATTGATGAGACGTCTCTCAAATTCTCTGATGCCTCTTCTTCTATGACCAAAGTTTCTTTATTTTTCCATCCCCGTTCCAGAAAGATTGTTCCTCCTTCCGTGTGCTCTACATTGTACCCCGTAGGATACCAGCCTTCATTAATGAAATAAACGATGAGAATGATGCCTCCAAAAGCTAAAAGGGAGGAGACAGTGTTGAGCAGGATACTTATCAGCGAGGCTTTTTGTTTTCCTTGTTCCGCCATTATTCAACACTGGCTTCCCATTTCTGCAGGATTTGATAAAAAAGCTCCCGGCTGACCCTTTGTTCTCCGTGATCCGTATCATGTACGAGGTAAACCGGTCCTTCTGCTGAGTTTTTCACAGACACAGAATGAATCGATGATTCGTGTTCCTTTCCCTTTTTGCAGACGGCGATGCCAAGGGGATAATGCAGTCCTTCCCGCTTTGGTTCAATCGTGACCCCGCGCTGATAATAAAAGGAGGTGGCAGGGTAATCCAGAAACAAATCCCGGAATTCTTCTTCGGTGATCTGATGATAATGAAAAGGGGAGCTGCTCGGATTCCCCCGCCCCTGTCCAAATGGGGTGGAAAGAACAAGGGTACCGCCGGGACGGAGAAGGCTCAGAATATTTTTCAGGAATACTTGATCATCCGGCACGTGTTCGATCGTTTCAAACGAGAGAATGGTATCAAATGTGCCGAGTTCCTTCTTGATGTCCGGATCAAGGGCATCCGCGGCCTGGAAGGAAAGGAGCGGATGATAGTAGTGCTTTTTGGCATATCGTATCGTTTCCGGATCGACATCCACTCCGAGAACCTCCGTGATTTCTTTTTTCTTCTTCTTGGCTGTAATCTGGGAGCCGTAGCCGGTCCCAGCGGCAATGTCGAGCACCCGCCCTTTGACGTAGGGAAGCGCAAACGTATAGCGAGCCAAATGCTCCAGCAGCAGCCCGTTTTCCGGTTTCATTTCCTTTGGGATAATACGCTCTCCTGTATCTTCAAGCATGTGCTTCACCGCTTTACATATTTTTACGGTTTCCATTGTATCAGAAAAAAACGGGCAGGTGATGAGGACGGCAGGATTATGATATGATTTTCTCATGATTGTCTAATAGAAAGGGGTTCTTGATGGCAGAGCAGAAAATAACCGAGTTTGAACAAGAAAAACAGCATTTAGAAGAAACAAAGCAGTACCTGGAAAAGGTACTGGAAAAAGCCTCGAAGGATCAGCAGGCATTTCAGGGCAATATTAAACACGCAATGGAGGAACTGGACCATCTCGACAGCTCTTTGAGCTACGTTAATATCCTGGCCAACGCGAACCTGCTGGATATGGCCGATAAAAGTTTCCGGAACCTTGTAAATATCCGCGAAAAACCGTATTTCGCCCGGATTGATTTCACCCCGGATCCCACTAGTACCAAAGAAGAGCTGTACATCGGAAAAGCTTCCCTGTACACGGAAGATACGCACGAACCCGTCATTGTCGACTGGCGCTCGCCGGTTGCCAACTTGTACTATGAAGGACAAATTGGCGAAGCTGCCTACGTGGCCCATGGCGAGGAATATACGGGAGAACTTTCTCTCAAGCGGCAGTATACGATTGAAAAAGGGCAGCTTCAGGACATGCGGGACATCGATGTCACGGCCAGAGACGAAATGCTGCAGGAAGCGTTAACGACTAACGCCGACAAACGCCTGAAAGATATCGTTTCAACCATCCAGGCAGAACAGAATCGGATTATCCGGGCGGATATGAATAAACCGGTGATTGTGCAGGGCGTTGCCGGCAGTGGAAAAACGACGATTGCGATGCACCGGATTGCGTATTTTATCTATACTTACGCTGACACGTTTAATCCCGATGACATGATGATTCTTGCTCCGAACCACCTGTTTCTCGATTACATTTCCGATGTACTGCCGGAGCTTGGGGTCGATGATGTGAAGCAGACAACGTTTACAGACTTTTTTCTGGAAGCGATCGGAAAAAAGCATACCTTTACGTCGTACGATGAAAAACTGCTGAGCTTGGTCGAGCACACTGATACCGATACAACGGAGATGGAGTGGATCTCCGGCTGGAAAGGTTCGCTCGAATTCAAGGATCTGCTTCAACGCTTTGCCAAAGATGTGGAAGCAGACCTTGTGCCGAACGAGGACTTGATGCTCGAACGGTTCGTTTTATTTTCCGGGAAACGGCAGCAGGAGCTGTTTGAAGACCAATACGCGTACATGCCCCCGTATCAGCGCCTTGATAAAATTAAAGACGTGATTAAAAAAAATACAAAAACACGGAAACAGGAAATTTTTGAGCAGGTGGAAGAGGTCTACGATAACAAGATTGAAAAGTACCGTCACGGCATCAAGGATCCGGAAGAGCGGCGGCAGAAAGTCGTGGAAGTCTTTGATCGGAAAGAAGCTCATATGGAAGAATTGAAAAATCTTGCAAAGACCACCGTTTCCGATTACACCAAGCAGTTCAGCAAAAAGAAAGTGCAGGATTATTATAAAGAACTCATGAAAGATCCAGACAAGCTTCAAAAATACAGTACTGGATCACTGACGCGGGACCAGGCGGAAAAGTTGGCGGCGTACCATGAAAAATTGCTAAAAGGGAATAAACTTGAATTTGAGGATACTGCGCCGCTTTTATACTTGAAGCATCTCCTCTATGGGGTCAAGCTGCCGCAGAAAATCAAGAATGTCGTCATCGATGAAGTACAGGATTACAGCATTTTTCAATTATATATGCTGCGGCATGTTCTCGATACAGAACTGTTTACCATTCTCGGTGACTTATCGCAGGGTATCCATAGTTACCGGAGTATTCAGGATTGGGAGCAGGTGCTGGATCACATTTTTCCAAAAGCCACGTACACTGAGCTGGAACAAAGCTATCGGACTACAAAAGAGATTATGGAAAAAGCGAATCAGGTGATTGACTTCAGCGGTAATAAAGAACTGCCAAAGGCAAAACCAGTGGTCCGGCGGGGCGAAGAACCGTTATTTCATCCGTATGAATCGAGGAACGAGCTGGCAGATG
Source organism: Salibacterium aidingense DSM 18341 (assembly GCF_000429685.1). GTDB lineage: Bacteria > Bacillota > Bacilli > Bacillales > Marinococcaceae > Salibacterium > Salibacterium aidingense. The sequence continues at coordinate 109,008 of NZ_AUCI01000009.1, forward strand.
GGATCAACCAAACCATTGAGGCCTGGAAAAAAGATGACGTGTTATCGATGGCTGTTATTACGAAAACAGCAGAAGAAGCAAAAACGGTGCAGAAATTACTGGAGAAAGAAACAGCTATCCCGCTGCAAATGCTGAAGGAAGACGAAGCACTAGATCCAGAAAAAGTCCAGATCCTGCCGTCGTATTTATCGAAAGGCCTGGAATTTGACGGCGTTATGCTTGTCACCAAAGACGAACGGTTTGACCCAGCCAATGAACTCGATATTAAACTGCTGTATGTCGCTATGACAAGAGCCCTTCACCATCTTGACATTTTCACCCGGAGTCGATATAACGAAGACATCCTGGAACGAATTAGGTAGGTGTGGAAAGGCGGGTTTTCTATCTGGAAAAGGATCCTTTTAATAGCTGGGATGACTGCAGCAGGTATTTACATGGCTTTGGCCTTTCTGTTTCATTCGGAAGACGAACGCTGGTTTGTGCTGGATGGAGAGGCCTATACGACCTCGGATATAGAAAATGTCATGACCTCCGGTACCATGGAAGTAAATAAGGGAACGGCCCGGCATTTCTTATACAGAGAGCTTGTATTGAAAGAAGCAGGGGCTGTTGATCAGCAGGAAGTAGAAGATAAAGTAGAGCAGGCCAAGGATTTACATCAAAAAATGATGAAACACAACGACGAACTAAAAACCCACATGGAAGAGGCGGCGGAGCAGGAAGGTATGGCTGCAGCTGAATACATGAATACGATTTGGGAAGAGGAAACAAGGAAAAATGTGATCACCAGTCAGTATATCGCGGAGCATGTAACACATGACGTTGAATTGGTTCCAAATGATAATTCTAAGGAAGAAGAGCACTATAACCAAGTGCTTCAGGACCATCAAAACGCGATGTTTGAGAAATACGACAGCCAGATCCAGGATGTAAAGGGAATAACAAAGTAACAAATAAGTCCTTCCAGCAAGATGGAGGTTGGGGTAGATGCCCTAATCTCCATTTTTATTTTTGATAAAAAAATTAAATTTTTTTAAAACGTTTAAAACAAGGGAGGAAGCGTTATCATTAGTTTCTTCATAACATAAGACTATTTTCTTATAAGCAAATTTTAGTTACAATAATCCCCATGAAAAAATAAGCCTTTTTACTTATGGGGGGGGTAGTAGATGTATAAAGGTAGGACACTTCGTAAAAAGATGCTGGCCATTTTCATCCCGCTCGTATTACTATCGGGAGCTGCGGTTTCCGCGGTTTCGTATTTTGCAGCCAAAGATGATCTGGAAACAGCACTGGAGGAAAACATGACAGCAACCAGTGCCGAACTCACGGAAGCGACAGAACGCAGGTTTGTGGGACATGAACGGATAGGGGACAATTTATCTGCTTTGCTGACAAGCCAGGGAACCAGCATGGAAAAACAAGAGATGGCAGAAGTGCTGGAACATATGATTTGGAATAATGAGGACACGCTGGGGGCGGGGATTTGGTATGAGCCGTACGCCTATGAGGAAGAAACGGAATTTACTGGCCCTTACGTATATAAAGACGGAGAAGAAGCGGTATATACGGAAGCATACGAAGAACCGGATTATGATTATCCAAGTTGGGAATGGTATGAAGTCGGAATGAACTCGGAGGGGGATGCGGTGTGGACAGAACCGTATGATGATGAAGAAACTGGCATTACCATGCTGACGACTTCGGTCCCTTTTATGAACGAGGCCGGGGAGCCGATGGGAGTGGTTACAGCGGACATAGACTTAACAACCCTGCAGGAGCATATTGGTTCCGCTAATATGAACGGAGCTGGTTATGCGTTTCTGACGGACAATGATGGGCAGTACATTGCGCACCCTGAACGGGATAAAGTAATGTCGGCTAACGCAATGGATGAAAAAGAATTTGGGGAAGCCTTTGCAACAAATGAGGAAGAAATACAGACCATACAATATAACGGCGAGGGGCATCTCGTCTATCAACAGACGCTTCCAACCACCGGGTGGACATTGTCTCTTGCTGTACCGGAAAGGGAATTGTACGCCCCGCTGAATCAGCTGCTGACTCAATTGATTATTTACACGATTATAGTTGCAGGGCTCGGTTCTGTTATTATTTTCATTTTCTCCGGTCGGTTGACTCGTCATTTGAATACATTGAAAGTAAAGATGGGGCAGGTGAGTGATGGCGATTTGACTGTAAATACCGCAATTGCCTCCAACGATGAAATGGGCATACTTGGACGTCAGTTTAATAAAATGATCAGGGATATGAATGAGCTGCTGACTTCAATGAGAACTACCGTATTTCAGCTGCGGGAGTCCTCAGAACAGATGAGTGCAACCTCGGAAGAAACAACGGCCTCCAGCCAGGATATTAATAAAGCCATTCAGGAGGTGGCTGAAACGGCGGCTTCCATGGCAGAGCAGACGGAAGAAACCGATGGGGCGGCGAACGAGTTAGCGGCCTCTATTGACAATATTACGGACCGGGTGGGAGCGATGACAGAGCTGAGTAAAAAGCAGGAGACAGACCATAATGATGGACTGGCGCGGATGACTTCCCTGCAAACCGCATCTGAATCGGCTTCCGCTCAAACCGATAAAGCAAGCACGACCGTGAATGACTTGTCGGAGCATGTCCAAAGTATTGAATCTGTTATTGGAAATATTGAAGAAATTTCGGAACAGACGAACCTGCTCGCGTTAAACGCGAGCATCGAAGCAGCGAGAGCCGGGGAACACGGCAAAGGTTTTGCCGTGGTGGCAGGAGAAGTTCGAAAGTTATCAGAGCAGACGAGCGATATGACCAGCCAGATTAAAGAACGAATAGCTTCTGTTAAGCAGGAGTCTGAGGAAGCTGTCACCTCGATGAAAGAGGTTCAGGCTTCCAATGACAACCAGAAGCAGGCAGTAACAGCGACAAAAGATATTTTTGAACGGTTGACCGAGGCAGCCAAAGAAATGGCAGAAGCGATGCATGCTATTTCCGGCGATGTTACGAATATGAACGAGAAGAAAGAGAACATCATTGCTAAACTGGACAATATTAATGCGAGTATCGAGCAGGCTGCCTCGGCAAGTGAAGAAATCAGTGCATCCACCGATGAACAGGTTCAGGCGCTGCAGGGTGTCGCGGAAACCGCGGAGCAGTTACACGAGATGAGTGAAGAAGCGGATCAGAAAGTAAGAGCCTTTCACATTCAAGAACAGCAGGAGATACAAGAAGAAGACACGGATACAAAAAACGAAGACGACTATTAATCAACACAGTAATGGAAGACAGTATCAGCAGTATATGCTGAATTGTCTTCCATTTTCATCAACCAAGTGAACTCTTGTTTTAATGATAAACATGATGAAATATAGCTCCACCTTGTTCCTGGACTATTTTTATCGTGAGAAAGCATGAACTTTCTATTATAAGGTGGAGCTTTTTCGTTACCAATAACGAGGGCCAGGGTAAATGTAGTATGACGGCCTTGTATAGGGGCGGCGTCCAATTGTGCGGGATTGCCCTTGACCGCCTCCTATTCCTGGAAATCCCGGCATTCCACCTCCATTGCCTTGCCCTGGAAAAGGGAACCCGGGCATCATGCCATCTTGACCGTTGCCATTCCCATTGCCGCCATCCTCCTCCTCTTCTTGTCCTTGAGGTGGTACTGACTGACCGGGTCCTAGAGGGATGGGAAAGCATACAACGGAGAGTTCTTCATCCTCTGAGGTGGTTATTGTTCCTTCCATTCCTCCTTCGAATTCTACCTGATCCTCCGTAATACAGATATAGCCTTCCTGCTGACGCGGGCCCCAATATGGGGAGTGGTAAGGATTGTAGTAATACATAAATCATTCGCCTCCTTGAAATACATTCTCATCCTATTCATTTAATTAAGTTTGGGCACCAACATCTACAAATTAGCTTTAACTGTCTTCCTTAGGGAATTTACTAGATAATCTGTTCTAAGCTGTATCCTTCCGTGTCAGATAGAATACTAGTTTACGATCTATACGAAAGACATTACAATAAAAGTATCAGAAATTTTAAAATTCATTCATGGGCTGTAACATTTTCTGAAAGGAGCATTAAAAAATACGTATACCTGGTTTTTGAAAGGCAGGAAGGTTGCTGATTCTCAAAAAGACTAGGCATCACCTTAAGGGAGAGATTGTTATGAGCGGTCTGTGCAAGGTTGTAGTTGTGGATGATGAAATGTTGATCAGGCAAGGGGTGATCAATTATATTGATTGGGAAAAGGTAGGCTTTCAAATGGTTGGGGAGGCTTCAAATGGGAATGAAGCCCTTCAGTTAATCGATGAATTACGTCCTCACCTTGTCATTACGGATGTAGTGATGCCTGGGATGGATGGGATCGAGTTAGTGCGGGTGGTGAAAGAACAGTATCCAGATATTGAGATTGTGGTGTTAAGCAGCTTTGAAAATTTTGAGTATGTCCGTTCAACGTTTCAGTGTGGGGCGGCTGATTATATTCTAAAACCGAAGTTGAATGGAGACGAATTAATTAAGAAGCTGCGAAAGGTGATGCCTGAGTCCAGACGGGCGGAGGAAGTGATTCAGAGTGCCCCTTCGATAGAAGTAGTTTTACAAAAGTGCCTGATTGGCTCCTCGTTAACGATCAGCGAGGAGAAACTGCTTGAAGATTTTTCGTATAGTCATTACAGTCTGATCGCTGGCTGCGGCAGGGGGAGTAAAAAGGAATTTTTTAAGGAAGTAAGTGGTTTGTTCGAGGAGCAGCTCTTTGCCTGTGAAACTTTTTTTATCCCTGTTAATGAAAGCGATATCAATACAGTGTTGGTTAATTTTAACGGGGAGGAACAGCTCCAGTCTGTGAAGCAATGTGTAACCCGGATGGCTGAGGCTGACCGGGAGTGCCGGACCATTTGGTTAATGAGTGTTCCATTTTCGTCGATTCTAGAACTGAAAACTATTTATGAGGATCATTTATTAAACATGAAGGATTATTTATTTTATCTAACGGAGGAGCAGGTTTTAATCTATGATGATTTGCCTGAGGTACCTGAAGTCGGGAAGCCTTTTGACTTAGGGAGGTTTCTAGGACTCTTTAAACAGAAAAAGTTCGAGTTTGCGATTACTTCTTTAACGGAGCATGTTGACGTCCTTATGCGTCAATATACGAAAGATATCTTTGAATTTAAGTCATGGCTTGAGAACATTATGTTCAATGTCATTGTTCTGCTGGACAATATGAATTACGATGTTCACGAGCTTGAGACGATGAAATATAAGTATTTCTCGGAAATTAATGAAGCATCTCATGCGAAAAAAGCAGTGGCTGTCTTTCATACTTTCGTTGATGAGGTAAGACGTATTGTGCAGGTCGAAGACAATAAAAACTGCCCGCCTGATCTGAAGCGGCTGCTGCAATTTATTGAGAATCATTATGCTGAACCGCTTTCGCTGACGACCTTATCTGAATCATTCCACTTCAACCCCTCGTATCTATCCAGTTATTTCAGCACTCATCTGAACATCGGTTTCAGCGATTATTTAAATCAAGTGAGAATTGTCAAAGCGAAGCAGATTCTTGAGACTAGCTCTGTCTCGGTCAGCATGGTTAGTGAAATGGTCGGTTACTCAGATCCGAGCTACTTCTGTAAAGTATTTAAGCAAATGGAAGGATCATCACCTGGGAGTTATCGTAAGCCTGCCCCGATACTGAATTGAGGATCAGTCGAATGAAAAAATTACTGAACATTCTTCAATATAATAATTTATTTATTAAAATGTTTCTCGTCATGGTTATTAGTATTATTTCTGTTTCTCTTCTGATTACCTTTAGTACGATTCGGATGTCGAACAATCTGTTTATGGATACGTTCAGCATTACAAATACGAAGGTACTTAACCAGATTAAGCAGCAGTTCGAACAGTTCAGCTACTCAGTTGTAGTTACTTCAATGGACGTAGAAAATAACGCTACGATTAAGCGAATGTTAACGGAAGAGTATGTGAGCTCGATAGATGCGTCTACTTCCTTTTATTCCATTAAAAAGCAGATGGAAAAACTGTACTCCGACCGCCCGAATGAAGCGAACATGATCATCCTCGGAGAAAATGAGCGGCTGTTTAATATGAAATATGTAAATTGGTCGGTTTCGGGAGATGACTTAATGGACCATCGGATCACAAAAAACACAAAAGAGAACCCCAATCAGATTCTTTATCAATTTGTTGATGGTGGTGAGATTACGAATAGCAGCGCGATGGTAGTAGCGACAAAGGCGCTTACAGAGAGATCTACAAATCACATTTATGGATATTTGTATATCCCGATTCGTGAGCTGGATCTAAGAGGATTCTATGACGACTACACGAGTCATGGAAACAGCGTGATGTTAGTGAATGGCAGCGGGAAAATCATCTCGAGTGACGATGAGGAATTAATCGGTCAGGATTCGCCTGATCTCCTTAAACTTGCGGAAGAAACCGAAGAACAAAGTCTGGAGTATCAGGAAGCCAACGTTTTTGGAAAAGACCAGCTGGTGTTGACCTCGGCTTTACCGGCGCTCGATTTGTATATCGTCAATCTCGTGGATCAGGAGCTCGTCATTCATAACCTTGTAAATACTAAAGAGATTGTCTTAATCAGTACAGTGATTGTGCTGCTGGCCTTAGTCGTCGTATTTATTATCTCCAGGAGGGTAACGAATTCAATCAGCCGACTCGTTAAACAGATTTCCAACATGGCCAAATATGATTTCAGTAAACCCGTGAAAGTGAACGGGGGCTATGAGGCGAGAAAGATCGCGAATGCCTTTAACTATATGCTTAATGAATTACAGGAGCATGTTGACGTACTGATGAAATCGCAGCGGAAGCAACGCAAATCGGAGCTTGAGGCCCTGCAGCATCAGATTAATCCGCATTTTCTATATAACACATTAACTTCTGTGAAACTACTTGTGAAGGATGGGAAAAATGAGGCCGCTTTTGAGACGATTGATGCGTTAATCCCGCTTCTTCAGAATGCGTTAGGAAATGTGGACGAGACAATTACAGTAGAGCAGGAAGTAGAGAATATTAAGAGCTATGTATTGATCAACCAAACGAGATATGGAGATCGTATTAAAGTAAATTCGCTCATCTCTCCCGATTGTCTTCATTTTCATTTGCCGAAGCTTGTTATTCAGCCATTCATTGAAAACGCCTTTTTCCACGCTTTTACGGATAAAAAGCAGGGCTTTATTCAAATCATGATTGCGCAGCGAAACGATAAACTTGTGTGTGAAGTGATTGACACGGGAGATGGCATGAGAATTGACAGGATCGAAAGCAAAGAAGGGAAGAGGCAGCTGTTCAGCGGGATTGGCGTCCGTAATGTTCACGAGCGAATTCAATTATTGTTTGGGGAGGAGTATGGGGTGGAAATATCGAGTGAACGGAAGAAAGGAACCGAAGTAAAAATTATTCTTCCTCTGTTGGATGGAGATTCTAAAGATAATACCAAATCTAAAAATAGTACCAAAAGTCAATATCTCGACGAAGGAAACTTCTAAAAATAATTAAATAATTTTCTAAAGATCGTTCTAACGGTCTTTTTTTTTCGATGATATGCTTTAATTAAGCGTTATGGCAGCGCTTACAAAAGAGGGGGTATACGTTATGAAGGAGTTTCAATGGAAGAAGAGCCGGCTGTTTGCTTTTGCTTTACTAACGCTTATCGTTTTGGCAGCTTGTTCTTCTGATGAAGAGAGCGGAGCTTCAGGGGAGGGAGATCCAGAGGAGGACCCGGATACAATTACAGCCTGGGCGTGGGATCCGAACTTTAACATTGCGGCACTTGAGATTGCTGAGGAATCTTACGACGAAGATATTGACTTTGAAATCATTGAAAATGCACAGGATGATATTGTTTCGAAATTAAATACAGGTCTCAGCTCCGGTACGATGAAGGGGATGCCGAACATTGTATTAATCGAAGACCAGCGGGCGCAAAGCTTCCTTCAGTCTTACCCGGATGCGTTTTTCCCGATTGATGATTACATTAATCCGGACGACTTTGCTGCGTACAAGCTGGCCCCGACAAGTCTAGACGATAAGCAGTATGGGCTTCCGTTTGACACCGGGGTGACAGGCTTGTTCTTCCGTACAGACTACCTGGAGGAAGCGGGCTACTCGATGGAAGACTTAACGGATATTACATGGGAGGAATATATCGAAATTGGAAGAGACGTAAATGAAACGACAGGGAAGGATATGATTTCCCTTGATCCAAATGATTTAGGGATCCTTCGTGTCATGATTCAAAGTGCAGGCGAATGGTACGTTGATGAAGACGGAACAACGGTCAATATTGAAGGGAATGAACCGTTAAGAAAAGCGTTTGAAAATTATAAAGCGATGATGGAAGCTGATTTCGTTAAAGCCAATTCTGATTGGAGTCAATTTATCTCGGCCTTTAACAGCGGCGATGTGGCAACTGTTCCAAGCGGGAACTGGATTGGTGCCAGTATCGAGGCTGAAGAATCCCAAGCAGGAGACTGGGCTGTAGCGCCGATTCCCAGGCTGGATATGGAAGGTGCGGTAAACGCATCGAACCAGGGCGGAAGTTCTTTCTACGTATTAAACATACCTGGAAAGGAAAAGGCAGCTGAGTTTCTTGGTAAAACATTTGGCGAAAATGAAGAGTTCTATCAGGAGCTTGTAAATGATGTTGGGGCTCTTGGCACGTACACACCAGCCTCTGACGGAGAAGCGTACCAGGCAGGAAATGACTTCTTTGGCGGTCAGTCTCTTATTTCCGATTTCTCTACATGGGTGGAAGATATTCCGAGTGTAAACTATGGCATGCATACGTATTCGATTGAAGATATTTTAGCAGCTGAAATGCAGAACTATTTAAAAGGAAAGAGTCTGGATGACGCATTAGCTGATGCGCAGGCGCAGGCGGAAGCTCAATTGAAGTAACTTCAACCCAATATTAAATTACAGGTTAAATTGGGAAGCGATTCGTTTCATAAGGGATTCTGCGAAAGATTGCTTGGACTTTCAAAGAATCCCTTTCTTTCAAACCTGGCTTGTCATGGCGTAAGGAGGAGTACAAAACATGAGTAAAGCGATAGACAAGGCAAGTGCCCCCTATACCGGCAGCAGCAAAAAATCAGCCGGTCCCGGGTTTAAAAAGAATTACATGGGATGGCTGTTTATCCTGCTAGCTGTGGTGGGCATTGGGTTATTTTATTTCTATCCAATGCTCAGAGCCCTGCTGCTTTCCTTTCAGTCAGGAATGGGGTCGAACCTCGAATATGCTGGTTTAGATAACTATATACGTCTATTCAGTGATCCTACCTTTATCGCGGCCTTGACGAATACATTTATTTATCTGCTCGTTCAAGTTCCCGTAATGATTATTTTGGCCTTATTCTTTTCTGTACTGCTGAATGATGCAACGTTGAAATTTAAAGGATTCTTCCGGACGGCGATCTTTCTGCCGTGTGTAACCTCGCTTGTAGCCTACGCGGTTATTTTTAAATATTTATTCGGCGTTGATGGTTTAATTAATCAGTTTCTGCTTGAGCTGTCATTGATATCTGAGCCGCTCAACTGGCTGTCTGATCCAGTCCTGGCCAAAATTACGATTATTGCCGCAATTACGTGGCGATGGACAGGCTACAACATGATTTTCTATTTATCTGCCCTACAGAATATCGATCGTTCGATGTATGAAGCGTCCAAGATTGATGGAGCGACATCTTTTCAGCGATTTTTCTATATTACTGTACCTATGCTGAAGCCGATTATCTTATTTACTTCAATTATTTCCACGATCGGCACGCTGCAGATCTTTGATGAGATTATGAATATTACAAATGGCGGGCCGGGAAATGCAACGCTGTCGATTTCGATGTACATTTATAACCTTTCGTTTGAATACAGTCCGGATTTCGGCTATGCCGCTACGGTATCATATGTCATTGTTATTTTAATCGTCATATTATCGCTGATTCAGTTTAAAGTGGCAGGTGATGATAAATGAGAAAGTTAAAAAGAATCGGAGTGTATATCTTTTTAAGTATTGCTTCGCTGGTATCTATTTTTCCATTCTTATGGATGATTGTCAGCATGACCAACAAATCCGTCGATGTAACGCAGGGCCGGCTGCTGCCGGGATCGTATTTGTTTGAAAATCTAACAGTTCTGTTTGATTCAGTTAATATGGTGACAGCATTAGTCAATTCGACCATTATTGCTCTAATCACTACCTTTTTAACGCTATTGATCGGGTCTCTTGCCGGCTATGGGTTTGAAATATACCGGACACCGGGCAAGGATCGTATCTTTAATATTCTTCTGTTGTCGATGATGATTCCGTTCGCCGCTATTATGATTCCTCTCTATCGTATGTTTGGTGGCGTCTCTGGAACTATTCCCTTCTTAGGGATTGATACGCTGGCTGCGGCCATTCTGCCTACGGTGATCACGGCGTTTTTTATTTTTTTCTTCCGTCAGAATACGAAGATGTTTGCGAAGGAATTGGTAGAAGCGGGCAGGATTGACGGCTTAAGTGAACTGGGGATCTTTTTCCGTGTGTACCTGCCGACGATGAAGACAACGTATGCAGCTGCAGCGATTATTGCTTTCATGAACAGCTGGAACAACTATTTATGGCCGCTGGTCGTGCTGCAGTCTCCTGAAAATCAAACGATTCCATTATTAATCTCGAATCTTGGAGCTGGGTATTCCCCTGATTATGGAGTTATCATGACGGCTATTGTTATCGCGACGCTGCCAACGGCACTGGTGTTCTTCATCATGCAGAGACATTTCGTAGAGGGCATGATGGGATCGATGAAAGGATAACTTGAGGAGGTTGTAAACATGTCATTAAATGATTGGGAAAACATTCAGGTATTGCAGCGAAACCGCAGGAAGGAGCGGGCTCACTTTATTCCATTTACGGACAAAGCAAGTGCGTTAACGTTCCAGAGGGAGAAGTCGCCCTCTTTTAAACAATTAAATGGATTATGGAAGTTTCAATACGCCGAAAATCCGGAGCTGGCACCGGAACAGTTTTACAAAGAAGACTATGACACGGAGGATTGGAACGAATTGTATGTACCATCCTCCTGGCAGATGCACGGTTATGGCAAGCCGGCTTATACGAATGTTGCCTATCCCTTTCCAGTCGATCCCCCGCTGGTCCCTGCTCAGAATCCAACAGGGTCTTACGTGCGTGATTTCTGGTTGACGGAGGAGTGGCTTGATCAGCATGTGACCTTACGATTTGAAGGAGTGGACAGTGCTTTTTACGTCTGGGTGAATGGCAGGCAGGCCGGCTACAGCCAGGGGAGCCGGCTCCCCTCCGAATTTGACCTTTCTCCCTATCTAAAGAAAGGAAAAAATTGGCTGGCCGTTCAGGTCTATCAATGGTCGGAGGGATCCTACATTGAAGATCAGGACATGTGGTGGCTGAGTGGAATTTTTCGTGATGTTTATTTATTGGCTGTCCCTAAAGTGCATATCGAAGATTACTTTGTAAAAACAAGTTTTGATGAGAACTATGAAAATGGCACACTGCGTGTGGAGACTGTGATTGAAAATAGCAGCGATAACGATGTTTCTCATTATACGCTGGAGTATCATTTACTTGATGCGTCCGGAGAGGTCGTGGTGAATGAAGAAGAAACTGTTTCCATTGCGGCGGCCGGCACAAAAACGGCAGACCGCGTATTTTCCCTCCGGTGTCCTAACAAATGGTCGGCAGAAGATCCGTATTTGTATAAGCTGCTGCTTTCATTAAAAAGAGAGCAAGCAGCCGAGGTGATTCCAGTCCATGTCGGTTTTCGTACGGTGGAGAGGAAGGATGGCTTGTTCTTAGTGAATGGTACGGCGATTAAGCTGAAAGGAGTCAACCGTCACGATCACCATCCCGACTTCGGCAGGGCTGTGCCTTTAGCGTGGATGGAGCAAGACGTCAAGCTGATGAAGCAGCACAATATTAACGCGGTGCGGACGGCTCATTATCCGAATGATCCGAGGTTTTATGACCTATGTAACCGGTACGGTTTATACGTTATTGATGAGGCAGATTTGGAAACGCACGGGTTTGACCTGATCGGCAATTGGGACCAGCTCAGCGATGATCCCGATTGGGAAGACGCTTATCTTGATCGGATGAAGCGGATGGTTGTAAGGGATAAAAATCACCCTTCCGTCATCATGTGGTCGCTTGGGAATGAGTCAGGATTTGGCAGAAATCATGAGGCGATGGCAGACTGGGCGAAAAAATTTGATGCTACCAGGCTCATTCATTATGAAGGAGAATGCCGGGCGATCACGAGATCTGAAAGTTCCTATGATCCTCAAAGAGACCCGGAGACTTCGGATGTGTTTACGACAATGTACACAGCTGTTGAAGTAATGGAAGCTTTAGGAGCAAGGGACGATTTAGGCAAGCCGCACATTTTGTGTGAATATGCCCATGCGATGGGGAATGGTCCGGGCGGGTTGAAGGAATATTGGGAGACGTTTTATAAATACGACCGGCTTCAAGGCGGTTTTGTCTGGGAGTGGCTTGATCATGGCATCCGCAGGGTATCTAAAGACGGGGAGGAATACTTTGCGTATGGAGGGGATTTCGGGGAAGCTGTGCACGATTCGAATTTTGTAATAGACGGTCTCGTTATGGCTGACCATACCCCTTCTCCAGCTCTTAAGGAATATAAAAAAGTGATCGAACCCGTCGTCATAGAATCGGTTGATTTAGAAAAAGGCACAGTGAAGATAACGAACCGGCATGACTTTATTTCCCTCGATCATCTGCATGCAGCGTGGTCCATTACTACTGGGGAAGAAATCGTTACGGGCGGTACTATCTTATGTGATGGAATAGAGGCAGGGTCCAGTGACCAGGTGATATTGCCTTATACCATTGAGCAGTACCATGGAGCGGAAGAGGACTATTGGTTGAACGTTGAATTTACACTTGCCCGAGACACGAACTGGGCAAAAACTGGACATCAGGTGGCCTGGGCACAGTACGAGCTCCCTGTTCATAAGGCCGGTCCTACAGAAACCGGCTCGGCCCGGCAGCCTTTATCAGTGAAAGAGTCAAAGCACGAGCTGACTGTTCAAGGTGAGGATTTTATTGTCCGTTTCAATAAAGTGTTCGGAAGCCTGAGTGAATGGAAGCAACAGGGAATTGATTTAATTAAAACAGGCCCCGTCCTGAATTTATGGCGAGCCCCTATTGATAATGACCTGTGGGCCCAGGCTCACTGGAAGGATACACCTTCCATTACTAATTGGAAGAGACACGGTCTTCATACCCTGCAGCAGCGAATCCATTCCGTCAGCTGTCATACCCATGGAGAACATCAAGTCGAAATTATAGTGTCTGCCCGGCTCGCTCCGCCGATTTTAAACTGGGGATTGAATATGACTTATACGTATACAATTGATCCGAGCGGAAGGATCGGTATTGAGGTGAAAGGCGATCCTTATGGTGAACTGCCGCATACCTTTCCACGCCTGGGGCTGAAGATGGAAGTGCCGTCGACGTTTAATCATGTGAAATGGTATGGCCGCGGTCCTGGTGAATCGTACCACGACAGCAATCTATCAAATCGATTTGGCGTCTGGGAGAAGAATGCAGAAGAATTCTTTACCCCTTATGTTTATCCTCAGGAAAACGGCAATCGGCACGACGTTCGCTGGGCTGAGATAACGAGCGGGATAGGAGTCGGGCTTAAGTTCCAAGCTAAGCCTGTGTTTAATTTTAACTGTCAGTACTATACAATCGAAAATTTGGAAAAAGCGCAGCATACTTATGATTTAGTCAAACAGGATTTTCTGACCATTTTAATTGATCACAAGCATCATGGCCTTGGCTCAGCAAGCTGTGGGCCGGATGTGCTTGAGAAGTACCGGTTAAACAGCGGCGCTTTTCAGTTCGGACTGGATATGAAGCCAGCCTTTCATTAATCCGGTAGATACCTGCATCGAGACTACCTGTTCTTTTGCTGAGGCCTTAGCTTTCTACAAGGACGACTTTTACAGAGCTCTTATTGAAGAAGTTAGGATTAGAAAAATGATACCGGGTCGCATGGAGTATCGGCTCAGCAGAGGACGGACGGTGAGTATGACTATATCTTCCTGACGAACTTTGGAGAAGAACAACAGACCATAAAGGTTCAGAGTGGCGATTTTATTCATTTGATGAAAGGGATACCGGCACGCGGAAACGTTAACTTGGCTCCTGGTGGTCTTTCGATTATAAAAAAAGCCTCTGTTAATAATCACTAACCGAGGAAGGATAACTTTCATATTCCCGTCTGGGCGATATCGAGCAATTCATCCGGCTTTCCCAGGAGCTGGGATTATCAACAGAAATGGAAGACAGTATCAGCAGTATATGCTGAATTCTCTTCCATTTTGCTGTTTTTATGACATGGCAGGGGAAGGATGATAGGATAGAAAAGAATAGGTGAAAACTAGAATGGGTGGAGAGAAAACGATGAAGATAGTAGAAGTCAATTCTTCAGAAGCAGAAACGGTCCGCCTCCTGATGCAGCGGGCCTTTAAAGAATACAATAACGACTGCCCGCCTTCGGGGGCAATGGAGGAAACGACGGATTTGATTCAAACGTCCATAGCCAGCAGGGAAGAGACAGCGGCGGTATGTTATGTGGAAGAGAGAGCAGTAGGTGTCGTGAGGGTAAGAGAAGAGGAGGATTCTTTATATTTTTTCCGGTTGTCTGTTCCTCCGGAAGAAAGAGGGCACGGGGTGGGAATGGCGCTCATCCGCTGGGCAGAAAAGAAAACAGTGCAGCTTGGAAAACAAACAGTGTATTGCAAGGTGCGGGGCTCGACACCGCAGAATGTGAAACGGTACGAGCGGCTGGGCTATCATATTTTCGATACTTATACGGTGGACAAACCAGAGTGGCCGGCGTTTAAGGTGATTTCGATGAAAAAGACTGTGCTGGTGGAGCAGCAGAGATGACGAAACGAACTAACCTCCTCCTTGGGTTTTCCAGCTTTGGGATATGGGCCGTATTTTATCAGCCGGAAATCATAGAAGCAGCCTTGGCATTATCCTTTTTTGTCATCGTTCCGATTGTATTATCAACCGCTGTCGTTTCTCTCCCTAATTGGACAGGGCGGTATTCCGTTGTGTTTGGCTGGTGCGGGACTCTTTCCATGAACATGGAAGCACGATTTCTTCCCTTGCTTTTGGCAGGCATATGGTTCTTTTTCACTTTGATCCTCGGCTGGAGCGGCCTGCGCCGGCTGTTGGCACGCGGCATAGCTCCGTTGGAGGAAACGGCCATTGATATTGGATATCTGTACCTTCCTGTAGGAGGAAGCTGGTTTGTTCTGGCGCAGGGCGGCGCTGCCTCGCTATTGCCGTACTCCAGCGTGATTGTTGACTTAACCGCTGTACATTTTCATTATGCAGCCTTTTTGCTGCCTGTGTTCACAGGATTATTAGGGCGTTGGCATTATTATAACGAAGGTTCCAACTCCATGGGAGGTTATCAGATCCTGACAGTTGGAGTCCTGATCGGTCCATTGTTAACAGCAGCTGCTGTAGATCAGGGACCGCCGCTTGAAGCAGTCTTGGTCGGAATCTATGTGTTTTTCCTATATTGGTTGGCGGGATGGACTATAAAGGCAGGTTTGTCCATGCCGCCCCTGGCAAAAGGGAGCCTGCTCCTTTCTTCTGCTGTTCTTATAATAACGATGACTTTATCGATTCTATACAGCGCAGGACGGGCGGCAGGCATTTCCTTTATAGGCATTTCCGGAATGATACCATGGCACGGTGCCTGGAATGCTTTCATTTTTTCGATTTTTGCTCTTATCGGCTGGTATGCAGCCTTCCCTGCTCCCCGGGCTGTATATAATCAATTTCCCATCAGCCGGCTGCGGGGAAGAAGAAACATAGCGGAAAGGTTTACAGCTAAACATCTTCCAGAGCCGGGGGAAGGTCTGCTTACGGTATGGCAGAACTACAAAAGAGAGGATTTTTCTCCTGAAACATTGGATCGGCTTGTTGCAGCGTTTTATACCCAGACTGCCCGGTTTGGAATGGAGGCGGATATCACCTGGGACGTCCCGTTTCTGTCCCCGGTCTCCTCTTTTTTTACGAACAAAATGAAACAAATAAACATACCCTCTTCCGGCCCGGCGGCAATGAGCGGCACGATCTACAGGCTCCCGGAGGAACGGGACGGCCGCCCGGAGCCGCATGTTTGGATCAGACAGAATCGTTCAACAGAAGAGCCGATTTTCACTGCTGTTTATTCGAGACATACAAAAAAAGGAGTAACGTATTTTAACATTGCCCTGCCTCTGCCGGCCGGAGTTATGACAGGTATTCTACGTCCCGTGCACGGAAGGAAGGGAACTCTGATTTTAACAAGCCGCAAATCCCTGGATAAACGGGGGGATGAAGGAATTTATATCACTATTGGCGGATGGACATGGAAAACTCCGCTGCAGGAAGTGTTTCATGTCTGGGAAGCAGGGGGAGGACTGGAAGCCAGCCATTCCCTCATGGTTGGCCCTCTCCGTTTTCTCACGATTAAGTATCGCCTGCCATTGATTGGGGAACCGAAGCATGCCGGTGTTGAACGATTTTCAGGCGAATGAAAAAACCTGTTGCAGCAGAGGTTAAACCGACTGTAATGCCGAGCCACCACCCAAACGGCCCAAGGTTGGTATGAGCAGCCAGAAGGTATCCGGCCGGAAGCCCGAGGAGCCAATACGAAATAAATGAAGTAAGAAAGGGAACGGTCACATCTTTGTACCCCTGCAGCACCCCCTGCAGGGTAGATTGGGCCGCGTCGGAAAATTGGTAGAAGATAGCAAAAATCAAAAACCGTTTGGCCAGGGCAACGACTTCCGGGTTATCGGTATAGATATAGCTGATCGGCTCCCGGAAAAAATAGATAAAGCAGGACGAGATCAGCATAATACACATGGCGGTGAGCACACCGATCCGTGTGTATTGTTTTGCATGCGCTATTCTTTGTCCCCCGACTTCGAAGGCAACCACGATGGTCAACGCAAGAGACATGCTTAAGGGAATCATAAAAATAATAGAAGTAAAACTGAACGCCGCTTGATGAGCAGCAATAGTGATGGTGTCAAACATGGCTGCCATCAGTAAGGTCACGGCCGAAAAAATGCTCGCTTCAAAAAAGAGAGACAGCCCAAGTGGTATGCCGATACGCAGCTGCCTTTTCCAGGCCGTCCAGGAAGGAGCAAACCACTGTACAAAAATGCGGTACCTGCGCATGACCTCGACCCTGAACGTCATCACGACACTAAATAAAAAGATAATGAAATAAGAAGCAGCAGTAGCATAACCGGCTCCGATCCCTCCTAATGCCGGCGCGCCGAATTTCCCGAAAATCAACGAATAATTAAACAAAAAATTGAGAGGCAGGACCCCCAGCATAATAGTCATGGTAATCCGTGGGTACCCTTGTGCATCGAAGAAATTACGCAGCACAATCGATAGAAAAAAAGGGATGATGCCGGTGGACAATCCGATCAAATAATGCTTGGCAGTATGATGCACCTCTGGATCAAGAGACATCAAGGACAAGACTGGTTCCAGCAGCAGTGCACTGCTTATAAGAATGAGCCCCCCGAACAGGATAGCGACATAAAACCCCTGGGTAATAATTGCAGTAATGCTGTGATGTTCTTTTTTTCCCAAGAGTTGTCCGACCATGGGCGTAATGGCAAGCAGAATCCCATTCATTCCGGTGAAAACAGGAAGCCATAACCCAGCCCCAATAGAAACACCGGCAAGGTCAGACGTCCCCGCTTGCCCGGACATGATCGTATCGATCACGTTCATTCCAAAATAACTTAACTGTGTTACTAGAATCGGCCATAAAATAATCGCAAACAGTCTGCATTTTTCCAGAATCGTTTCGGCATGATACATGATTATTTCCTCCGTGTCCTGGGTCATTACGTGATGGATAATGATAGCAATTTCCTTTGGGTTTGGCAAGAGGAGCAGACTGTTTTAGTCAGATAAGGTCAAAACTATTCTAATATAATATTGAATACGTGTGGTAATTTCCCGGCTAAGGTGAGAAGATAGGAATGCTCGAGATCCAATAAAACGCTTTTTTCATTATACGGAATAAATGCCTCCTCGCCTTTCCGTTTCACTTTTATATCATTTTGAAAGCAAAGAAGGTGGAAAATATGAGACCTGCTGCTGCATATGGTATAACAATTTTTGGGGCTTCCTTCTGGGGATTGACCGGGCTGTTTGTACAGAATCTATATGCCTTTGGTTTTTCTCCGCTGGAAGTAGTCACAATAAGAATGTCCCTGTCGATGATCCTCATGTTCGGTATCATAGGATTTATCCGCCCTTATCTGCTGAAAATACATCTGAGAGATCTTCCCTATTTTATCGGGCTGGGAGTCGTAAGTATTGCCCTGTTTAACTGGTGCTATTTTACGGTGATGGAACAATCCTCTTTGTCCGTGGCTGTGGTACTGCTTTATACCAGCCCTGTTTTTGTAGCAGTGATTTCCCGTTTTGTCTTTCAGGAACCCATGACCTTGAATAAGATCGGAGCCATTCTATTAACCATGGCCGGATGCAGTTTAGTAGCCGGTTTTTTTCCGCTCGGTTCTATGAATCTGACATTTTCTGTACTGGTCTTTGGTTTAGCGTCCGGATTCTTTTGTGCTCTCTATAGTATTATCGGTAAATTTGTCAGTCGGAAATATCACTCCATCACGATTACGGCGTATTCAATGCTGTGCGGCGGAGTATTTCTGCTTCCGGTAAGCGGAATTGAAAACAACCTTGCTCCGTTTGCCGAGCCGATGGCATGGATATATGCTGTCGGAAGTGTGCTCGTATCGACTATATTAGCGTATGTATTGTATACAGCCGGATTAAAATATATTGAGTCGAGTCATGCTGCAATATTAGCGACGATTGAACCGATTGTAGGAATTATGGTAGGAGTGATGATCTTTCACGATGAACTGACGGGGTGGCAGACGATTGGAATTCTTCTCATTTTTTCTTCCATTATTCTTTCGGTGTTTTCCAAAAAAATGAAATTCCGCCGAAGGAAGCGGGGAAAACCGCCTTTTCATCATCATGGAGATGCCATGTAAGGCTGTGTTTATGATAAAATAAGAGAAAATAGATAAAGAAAAAACGAGGAGGGGTCAGGGATGAAGGTTTTGGTGGCCGGCGCTCACGGATATACGGGGCAGCTCTTAGTAGAAATGCTTGCCAATGATTCGAATCACGAGGTTTACGCCATGGTTCGTGATTATACACAGGCCGGCAGAATGAAACAATTAGGTGCGCAGCAAATCATCACCGCTGATCTGGAAAATAATGTATCTAAATCACCAAAAGGAATGGACGCCGTTCTTTTTGCGGCTGGATCAGGTTCCAAAACCGGACCTGAAAAGACGCTGGCTGTGGATCAGGTAGGGGCAAAAAAACTAATTGATGCCTCCCGGGTGCAGGGAGTCCGTCACTTTGTGATGCTGAGCAGTATGGGAGCCGATAATCCAGACGGACCTGACAAGTATTATTTAGAAGCAAAAGGGGCGGCAGATGCTCATTTGCGGAGCAGCGGCCTCCCCTATACGATAGTACGGACCGGTTCTCTTACGTTTGATAAAGGGAGGGGACTGGTAGAAATAAAAGAGAAATTCAATGACCAGGAACACCGTTCTATTTCAAGAGAGGATACAGCAAGAGTGATGATTGCTTCTTTAACAGAAGAAAATGTAAAATATAAAACATTTGAACTGTTATCAGGGAAAGAACCAATCGAAAAAGCAATAAAAAAATTATGAGGGCAGGCAGTATGTTTTTCTGTATTTCCCGGGAAATGTTGTCGAATATATTTCATAACATTAGATTTGAGTATGATAAGACAGTAGGAGCTGTATAAAAGGGTACAGTTCCTTTTCTATGGAAAAGAGAAGTCACCCGTGGGCAGGGGAAGCGTCTAAAAGGTTTCTTATCGCCCGTTTTTCTTATGGAGGAGAAGCGGCAAAGATGGATTTTTTGAATACTTGAAAAATATTAAGGAAGGTTCTCAATGATGCAGGAGCTTCGTTTTATTACCTATTCAAGTTATGTTTCACTCTATATTGTTCATGTTTTTATATCGTCAGAGTTTCTCAGTTATCTCCTGGGTTGTATCGGGATGATAGCGCTGCTATTCTCTGTCGCGGGAGCAAACCGCACGTACCAAATACTGGCGGTTTTCTTTTTTACTGTATCGGCGGGACTGTTTTTCGCTTATGAGCTGCCCTGGAGGGAAGTTCCTGTTTATTTCACGTCGATGGCGCTGCTTCTCTCCCTGTTATACATGATTCCTTTTATCAATCATTTTATGATCGTCGGACGCTTTGAACGGTCGCTGTATCGTCTGCTGCAGGCAAAAACCACCAATCTGGCCCAGTTTTACCGGCGCACTTCTCTCACCCACTATGTTCTCGGCCTGTTCATATTTTTATCCGCGATTCCCCTGGTTTACCGTTTTGTGCAGCAGAGGTTAACCGGATTTTCAGATAAGACTTTCCATCGGTTTGCGGTGCAGTCGATGCTTCGTTCTTTTGCAAGTGTCAATGTCTGGAGTCCGATTGAAGTATATATTGCTCTGGTTATCGGAATTACAAGTGTTTCTTATCTGCATCTGCTCCCGTGGCTGCTTGGTTTTTCAGGCGCGATGCTTATGCTCGACTGGCTGCTGGCCTCCTTCACCTACAAACATATATCCTTGAAAGAGAAACAGCCGGCACCCATGTTTACCAAAAAAGAAATACGGAAACTGGTGCTGATGGGAGTATTTTTAGTCCTTTTTATCGGAACTGCTGCTTCTCTCCACTTGTGGCTGGGTCTGGATTTTTTTGAGGCGGTCATTATTTCAGTCCTGCCTTATACCACCCTGTGGGCTCTTCTGATTAAGCGTCATAAGGTGTTTTTCCGGTATAATGTCCTCACCTGGCCGCAGCAGATGAAAACCATGCAGAACTTTATGCTGCTGTTCCTGGTTCTTGGTCTTTTTAATGACATCGTAAAAAAAACGAATATCTTTGCTAAGTTTCAGGAGCCGCTGGCTTTCATCGGAGAAACACCTTTGCTGTTACTGCTTGTCCTTCAGGTTAGTGCGCTGGGTCTAGCCTGTGCCGGCGTTCACCCCCTGGTTACAATCAGTATGCAGGGGTTGTTTGTAGAGCCGTTTTTACAGGAAATAAACCCGATGAGCATCGCGATTGTTATGATTACGGGAACACTGGCCAATGATGCAGCAGGGACCTTCAACGTCCCGATAACTATGATGTCCCAGTATATGAAACGAAATCCTTATCAGCTGACCTTCTGGAATCTTCCGTTTGCTTTAATATTTGGCGGAACGGGGGTCATGCTTGGATATTTTTTGTTGTAGAAGGAGATTCTATATTTTTGTCGAATACTGATAGGAGAGAGACATGAAGGAAGGGATAAGCAATGGGTTTTTCCATTGAAATGAATTGGGAAATCGTGACACACAAACATTCCGAACGCCTTGGAGAAAGGTCGTTCCGCCTGGTGAAGGAAGGCTATCACCTCTATCCATTGGATACGGCCATAGCCATTCAGACAGAAGAAGATAAAGCACCATTTGGAACAGCTATTATCACGAAAGTGGAATGGGGCACAGGACGGACGACGCTGTATTATGAACTTGTTTCTCTTACCTCGGTAAATTAGCTGTGAAGGGCATGGAACACGACATTGCGAAGTCAGCTTTTGAACCGGGCCTGCACGATGCAGGTCACAAAGGCGGTGCAGCAGGACGTTGTGAACTTAGCCTTTGAACCCAAATAAACCACCCTTTAGACATATATCATGGATTCTGTTTGTCCGCGCATGCTGCGGATCTGATCCGGATCCGCAATCACGGTCGGCTGAAAATCAATCAGAATAGCAGAACGTTCTCCCGGCCCCGCTTCCGGCCCTTTTTTGACATCACCTACAAAATGGGTCACAAGCGGATCATAGACACTGTAGGATTCAAGCGGTTCTGTCAGATAAAACGAGCTTGTGATATCTTCTTCCGGTATATCCTCCGGCATTTTGCCCCGATGCTTCGGAATCGATATAGCATTTACCGCCCCGCTGATATTTTTTCTCCGTATCAAATGAGCAAATGTAAATGGTTCTCCGTCCTGGTGGAGAGTATTTGGCGAGGAAACGGCAACGTCCCCCTCTTTTTCCACCTGCAGCTTCACAAAATGAACACCAGCGTGAAAAGGCATGAGCGCATCTTCTCTCATCCAAAAGGTTTCCTTAAAGTCGAACTTGATTATTTCTTCGAGCAGCTTATTATTCATGGACCTTTTATCAAGCGAGGGGAAACGCCGGTATTCTCCCATATATTCCGGATTGAAGCTGCCTTGAAAATATTCATAGTACGCCTGACCGTCTATCCGGGTTTCCGGGAGCCACTTTACGTCGTGAGTGCCAGGCATGACAAGTGCTCTCGCATAGCGCCGAAACCGGTGGAGATGAGGGGCGTATTCGTCGGAAGGCAGGTAGTCAAACGCCTCCTGCAGCTGAACCAGGTCCTTTTCCATCCCCGCGTATTGTATCCTCTCTTTTATATGATAATATTCAAATCCTGCTTCTTTTAACTGACTCACAGGTATGACCTCCATCTATGATAATTCCTATAAAAGTCTATCATTTTTTTTCGTCTGCGATAAGAGAAAGCATTTCGAAACAGACAAAAATGCTCTATACTAAAAAGAACGTATATTCGTGATTGATCAGGAAGGAGCTATCGATGATGCCTGTTATCCTGGCAGAGAAACCAAGCCAGGCCAAAGCGTATGCTGCGGCTTTTCCCAAAGGGCAGAAAAAAGAAGGATATTTAACGATTCCTTCCTGCCCCGCTTTTCCAGAAGGAGCAGTGCTGACGTGGGGAGTCGGTCATTTAATAGAATTGAAGTCTCCGGCTGAATATGAAACGTCCTGGAAACGCTGGAGTCTGAATCAGCTGCCTATGCTTCCGCAGACGTTTGAGTTCCGGCCTTCACAAAAAACAAAAAAACAATTTCACATCGTCCGCCGTCTGCTGCAGCAGGCAGAGACCATCATTATTGCTACAGACTGCGACCGCGAAGGTGAAAATATTGCGCAAAGTATTATACAGCAGGCAGGTGTGTCGCATAAACCCCAGCAAAGACTTTGGATTAACAGCCTGGAGCAGGAGGAAGTAAGAAAAGGGTTTGAACGGCTTCAACCGGGGGAAGCGTTTCACTCTCTTTACGCAGAAGCCCAGGCCCGTCAAATCTCAGACTGGGTTGTTGGCATGAATGCGAGCCGTTTGTACACACTGCTTCTCAAAAAGAAGGGGCTGAATCATGTTTTCAGTGTCGGCAGGGTGCAGACACCGACCCTGAAACTGATTTATGACCGTCAGCAGGAAATTGAAACCTTTGTCCCGGAACCCTACTTTGAAATCAAAGCTGATTTTCAAACAGAAGCGGGGAGCTACGAAGGTAAAACAAAGGAGAGGTACAGGACGCATGAAAATGCTGGGAACGTCCTTGCGGAACATGGAATCGGCACCGAAGAGGAGGGCGTTGTGCAGGACGTTGAGGTCAAGGAAAAACGTATAAAACCGCCAATGCTCCATTCCCTTTCCACCCTGCAGACCCTGGCAAACAAAAAATATAAATTCAGCCCCTCCAAAACAATGGAAATAGTACAGAGCCTGTATGACGAACCATTAAAACTAGTAACGTATCCCAGAACAGATACACAGCACATAACGAACAATGAATATCATTATTTGAAGCAAAATGTGGAGGCGTACCAGCAGGTGACCAGTGACGTTTTTCAAGCCGAAGAACCGCGTGCTAGAAAACGGTTTGTCGATAACAATAAAGTGAAAGAACATCATGCCATCATCCCGACAAAAAAGATTCCGACAGAAGCGGCGCTGCAAAAGCTGCGTCCGGAACAGAACAAGATATATATGGAAATTGTAAAAAGTGTACTTGCTGTGTTTCACCAGGATTATATCTATGAAGAAACGGTTGTAACCACGAATGTGAAAGGCTTGTCTTTTTTTAGTAAAGGAAAGGTGGACAAGCAGCAGGGCTGGAAAACGCTGTTTAAAAGTACAGATGTCAACTCGAAACAAAAACTGCCGCAGCTGCCCTCCTTAACGGAGGATATGCCGGCAATGGCTTCCGTGTATATTAACCGGGAAATGACAAAGCCGCCCAAACCCTATACCGAAGGGAATCTGATAAACATGATGAAAACCTGCGGGCAGACCGTCGAAGATGATGAAGAAGCGAAACGGGCGCTGAAAGAAGTGGAAGGACTGGGAACCGAGGCCACCCGCAGCAGTATTATTAAGACGCTGATTCGGCAGGAATATATAAAGGTGCAGAAAAACGTCGTTCACGTTACGAAAAAAGGAGAAATTCTATGCCGGGCTGTAGAAGGCTCCTTACTATCAAAACCGGAAATGACGGCAAAATGGGAATTATTTTTACGAAAAATCGGGGAAGGGGAAGCGGAGAAGAAAACATTTATAGATAACACCGCTGCCTTCACGAGAAAACTAGTAAATACCGCTGACGAGAAAGTGCATCCACTGGATATTTCGACAGAAGGCCTGCCGGAGCCGAAACGTTCTAAAAGGAGCCAAAAATCCACGGAACCGATTGTCCGCTGCCCCGCGTGTAAAAAAGGGAGTATTGTGTTACGAAAGAACTTTTACGGATGCACCGAATATAACAACGGATGCCGGCAGACATTTAACCGAACCATTTTAGGAAAAACGATTACTAAAGCGCATATCCGTGCTTTATGCGAAAAAGGGACGACACCCGTCCTTAAAGGTTTTAATGGAAAACGAACTTTCGATGCGGCCCTTGTATGGAAGAACGGGAAAACCGAGTTCCTATTTCCCGCTTCGCATGATAAGTAGAGGAACTCGGGCTCCCAGCTCTAGGCGGGTTTTTCTTAAGAACGGATTTCGGTTCGTATAAAAAGCAGATAGGCGATCCCGAAGCAGATAAATGTTCCGGCGATCAACGTAGTTAAATGGGGCCAGATGACCAGCAGGCTTTGCTGGAGCGGAAGCGGTGTTGGGATCGAACCGGCAACCTGCCCCATCGACAATGGACCGGTAGAACGTATTCCCGGCGTTAACAGCACCGATGTAACGTTACTGTAAATTTGAGTAGGAGAGAGCTGACTGAGATAATACGTCCAGCCTCTGCCCGCGCTCCCGATCTCTGATCCGGAAAGGAACTGTATTAAAATATTGAAAAATACGGAGAAAAACAGCCAGATGGCAATGCAGGTCAGTGCGGAAGTTGCCGGCTGTTTAAATAAAGTGGAAAAAATGATGGACAAATTGATCCAAAACGCGATATAGATAATGGTTACAGCTGTGAAAATCATTATACGAAGAAATTCCTCAAAAGTTGGCGGGATGCCGATAAACCAGATACCGAATCCGATCATTAAAAAGGCAAGGGAGAGTATCATAATCGAAACGGCAATAACGGCTGCCAGAAATTTCGCGTTGATGACCGCATCCCGCGCAATCGGCTGGGCGAGAATGCGGCTGAGTGTTCGTTTGTTCATCTCAGCATTTATCGCATCGAAGCCAAGGGATATACCTACAAGCGGACCGATTAATCCCAGCAAAGCGAAGTAAGGAGGAAGCTCCCCATTAGACAATGTGAAGATTTTGAGAAACAGGGTGGCACTCCCTGGATCGACATCTGAAGCAGCTTCCCTGATGTTGGAGAGAACGACATACAAAGAGCCGACACAGATGAACATGACGAGCACAAACAAAATAATAAACCGGAAACTGCGGATGTGGTCTGCCAGTTCTTTTTTTATGAGAACGGAAAATGGATGCCATCTGTTTTCATCCTGCTCGTTTTTCCACAGCTCTATCATAACGTTTCTCCCTCCTCGGTA
Source organism: Salibacterium aidingense DSM 18341 (assembly GCF_000429685.1). Lineage (GTDB taxonomy): Bacteria > Bacillota > Bacilli > Bacillales > Marinococcaceae > Salibacterium > Salibacterium aidingense. The sequence continues at coordinate 135,010 of NZ_AUCI01000009.1, forward strand.
AAGTATTGTTCATAAATATCCTGAAGTTCGTAGCCCTGTTTTACCAGCTGCCGCAGCGAAAGCGAACGGTGGTGCACCCATTCAAAAAAGATAATTTCATAGGAACTGAACAACCTGATATGAGTGTCAGAAAGGAATTCCACGTTGCGTTCTGTCCTATCTTGAAGTTCCTGCTTGAGGGAAGGGGTCAGCTCTTGTTCAAATACCACGTCCATCTTTACTTCTTTATCCTGGTATAATTCTTCCCTCAATTGTTCCACGGTGCCGACCGCAAATAAGGACCCATTCATAAAAAGGCCGACCCGGTCACAAATCGATTGTACCTGTTCTAAGTGGTGGGACGATAAAAGCACTGTTAATTGTTTATGCTCCCGGAGCTGTTTAATAAGCGTTAATAATTCCTGCACTCCTTTCGGATCAATCCCCAGGGTTGGTTCATCCATAATGATGATTTCCGGGTCTTTTATTAAAATATCGGCAAGGCCCAGTCTCTGCTTCATCCCTCGGGAATAAGTCCGGACGTTATCATCTTTAGCGTAATGCAGATAGACCTGCTGAAGCAGATCATCTGCGTGATCCAACGCCCGCTTCTCGGGAATATTGTTCAATCTTGCCGTGAGCAGTAAATTTTCGAGGCCGCTCATGTCCTCATAAAAACCGACCTGGTCTGGAAGATAACCGGTAATTCTTTTTACCTGTATGGGCTCGGTTTGAGAGTTAAATCCGCTCACCTGGATGGTTCCGGAATTGATGTCTGTTAATCCAAGCATGGAAAGGATAGTAGTGGATTTTCCCGCTCCGTTCGGACCCAGCAGGCCAAAAATTTCTCCCCGTTTAATATCCAGGCTCAAATTTCTCACGGCCGTCGTTTCTCCATAATTTTTATGTAACTCTTCGATTTGAACAATGGTTTCCCTCATGTTTATCTCCTCCCATAACGGCGTATCACGGCGTAAATACCGGCTCCCACCAGAAGAATAATAGCTGAGCTGATCCATCCCCATATTCCTGTTTTTTGGACAGACATGCGAAGATCGATGCTGTCGCTGACCTGCGCCCCTTCCACGGTGATGGTAGACACATAATCCCCGGCGATGGCATTGTCACTTGCATTGATTTCAGCCTGCACGGTCTCCTGGCTGCCGGGTTCAATTGCGGGGATGGAGGCCGGTTCGAAAGATATCTCCCAGTTTGGGGGCGTCTGTGCTGACAAAGACTGTTCGTTTACAGGAATGGTGCCGGTGTTTTTCACCACTAGATCGATGGCGCGGCTGCCTCCTATGTTTACGTTTGTATTTAATTGACCGGACGGGGTGGACAATTCCAGCCCAAACTGTCCTGTCACACTGGCTTCAAACGTTTGGGCGGCAGAAGTACCTCCTGCGGAAGCGGTCACGTCAAAAGAATAATCTCCTGCTTCAATTTGATTCGGCGGTGTTGCGATGACCGTCACCGTTTTTTCCTGGTTAGAAGGAACGGACACAGAAGAGACGCTCTCGCCTTCAGACTCATATTGAACGGACCATTCTTCCGGGGTCGAAGCTTCCATGGCATATACCTGTTCTTCCGCGGTCCGATTTCTAAGCGTAGCCTGATAACGGAACTCCGTTTCCGAATCCCCTTCTAAATTAGGCTGTTCACTGGTGAACTCCGTTTGATAGATACCTTCCTCTTGAACAGTCACAGAAAGAGGAATGGAATCATTCGGTCCATTTGGATTTGTAGCGTTCACTTCAAATTCATAGGTGCCTTTTTCTACTTCTAATGGAACGTCAAGTTCTAACGCAAACGACTGTGGGGAGCCTGGCTGAACTGTCAGCTGACTTACCTGAAAGCCGCCTGCCGTAAGGTTGTAATCCCAGCCTTCAGGCAGACCATTCACGGAAAGCTCTGCATCCTGAATGGACCCGGTATCATTAATGGCCTGCATGTCATAATTGATCGTCTCTCCAGGTGTTACAGAGATTCCGGAATAAGGGCTGAACAGTTCAAAGCCATCCACGGCTTGAGCTGAGGGCAGGTTTCCTGTAAAAAGAAGAGCAATAACAGCAAGGAAAGAAAGGAAAGATTTTTTAAACATGTGGACATACCTCCTTGAATGAGTTCTATAACCGGTACGTGCCAAACCGAAAATTGGATGAGGTTTTTTTAAAAATTTTTTTGCCACACTTTAAATTTTCTGATAAAACTAAGTACATAACGACATACAAAAATAAAGGAGTTCAACCGTGAGGCATGACTTGGAATCAGCCGATGAATTCTTAACCAGACAAGAAAAAAACGAAGAATCTTTTGCCCGTTTTTACGAGGCATATTCTCCTTTTGTAAATACGATTGCGCTGAAACTGCTGAAAAACGAAAAAGATGCGGAAGATCTGGTCCAGGAAGTATTTATTGAAGTCTATCAGCAGTCTCATCAATTCAATCCGTCCCGGGGTTCGGTCCGTTCTTGGATAGCGGTGAAAACACGGTCGCGTTGTTTGGACCGGCTCCGCAAAAGAGCCGAAGTGGTAAAAGAAGATATTGAAATTGAATCAAAGGAGCGGCTGGAAGACGAAGTGGTAAAACAAATGGAATGGGAAAAAACAAAAACCTTCCTGGCCCGGCTGCCGGAAAAACAAAAGAATGCCCTAATCGGTAATTATTTATATGAGCAGTCCCACGCCCAGCTGGCGGCAGCGATGAAAAAACCCCTGGGTACCGTGAAATCCTGGGTGCGGCAGGGGCTTCGTTCCCTCCAAAAACAGTGGTCTGAAGAGGGCGCAAAAAGGGAGGATCAAGACAAATATGACTTGTGATCGATATAATGATCAGGAGCTGGCAGATTACGTTCTCGGAGAACTTCCGGAAAGAGAAAAGCCGGCCCTGCAGGACCATATCTCTTCTTGCCGGGAGTGCCGCAAACGGGTGGAGGAATGGAATTCACTATTAGATCAGTCCGGGGCTTCGTTCCAGCTTCCTTCCGCAGAGACGAAGGAAAGAATAATGGAGCGGACCGTTCGGCAGGACAAGAGACATACAAAAACACCTATTTTCCAAAATAAAGGAGCAGCGGCGGGGGCGGCAGCCGTTTTAGCTTTTGTATTGTTGCTTCTCCCATTATTCCAAGTGAACCAGCAGGGAAGCGAGCCTGAAACGGCATCCCCTTCCTTTATCCATGAACCAGAAACGACTTTATATACAGCAACTTCTCCGGTTTATTCGGATACAGAAGGGTATGTATGGATTAACAATCGGACAGGGGAGTTGTATATATTCGTGGATGGGATTCATAATGATGAGCCTGAAGCTGAACTTCATACTCAGAAAGAAAATATCGTCAACGTAGGGAGCATGGAGGCAGAAGAACACGCTGGCCACGTATACAGGCAACAGGCAATAGCTGATAAACCGAAATATCTGGTAGTGAAATCAAGGAAACATCAAGACGTTAGAATTTATTCTCTCCAATTCTTTTTCAATGAGTAAAGTAGAGATTTTTACGGCGAAAACAGATGGGAGAGATGAAAAACGGGGCTGGCCAAAAAAGGACAGCCCCCTATCTTTTACAGCAGATAAAAATACGAAACCAGGAGTAGAAAGCCCAACGCAAAGAGCTGCCGCTGAAGATTCACCCAGAATGAGAGCAATAGCGGCTGCGTTTTTGTCACCTTCGAACTGGCACCCACTTGCAGCTAACGCTTTTTGGACACTTCCACTTTTGGGATAGTCAAACAGTTTAAACTGTCACGTATCCTTCTGTTTGCAGCGGAGGAAGTACCAGCCATCCCTTATCCTTGTTTAACTGAAGCAATCTCGCTCCGGCCTGTACTTTAGCGGTATGATACCGGTCAAACATCATAGCGATATCTTCCCGGGTAGACTGGCCTATAATCTGACTGCAGGCCATGAGACCATTCGTTATATCTCTTGTAATGGAAGCGGAGATTTCCGCGTCATTAAAACGCGCTCCGACCGGAATGGTCTCCATATCCGAATAAGCTCGTTCGGGAGGAGAAGGAGGCAGTCCAACTCCATTTTCTTTTAACAGCTGTTCAATTTCCATTTCTTCTCTTTTGGCTTCATCAACCATGTTTTCCATCAGCTTGAATAATTCCGTATCTCCGGTATGGTTCATCCAAGTTTGGTAACCGGAAATCGTTCCTTTCAGCCCATTTAAATAAGACCAAGCTCCAAAAACTTCTCCGTAATGCATCGGTTCATTGTGTGGATGGCCGCCTAATATCCCCATAATTATTCTCCCCCATTTTTTCATTTTTAAGCTCCTTTTGGTTTCCCAGCTGTATAAAGCAACAGACCGACAATACTTAGAATGTGGAGAAAAGCCGTGATTATTTATGGGCAAAATTGTAAATCATCGCAGCAGCATCAACTGTTTAGACAATGGGGAAGATATTGATTAAAATAAGGAAAGCGATAATAACTGGAATCCGTTTGTCCGGCCTCTGGGTTTAGTAGGTCTTCCGGGTTTTTTGGAGGAAAAATAATGCAATGGCTGAAAGTAATAGTGGCCGGTTTATTTGAAATCGGCTGGGTGATCGGCCTGAAACATGCTGCTTCTCCATGGGAATGGGGAATGACAGGGATTTGTATCTATATAAGTTTTTACTTCCTGGTCATGGCTGGGAAAACCCTGCCGGTGGGCACGGTGTATGCGGTGTTTGCCGGGATTGGAACAGCAGGCACGGTGTTAAGTGAAAGCCTGATATTCGGCGCTCCTTTTCAGCCGTTGAAAATCGTACTGATTGCAGTTCTTCTTCTCGGGATTGTTGGATTAAAGATGGCAGAAGATCACCCAGAAAAGAGGGAAAGCTGATGGCCTGGCTTTATTTAATCGCCGCTGGTTTGTTTGAAATAAGTGGCGTAACTTTGATTAATAAACTGCATCGTGATCATAGTAAAACAGCGTTTACAGGTATGATTCTTGGTTTTGGGCTCAGTTTTATCTTTTTAGCACTTGCGATGGAGACTCTGCCGATGGGAACGGCTTATGCCGTCTGGACGGGAATTGGTGCTTCCGGTGGAGCGGTCCTTGGAATGATTTGGTACGGCGAGCGCAAAAACTTGTTCCGCATCAGCTGTATTTTTATCATTATCGCTGCAGTTGCAGGATTAAAGCTGATTTCTGAATGATTGTTGAAGAATTGGCAAAAAGGTTGCGGTATTTGGTTATGTTCTATATATTGGGAAGAGAAGAGGATTAGGGTCGCCCCCTAGTCATTACGTACAAAGGAGACGAAAGTAATTATGCTGAGTATGTTTCAAGGTGCCCATGAAGGTTCGTGGTTTCTCCTCGTGCTTTTCTTTCTCATCAGTTATTTCATTCCAAAACAGAAAATCACCCTGATGTTGATGCGTTTATTCGCGGTTATTATGATTATCTCGGGTATTGGTATGTTAATGTCTTATGGTTTTCCGCTGTTGTATATTTTAAAAGGGGCGCTTGCCATAATCGCCATTGCCTTGATGGAAATAACCACGGCCAGGAAAAAACGGGGCGAACCCCAGGGAGTATTGTTTGCAGTCTTACTGCTGTTATTAGTCATTATCGTTCTTATTGGCTATGGAATAATAGGATAAAGAGAAGCCGGCTTGATAGGAGTCCTATCGCCGGCTTTTATTTATTTCTTTTGTAATCTCCGCTGGTACCTCCTGTTTTCTCCAAAAGGTAAGTGGGGCCGATGGTCATGTTTTTATCCACTGCTTTACACATATCATAAATAGAGAGGGCAGCAGCGGAAGCTGCAGTCAACGCTTCCATTTCTACTCCGGTGTTTCCTTTCACTTTCACTTGGGACGTAACAAGAATTTGGTATATTCCTTCGTCGGAAAGGTTCCATTCAAATTGAATGTCCACTCCGTTTAAAGCAAGGGGATGACACATTGGAATCAGGTCGGATGTTTTTTTCGCCCCTGTAATCCCCGCCACCTGGGAGACGGCAAAAACATCCCCTTTTTTCGTTGTCCCCTGTTCTATTTGGTCATACACCTCTTTGGAAACGGTGACGCTGGAATGAGCCGCAGCAGTTCTTGTGCTGTCCTTTTTTTCTGAGATATCAACCATTTTGGCGTGTCCCTGCTGATTAAAATGTGTGAATTCAGCCATGGTAACAGCTCCTTTCAAGTGAGAGTGTAAGTAAAGATGTGATACCATTATAATAACATGGTCCAGTCGTTAGAGAGGAGAAACAGCATATGTTTGTTGGGGGTTTTGACATAGACTCATTTGTAATGCTGGCAGCCCTTTTGTTAATTACAGGGGTGACGGTCACTAAATTTTCATCCAGGCTTGGCATGCCTTCGTTGATCTTGTTTATCCTCGTAGGAATGATTATCGGCAGCGACGGCCTGGGTATTATTTATTTTGATGATGCCGAACAGGCGCAGCTTGTTGGGATTGTAGCCCTGGTAATCATTTTGTTTGAAGGGGGGAGCCAGACAAAATGGTCTGTTATCCGCCCTGTCATCTGGCCTTCGTTAAGCCTGGCTACATTTGGAGTGCTGATCACTTCTTTTATTGTAGGTATCGCAGCCAAATTTGTTGTAGATCTCACCTGGCTGGAATCATTACTGCTTGGGGCCATTGTAGGTTCTACAGATGCGGCAGCGGTATTTGCTTCGCTGAAAGAACGGAATATTAAGACAAAGATATCGGCAACGATGGAAGCGGAATCGGGGACAAACGACCCAATGGCCGTGTTTTTAACCCTTATTTTTATTGAACTTATACTTATCGACCAGCCAAATTACTGGCTATTATTTGGTTCTTTTTTTTGGCAGATGGGGATAGGCCTTATCATAGGTCTAGTTCTTGGGAAAGTGGCATCGGAATCGATAAACCGGATTAATCTGGATTCCAGCGGACTGTATCCCATTTTTGCATTGTCTTTCGCTTTGCTGACCTATAGTATTGCCTCCTTGTCTCACGCCAGTGGTTTTTTGGCTGTGTATGTGGCGGCGCTTATTATTGGAAACTCGGAACTTACATACCGGCATTCGATTTTCCGCTTCAATGAAGGATTTGCCTGGATGGCTCAGATTCTCATGTTTATTATCCTCGGCCTTCTCGCTTTTCCAGAACAGATTCTTGCTCCGGAAGTCATTGGAAACGGGCTCCTGCTGTCCGCCGTACTTATTCTCGCCGCACGGCCGGCTGCTGCCTTTTTATCCTTGATGGGGATGAAATATAATGTGAAGGAAAAGATATTTCTTTCATGGGCGGGACTACGCGGGGCGGTTCCCATTGTATTGGCTACGTTTGCCATCGTAGCGGAAGTCGAAAACGGAGCCATGATTTTTAATGTTGTTTTCTTTATTGTATTAACCTCCGCTTTAATTCAGGGTTCCACGATTTCTTATTTAGCTAATAAATTGAAATTATCCGGTCCGAAGAAAGAAACTCCTACCCACTCTCTGGAATTAATTTCAATAGGGAAAGCAAATGCCGAAATTATAGAGTTTCAAACCGATGAAAAGACCTCTATCGTTGGCGAAAAACTTCAGGATATTGATTTTCCAGAGTCAGCGCTGGTCAGTGCTATTGTCCGTGATGATCAATTAATTACCCCGTATGGGGAAACCGAGATTCAAAAAGAAGATTTTCTCTATATTCTTGTTTCAAGAAAACAAAAAAATAAGCTGCGCCGCATGTTAAAAGCGTAAAGCGTAATTTAATGTTTTTTGCTGTATAAAGGTGGTCCTTCGTATGTCTGTTTTTTTAAATGTATTGGTACCGATTGTTCTCATATTTGCTTCAGGTTTTTTTCTGCAGAAAAAGCAGCTGCTTGAAGTAGGTTCTGTATCGGCGGTTGCGTTATACATATTAAATCCGGCTCTTGTTTTCCGCACGTTTTATACGACGGAGCCGGATGCAGATCTTTTTCGTATTGTGGCTTTTACCATGTTGTTTCTGCTTTTGATGTTGCTTCTCAATAAGCTGATGGGTATCCTAATGAAGTGGGATCAGGAAAAGACGAGTGGAATGACGCTGGCTACTACGTTTATGAATTCTGGTAATTATGGTGCTCCTCTGGTGCTTTTTGCGTTTGGAGAGACAGCTTTCTCTTATTCTATTATTTTCATGGTGATCCAGGCGCTGCTTATGAGCACGGTAGGAGTTTATATTGCCAACCGCAGCAGTCTGGCTGCCGCCGATGCGTTTCGGGTTGTGCTGAAAATGCCGGTGTTTCATGCTTTGATTGTCGGGGTGCTGTGTCAGGCTGTACAATTGAATATTACAGAGTCCTATATGGACGCGGTGAATATGCTTGCCGATGCAGCTATCCCTGTAGTTATGATCGTTTTAGGAATGCAGCTGGCGAAGATTTCCGTTTCTTCGCTCGATTGGAAACTGGTGAGTATTGGTACGGCAATTCGGCTTGTTATTTCTCCGGCAGCGGCTTATCTTCTTACATTACTTTTACAGACAGACCCGACGTTAAGCGCAGTGCTTATTGTATCAGCTGCAATGCCGACAGCTGCAACCATAGCAATGATCGCCGTCCAGTTTAATTCCAGTCCTAATCTGGTATCAAGTATTACCCTAGTGACGACATTGTGTAGTGTACCATCCTTATGGATTTTATTAACGCTGTTCGGGGTGTAAAAGAATTGTCATTGGAAACGGCAGAACATTGGCTTGCTCTTATGTATAATAGAATACAAAGAAGGAAATGAGGGTGATGACATGAAGTCATTGTATACGGTAGCCGCTGTATCTATAGTTATGCTGCTGCTGAGTGCCTGCGGCCAGGCACAGGAAGAGGAGAATTCCACGAGTGGAGAAGGTGCGTCGATGGAAGCAATTGATGTAGAGATAGACATGCCGGAAAACCAGGAGCCGGAAACAGAAATAGAAATTGCGGCTTCCGTGACGCAGGGGAACGATCAAGTTACAGATGCGAATGAAGTCCGTTTTGAAATCTGGAAAGAAGGAGCAAAAGAGAGCAGTGAAGAAATAATGGCAGAAGACAGAGAAAACAATCGGTATTCCATATCGAAAACCTTTGAAGAAGATGGAGTATACCATGTTACTGCTCATGTTACGGCCAGGGATATGCATAACATGCCGACCAAAGAAATCATAATCGGGGACCCGGAAACAGAGAAGAATGAAGAGCATGAAAGCGCTGGTCACGAAGAAGAAGGTTCTGCGCTTGAAACGAACCTGCAGTCTGAGAATATCGCGGTAGGAGAACCTTCGGACATTACATTTGAGGTGAATTATGAAGAAGAGCCGTTAACGGACGCAAGAGTACGCTACGAGATTCAAAAATCTGATGCAGAAACGCAAAGCTGGGTCGATGCCGAAGAAACAGACGATGGAGTATACACCGGCACCCATATTTTTGAGGCAGCCGGGGAATATAGATTAACAGTTCACGTAGAAAACGAGGAAGACCTGCATGAACATCAACAGGAGACTATTGAGGTAGAAGAATAGACAGACGGCAGGATAATTTCTGATTTGACAAGTAGAATAGAAGTATTTTATGATTTAACTAAATCTGGGTCGTTATTGGATGAAAAATGAAAAATGAAAAACCACTAGGGGTGCCTCATAGAGGGGCTGAGATTAAAGTGTGCCTTTAAAACTCTTGGAACCTGAACTGGATGATTCCAGCGGAGGAAAGTGGGATGTCAGGATACTAAACCTAACAGACCGCTTTCCTTCTCCGGGGAAGCGGTTTTTATTTAGCTTTTAGGCACACGAATTTAGATAAGGGAAGGGAGCTTTCGGATTCTATGCTCCATGCCATTTCAACAGGAAAACAATCGTTTGAGCAATGGCTCGAGGTAACAAAACAAATTCATCAGGAAGCTGATTTTGTGCACATACGTGAAAAAACCTGGAGTGCCCGGCAGCTGGAGAGGGCGGTGCAGGAACTTTTAGCCGCGGCTGTTCCGCCCTCAAAAATTATTGTGAATAAAGGACCGGAACTGGTACGGAGCTGGAACCTGGCAGGAGTTCACTTCCCTGAATCCAATACGCTCGTTTTTTCTAATGAAGCACCCTTTATAAAAGGCAGTTCCGTCCACAGTAAAACAATGGCCGTACAAAAAGAAAACGAAGGAGCGGACTATTTATTTTTCGGCCACATATTCGACACCCCAAGCAAACCAGGCCTTCCGGGCCGTGGACTGAAACAGCTTCAGGAAATCACAGACGCTGTATCTATTCCGGTCCTGGCTATTGGAGGCATTATGCCGGAGAGGGTTCCGTTATGTCTGGACTACGGAGCGGCTGGGGCTGCGGTAATGTCCGGCATTTACGATGCACCGGAGCCAGCGAAAGCCGTTCAGTCGTTTCGTTCCGCTTTGCTGAAAGGAGGCATGACATGAATAAAAACTATGATGTACTTGTAATCGGCGGCGGAATTAACGGCTGTTCCACCGCTTATCAATTAGCCAAACGAAAGAAACAGGTCGCTGTCCTGGAAAAAACGAAAGTTGGGGCAGAAGCTTCCAGTGCTGCTGCCGGAATGCTCGGGGCTCAGTCTGAAATTAAGGAGAACAGCCCTTTTTTTGATTTTGCCAAATCAAGCAGAGATATGTTTCCGGACCTCATCCCGGAACTGGAAGAAAAATCAGGAGTTTCGGTTTCCTTTGTCCAGAATGGGATGCTAAAAATAGCTGACACAATGGCAGAAAAAGAGCATCTGGAGGAAATGTACCGTTTTCAAAAAAAGGAAGGCGAGCAGGTGGAATGGCTGTCTTCTGAACAAGTAGAGCAGGTAGATCCCTCCATTCAGGGAGAACATTTCGGAGCCCTGTATATCCGCGGGGATGGTCAGGTGAAGGCGCCGGAATTGACAAAAGCGTACGCCAGAGCCGCAGCTGTAGAAGGCGCCGATTTTTATGAATATACGCCGGTACTGCAGCTTATTCAGAAAAACGGCAGCGTCATCGGGGTGGAAACGCCGGGAGGCTCGTTCTATGCAGATCAAGTTATTCTGGCAGGAGGAGCCTGGTCCCGCATGATTCCATCACTCGGAGAGCAGTTTCCGGAGCTTGTACCGGTAAAAGGGGAATGTGTATCGCTGCGTGTGTCCGCCCCGGTTCTGGAAAAGACAGTTCATGCCTCGGACTTTTATATTGTGCCAAAGCCAGGCGGCTCTGTTATTATCGGCGCTACAGAACGAGAAGGGGAAATGGGAAAAGAGGTGAGCGCCTCTGCTGTAGAGCACCTGTTATCCAAAGGGTTTTCTCTCGTTCCAAAGCTGCGGGACGCGTCCTGGGAAACCGCCTGGGCCGGAGTGAGACCCCAGACGTTAGACGGCAGACCTTATCTCGGCCAAACTCATATAAACGGATTATGGCTGGCGGCCGGACATTATAGAAATGGTATTTTATTGTCTGCGTTAACTGGAAAATGGATGGCAGATTTAATAGAAGGAAAGGCTGCTGACTCGGAATGGCTGGCTGCCTTTTCCCCGCAGCGGAATCTATCTGAGAAGGAGGAACCAATCGTTGGTATTAACGATTAATGGTATCAAAAAAGAAATGCCAGAAGAGACAACAACAATTCATAAATTACTCGACCATCTGCAGCTGGGAAATAAAAAAGCGGTCGTGGAAAGAAACGGTATGATTATAAAAAAGGAAGAACAGGAACAGGAGCCCGTCAAAGAAGGCGACAGCCTGGAAATTGTTCATTTTGTTGGAGGAGGATAATGGGAATGTTAAAGATCGGTCCTTATACGTTTCAGTCCCGTTTGTTTTTAGGAACGGGAAAATATGAAGATGCAGAGACCCAGAAAGAAGCTGTGAGAGAATCAGAAACAGAAGTCCTCACTTTCGCCGTTCGAAGAATGAATCTATTTGATGAAAGTCAGCCTGATCCGTTTGAGAGCATGAATCTGGAAGGGTTTCGTCTGCTGCCTAATACGGCCGGGGCAAAAACGGCGGAAGAAGCGGTGCGCATTGCCAAGATCGCGTCAGCCGCTGATATGTGCGACATGATTAAGGTGGAGGTGATTGGCTGTGATAAAACCCTCCTTCCTGACCCCGTGGAAACAATAAGAGCTTCAGAAATTCTGCTGGAGGAAGGATTTACAGTACTGCCTTACACGTCAGACGATGTGGTTCTGGCCAAACGACTCCAGGATCTCGGCGTTCATGCTATTATGCCGGGTGCGTCTCCGATAGGAACGGGATTGGGAATAATCAATCCGTATAATTTATCTCATATCATCGAGCAGGCGTATGTGCCGGTGATTGTAGATGCTGGAATCGGGAGTCCGAAAGACGCCGTGCAGGCAATGGAGCTCGGTGCTGATGGCATTTTGTTAAATACAGCCGTTTCCGGCGCAGAGCACCCGGTAAAAATGGCAGCGGCCATGAAACATGCGATGGAAGCAGGAAGGCTGGGGTTTGAAGCCGGGCGTGTGGAGAAAAAATACTATGCTCAGGCCAGCAGTCCCATGGAAGGGTTGAGTCGGCTGTGATGGAAGACCGCTTTTCCCGCCAGGTGAAGTTTCACGGTATTGGAGAAAAAGGGCAGCAGCTGCTTGCAGAAAAGCACGTTCTCATTGTAGGGGCCGGGGCTCTCGGAAGTGCAGGAGCGGAAACCCTGGCAAGAGCGGGAGTCGGACACCTTACCATTATCGACAGGGATTATGTGGAATACAGCAACTTGAACAGACAGCAGTTGTATACAGAAAAAGATGCCGACCTTCCTATGCCAAAGGCAGAAGCAGCTAAAGCAAGGCTGGAAGCAGTGAATTCAGAAATAAGGATCGATGCGGTGACAGGAGAAGCGGACCTGGCTTTTTTGGAAAGGGTCCAGCCTGTTGATTTATTGTTGGATGCCCTGGATAACTTTGATACACGCATGCTTCTTAATGATTTTTCCCAGAAGTATAATATCCCGTGGATATACGGGGCCTGCGTGGGCAGTTACGGATTAACGTACACAATCGTGCCGGGACAGACACCCTGCCTGCACTGCCTTATGGAAGAAATACCACTTGATGGAGAAACATGCGATACAGCGGGAATCATCGCTCCAGCTGTGCAAATGGTTAGTTCTCATCAAACGACAGAAACCTTAAAATTATTAACCGGTCAATATGAAAAGCGGAGAGGGACGCTGTTGTCCTTTGACTTGTGGAACAACGAATGGTCTTCGCTGGACATAGAGCGCCTTCAAAAAGCAGACTGCCCTTCCTGCGGGGCTCAACCTCAATATCCTTTTCTTGAATACAGAAATCGCGCCAAAACGGAAGTACTGTGCGGACGGGACGCTGTCCAGGTACGTCCCGGTTCAAAACAGTTTTTATCCCTGCCTGATCTGAAAAACCGGTATCAGGATCAAGTAAAAAAAGAAAACCCCCATTTACTGGTGCTTGGGCTGGAGAATAAACGATTTGTCATTTTTCAGGACGGCCGAACTATCATTCATGGGGAGAACAATAAAGCAAAAGCCAGGGCACTCTACCAAAAATATATAGGCGGTTAACCATACTTTTACATTTTTAAAAGAAGGACTTTCCCACTCATACGGGGAAGTCTTTTTTAGAAGAAATCAACGTTTTAATTTTGCCGATTTTGAAGGGTTTCTTCTATTGAAAAATGAGTAATGGCTGGGCGGAGGATTTTATATTTTTTATAAAGGTTGGGTGTCAACAAATATTCATTTTGTTTTGACACATACAATGTACTAGAAAATGTTATAATGTCAAAGGAAAGTTTGAAAAGGGGTAGAAATGGGTAAGGAAAACATTTGCTAAAAGCCGGCGAACATGATACCTTTTCTTTGGTAACATTAGCATCTGAAAGATTCCGCCATCCCGTTATGGCGTTTCATATATTATTGGTATTCTATAACTATTAAGACGAGAGTGGAGGTTATGACGTGAATATTATCATAGCTGGAGGAGACGGTTTTTGCGGATGGCCGACGGCCCTGTACCTGTCAAAACAAGGACATGATGTATCTATTATTGATAACATGGCCCGGAGAAAGTGGGATGTGGAACTGCATTCCAATTCCATTACCCCAATTGCGGATCTTGAAGACCGTGTGGAAAAGTGGAAAGAATTGACCGGCAGAGAAATTCGTACATACGAAGGCGATCTGAACCATTATGATTTCCTGAAGCAGGTGCTGGTGAAAGAAAAGCCGGACGCATTTGTACACTTTGCCGAACAGCGCTCAGCACCTTACTCCATGATAGACCGGGAGCATGCCGTGTTTACCCAGGTGAACAATGTGGTCGGCAATCTGAATGTCCTTTATGGCATTAAAGAAATTGTACCGGACTGTCATTTAATTAAATTGGGTACAATGGGAGAATACGGGACACCCAATATTCCCATTGAGGAAGGGTATATTGAAATTGAACATAAAGGCCGAAAAGACACGCTTCCTTATCCAAAGCAACCAGGGTCTTTCTACCATCTATCCAAGGTACATGACAGCCATAACATTATGTTCACCTGCAAAGTCTGGGGAATTCGTGCCACTGATTTAAACCAGGGTGTAGTCTACGGGCTGGAAACGGAGGAAACAAAGATGGATCCGCTGTTAACCAACCGCCTCGATTATGATGGCGTATTCGGTACAGCGTTAAATCGATTCATTATTCAATCCACCATTGGGCATGATCTGACGGTGTACGGCAAAGGAGGCCAGACACGAGGGTTCCTGAATATCCGGGATACGGTCCGCTGTATTGAAATAGCGGCAGAACACCCGGCGGACAGAGGAGAATTCCGGGTTTTCAACCAGTTTACCGAAGAATTTTCTGTGCTTGATCTTGCAAACAAAGTGAAAAAGGTGGCGCAGGAAGAAGGATTTAACACAGATATCGCTCATTTGGAGAACCCGCGCGTTGAACTGGAAGAACACTATTTCCACGCGGAAAATACAAAGCTGAGAGAACTTGGGCTTGAACCGCACTTACTGACGGATGAGGTGATTCGTGATATTCTGAAAGCTGTCATGAATCATAAAAACCGGGTCATCGAAGAAAATGTTCTTCCGGGTGTATCCTGGAAATAAAACGAACAGGGAGTGTCCTCCTTGAAGATTGCGATTGTGACCGAAACGTTTTTACCGTCCACCGACGGTATTGTGACACGGCTGACAGCCTGTATCCGCTGGCTCCATAATCAGGGCCACGAAGTGATGATTATCGCTCCTGATCTGGGAGTCTATGATTTTGAAGGAGCACCGGTTAAGGGAGTTCCGGCAAGGACTCTCCCTTTTTACCGATCCAAACAGTTTGCCCTTCCGAATCCCATTGTAAAAAAGTATCTGGAAGAGTACGATCCGGAAGTAGTACATGTGGTGAATCCCGCTATCCTTGGATATTCCGGCGTGACGTACGCTCATAAAATGGGTTATCCCCTGGTGGCCTCCTATCACACCAATGTCGCCCAATATCTGGATTATTATCATTTGTCTCCTTTCAAGGGATTGATATGGTGGTACTTTAGAAAGCTTCACAATAAAGCAGACTTAAATATCTGTACCTCCCAGACGGTGCAGCAGGAATTGACCTCCCGTGATTTTTATAACGTGCACGTGTGGAAACGAGGAGTCGACACAGAGAACTTCCACCCGGACCGTTACAGTATGGCAATGAGGGAAAAACTCACCAACGGCAACCCTGATGATAAACTTCTTCTCTACGTTGGCCGTCTGGCTCCGGAAAAGGAGATTGAAAAATTAAGATCTGTGCTGGAACAATCGGAAGAATTCTCTTTGGCGATTGTGGGAGACGGACCGCACCGAGGTCCGCTTGAGAAACACTTTGAAGGCACAAAAACAGCATTTACCGGGTTTATGCACGGGGAAGAACTCGCTCGGGCTTTTGCTTCCTCGGACGTGTTTGTGTTCCCTTCGACAACAGAAACGCTGGGTCTTGTCATTCTCGAGGCGATGGCTTCCGGCCTCCCGCTCGTCGCAGCCAAAAGCGGGCCGACATGTGAACAGATTGAGGATGAACGGACAGGTTTATTGTATGATCCGCAGAAAGATGGAGATTTTGTCAATACCGTGCGTCGATTTGAAGATGAAACCCTGCGCAAACGCCTGGCTACCAATGCGCGGAAAGATATAGGAGAGCTGGGCTGGTCCGAAGCCGCAAGCCAGCTTCTTACATTATATGAAGAAGCCGTTGGATTAGAGGAGAGCAGCCAGAAAAAACAGAAATTAACGTAGTATCACCCTGAAGCACAGCAATCGAAATAGAAGGGGTATCATGGCAAAGAAAGAAAAGACCAAAGGTCCGTTTCAGTTCATGCAGTTTAGTGTCATCGGACTTGCTAACGCCGGGGTCGATATCGGCACATTAAATCTTTTACTACTCTTATTTCCAACCGATGAACGGGGGCTGCTTGCTCTTTTTAATACGATCGCCTATTCTCTGGCTGTGGCCAATAGTTACTTCTGGAATGTTCTGATTACGTTTCGGAATTCAGCGGAAGGCAGTAACCGTCAGAGATTGATGTTTATTCTTCAGGGGATTGTCAGCCTTGGGGTGAACAATTTAGTGTTCTTAGGAGCGAACCAGCTGTTTGAATGGGTCGGAATGCACAGGTGGCTCCGTTACAATATTGCCAAAGGATGTGCCATGTTTTTATCCTTCACATCCAGTTTTTTCATGATAAAGTATTTTGTGTTTAAAGATACAGATCGAAAGTTTTTTCGGAAATAAGGTAACTCACTCCCTGTCCCCCCTGCTTCTTTATATAGCAGGGGGGTTTTGTATGCTTTGCTTTCTAAAAAAGGAGGAAGAAAGCACTGCCCCACGTGTCTGAATATAACTCTCTACCTACTCCCGCTTTGGTTTCGTCAGGGAAAATTTAATCCCGCTGAAAGCGGTTCGGGACGTTGGGCCAACATTGCATGGGTGGATGATGAATAGGATGGGAAATTTCACAACAAACTGTTAATTATAATAAAATAAAAGGGAAATCGATGAGTTTTATCGAAGTATGTACTGTTATGAATTAAAAAGGCAGGCGAAGACTGAAAAGGGGGATGACATGACGGATCGAGAGCCCGTTCACTTATATCTTTCCAGGTATCAGGAGCACATTAAGTATCTACAGGACACAGGGCAGGAATCTCCTGGATGGAGAGAACTGCGGGAGGAAGAACTGCCCGTTTTCTTACAGGTGAAGGATTCTCAAGTGAAGATAGAGGAGGAAACCATTGTGCGTGACTTTGCTGAAAAGGGCACCTGGAAACCAGGACGCATACTTCACGTACGAGTCGAGTTAACAGATGGGACGCAATTTTCCATGCATGGTTACTTTGTTCAGCAGAAGCAGGACTGGTTTCCTGATGAGAACCCTATTATTCATCACAGCAGTCATTGCGGGTACTGCCAGTCCATCATTGGACTTGTGCGGAACAAAGAGTTAAAGGACGAATTTTGCATGCTCCCTCTGCCAGAGAAGAAATTTTTATTTGAAGAAATATTAGATAGACATAAAGGAGAGCTGTATTAATAGAGATGATACGAGTAGGAGAGGGGAAATAATGAAAGTAGTCATTGCACCGGATTCTTTTAAAGAGAGCATGACAGCGATGCAGGCAGCAGAGAGTATCGAAAGGGGATTTAGACAGGGCTTTGGAAACGAGCTTCAAGCCGAACTTATTCCGATGGCAGATGGTGGGGAAGGAACAACAACGTCTATGGCAGACGCCCTGAATGGAACGATGTACGAAACAACAGTAACAGGACCAAATGGCACACCGGTAAAGGCAGGGTATGCCCTCATGGGGGACGGCAAGACGGCTGTCATAGAAATGGCGGAAGCTTCCGGTCTTGCTTTAATACCCAAAGAGGAAAGAAATCCTTTACACGCAACCTCTTATGGCACCGGGGAACTGATTCAAGCTGCATTGGATAAAGGCGCTGGTAAGATTATCTTAGGCATAGGCGGCAGTGCTACCAATGATGGAGGAGCAGGAATGTTTCAGGCGTTGGGAGGCAGGTTGATAGACGCTTTCGGAGAAGAGCTTGCTCCGGGAGGGGAAGCCCTCGCCCGGTTAACGCATATTGACGCTTCGCAGTTGGACCCGCGTCTACAACAAACAGACATCATTACAGCCTGTGACGTGAACAACCCACTTACCGGCAGGAACGGAGCAAGCGCAGTTTATGGTCCACAAAAAGGTGCTGATGAAGACATGACAAAAACACTGGACCATGCTTTATCCCATTATGCTGAAATAATTGAAACCCAGCTGGGAAAAAACGTGGATAACCTACCTGGTGCCGGAGCGGCAGGGGGACTTGGAGCCGGTTTAAAAGCTTTTCTGAATGCTTCCTTAGAGCCGGGGATTGACATTGTACTAAAAGAAACACACTTCAGGGAAAGAATACAAGAGGCTGATCTTGTTATCACCGGGGAAGGAAAAATAGATCATCAGACCATCAATGGGAAAACGCCGGTGGGAGTGGCTGAAGCTGCAAACGGCGTTAAAAGTATACCGGTATTGGCTTTTTGCGGTCAGTTGGGTGAGGGATACGAAGAAGTGTATTCCCATCGTATCACAGCAGTTTTCAGTATTATGCCGGGACCTGGAAGTGTGGAAACTGCTATGGAAAATGGAGTTGCCTACATAGAAAAGCTGGCAAGAAATGTTGCTGCCGTATGGAAAGCAGCGAGACATTGACTGGACATTTTTGGTAAATGCCGATGTTTTTTAGAATCGATCCGTCTACAAAGAAAGAGAAAGCATATCCCGTGAATGGGAAGCTTTCTCTTTCTTTTTTGTATTAAAGAATAGGGGATAATAAATGCGAGATCGATTCTTTAAAACGAATCCAGAGCGAACGCTTACGATAGTCATCCAGAGTCATTTCACGGGAATATTGCATATCGTTTTGAAAGGTTAATGCCATCCGCTCTGCTGTCGGCCGGTGGTATAAAAACGCATTTACTTCAAAATTGAGGCGGAAACTCCTTACATCAATGTTCGCGGTTCCTACAGAGCAGACCTTGCCATCTACTACGATGGTTTTGGCATGAATAAACCCATTCTCATAAATATAAACATTGGCTCCTGCCTTCAACAATTCTCCGATGTGAGAGTAGGTGGCCCAGTAAACAAAAGGATGATCCGGTTTATCAGGAATCATGATACGTACATCTTTTCCGGATAACGCTGCAATCCGAAGGGCATCCATAAGACTCTGATCCGGAATAAAGTAAGGGGTTTGAATATAAATGGAATCCTTTGCGCCGGTAATCATTTTAATATAACCGTTTTTAATCTGCTCCCATTCCGAATCCGGTCCGCTTGATACAATTTGAGCTGCCATGTCTCCGGCAGCTTCTAACGCAGGAAAAAGGCGGTCTTCATAATGAATGTAATGGTGGTGGGTGGCCTGGTTCCAATCCAGGATAAACCGGGTTTGAAGAGCTTTCACGACCTGCCCGCTCATACGCAGATGGGTATCTCTCCAATAACCGAATCTTGGATTCAAGCCAAGGTATTCATCCCCGACATTAAATCCCCCCAGATAGCCGGTCTTCCCGTCAATAACAACAATTTTCCGGTGATTTCGGTAATTCAGACGCAGATTGATAAGTGGGATACGCCGTGGAAAAAATATCTCGACTTCCCCGCCGGCTTTCTTCAAGCTGGAAAAAAAATTTTTTGATAACTTTCTTGACCCCATTTCATCATAAAGAACACGTACCCTTATTCCTTCCCGTGCTTTTTTGGTTAAGGCTGAAAGCAGCCGGGCTCCTAAATGGTCATGGCGGATAATGTAGTACTGCAGATGTATGTGGTCCGTGGCATTTTCAATATCCTCAATCAACTGGTCAAATTTTTCTTTGCCGTCGGTAAATATGTCCACTTTATTATTCTCGGTCAATAGAGCATCGTTATTGACAAGATGCATATAGATAAGGTCCCTGTAGTCACGGGAATCCGGATCAGAGAAATGAAAGCGCTGTTCGCGGAGGGAAGTGATCTGTTCCTGGATCAGGCCTTCAATTCCGATTTTTTTAATATCTTCCCAGTCAAACAGGCGTTTACGGCTCATGTTCTGTCCAAAAATTAAATATAAAATAAAACCAAGAAAAGGGATGAAAAATAATACCATAAGCCACGCCCAGGTGGATGTTGCATCTTTCTGTTCCAGAAAAATGATGATAACGGCGAAGAAAAAGTTTAAGATAAAAAGAAGACTGATTAATATTGAGTAAATATCCATAGTTTTCCCTGCCCATCTGTCAATTAAAGCACCCTTTTAAACAGGCTCGAAGAACAGCTGTCTAAAGGTCTCGATTTTCACAGTATAACAAAAAATGCCGGGTTCGTCTTTGTAAACTGTGCTCCTAGTAATAAATTCTATCATTTGGTGTACGATATGGTATAAAATGAACGAAGGTATCATTCGTAGGATGTTTTTTAGAAAGAAAGGGGATTATCGGTAAGATGTCCAAGCAGTATGTTGGGATAGACGCTGGAGGTACACTTTCAAAAATAGTATATGCCAAAGGGGAAAATTGGGGATACAAAAAAATGCCCACGAACCGGGTACTGGAGATCCAGGATTGGATAGTAAACTGGTTTACCGAGCCTCATATACATATTACCGGCGGAAAAGCCGGTGTTTTGTTACAGGAATTCCCATATTCCGTTAAAAAGGTAAACGAATTTGAAGCTACCTGTGAAGGAGTACGCTGGCTTTTGGAACAGCATCAATTATCTTCCCAGGTGGGGGAGCAGTTTATGGTGACAAATGTCGGTACGGGGACGTCCATTCATTATGTAGAGAAGGACAGTTATGAACGAATTGGAGGAAGCGGAATGGGAGGAGGCACCCTTCTGGGCTTGTCCTACCTGCTGACAGGGGAAGACGATTATGAGACCATTTTAGAAATGGGACAGCGCGGAAATGGGGATTCCCTGAATGTGACAGTAGCCGATATTTATTCCCACGAGACCCCGCCGATTGCCGGCGACCTCACAGCAAGTAATTTTGGGAACGTGGCAAATATGAAGGATACCTCCTTTTCAAGGGAGGATTACACAGCGGCCATCGTGAGAATGATTGGGGAAACGATCACGACAATGAGTGTACAGGCGGCCGAACGCCTTCATACGGATGCCATTGTTTATATTGGTTCAACATTCGCCGGTCATGATACACTGAAAGAAATAATAAAAGGCTACACCGAGCTGAGAGGAAAAAACGCCTACTTTCTGCCTCATGGAGAATACAGCGGTGCGGTTGGGGCGCTGCTTAACAACGGGTTGAAAAAGGCTGTTTTATAGAGTTCAAAATGGAAGTGAGAGGAGTTTCATGAACACCGAGGAATATAGAAAAGTTTTTTTGAAAGCCATAAACTCTGTAGAAAATATTGCGGCATTATTACAGCCTAAACTGCCAATACTGGGGGAACTGCAGCTAACTTCCCGGCAGGAATCCATCATGATTTTGTTTATTAGACATGAAGGCATGACGTTAGGGGAAATGTCTGAACGGCTGGGTATTTCTAAAAGTGCGGTAACCCAGGCAATTAACAAGCTGGAAAAAGAAGATCTGCTGATTCGTTCCATTAATGAAAATAATAGAAGAGAAGTGACCATGAGTCTCGGCGGAACGGGAAAAAAATTAAAAGAACAATTCGAAGTGTTTGAAGCATCCATTATCGAGGACTATTTTACCCAATTAAACTTGGAGGACTTAAAGCACGGCCTGGAGGTCGTCCAGCAGCTTGAAGGGATCATAAAAAAAGGAGAAATGGATGGGAACGAATGAACGGGGGGGCAAAGCCTCCCCGTTTTTTTGCCTTTGAAAGTCCAGCGGGAGGACATTTATTCCGTTATTTCTTCCATTTTGCCTGTTTATAAGGGCGGATGGGACATTTATTCCGCTATTTCCTCTTTTCAGTGTAAAAGAAGCAGTCCAGAGGCCGGATAGCGGAACAAATGTCCAAAAAAGCTGCCTCAGACTGCTTATTATGCCATTTAGCGGAATAGATGTCCGAAAGGTACGCTGCTCTTATGGGAAAAAGCTCCTGCCTGTTTGGTGAGGCGGTCTGCCGTGATTTCTCCACTCTCGTTTTTCCCTTCATAAAGCTGGTTTAAATTATGAAGAATAAGTGAATAGGACGGGGGACATATTGACAGTACCTCCTTTTATTATTAAATTGGTAAATAGTTAAGTTTCTTAACAGTTTAATGTTTCCGAGAGAAATGCTGCAAAATAAAAACAACAGGGAGGCGGCTGCATGAAACTTACCAATGTATCGATAAGACGACCGAAATTAACCATTGTTGCAATGGTTTTATTCATACTGTTAGGTGCTGTGTCCGTGGTGAATCTGCCGCTTAAGTTGTTTCCCGAAATCAATCCGCCCGTGGGGGCAGTCGTTGCCAGTTATCCAGGAGCCAGTCCGGCAGAGGTGGAGGACAAAGTTACCATTCCCCTGGAAGAAGAACTGTCCACATTATCCGGTCTGGACACTATGACCTCCACTTCCGAAGAAGGAATGGCGCTTGTGATGCTGGAGTTTTCCTGGGATTCCTCGATTGAAGAGGTGGAACAGGATATTATTACATCCATGAACGAAGCCTCTATGCCGGATGATGCAGGCGACCCGAACTTTCTGAAGTTTGATCCTTCGATGATGAGTATGAATCAGATGGCCATTACCTCGGATAATCAGGATATCGAAGCGTTCCAGGATGATGTGAGGGATTTCAGTTCGGATCTGGAAAGAATTGAAGGAGTAGCCAATGTTGATTATTCAGGTGGTGTCACCGAACATTTCGACGTCCGGCTGAATCAGGAAGAACTGGAAAACAACCAATTGACGCAGGAAGATGTGGTCAATGCGGTACAGTCTCATGAAATCACGCTGCCGGGAGGAACGATTGAAACCGGAGACCGCAGATTGACGACCCGCGTTCTGAATCATTTGAATGGGGAGGAGGACTTAAATAATCTAGTTCTTGGAACAGATCCAGAAAGCGGAGAAGACTTGGTGCTGTCGGATGTGGCGGATGTACAATTTACAACAGCAGATCAGCAGGCTGTAACCAGGGCAAATCAGGAACCGGCGATGCAGCTCTCTGCGATGAAAGCCTCCGATGCTAATACAGCCCAGGTCTCGGCTGATTTTAATGAAGAGATAGACAACCTGCTGGAAGAAGAAGAATATGATGATTTAAACGCGATTAGTCTGTATGATGAGGGAGAATACATTCAGGACTCCATTAATAGTGTTTCGATGGCACTGATTTTAGGCGGCGTGTTTGCTATGGTTGTCCTTTTCTTCTTCTTAAGAAACCTGAAAACTCCGTTAATCATCGGTGTTGCGATACCATTTTCGGTCATTGTCACGTTTGGTTTTTTGTATTTTACGGATGTCAGTTTAAACTTGATGACTCTTGGTGGCCTGGCGCTTGGGATTGGGATGCTGGTCGATAACGCCATTGTCGTGATAGAGAACATTTACCGGCATTTATCGATGGGAAAAAATCAGCGTGAAGCTGCTTCAGAGGGAACAAAAGAAGTAGGAGGAGCCATCACAGCTTCTACGCTGACAACCGTTTCCGTGTTCCTGCCGATTGTATTTATCAGCGGGATTGTCGGCAATATTTTCACGGAGTTTGCACTGGCTGTGTCCTTCAGTCTGCTCGCCTCTCTGCTGGTTGCTCTAACCGTTGTACCGATGATGGCAAGCCGAGTGCTGACCCCGCCTGATGAAAATAAAGAAGCAAAGCGTCAGCGTTCTTCCTTTATTAAGGGACTGGAACGGTCGGTAAAATGGGCACTGGGTCATCGGTTTATCACACTATTCATCACCATTTTATTATTAGGAGCCGGAGGAGCAGGACTTGCCGTTACGGGTGTGAACTTCCTGCCGACGACAGACCAGGGCTACTTTACAATAGATGTGGAAATGGACCATGGTACGAACCTGGACAGAACGATAGAGGTCACGGAAGAAATAGAAAGTATACTGGATGATGAACCTGATGTAGCCGATTATATGACGGCTGCCGGAACTTCAGAAGATTCAGCCGGTATGGGCGGCCCGTCCGGATCTCATGAAGCACAGATGTTTGTGACGATGAAAGAGATGGAAAACCGGAACCAGAGTACAATGGACTTTGTCGAAGATATCGAGAGTGAAATAACAGGAGTGAATCCGGATGCTGACATTTCCCTTTCCACCCAGGCCGCAGTAGGAGGTGGAGAAGCAAATACCGTCGAGTTTACGCTAAGTGATGACGATACAGAAGCGTTGGATAATGCAGTGGAGGAAATCAAGGGAGATTTAGAGGACGAATCTGATGTGCGGGGCGTGGAAACGTCTGATGAAGAAAGGGCCCCGGAAATGCAGGTCCGCATCGATGAAGACGCAGCCCGGGATAACGGATTCGCTCCTGCTCAGATCGCCCGTACGGTAGACAATATTACGCGCGGAGAAACGGCGGCCTCTATTCAGACAGAGAACAATGAAACGCATGATGTAGTCGTACAGTATTCAGAGGAGTCTCTCCAAAATACAGAGGACTTACGGAATCTGCTGGTATCAAATGACCAGGGGGATTATGTGGCCCTGGATGACCTGGCTGTGATCGAAGAAGGCGAAGGCCCGGCGGTTATTAACCGGCTCGATCAGGAAGACAGTGTCGAATTCACGGTAAGTTACTCTACAGACACCAGCTTGAATAACATGTCCGGTCTGATCGAAGATACCATTGAAGAGGCAGATGTGGCTGATAGCACAAGCTACGCTTTTTCAGGGGAACAGGAGCTGCTGAATGATGCTGTGAACAGTCTGATGTTTGCTTTTGGTCTGGCGATACTGTTTATTTACCTTGTCATGGCCGGACAATTTGAATCGTTCAAGTATCCATTTGTTGTCATGTTCAGTGTTCCTTTGGTTGTGATTGGAGTCATGCTTGCCTTAACGGCGACCCAGACCCCGCTGAGTGTCACAGTATTTATAGGTTTAATTGTGCTGGCGGGTATTGTGGTCAACAATGCTATTGTGCTGGTCGATTACATTAATCAGCTGAAAGAAAAAGGAATGGCGGCTCAAGATGCCATTGTGGAAGGAGTCAAACAGCGTACCAGGCCGATTCTCATGACGGCAGTGACAACCATTCTTGGTATTCTCCCGCTTGCGCTTGGTATAGGAGAAGGAACCGAAATTCAACAGCCGATGGGGATTGCTGTCATTGGAGGGCTGATAAGCAGTACATTCTTGACATTGTTTGTTGTGCCTGTTATTTACAGTCTGATTGACAAGGAAACCAGAAACATGAATAAACGGTTTGTGACTCCGGATGGACGGGTTATCTATTCTTCTGAGTTAGAAACAAACTCCACTTATGAAAAAGAGGCGGAAAATGGACAGCATTCTTCCTTCCCGGAGAAAGAGGAAGAAGATAACGAAGCATCGAATATGTTCCGCCAGGCAGAAAAAGAAGAACAACTATCAAAAGAGGATATTCTTTATCTTCTTGAACGGATTCTGCGTCATTCCAAAGACGAGGAAAAAAGCAAGCCGGACCAGGACAAAAATAACCGGGAGGAAGAAGACTAAAATGAATGGAACGGGCAGAAAGTTTGACAGGCTTTGACGATCTCGAGTACGATAAAAGAACAAGAAATATTAACGCAATTCCACTAGGGGCGCTAATAAGCTGAGATGATGCCTGGATGCAGGCATCGGTCCCTCAGAACCTGATATGGCTAGTACCATCGGAGGAAAGTGGAGCGAAGGCACAGGTGTATAAGATATAAACGTGCAGCCGCTCTTCTTGAAGGAGAGCGGCTTTTTATATGAAGGAGGAGGAAGAAATGAGAGGAATACCAAGTGTGTTGTCTATAGCCGGCACAGATCCGACAGGAGGCGCCGGCATCCATGCGGATTTAAAAACATTTCAGGAGTGTAAGGCTTATGGGATGGCCGTGGTTACATCTGTTGTAGCACAAAATACAGAAGGCGTGCGCGATGTATGGCACCTTCCGGTAGAAGCGTTGGAAGAGCAGATAAAGGCGGTACTCGAAGACATCCCGCCGCATGTTATTAAGACAGGAATGATTGCCACCCCGGCAATGATTGAAAAAACAGCCGAACTACTGGAGGGGAAAAACATTCCGCTTGTGATAGATCCAGTCATGGTAGCTACCAGCGGCGACACGTTGATGGAAGATGAATCAACGTCTATTATGAAAAATAGATTATTTCCACTGGCCGAAGTAGTTACTCCCAATATGGATGAGGCGAAGCTGTTAACGGGGATCGACATTCAGTCGCAGAAGGATGCCGAAAAGGCTGCCAAACTCCTGGTAGATGAGATGGGTGTCACGGCAGCGGTAGTGAAAGGCGGACATTTTACAGGAGATGCCGAGGATGTTGTTTACTATAATGGAGAGATCGACATAGTGAGCGCCCCGAGGACGGAAACGAAACATACCCATGGAACAGGTTGCACATTTTCTGCTGCTATTGCAGCCAACCTGGCAAGAGGGATGGAAATAAAGGAGGCCATTTCAGAAAGTAAATCATTTATTACAAATGCCATTTCCAATACTCTTGGAATCGGCAGGGGAAACGGCCCGGTCAATCACTGGGGATCACGGTTTTCCAGAGATGAAATCATAAGAGAATAAGGGGGAGGAAGGTTGAAAGCAAAAGAAGTAACTGAACTGCTGGAAAGAGTAAGAACGAATCAACCTTTAATTTATAACATCACTAATATTGTAGTGGCCAATTTTAATGCCAACGGAATCCTTTCTATGGGAGCTTCTCCTGTAATGGCCAACGCCGTGGAAGAAGCAGAAGATATGGCAATGGCGGCGGATGCCCTTGTCCTCAATATCGGCACTCTGGATCGGGCCCAGGTAGAAAGCATGAAACGTGCAGGGAAAGCAGCTAATCAAAAAGGTATTCCTGTTGTGCTTGATCCTGTCGGGGCAGGAGCCACTCCTTACCGTACAAATACAGCCAAGGACTTGTTACAGCTGCTGGATATCTCCCTGCTTCGGGGAAATGCCGGAGAAATTTCTACGATTGCCGGTCTTGACAGTGAGATGAAAGGGGTGGACTCCGCCGGGGTAGACAAAGATACGAAACGAATAGCGGAATATGCAGCAAGGAAATTAGATGTCCCGACAGCAGTAACGGGCCCGGTAGATGCTGTTTCGGATGGGAGCAGCACGTATACCATCTTTAACGGGCATTCTATCATGGCCCGGGTAACCGGGACCGGCTGTCTGGCAAGCGCCGTGGCAGCTTCCTTTTTGAGCCAGGCAGATAATGTATTGGAAGGCACTGCAGCTGCCCTTGGGTATTACGGAATAGCAGCAGAACGGGCGGAAGGTTTTACTGCCGGACAGGGCCCCGGCACGTTCCAGGCGGAGCTGTTGAACGGATTGTATCAGGTGGGCGAAATGGATCTTCGGCAGAATGTAGAAATCAGATGGGAGCATGCTGGTCATGAATAAACAATCGTTGCGTTTATATTTTATTATGGGCAGTACTAATACGAATAAGGACCCGGAGGCTGTCCTGAAAGAGGCTGTTCAGGGAGGTATTACCTGTTTTCAGTTCCGTGAAAAAGGGGAAGGGGCACGGACCGGGGAAGAGAAAAAAAGACTTGCTGTGCAGCTGCAGAAGCTTTGCCACAAAAGTGGTATTCCTTTTATCGTGAATGATGATGTAGATCTGGCGTTGGATATTCAAGCTGATGGTATACATGTAGGACAGGAGGACGTTCCCCTCGCGGAAGTAAAAAAACGCTGTCCCGGAACGATGATCATCGGTGTGTCCGCTAAAACAAGGGAGGAAGCAGAAAAAGCCGTCCAGGATGGAGCAGATTATCTGGGAGTCGGGCCCATGTTTGGTACTACAACGAAAGAAGATGCAGAAGCTCCGATAGGGCCTCAGGCGATTCGTCATTTGCGCCAGGAAGGAATCACCATTCCGATGGTAGGAATTGGAGGTATAGATGAAATCAATGCGGGAGAAGTAATAGAAGCCGGCGCAGATGGGGTGTCCGTAATTTCTGCGATAAGCCGTGCTGTCGATGGGACCCAGGCGGCAGCTTCCCTGAAAAAAGCTGTGCACGGTTGAAAAATGGAGAATCTCATCGCTGAATAATAGGTCGGCCGCAGTGATTGTACATTGGTTATGTTAAGAGGGCAGAGGCAGTACAAAAATCCGAACGATGCCGAATTCTAACGTAGAATGGTAGATAATCGTTCGGATTTTTATCTGGCCTATATGATTTTGTCCCAGTTCCCTGGAGCCATTTTTTTATGAATAGATAAGGTAAACGGCTCCGTCTTCCACGGTGGTCTCAAAGGTTTTAACACAGCCTTCGTCAGCTCCCTGGACCACTCCGTCTGTGACATCTATTTTCCAGTCATGTAAAGGGCAGAAGACATACTTTCCGCTGACCAGCCCTTGAGAAAGGGGCCCCCCTTTATGAGGGCAGTTATTTTCAATGGCATGGACTTCACCCTCTGTCAAAAATACGGCGATGGACTGTTCTCCTACTAACACTTCTTTGGACAAATGCGGCTCTAATTCATCATAATCCATGATGTATATTTTCTTTCCCTGCAGCGTTTCCATCTTCTCATCTCCTTCTTATACAAGTTCTACCGCTTTACGCTCGAACAGTTCTTTGCGTTTGTTTTCGTTGTGAGTAAGAGTTGACCATGGATCTTCCGGTTTGTTTGCCAGGGCATGATCCATCCGTTCTTTATAAAACTGGCGGGTGTCCAGATCATGAATAATTGTCTCACGGATAGGATCCAGTCCCACGCGTTCTACCCAGTGTGATGTACGTTCCAGATAATGGGCATCCTCCCGGTAATATTGGAGAAACGCACTCATGATGTCGAGGAGCTCATCGCCTGATTCGACTTTCACGAGCATATCGCCGCCTCTTAAGTCGACCCCGCCATTTCCTCCGACATACATTTCCCAGGCCCCTTCTACCCCGACGATACCGATATCTTTAATGCCGGATTCAGCACAGTTTCTCGGGCACGCGGAGACGGCCATTTTTACTTTATGGGGAGTGTTGAGACGTTCAAATTTTTTCTCGATGGCGATTCCCATTCCGATGGAATCCTGGGTTCCGAAGCGGCAGAAATCTTCCCCGACACATGTTTTGACGGTCCGGATTGCTTTTCCATAGGCGTGGCCGGACGGCATATCCAGATCAGACCAAATATCCGGCAGATCTTCCTTATTCACGCCAAGCATATCAATGCGCTGCCCGCCGGTAAGCTTTAACATGGGGACTTCATACTTATCCGCCACATTGGCGATTTTCCGAAGCTGTTCTGAATCGGTCACACCGCCGTACATTCTCGGTACAACGGAATAGGTTCCGTCGTTCTGAATATTGGCATGCATCCGTTCGTTCACAAACCGGGAGCGGTCATCATCCTCGTAGGTTTGCGGATGAACCACACCGAGATAATAGTTGATAGCCGGCCGGCATTTGGTGCATCCTTCTTCGTGTTCCCAGCCAAGAACATTCATGACTTCTCGTGGATGGGTGAGCTGCCTGTTCCGGATCTCTTCCTGCACTTGTTCATGGGACATTGCTGTGCAGCCGCATAATGGTTCTACCTGCGTTTCGGTTACTTCCTCTCCGAGAACGGCCTGGAGCAGATCGGAGACAAGTGGCTTACAGCCTCCGCAGGAACGAGAAGCGTTGGTATGCTTTTTAATTTCTTCTACCGAGCTTAAGCCGTCCTGCTCGATCGCCTGGACAATGGCTTCTTTCGAGACCCCGTTGCATCCACAAATCGTTTCGTCCGGAGCCATAGAAAGGACAGGACTTTCGGTACTATCTGCTCCTTCGGAGGGAAGCAGTACCGCTTTACTCATGGAGCTGATATCTTCCTCTTTTCTCATCATATCGAGAAGTCGCGGCGAATCAGAAGTATCCCCAAATAATACGGAACCGACGACTTTGTCGTCCTTCACCATGACTTTTTTGTAGACCCCTTCGAATTCATCATGAACACGAACAGCCTTTTTCCCTTCCCCTTCCATGAAATCCCCGGAAGAAAACACATCCACCCCGGAGACCTTAAGCTGGGTATACAGGAGCGAACCGGTATAACTGGCATTGGAAGCCTCATTACAGAGACGATCGGCCAGAACTTTCGCCTGTTCATACAATGGAGCCACCAATCCATAAGCGATGCCGTTATGTTCAGCGCATTCACCCACAGCATAAACGTTTGGAACATTTGCTTCCATATAATCGTTCACGACAACAGCACGGTTGGTTTCAATGCCGGCCTGCTGCGCCAGATCGATATTCGGTTTGATGCCGACAGCCATAACGACAAGATCGGCATACAATTTGGTCCCGTCCTTAAAGTAAAGCCCTTCAACCCGGTCTTTTCCGACAATCTGCTCGGTCTGCTTTTCCATATGGAACCGCATGCCCTGTTTTTCCAATTCTTCCTGAAGCATGGCGCCGGCTGTGCTGTCCAGCTGACGTTCCATAAGAGAATTTTCGAGATGAATCACTTCGGTTTCCATGTTTAGATTAAGCAGTCCGCGGGCGGCTTCCAGTCCAAGCAGGCCTCCTCCGATTACGGCAGCCCTTTTGTACTGCGAGGATGCGTTAATCATTGTTTCACAGTCTTCAATGTCCCGGAAGGCAATCACGCCTTCTTTGTCTGCTCCCGGCAGAGGAAGCATAAAAGGATTGGAGCCGGTAGCTAAAATCAAACGGTCGTAAGTGGCGGTAACATTTTTTTCACTGCTGACTGTTTGTTTCTCCGTATCAATGGCAACAACCGGGTCCCCGGTATAAAGAGTAATATTGTTTTCTTCATACCACTCGTAAGTGTTTAGAATGATGTCATTCACCTCTGTGTTCCCTTGAAGAACAGAGGAAAGGGAGATACGATTATAGTTTGGATGAGGTTCCTTTCCAAAGATGGTGACCTGGTATCGCTCCGGATCTTTTTTCAGTATCTCTTCTACTGTTCTTACCCCAGCCATGCCGTTTCCTATGACTACTAACTGTTCCTTGTTGTCAGGCATAAAAAGCATTCCTCCTTGGTTAAAGTAAAAAATGTCTATCCCGATGCTTTTCCATTTAAATCGATGTGCCGGCTGTTTTCTTCTGCCAGAAAATATCCCGGCCACTCGTCTGCACGTTCTAAAGGGAGGATCGGCAGAAGAGAAGAAAGAACGGCTGGTCCCTTTTTTTCTCCTGCCATCCAACAGGATAATGGCTGCTCCGTATAGGTGTTTCTCTGCCGCCATGAATTATAAAATTGTTTCCCTTCTTTTGTGGGAGGCATAATAATGTGGCGGATAAAGCCTTCGTCAAGAAGGCGGTCTATTATTTCAAACGTGTTTTCAAAGTAATAACAATCTTCTGATAAAACCGGGTTAATAAATACTTCCAGCCCCAGCGCTTTTAACTGTTCATAAGCCCGTCTTTCGACTTCGTTTTGTGGAAAGGCGAGGATGCCTCCTATACTGAAAGGAGCGAACCACTGGAGCTCTTCGTGCTGCTTAGTAACTTCTCCAATAATAATAATAGATGGGTTGTTCATCTTCTTTTCGTCTATCAGCGAAACAATCGTATCCAACGTGCCGTCCGCTGTACGCTGCTGTCGATGGGAGGCCCATTCTACCACCAGGACATTGGTTTCCGGCGGTTTTCCGTGCTTTATTAATTGATTGGCAATAATGGGGAGACGTTTCATGCCCATATACCAAATGATGGTGTCAGTAGTGGCGGCAAGATTTTCCCAATCAGAAACAGTTTCTAGTGAGGCTCCCTGTCCATGTCCAGTTAATACACGGTACCCATGTGCATGATGACGGTGAGTGAGGGAGACGCCGGCGTAAGAAGCAGCAGCACTGCCGGCTGTGATGCCCGGCACAATCTCATATGGTATACGGCGTGCGGACAGTTCCTCCATTTCTTCGGCCATTCTGCCGAATATGCTTGGATCTCCCCCTTTTAATCGGACCACCTTTTTTCCGTGTTTGGCCTGCACGATCATCTCATGCTGGATATCTTCCTGCCGCAGTGTATGAGCACACGGCTTTTTGCCGCAGTAAATAAGTTTAGCATGCTCAGAAGCGTGTAATAATAGCGCCGGATGGGCGAGCCGGTCGTACAGGACAACATCTGCCCGGCGCAGGCACTCCGCACCGCGGAGAGTAATCAATTCCGGAGAACCCGGTCCCGCTCCTACAATATAGACTGTGCCGTACGAGTTTTTCATAGGGATGGAGTTCCCCTTTCCGTGCGTAGGTTTTATTTCTTTAATATGTATTTTGAGTGTATAGTATCTGCGCTGCTTTTTGTTAAATGACGAAAGGAAATCTAACATACTTTTTAGTTGTTTTGTTCTTCGAAGTTTCTTGTGAAATGGGTGATGAGAGCGGTTATTGTGTATGAGGGGTGCATATTATTTGCACATGTTGCCCATCTAAAACGGAGGTTTGCGGGAGAACGGATGAGGGAAACTCATTTTTGCTGCGTGTTATAAACATAAAAGGAGACATACAGGTGACGGTAGATACGATAATTTTAGGAATTCTATATTTAAGTGTGCAATTATTCGCAAATAAAATAATTTCTTCCAGTACCATCGGTCGTTTTAAATGGCTTTCCTTTTCCGGTGGGGTGGCTGTTTCGTATGTATTCGTGTATGTGCTGCCATCCCTTCATGAAGAACAGGATTCTTTTTCCCAGTCCGGCGGCCTGACAATGGATTCGGAATTATATATTCTCGGGCTTATCGGCCTATTAATATTCTACGGAGTACACAAAGCAGCGGAAAGAGCAGCGAGGAAGCATGAAAAAGGGGAAGGAAGCTTTTTCTGGATACAAATTTCTTTTTTTGCTGTTTATAATATGCTGATTGCTTATAACATCATTGCTTCCGATGTGGAGGGAATAGAGGCGGTATTTTACGGTATAGCTGTTGGTTTGCACTTTATGGCTGTCTCTCATGATATGTGGCGCGAAGACACTGCCAGGTATGAAAAGCTTGGGCGCTATCTCCTGGCAGCCGGTATTTTCGCAGGCTGGTTTATTGGTGCCTTTGCTCCGATGCCGTCTTATATGCTCGCTGTGGTGTTTGCGTTCATCTCCGGCGCCATGATGATGAACGTGCTAAAAAAAGAGCTGCCCTCTGAAGAAAATGCTCATTTCCGAACCTTTTTAGGGGGAGCACTTGGTTATACGATTTTGACGATTGCCCTAAAACTTTTTTTCAACTGGTAAAAGCACAGGTGTTTGATTCTGGGACATGTGTATGATTTTTGAATTTTTATTCGTATGACGCCGTGGTTTTTTATATAATGAAGGTGCACGGACTCATATATATGATTTCAAAGGAGGTTTTTGGAAGCGGTAACAAAAATAATCGAAAGGGGATTGGCACGGCATGCCTGCTATTATTTTAGCATTATTAGGTCTGTTTATATTTGCGATGGGATACCGCTATTATTCTACATTTATCGCAGAACGTATTTACCGCCTGGACCCGGATTTTCAAACCCCGGCTCATCAGTTCAGGGATGGAGTGGATTTTGTACCAACGAATAAATGGGTGGTCTGGGGGCACCATTTTACGTCGGTAGCTGGTGCTGCGCCTATTGTAGGCCCTGCCATCGCAGTATACTGGGGATGGCTTCCTGCGTTTTTGTGGGTGGTCCTTGGAACCGTATTTGCGGCCGGAGTTCATGATTTTGGGACCCTTGTTTTGTCCGTCCGGAACAAAGGGCAATCCATTGGGACACTTGCAGAAAATATTATCGGCCGACGGGCCAAGCTGCTGTTTTTATTCATCATCTTAATCTTAGTATTGATGGTTAACGCTGTGTTTGCCTGGGTTATTTCCAACTTATTTATTTCGTTTCCGGCGAGTGTATTGGCTGTCTTTATTCAGATCCCGCTTGCGGTCTGGATAGGGTATACCATTAATAAAAAGGGAAAAAGAATGCTGGTGCCGTCGCTGATTGCGCTCGCCGTCATGTATATGACCGCGGTGCTGGCGAACGCTATTCCTGCTTTACAGATCGATCTGGTTTCCTATTTCGGCGGGGAAGGTGCTGATGGAGCGTTTGGACTTGACGCGGTCGCTCTTGCATTTCTGATTTGGATCGTTATCCTGATGGTTTATGTCTACATTGCTTCCATTCTACCGGTCTGGAAATTACTGCAGCCCCGTGATTATATTAATTCCCATCAGTTGGTAGTAGGACTGGCTATCTTGTATCTGGGACTTTTGTTTACAT
This sequence comes from Salibacterium aidingense DSM 18341, assembly GCF_000429685.1. Classification (GTDB taxonomy): domain Bacteria; phylum Bacillota; class Bacilli; order Bacillales; family Marinococcaceae; genus Salibacterium; species Salibacterium aidingense. The sequence continues at coordinate 169,270 of NZ_AUCI01000009.1, forward strand.
GGCCGGCTGCAGAAGTTACTGCTCCGGCAACGCGGGACGTGGCGGATGTATCCTGGTTTCCGCTGCTGTTTATCACGATAGCCTGCGGAGCGATTTCCGGCTTTCATGGGCTGGTGGCTTCCGGGACCTCTTCGAAACAGTTAAATAAAGAAACGGATGCCAGGCTGGTCGGTTATTTAGGAGCGGTAGGAGAAGGGTCGCTTGCGCTGATTACGATTCTGGCCGTGACGACTTTTTTTGCCACGCAGGGAGATTTTCTCTCCAGTTATGAAAACTTTGATATGGCCAATGCGAACGGTCTCACCTATTTTGTCAGCGGGGCCGGCCAGCTGGCGACAGCAATCGGTCTAACAGAAGGAATAGCGGAAACAATTGTGGCGGTGATTGTAGTAAGCTTTGCGGCAACGACACTGGATACATCGGTCCGCTTAATGCGCTATATTATTTCAGAACTCGGGCAGGAATATAAAGCACAGGCCTTAACGAAGAAACACGTGGCCACAGGACTTGCAGTTGGAGCAAGTGCGCTGCTTGTGCTGCTCCCCGGCGACCGTGGTTTTGGTTCCGGCGGCTATTTGTTATGGCCTTTGTTTGGGACGACCAACCAGCTGCTTGCGGCAATCAGTCTGCTGCTGATTTCGATCTGGCTGCGCAGGAAAGGCCGAAATTTCATATTTACCTTTATTCCAATGGTCTTTTTGTTATTTATGACGCTGTGGGCCATGGTCAGCCAAGTCGTCTTCCAATGGTCCTGGCTTGGAGAAGAAGGTATACAAATGGTGTTGTTTATCTTTGGGGCGGTTATTCTAGGGTTTGCCGTATGGATCCTGCTTGAAGCGCTGATGATTTTCCGGAAGGAACCGCCAAATTCAAAGCCTGATCAAAAGTAACAGCTATCAGGGCCTGCGAGCGGCAGGCCCTGCCTTTTCGGAAGGAGGAAATGACATTGGCAGATAAAGAGAGGAACTTAAAAAAACTGATAGAGCTTTATGACGAAGTCTTGAGCCTCCCCCACCGTGCGGAAATAAAACGGGAAATCAGGGATGAAGACGACCTTTTTCTGCTACTCTGCTTTTCCGAACTGCTGGGCATTCCCAACCCGGTTTCCTATTACACGCTGGAATTGTATCCAGAAATGATCGAGCGTTTTCATGACTGGCATTTACGGATGGGGATGGAGAAATCCCCATTAACTGGAATCCGCTGCTGTTAAGGAGTTGAAAGGATGGACAAGCTGTTTCAGCATGAGATTGTATTTTTTGGCGGCAAGGGCGGCGTTGGAAAATCCACTTCTGCGTCTGCTTTTGCTCTTGCTGCCGCAGATGAAGGACAAAAGACTCTGCTCGTCTCCACCGATCCAGCCCATAATTTAGGCGATCTTTTTGATAAGACCATCGGCGATAATGCTACATCGCTTTCTGCTAATTTATGGGGAGTGGAAATAAGTTCGGAAGAAGAAACGAGACGTTATATCAACGGCGTAAAAGACAATCTAAAAGGTCTGGTAAAATCTCACATGGCTGAAGAAGTAAACCGGCAGATTGATATGGCTGCTGTTTCCCCAGGGGCCGAAGAAGCGGCCTTGTTTGACCGGGTGGTGAAAATCGTACTGGAAGAAAAAAAGGAGTATGATCTGATTGTTTTTGATACAGCGCCCACGGGACATACTGTCCGTCTTCTCTCGCTGCCGGAACTGATGGAAGCGTGGATAGAGGGAATGCTGCAGAGGCGGCAGGCGGTTAACGAAAATTATTCCCAATGGCTTCACGATGGAGAACCGGTGGCAGACCCCATTTATCAAACGCTGATGGAACGTAAAGACCGGTTTTCAAAAGCCCGGCATACCTTAATGGATAAAAAGAAGACCGGTTATGTGTATGTATTAACTCCGGAAAAGCTTCCCATTGTTGAAACCGGGCGGGCCCTGCAGCTGCTTGACCATACGGAGCTGAAAGTGACTACGCTTATCGTTAATAAATGCATGCCCGAGGAGGCGGGAATCAGTCATTTTTTTGTTCAGAGAAGAAAGCAGGAAGAAGTCTACAGAAAAAAAATAGAGGAACGGTTTCCAGATCGGCGTAAACTATACCTGCCTTTGCAGGAAGAGGACATCTCTTCCAGAACCACCCTTGAAACGATGAAAGAAAATCTTATTCAGGCACTGAAATCAAACACTTGATCTTGCGGACGTCCTTCTTATATTCTATTTCTATAACAAATAGAAATGGTGGCAACGATAATGAAATTTGTTCCGTTTCAAAAAGAAGATTATGAGCAATTAAAGTCCTGGATTCCGGATGCCTCCTTTTTATTGCAGTGGGCCGGACCCCAGTTTTCCTATCCACTGGATGATGAACAGCTCGATCGTTACGTGGGGGGAGAAGATCAGCCCAACTTGGAGCGGCTTGTATATAAAGTAGTCGAAGACGACACGGTCATCGGTCATATTTCCCTGGGAATGATCGATCGGGAGAACCGCTCTGCCAGAATCGGAAAGGTGCTCGTAGGTGACAGCGGGGCTAGAGGCCGGGGCACCGGTTCCCAAATGATAGAGAAGATGTGCGGGATTGCCTTTGATGAGATGGGTCTGCATCGAGTCAGTCTAGGAGTGTGGGATTTTAATCAGGCGGCGGTGCGCTGCTATGAAAAAGCAGGTTTCATCCATGAAGGACGAAAACGGGATATTCGCAAATTTGAAGAAGAGTTTTGGTCTATGTATGAGATGAGTATGCTCGAAGAAGAATGGAAGAAACAAAAGAAAGCCCCATTATGAGGAAGACGCTGAAAAACCATATATCGTTTATTTATCATTTTCAATGTATATAGGTCGCTGGCTCCCTTTCACCTCCAGGGTACAAGGACGGCATTGGCGCCCTTCGGATCGCCGTGTCTTCTTTGCGGTTGGCATGGCCTCCGCCTCCCTGCAAGTGCCTTGCAGTCTGCTGTTCCCGCAGGAGTGTCGCCTTCTGCGGTCACACCTTGCGTGTTGATATCATAGTCCCTGTATTTATAGGCATACTACTTTTTGAAATATGGATTTTTTGAGTGGCTTCGTTAGGAGGAGGGGCTTTCTTTTTGAATCGCTTCGACCGATTTAATCTGCCTGCCAATCAATTCTCTGGGTATAAACTGCCAGCCATTATGGGTGACCGCGTCGCCTTCCTTAATATTGTGCTTTACAGAGAGAAGCCAGCCGCCGAGTGTATCCACGGGTTCTTCTTCTATATCAAGCGAAAGCCTGTCATTCACATCTTCCAGAAGCACCTTTCCGTCCAGCAGAAATTGAGAGTCCTCGTCGTTCAACGGCTGGATAAATGGGTTTTCGTTTTTATCCAGCTCATCTCTCATTTCTCCCACGATTTCCTCTAGTATGTCTTCGACAGTTACGATACCGGCTGTTCCGCCGTATTCATCGAGCAGCACAGCCATATGCGTTTGGTCGGCGCGCATTTTGACAAGCAGCTCTGTCAGCGGTGTGGATTCAATGACTTGAATCATCGGCCGGAGATAGGAGGAGAGGTCAATGTTTTTATCCGGATGCGAGGCCAGTGCCCCAAGCACTTCTTTGGCATGAATCATGCCGGCGATATGATCTTTATCTTCCATTACGACCGGATACCTTGTGTAGCGTTGATTGGACACCGTCTGCATAATGTCTTCCATAGAATCCTGCAGGGATACAGTGACCATTTCTGTGCGGGGAATCATGATTTCCCCGGCAGATCGGTTGTCAAATGCAAAAATACGGTTCACAAAATCATATTCAGCCTTGTTAATTTCCCCTTTTTCCAGGCTTTGCGAAAGAATAATACGCAGTTCTTCTTCCGTATGGGCCGTCTGATGTTCGGAAGCAGGCCTTATACCAAAAACACGGGTTAACAGTTGGGCTGAACCGTTTAACAACCATATGAAAGGATACATGATTTTATAAAACCAGATAATGGGTGTTGAAAATGTCAAAGCGATAGCTTCCGCTTTTTGGATAGCAAAGGTTTTCGGAGCAAGTTCCCCCACCACGACATGCAGGTAGGTGACAAGAACAAAGGCAATGGCGAAGCTTAAAAAGGATGTTGCCGCTTCCGGCATTGGGAAAGCCGTGAACAGCGGGTGCAGAAGTGTTTCCACCGTGGGTTCTCCCAGCCACCCGAGCCCCAGGGCTGTAATTGTGATACCAAGCTGACAGGCGGAGAGATACTCATCGAGTCCGTCCATCACTTTCTTAGCAGCTTCTGCCTTCGTATTTCCCTCTTCTATCAATTGTTCAATTCTCGAGCTCCGGGCTTTAACGATAGAAAATTCGGTAGCAACAAAAAAAGCAGTCAGGATAATAAGAAGAATTAACAAAACAATATTAATATAAAGCATTAGCCGACCCTCATTATTATGATGTCTTTTTCTATAGAGTGGCACAAATAAAGAAAATTACTCTTCATAAAAAAAAAGAACTGCTCTAAAGGCTGAGCAGTTCCCGTACATCCTCTTCCGAAAGGGAGGATAAATTTGTTTCGCCGGATTGGATCACTTGATCAAACAATTCTTTTTTCTTTTCCTGCAGCTCTTGAATCTTCTCTTCAATCGTACCCTGGGAAACGAGCTTGATGACCTGTACGCTCTGTTTCTGGCCGAGACGATGGGCCCGGTCTGCCGCCTGGGTTTCGACAGCCGGGTTCCACCAGAGGTCAAACAGAATAACAGTATCGGCTCCAGTCAGATTCAACCCAGTTCCTCCCGCCTTAAGAGAAATAAGAAACGCTTCTTTTTCCCCCTCATTAAACTGTTCCGTCATTTGTACTCGTTCCTGGCCGGGAGTCTGCCCATCCAGATAAAAATAGGAATAGCCGCTCGTGTTGAAAGCGTCTTTGATAAAGGAGAGCATCGTTGTAAATTGAGAGAAAATAAGAACCCGGTTACCGTTTTCTCTGGCATCTTTCATGAAATTCATCAATTCTTCCAGCTTTCCAGATCCTCCGCTGTACTCCTCAAGAAACATTCCCGGATGACAGCAGAGCTGACGAAGTCTGGTCAAATTGGCTAAAATATTCATCCGGTTCTGTTGAAAAGCTCCGCTCTGGAGCTGGCCAGCTGTTTCCTCTTTAATCCGGTTCAAATAAGCGACATAGGTTTCCCGCTGCGGTTTGGTTAAATCACAGTAAAGGGTGGTTTCAATTTTTTCCGGGAGTTCGGTCAGAACTTCTTTTTTCGTTCGTCTCATAATGAAAGGAGAAACACGGTAGCGGATGGTATCAGGGTTCATATTTTTGAACGTCTGGACATCCGGAAAAAGGCCCGGCATAAGAATCGCAAACAAGGACCACAGCTCATCAATTTTATTTTCAATAGGGGTCCCGCTTAAGGCAAACGCCTTTTCTGTCTCTATATGGCGGACGGCACGGAATGTCTTGGATGTATAATTTTTTAAGGCCTGGGCTTCATCCAGAATCAGGCCGTGGCAGATCAGACCGTTGTACATGTCAACATCCCGGCGTAAAAGCGGGTAAGAGGTGATGAGAATATCGGCTTTTTCTGCGGATTCCAGCTGTTTCCGCCGCGCGGCCTTGTTTCCATCCACCAACCGCACGTTAAGCTCCGGTGTGAAGGTCTCGGCTTCTTTTTTCCAGTTATAAACGAGCGAGGAGGGAGCAACGACCAAAAATGGCGGCACCTCCGGGCGTTCTCTTCGTTCCGACAATATATAACTCAGCGTTTGAAAGGTTTTGCCTAGCCCCATATCATCTGCCAATATTCCTCCAAATCCATAGGCGGATAAAGCCTTCAACCACTGAAACCCATTAATTTGATAGTCCCGGGCTTCCCCCTGTATCCCATGTGGAAATGGGTGCTTAAATTGTTCGGGAGTTTGAATATCGCGAAGCAGCTTTTCTACACTTTCACTTTTCTGCCACTGGCGGCCGGTGTTCAGGTGTTTATCTGCCTGGAAGGCTTTGTAGGACGGGAGGCGCAGCGTGTTCTCCTCCCAGTCTTCGGGTTGGGCCCCTGTATCTTCCAATAGTTCACGGAAGCCCTGCAGCATCTCATTGTCCAGCGGGACATAACGCCCGTCTGAGGTTTTATGGTAGTTTTTTTTCTCTTTTAAGGAAAGCATCAGCTCATAGAGTTCTTTCTCATTCAAGTCATCGGTCTGAAACGATATGTCCAGCCATCCCAGTGATTCATCAAGAGTAGAATCGATGGAAAAGGATTCCGGAGAGACAAGCATACGTTCGACATCTCTGCTCATAAAAATGTCCGCCTTTTCCTTCAGCTGGGGAAGCAGATAGGTGAGAAAATAATACACAGAGGCCTCATCGGATAAGGACAAGGCCTGCCCGTTCCAGTGAAAGCCGGCAGATTCAATTAATTGCAGCACTTCTTCCTCTTTTTTGGAATCCCTGATAAGAAGCGCCCCGCCGGCTGATGCGTCCCTGGATTCCGTGACGGCATGCAGGGAATGCGGACCGTAGGAAAAAAGAGGATCGGCCTGGATCGTATGGTCCTTTTTATCCAGATATATTTTGGCTTGCAGCGGATATTCTTCAACGGTGTCTTTTACCTCCGGTTCGAGGGCAAGACGTCCCTGCTCCTTCAGATTCGTTACCACAGAGGAATACACCTGCTCCAGTTCGGTGTGTTCAAGCGGCAGCCTCCCTTTGGGGGTGTCCATCAACATATGAAATAACAGCTGGGCGTGTTGGTCTTCCCCGGTGGTTTCGTATAGACGGTCATTCCAAATATAATAAGGAGTCAAACTTACTTTGCGCGGCGGATATTCGAAGGAGGAGTAAGACAAGTAGTACTGCCCTTCCTGCCGCTTTAATTGGAATTCCCCTGGCCATTGTTGTTTGACGGTGAGGGGAACAGGAGTACCAATGGAAGGCTTGACAAGCACATTGGTACAATTCCGCAAAGCTTCCATTACCGTTTCAGCAGCTACCGGGGGAACGGTGATTTCAGAACGTCCTCTGCTTTCCCCGTACATGAAACTGGTCTGCCGGTGCGCCCATTTCTGATTTCGCAGTACATCCTCTAATTTTCGAAGCACGTTTAAATCCGTTTCTTCAAAATAATGGTACGTGGGATCAAACGTGAAACGTTTTGTGAATGGCAGCAGAGAACGCTGCCGCATTGCCGATAGCAATGCTTCAATATCTTTCACAATATAAAGTTTGTCTGTGCCGATTTTAATTTGTATGGAAAAATACTGTTCCTGCGGCTGAAAGTAATCGGTATGAAAGGTGAGCGTGAATTCTGTCTCCAGTGCTTCTCCAATGGATTCGACGGATTGCATGCGTCCGGCAAAATAATCCACAAATAATTTTTTTAAGGAAGCGGTCTCCTCTTGTTCATTGCCCTGTTGATTAATAGCAGCACGGCGTCCTCCTCTTTTTTTGGAGGAGGAAGAGGATTCCTCCGGGGAGGCAGTGGCCAGCAGCACGGCAGTAATATGCTTGCATACTTTCATCCCGTCTTCATGAGCCGGGCAGGTACAGGCGTACTCCTGGAGCTCCCCGTCCTCGTGAAAAAGCAGGTGGACGGTATAGGGGAGGGACCCTGTGACGACAGCTTTTAGTTTGGTGAAGGATCCTGCTGTATTTTGTTTTATATCACCTACCCGGTTTTCCCTCCAATAGGATAAACCGCGTGAATATATGGTCGAACCGGCCAATTTCCGGATTTCTTCTTTTGATAAGAAACGCACGTTTCTTCCTCCTTCATGTAAAAAACCATACCTTCTATTCTAACATATTCCTCCGGGAAAGAAGAAAAAGAAAGGAGCCCTTTACAAGGCAGTAGTTCTGCTGAAAAATAGAAGATAACCCATAATGAGATTGGAGAATGAAATGAATAAAGAGTGGATAATAGAACAGGCCAAAGAAAAAGCTGAAGCATTTTTTCGTACGGGAGATCCTGCCCACGATTACTGGCATGCTCATCGAGTTGCAGTCTGGGCAGTGAAACTGGCCGGGGAGGAAGGAGCAGACGCATTTGTGTGTGAGCTGGCGTCCTGGCTGCACGATATAGCGGATGCCAAACTGAATGAATCAGAAGAAACAGGTCTTTTTCATGTAGAAGAGTGGCTCCGGGAGTATGTGAAAGACGAAAAAACGGAACAAAAAGTCATGGGAATTATAGCAGCCATGTCTTTCCGCCACGGGGACTCAAACGAGATGACAAGTTTGGAAGGGCGCGTGGTACAAGACGCGGACAGACTGGACGCTGTCGGAGCGATTGGGATAGCCAGAACCTTTGCTTATGCAGGGAAAATTGGAGAAACCCTGCACCGCCCCGATCTGCCGGGCGGAGAAAAACGCGAGACAGCGCTCGAACATTTTTATAATAAACTGCTCCGGTTGAAATCATTGATGAATACAAAAACAGCCTCTGAAATAGCAAATACCCGCCAGAAATTTATGATCAGTTATTTAGAACAGTTTTACAGCGAATGGGAAGGAAAAAGATAACCGCGGTGCCAAGCCTTCGTCGTTTGAAGGCCCGCAGGGTGCAGGCCAGACAGATGTCGGTCCAAGTTCAAAGAAGCAGGGGACATTTTTTCCGTTATTTCTTTAATTTTTGGTATTTTGGAGACGGGATCGGACATTTATTCCTTTATTTCCCCTTTTCAGTGCAAAAGAAGCGGTCCAGAGTCCGAATAGCGGAACAAATGTCCGAAACAGCCGCCGCAGGCCGATTATTCTCTCATTTAGCGGAATAGATGGATCTATGTCAAGAAAGTAGACACCTTTTTTTATGATTTGTCCGTTATAAAACGGAACGGACGCAGGTTTTTTCCCACCTGTCAGGATAGATGATGCCGCGGAAGCGTCAAGCTCAAACCGCTTGACCCATCCGCTCTATCATCTAGAGCGGTGGTTAAGGAAAAAAGTACTCTCCTGCCTGCATTAGGAGGTTTCTACGGGCGCTCGACTCCGCAGAACCTGCTGTTTATAATACTGCACCGGGGTCAAATAGTTCAGGGTACTGTGGATACGCTTGCGGTTGTAAATCAGTTCAATATAGCGAAAAATCTTGTC
>NZ_AUCI01000010.1 GCF_000429685.1 Salibacterium aidingense DSM 18341
AGGCGCATGACAAGATTTTTCGCTATATTGAACTGATTTACAACCGCAAGCGTATCCACAGTACCCTGAACTATTTGACCCCGGTGCAGTATTATAAACAGCAGGTTCTGCGGAGTCGAGCGCCCGTAGAAACCTCCTAATGCAGGCAGGAGAGTACTTTTTTCCTTAACCACCGCTCTAGATGATAGAGCGGATGGGTCAAGCGGTTTGAGCTTGACGCTTCCGCGGCATCATCTATCCTGACAGGTGGGAAAAAACCTGCGTCCGTTCCGTTTTATAACGGACAAATCATAAAAAAGGGTGTCTACTTTCTTGACATAGATCCATTTGTTCCGTTATTTATCTTTTTCCACCTCAAAGAAGTGATCTAGAGCCCGGATAGCGGAACAAATGTCCGAAAAACCCGCCACTGGCCTCGAATTATGCCATTTAGCGGAATTAATGGCCGCAAATAAGGCGCTGTCGGCAGAACAGGATTCTGGGAAAACGACATATTTCTTAAGTATCGTCGTTCCTTTGAAAGAGGTCGGTGGAAAGATAACGTTCCCCGGTATCACAGGCGATAACGACGACGGTTTGGTCCGGTTTCATGGTTTTAGCCGTTTCCATGCCGGCAAAACAGGCCGCGCCAGAGGATGGTCCGACGAGTATCCCTTCTTCCCGCGCCAGTCCTCTGGCAGCATGATAGGCATCTTCATCTGATATTTTGTAAATGTGACTGTAAATATCCTGATTGAGTACTGGAGGAATAAAACCAGGGCTGGTTCCGACCAGTTTGTGGGGCCCCGGGTTTCCTCCGGATAAAACTGGGGACCCGAAAGGTTCGACGACGTGGATCGTTACTTCCGGGTAATATGTTCTTAAAGCTTCTCCGGTACCGGTAATAGTACCGCCTGTGCCGGAGGCTGCCACAAACGCGCCGAGTGGTTTTCCGAGCTCGTCCATTGCTTCTTTTATTTCTTCGGCTGTGCCTGTCCGGTGGGCATCCGGATTGTCTTCATTTTCAAACTGCATTGGCATAAAACTGCGGGGGATTTCTTCGACTAATTCGTGGGCTCTTTCGATGGCTCCCGGCATTTTTTTAGAACCGGGGGTTAATTCGACTTCTGCTCCATAGGCCTTCAGTAAATTGATTCGTTCCTGAGACATAGTATCAGGCATGACGAGAATGGAACGGTAGCCTCTTGCCGAAGCATTCATGGCGAGTCCAATTCCTGTATTTCCAGAAGTTGGTTCGATGATGACAGAGTCCTCTTTCAGAAGACCTTTTTTCTCTGCCTGGACGATCATATTTTTTGCAGCTCGATCCTTGACGCTGCCACTGGGATTTTGAAATTCAAGTTTTAGATACACTTGAGCACCCCCAGCTTCGGGAAGCCGGTTCAGTTTCACAAGCGGCGTATCGCCCACAAGATCCGACATATTATTTACAACTCGCATAGGTTTGACACTTCCTTTTTAAACATCGCCCTTGTAAAATTCATCTTAACATATCCATCCTCCTTCCTCCTATCCGTAAACAGGGTAAGACTAAAGGAAAGGCTGTATTTAGCCAAAGTTCGATGGTTTCGATATAATGAAGGCAGGACATGCTCCGCAGACAAGGAGGAATAAGATGGATTTTCATTACTTTCTGGCTCTGCCTGTCCCGGCGGAGGCCGGAGAAACCATAGCTCAATGGACGCAGAAAGCGAAATCTTCTCTGTCTTTTAAAAAATGGGTGCATAAAAACGATTATCATATTACCCTATTTTTTTTGGGGGCCGCGTCTCAGGAAGCAGTAGACGGTGTATCTCATGCGATACGAAGACAAAGCAGGGAATTTCCGCGTTTTTCACTCAAGGCGGGGAAAACTGGATTTTTTGGGAGGCCGGAAGCCCCGAAAATCTTGTGGGCCGGGGTGGAAGGTCCCCAAGTATTACAACAATTACAAAGAAGAGTCTCTGAAGCGTGCGGTTCTTTTGGTTTTTCTAAAGAAACCCGGCCGTATCATCCGCATATTACCATTGCCCGAAAATGGCAGGGAAATGATTCCTTTCCATCCCGAATAGAAACGGTACCTCCCTTGAAATCGATGAAGTGGACGGTGGAAGAGGTCGTCTTGTACCGGACCCATTGGCATACAGAACCTAAATATGAAGCAGTGGAAAAATTCCCATTAGCTGACGATATAGGAAAATAAGCAGGCAGGCTAATGGCGTTTACTGGATAGAGGAGAAGCATGATGGACGGCATTCGAATGATAGTACACATTGGCATTCTTTATTTATTTTACTACGCAGGTGTGTGGATTCAGGAAACATTAAATACAGTGATACCCGGAAGTATTATAGGGATGCTCCTGTTATTGTTGTTTTTTTATGCAAAACTGGTAAAGCCGGCCTTGATTGAAAAAGGAGCAAATCTATTGCTCTCCCATATGCCTTTATTATTTCTCCCCGTCACCGCGGGAGTGATGGCACACTTTTCATTATTTGCCGGCAAAGGGCTGATCTTGGCCGTAATAGCTTATATCAGCACGCTGATTGTAATGCTGACGGCCGGATGGACGGCTCAGTGGCTGGTAAGAAGGAGGGAGTCTGATGGATGAGTGGGGAATTGCTCTTCCTGCGATCATAGGAACGGTCGCTGTTTATTATGGCAGCCGGGTTTTATACAAGCGGTTCCCTTTTCCGTTTCTCCTCCCCATTGTTACCGGTACTGCCGTAATCGTGTTGTTTTTAGCGGCGGCCGGCATATCTTATCCTGCGTACATGATTGGGGGAAAATGGATTGAACATTTGCTTGGACCGGCAGTAGTGGCACTCGCCATCCCCTTATATAAACAAAGAGAAGTTTTGAAAATGTATGCTGTTCCTGTAATGGGTGGGGTAACCGCTGGAGCGGCGGCCGGCATTCTCTCCGGATATTTCCCGGCAAAATGGGCTGGCATCGAGGAGAATCTTATCGCGGCAGTTCTCCCCAAATCTGTAACAACTCCTGTTGCCATGGAGGTCTCTGCTTCTACCGGCGGGGCACCGGCCCTGGCCGCTGTGTTTGTGATGGTCGCCGGAATCGGCGGTGTCGTGTCCGCTGCCGCGTTTTTTAAATGGTGCGGCATTCGGCATGAATTAGCGAGAGGCATCGCTTTAGGAAGTGCTTCTCATGCCATAGGAACCGCGAAGGCTCTGGAGAATGGGGAACGAGAAGGAACAGCAAGTTCGGTTGCAATGACGTTAAGTGCCGTTTTGATTTCTGTCCTTATCCCTTCGCTGGCATTTATTTTGTTTTAATATAGAGGAGGCAGCAGTGTGGCTCATTTAATAAAACTAGAGGATTACACATCCCGATACCAACAGGATATCCAGCGTTATCTCAGCCAATTTTCCCGGTTGAAAAAGGAACGCTGGGAAAACATGAAACGGGACTGGATCAAGGCAAACCGAAAAATGGATGAAACGGCGGAAGAAACCTTGGATGATTGGCTGGAAGAAAGGGAGAACGGGATTATTCACGCTGCGGTAAACCGCTTGAAAAACTTTTCGGGGAGACAGCGCTGGAACGAAAAAACGATGGAAATTGAAATGGAAGACGAGCTGATGTTTTATGAGGGAAAAACGCTGGATGAAGTAAAAGAATTATTTTTTGAAGATTTATTTTCAGCTCAGCTGCGGTGGGCAAGTGCCTCTATGTTGGAAGAATCCAGAATGGACCCAAAATATAAATACGATCAGACGCTGCGTTTTCTCGTTCGTCAGCTGCCGGACAATTATATGATTATGTATTACCCGGTATTTTCCGTAGGCAAAGCACCTCTTGAAATGGATATTATCATTCTTGCTCCTACGGAAGTCTATTGTTTGACGATGTTGACAGGAGAGACCAACAGCGTATTTGAAACATCCTCCGGCCGTTACTGGAACGAATACGTTCATCAAAGCAGAAATCGGAGAGTCAATCCCGTTCTTTCCTTAAACCGCATGAGCAGTGTCATTAATTCCTTATTCAAAGAACACTCTTCGTCACTCGATGTCCGCCGGGTGGTGTGGGCTCCTTCTTCTATTATTGATCACCGGGCGGCAGGTATGAAAGCCGAGATGGTAGATAAAAGAAACCATCAGGAGTGGTTCGATAAAAGAAAGAAGAATCCATCTCCCGTGAAAAAAAATCAGCTTTATGCAGCGGAACTATTTCTGCAGCAAACACAGACTACCTCTTTTCGACGCAGAGATTTTATGGAAGAAGAGTAAATGGGGAGAAGGAAGACTTCTAGTTTTGGCCGGGCTCCCTCTCTATCTTTTTTGGAAAGCGAGCTTAGAATAAAAAATCCAAATCATAGGACGTATAGCTGTACGTCCGTGATTCGGATTATGCATGGAGCAGCTTCCGGCCCTTTGTTCAATCGCCAGCAAGGGATTAGAATCATTAATTGAAGACAAGTGTTTTATTTTCGTGCACTAAAACTTTATCATTAATGTGCCAATCCACTGCTCGTGCCAGGGCAATTTTTTCAACATTGCGCCCGGCAATTTTTAATTGTTCTGCGGAGTACCGGTGATTGACACGGAGTACTTCCTGTTCAATAATCGGCCCTTCATCGAGATCATCTGTAATGTAGTGAGCGGTAGCACCGATAAGCTTTACGCCGCGGTCAAACGCTTTCTTATAAGGGTTGGCTCCGATAAAGGCAGGCAGAAAGGAATGATGGATATTAATGACTTTGTGCCGGTACGCTTGTACAAAATCACCAGAAAGAATCTGCATGTACCGGGCCAATACGATAAAGTCTATACCGTAATTCTGCAGGATCTCTTTTTGTTTTTGTTCTGCTTCAGGTTTGGTGTCTTTTGTGACCGGGACATGGTAAAAAGGTATCCCATAACTTTCGACAATATCCCGAAGGTGGTCGTGATTGCTTAACACAACAGGAATATCGACCTCGAGCTCGCCGGAACGCCATCTCCATAACAGTTCAAGCAGACAGTGATCTTCTTTGGATACAAAAACGGCCATTTTTTTCATTTTTCTTTCCTGCTCAAGACGCCAGCTCATCTGAAAATCATCTGCTATCCTTGAGAAATCATTGCAGATATATTCATATCTTTCCTCGAAGGCGGGGAGGTTGAATTCAATTCTCATAAAAAACATCCCGCCTTCCGGATCGGTGCTGTATTGATCGGATTGGACAATATTTGCCTGCTGGTCGCGTAAATACTGCGATACGGCAGCTACGATACCAGGCTGATCGGGACAGGAAATGAGCAGCCGGGCCCGGTTTGATAGGTTTGTTTGATGCATGAGATGTTTCCTCCAATGACAAATCATAGATAACGTATTTACTATATCACTCCTTGGATGGAAAAAAAAGAACAACCTTTAGGAAATCGGCGGAGAGACGCTTAACTCCGGCCGCGAGGGAACAGAGGTTAGCGTTGACGATGAAATAGTATCTTTGATAGTATTAAAATCGATTCACTCTTTTACGAGACGTATTCCATTCTAACATTAATACAGCGGATGGCATGGATGGAGCATTTGTCTGCTAATCCGCAGTTAACGCTGCAGAAAATAGAACGCAAGCTTCTGCTGTGCGCTATGGTTGAAAGATTAAACTGTGAAATCGAGGGTGAAGGTATTGGAACTTTTAGGAAATGAATGGACGGTTGAACCTGCAGGAGGAACTACCGGTGAAGCGTATATTGCCTGGGCAGGAGAGCAAAAGCTGTTCTTAAAGCGCAACTCTTCCCCTTTTTTAGCAGTACTTTCTGCCGAAGGAATAGTTCCGAAATTACTCTGGACTAAACGTCTGGAAAACGGGGATGTTATTACAGCGCAGCGGTGGGTGCAAGGCCGGGAGCTGCGCTCATCGGATATGAACCGCCCGGATGTTGCCGGCCTGCTTAGTAAAATACATGCTTCAAGCGAATTGCTTGATATGTTTAAACGAATAGGAAATGAACCGCTGACCCCGTCTATCATTATCGAAAATCTGAGAAGACAGCTGGTGGAAGCAGGAGCCTCCTATTCGCTGTTTCAGGAGGCGATCCATTATTTATTGGCAGAGTATCCTGAAATGAGCTCTACCCACATGGTTGTCTGTCATTGTGATATTAATCATAATAACTGGATGATTAATTCGGACAATGAACTTTATTTAATTGATTGGGATGGGGCGACAGTGGCCGATCCCGCGTTTGATCTGGGACTTTTATTATATGAATACATACCCGCTGAAGAATGGGAGTTATGGTTACGCCATTACGGGCTTCCTCTTACCAGTAATTTAAAGAAACGAATGCACTGGTACGTTATTTCGCATGCATTGGATCATGCCCTTTATTATAAACGAAAGGAAAAGAAATACGAGGCCGCCTTATGGACCGATTACCTGCGCCAGTTATTATACGGCCGGATCTAGAAAACTGTAAAATGTAAACGGCCCGGCGTCAGCCGGGTCTTATTTCAGTATATAGGAAAGCATAAATCTTGGGCGTTTTCGAGATCCAGCGCCCAGCCGCTCGGAGGCCCGCACGAGGGCCAGCAGGATGCAGGTCAGTTCGGTGCTGCCTCAGGACGAGGCGGTTTTAACCGACCCTCCTTTTACCTATACCTATGACGTTGTCACAGGACGTGACGCATGAAGTTGCCTCCATAAGAATCTTCTACGAAGACCACGAACGTCCTGTGGGAAACGGCGGTACTAGCACCCCTGTGCGTCGCAGAACCTGTCGCGGCTTCTGAGGGCGCTTGCGCTTTTCTTATACATACAGGAGGAATGGCAGTGAGACTTCGCCGCAAACCATGGGCTAAGGAATGGATAGAGAAACATCCGGAATTTGTTATATCGAGTCCTTCTCAAATGGCTTCCCGCTGGGAAGAGATGTTTGGGAATAACAATCCGATTTATGTAGAAGTAGGGACAGGCAAAGGAAAATTTATTGATAATATGAGTCGTGCATATCCTGATATTAATTTTATTGGTATTGAGAAGTTTGAGAGTGTGCTGGTCACGGGATTACAGCGGCTTCTCCAGGACCGGCAGAGTAATGTTCGCTTTATCCATGGAGATGTCATTCAATTGCTTGATTACTTTCAGTACGGGGAGGTGGACCGTTTATTTATTAATTTTACAGACCCCTGGCCAAAAACAAGACATGAAAAACGAAGACTGACCTACAAGACGTATTTGTCCCTTTATGAGAAAGTATTAAGCGAAGAAGCAGAGATTCATATGAAGACGGACAATCAAGGATTGTTTGAATACTCGATAGAAAGTATGTCGAGATATGGAATGATGTTGAAAAATATATCGCTGAACCTTCATCAAAGCAAGAGGGAAGAAAATATTATGACAGAATATGAAGAGAAATTTGCACAAAAGGGACAACCGATTTTTCGCCTGGAGGCTTTATTCCCATCTAATGATACACACTCGGGAGATGGTTAACCTGAAAGGAAGGGGGATTTGCGGATGGAACAATTAACGATAGGGGATTATACCCTCACCTGGCTGCGTGGAGGGGTAACACATCTAGATGGCGGAGCCATGTTTGGAGTAGTTCCGAAACCGCTTTGGTCAAAAAAATACCCGGTAAATGAAAAGAATCAGATTGAACTCCGCAGTGATCCGATTCTTATCCAGGGCCATGGTAAAACGATGCTAATGGAAGCAGGTCTCGGAAATGATAGATTCACCGAGAAGCAAAAGCGTAATTTTGGTATTACGGAAGAATCATTGGTGGAAGAAGATCTTCAAAAGCTGGGATTGACAACAGCGGATATTGATGAAGTGCTTATGACCCACATGCATTATGATCATGCTGCAGGGCTGGTGAAATGGAAAGACGGCAGAGAGGTGCCGGCTTTTGAAAATGCTGTCATCTACACCTCGGCGCTGGAATGGGAAGAAATGAAAAACCCGAACATCCGGTCCGCCAGCACGTATTGGAAGCAGAATTGGAAGCCTGTAGAGCATAAAGTAAAAACGTTTGAAGAAGAACGCTCTCCTGCACCGGGCATTGTGCAGCGGAAAACAGGCGGCCACAGCAAGGGTATGAGCATCATCATGATTGAGCAGGGAGAAGATATGGTTATTCATATGGCAGATAATATGGGGACACATGCCCATCAAAAAGTTTTATGGGTGATGGCTTATGATGATTACCCCATGGATTCTATAGCCATGAAACAGACGTATATGGACCTTGGCTATAACAATGAAGCATGGTATACATTTTATCATGATTATAAATACCGTGCTGTTCAATTTACTTCAAACGGAACGATACAAAATCAAGTGCTCCGCCAGGCATAGGGAGCCGGGCAGTATAAAGGAAGGAACGAGGGGACGTCCTGATGGGATTGTCCTCTTTTTTTGACTGGATTCAATCAAAAATATAATTAAATTTGAATGTTATTGATTGATTTTGATTGAATATGAGTATATACTAGAACAAGAAACTTGGGTAAGCGTTTCCTTATTAATAGTCAGGGAGGCAGGAATATGCTTCACGCTGAAAGAAAAGAAACCATTTTAAATGTTTTGCAGGCACAGGATATTGCATCCATTCAGGAGTTGGTTCTTGTAACAGGTGCATCAGAGTCAACCGTAAGACGGGACTTAACCGAACTTGAATCTGAAAATTATGTTAAACGCTTACATGGAGGGGCTTCTCTTTCAAAACGTAAACTGGAAGAACCGTCCATTGCAGAAAAAGAAAGCTTGAATCAGGAAGAAAAAAAAGCCATTGCTCAATGGGCTGCTTCCCAAATTAACAGGAGAGATTGCTTGTTCATCGATGCAGGTACGACGACCATTGAAATGATTCCGTTTCTGATTGAAAAAGAGGCGGTAGTCGTGACAAATGGCATTCCTCATGTGCCTCTTCTTTTGGAACACGGCATTCAGACGTATGTGACCGGAGGAAAAGCCAAATCCGGCACCTCTGCATTGACTGGGGAAAAAGCGGCAGAATCTCTGCGCGGGTTCCGTTTTGATGCCTGTTTTCTTGGAATAAATGGGATAGATGAGGAGAACGGGTTGACTACCCCGGACCCGGAAGAGGCTTATGTCAAAAAAACAGCAATAGCTTTGTCGTCGAGACGGTGGGTCCTTGCCGATCATTCCAAAACAGGAGAAGTTTCCTTTTCCTATGTGGAATCGGTCGAACAGGCTGGTATTATCACTTCAGAGAAAATAGACAGGGAGCATCTTGAGAAGTTGAGACAACGAACAGAAGTAAAGGTAGTGAAAACATGATTTATACATTAACACTCAATCCGGCATTGGATTATGTCGTGGACGTTCCAGGGTTTCAGGAAGGCACGGTAAATCGTTCAAAAGAAGATATCAAATACCCGGGCGGCAAAGGGATTAATGTTTCCCGTGTCCTGCATCGGCTTGGTTGTTCCAGTACCGCTCTGGGATTCGCCGGTGGATTTACCGGCGATTATATAGAGCAGATTTTAAAACAAGAGAAAATAAACACAGATTTTGTTTCTGTCGAGGGAGACACGAGAATCAATGTCAAAATCAGAGGGGAGGAGGAAACCGAAGTGAATGGGGTTTCTCCGCATATTTCGGAGAAAAATTGTTCCGCATTGGCTGCGAAATTAGAGAAACTGCAGACAGGAGATCAGTTAGTCCTTGCCGGCAGTCTCCCATCCGCTTTATCAGACGATTTCTATCAAACCTTGATGGCCGGCATGAATGAAAAAAACGTCCGCTTATATCTTGATACAAGCGGGGCACCCTTAAAAGCTGCGCTGCAAACACAGCCGTATTTCACTAAGCCAAACCACAAGGAATTAGGGGAGTTATATGAAACATCGATTTCTTCCGTTCAGGAAGCTGTTTACTATGGCAAGAGATTGATGGAGGACTACAAAGTCCAACATGTGGTCATTTCTATGGCTGGGGATGGGGCTGTTTATTTGCATGCAGGTGGAGCTTATCAGGCGCTTCCTCCCCGGCGGAAGGCGGTCAATTCCGTTGGAGCAGGGGATTCCCTGGTAGCCGGATTTATTGCAGGAGAGCAGCAGTTTCACAGACCGGAAGAAGTTTTAGCCTTTGCAGTGGGAGCCGGAAGTGCTACCGCTTTTTCTGAAACATTTTGTACAAAAGAAGAAGTAGAACAGATGCAGAGAGAGGTAGCTATTAAAATACTCGAAGAACAAAGCCAAGGGGAATGTTAAAAAGGGGTGAAATCAATATGAAAATTACAGAACTGCTGAAAACAGACACAATGATGTTGGATTTGCAGGCAAATTCTAAAGATGGCGTAATCGACGAGCTGGTTCATCAATTAGACAAAGCCGGCCGATTGTCGGATCCTGCTTCTTTTAAAGAAGCCATTCATGCCAGAGAACAGGAAAGTTCCACCGGTATTGGGGAAGGAATCGCCATTCCCCACGCCAAAACAGATGCGGTGAAAACACCGGCCATTGCATTTGGACGTTCTCAGGAAGGAACGGATTATGACTCGCTGGACGGCCAGCCGGCCCATCTGTTTTTTATGATTGCCGCGAGTGAAGGAGCCAATCAGGATCATTTGCAGACGTTATCGAGACTATCCACTCTTTTAATGGATGAAAGTTTTCGGTCGGATTTATTGGAGGCTTCTTCGGAGGAAGAGATTTTACAGCTTGTCGATCAAAAGGAAATAGAGAAGCTGGGGGCAGAAGAGGATAATAAAACGGAAACCAATGGGAGCGCTGCCCCGCCGTCTTCTACTCCGCAAATTCTTGCCGTGACAGGCTGTCCGACAGGGATTGCCCACACTTTTATGGCCGCAGATGCTTTGAAGGAGCAGGCCAAAGAAAAAGGGATTTCTATCAAAGTAGAAACGAATGGCTCGGAAGGAATCGGCAACCCGTTGACAAGAGAAGAAATAGCGGAGGCAGACGGCATTATTATAGCTTCGGACACGAAGGTGGAGATGGACCGGTTTGATGGGAAGCCGGTATTGATCAAAGGTGTGACCGATGGTATGAGGCGCCCGAAGGAACTCATCGAGCAGATAACAAACAAGGAGGTTCCTGTCTATCATGCTGCCGGTGAAAATAAGGAGGAAAATGCGGGGGATAGTAAGGGCCGGACTGGTTTTTACAAGCACCTGATGAATGGTGTTTCCAATATGCTGCCGTTTGTCGTCGGCGGCGGGGTGTTGATTGCTGTTTCCTTCTTTTTCGGCATTAATTCAGCAGATCCAGAACATGAAAGTTATAATCAGTTCGCAGCTGCGTTGAATTCTATCGGCGCAGAACACGCTTTTCAATTAATGGTAGCCGTACTTGCCGGTTTTATAGCGATGAGTATTGCCGACCGTCCTGGTTTCGCTCCCGGCATGATCGGAGGTTTCATGGCTACAACAGGAGGTGCTGGTTTTCTCGGCGGCCTGATTGCAGGTTTTCTTGCCGGTTACGTCGCTAATCTTATGAAAAAAGCACTGTCCGGTATGCCGAAAGTCCTGGATGGCATTAAAACGATACTCTTTTACCCTGTATTCAATATCTTTATCGTTGGTTTGCTTATGGCCTTTGTCATCAATCCTCCGGTCAGTCAATTTAATACCATACTCGAAAATTGGCTGAACGGGATGGGAACCGGTAATATTGTTATACTCGGACTTATTCTAGGCGGGATGATGGCCGTGGATATGGGCGGCCCGGTAAATAAAGCAGCTTTTACGTTTGGTATTGCAATGATTGATGCGGGGAACTTTGCGCCGCATGCTGCCATTATGGCAGGCGGGATGGTGCCGCCGCTCGGTCTTGCCCTGGCAACAAACCTATTTAAAAATAAATTCACCAAGGAAGAACGAGATGCCGGGTTAACGAATTACTTTATGGGAGCCTTTTTTATCACGGAAGGGGCGATTCCATTTGCAGCAGTGGACCCAGGGCGAGTGATTCCTTCTATCATTGCCGGTTCCGCCACGGCCGGAGCATTTGCCATGCTGTTCGGCGCAGGTCTGCCTGCTCCGCACGGTGGAATCTTTGTCTTCCTGACCATTCAGGGAACAAACCCATTATTTTATGCAGTGGCAGTATTGATCGGCATGATCGTCACCGCCCTGCTTGTTGGAATTCTGAAAAAGCCGGTAAAATAACAGGAAAGGAGCTGGTATCTGGTACCAGCTCCTTTTTTTTATACATGCCGTTCTTCTATTTTTCCTGATAGGCTGTGCCCTTAAACCATTCTACATTTCTTCGAAAGCCCGGGCGGCCCGTGAAAAGCTGCGGAGGCCTAAATCTATTAAGAAGTAAGCTCTAGGATAGTACCGGTTTTGGCATCGACAATAAAGTCCATTTGTGTGGTCTCGCCTTCTTTGGTACTGGAAATTCCGCCGCGGTATACCTTGTATTCAAGGTCATCTTTTTTGTAATCCTCGGCGGTCATGTGAATCCATGACCCGTTGACAGGTATATGATCTTGAATGTTTTCTTTCACTGTTTTTAGTGCTTTTTCCGGAGAAATGTGTTCACTTCCGGTATATTCTTTGAGTGCATATCCTGCTAAAAATCCAACACCAGCTCCAATAAGAATATCTCTTACTTTCATATTAACCCTGCCTTTCCTATGTCATTTGTTACAAGTATAGCCTAAAATAAGCTGGATTCCAAACGCAAATCTGTTTTGTGGTGGAAAAAAATAAACGCTTTCGGTAAAATATGAGAGAGGAAGGTCCCCGAAAGGAGTATATCATGAACGAAGAGACAAAGCAGATGTTTCAGGTTTTAACGGAACTTCCGGGTGCTCCCGGTTTTGAAACGCAAGTGAGATCGTACGTGAGAGAGCAATTAAACAAATACAGCGATGATATAATCCAAGATAAACTGGGAAGTGTGTTCGGGATAAAATATGGGTCTGAGAACGGCCCGAAAGTAATGGCAGCAGGCCATATGGATGAAGTCGGTTTTATGGTAAAGCATATTAACAAAAAAGGCATGATTCAGTTTGAAACCCTGGGAGGCTGGTGGAGCCAGGTCCTGTTGGCCCAGAGAGTACAGATTATCACAGAAAATGGCCCAGTTCCCGGTGTGATAGGCTCAATTCCACCACATTTACTGGAAGAGTCTCAGCGGCAAAAACCAATGCCGTTAAAAAAGATGTACATAGATATTGGGGCGGATGATAAAGAGGATGCAGAAAATATCGGGATTCAGCCGGGCCAGCCAATTCTGCCGATTTGTCCTTTCACTCCGATGGCCAACGAGAAAAAAATTATGGCAAAAGCGTGGGATAACCGATACGGGGTTGGTCTGTCGATTGAGCTGTTGAAAGAAATGCAGGATAAGAACCATCCTAATACGGTATATTCTGGGGCGACGGTTCAGGAAGAAGTTGGATTGCGCGGAGCGGCCACAGCATCTTCCATGATCAAGCCAGATATATTCTATGCAATGGATGCTAGCCCTGCTAACGACGCAGCAGGCGGCAGTGATGCTTTCGGCCGTCTTGGCAAAGGTGCTCTGCTCCGCATTTTTGACCAAACCATGGTAACCCACCGCGGTATGCGTGAATTTGTACTCGATACAGCAGAGTCTCATGATATTCCCTATCAGTACTTTGTTTCTCAGGGCGGCACGGATGCAGGCAGGGTGCATCTATCGAATGAAGGGGTGCCCTCTGCCGTTATCGGTGTCTGCTCCAGATACATTCATACAGCGGCCTCAATTCTTCATGTGGATGATTATGATGCCGCAAAAGAACTGCTCGTAAAATTAGTCGAGAAAACGGACAATAACGCAGTCGAGCAAATTCGCAAAGAGGTCTGAACAAATGAGTAACGTTTGCGGTGTCGGATCGGGCAATAAGGCAAAAATACAGGCGGTTTCTGCTGTCTTTTCCGATAAAGGGTATCGTATTTATGGATACGAAGTAGACAGTGCCGTGTCGGCGCAGCCTTTTTCCGAGGAAGAAACAAAAGCCGGGGCTGAAACCCGGGCCCAAGCTGTAGTAAAAAAAGAGGCGGATATAGGGATCGGTCTTGAAGGTGGAGTAACCGAAATGGAAGACGGTCTGTATTTGTGCAATTGGGGAGCTCTGGCTGATACGCAGGGGAACATTTTTACAGCAGCAGGTGCAAAAATCAGACTCCCGGAAGAAATTGCAGAAGGACTGCGTGCAGGCAAAGAATTGAAGACAGTTATGGATCTCTATACAGACCGGCACGATGTCAGCCAGAACGAAGGGGCCGTTGGCATTTTCACAGATGGCATCATTTCCAGAGCCGATATGTTCACCCATACGGTTCAGCTGTTATATGGTCAATGGCGTTTTTATACCACGTAAGCAGAAAAAGGGGCCTCCTTGCAATGGAGGAGAGCCCTCTTTTGCTCTGCAGGACTGAAATATCCTGAATTCCTGGTGTGTTGGAAATCCTGTTTCCTGCCAAGGGAGGCCCGAAGGACAATCTTCTGGCAGAGGTATTCTAATCTGTTTCAAAAACATAGGACAATGCCTGTATGGCCTGTTCTTTTGTTTCTACTACTACATTTGCTTTGTTCACGAGTTCTTTTGTAGGATGGTGAAGGTCTGCCGGACGTATGAGGATAAGTGGTTTTCCCATGGCGGCTGCGGCCCCCGCATCCATGGCTGTATTCCATTGTTTATATTTTTCTCCAAACAAGGCAATCACGACATCAGCCTTCTGCATAAGAATTTCGGTCCGCAAATTATTGAAACTGGAAGCTGCTTCATCTTTTAATACGGCGTCATATTGTTTGCCGAGTATCTCTTCGCCGATATTGTCAGAACGGCTATGATTTTCCATCGGTCCAAAAAAGTAAAGCGGAAGCTGCTCTTCATCTGCTAGTTGACGCAGTTCCTCTCTCCAATATCGTGAATCTGTCCTGCTAAGTATACATTCAACTCCATTACAATCGTCCTCCTTTATTTCTTGTTTTTCCGAAGAAACGTATATGTAAACATCGCAAAAGGCTTTTACTCTCTTGTCAACGAACGCTGGGAAAGGGTAAGATAGAAACAAGTGAAAAAAATCACATGACAAAAAGTATAAACTGGAGCGGGGGAGAGATATGAAGGACTTTTTTTTACGTAAGGGTGTAAACTTATCTGTAAAGACATATGCGGTAACAGCCTTAAGCTTTATGGCCCTGGGTTTGTTTGCGTCTTTAATCATAGGTTTGATTATCCGCACAATTGGAGAACAGCTAAGCTTTTCGTTTTTGACGGACATGGGGCAGCTGGCTATGGATTTGATGGGGCCGGCGATTGGAGCTGCTGTGGCCTATGGACTGAAGGCGCCGCCGCTTGTTATGTTCTCGGCTGTTATTACAGGAGCAGCCGGAGCTGAACTAGGAGGTCCGGCCGGCGCGTTTTTGGCAGCTTTATTATCTGTAGAAATTGGAAAACTAGTTTCGAAGGAAACCAGGCTTGATATTATCATTACTCCATTTGTAACGATTGCAGCGGGCTATGTGGTGGCTTACTTTCTTGGGCCGATCATTGATACAGGCATGATAGGTATTGGGGATACGGTCATGTGGGCGACCGAACAACAGCCGTTTATTATGGGAATGATCGTAGCTGTGTTGATGGGGCTGGCCTTGACAGCTCCGATTTCCAGTGCAGCCATTGCCATTATGATTGAGTTGGAAGGAATTGCCGCAGGTGCTGCAACAGTAGGCTGTGCCGCACAAATGGTTGGATTTGCCGTAAGCAGCTACCGGGAAAACGGAGTGTCGGGATTGGCAGCCCTGGGGATCGGCACGTCTATGCTGCAGGTGCCTAACATTGTAAGAAAGCCTGTTATTCTACTGCCCCCGACCATTGCAGGAGCTGTTTTTGCTCCGCTGGCAACGATGGTGTTTTTAATGGAGAATAACCCTTCTGGTGCCGGAATGGGAACAAGCGGATTAGTAGGACAAGTGATGACTTTCTCTGTAATGGGGTTTCATCTAAATATATTATTCATTATGCTGGTTATCCATATTATCGGTCCAGCTCTTGTAAGTCTTGGTTTATCCGAGTGGATGAGAAAGAAACAATGGATTAAACCAGGAGACATGAAAATTGATCAAGGATAATACCGTCCTAAAAAGAGACCGGGACAAAAGATAAGAGGAATGGTAAAAACCTGCACGTTTCGTATTCTAAATAAACTGTATTTACGAAGCACAGTCAAAATATGAAGACTCGAGTGGGAGCTGGACGTACTCGATCCCTGCAGGATGCGGGTCAGATCGGCGCCTGTTAGCGGAGAGCCGTGCCTATGGCAAAGAAGACACTTTGAGAACGACTGTAGGGAGTGAGAGGGGATCTCGCGCTTGTGCCCTGGGGTGAAGGCGAAGTATTTTGACGAAACATGAATAGCAGGGCGCAAAAAATTCCGAACGATTTCTAGAAATCGTTCGGAATTTTATCTTACCATAGTATTGACCCAGACCCTTTGTCACGCTGTTTTAGCAGAATCGTCGACTGAATCGTCGGGGAGGATTTCTGTGTCCATTTCTTCTATGCTGGTATCTGCTTCAATAGTCTTTCCTTGGAATTGTTCCCTCAGCTGCTCTATCGAGGTGCGGATATTTTCCGCATAGGAAAGCTGCCCCTCAATAGCAGTGCTGACCTTTACAAGCATTTCATTTATATGTTCTACATTGGCTGTTTCTGATTCCATCGTCTCAGAGATTTCACTGCCGGATTCTTTTGCAGTTTTCACTGCTTGATTAATCTCTTCAAGTACAGAAGTATTGGAACCTAATGTGGTGGTAATGGAATCAAATCGTTCTGTCATTCGCTCCATCTGGT
Source organism: Salibacterium aidingense DSM 18341 (assembly GCF_000429685.1). GTDB lineage: Bacteria > Bacillota > Bacilli > Bacillales > Marinococcaceae > Salibacterium > Salibacterium aidingense. The sequence goes on from NZ_AUCI01000010.1 coordinate 16,754, forward strand.
CTGCACTTTTTAAAATTTGATCCGACTGACCATTCGTGTTTTGCACCGATTTGTTCACTTTTTCAATAATTCCTTCCACCCGTTCCGTTACACGGCTTGTGGCATCCACAGAGCGTTCGGCCAGTTTACGTACTTCTTCTGCTACGACTGCAAATCCTTTTCCGTGTTCGCCTGCCCTGGCTGCTTCAATCGAAGCATTTAAGGCAAGCAGATTGGTCTGTTCAGAAATGTCATTTATAATAGAGACGACTTCTCTAATTTTTTCAGCATCTTCCGTTAAAGCATGAATTCGATCTTTCGTTTCTTCGGCCTGGTTGGTCAGGGTCCTGATGGTGCTGCCAATGCTGGTGACATCTTCTTTTCCTTCATTCGTTTCCTTTTCTATATCCTGAAAGGAATGGGATACTTGATCCAAACGGCGGGATATTTGTTCCATTCGTTCCCGCATCGTTTCTGTTATGCTGGTGGTTTCTTCATAGGTCGCAAGTTGTTCAGATGTCCGTCCGGTAATGCGGTCAGAAGTTTCATTAACCTGGCCGATATTTTGCGTCAGATGATCCACCTGCTCTGCGATTTCGAAACTTCTTGCTTCGACACTTTCCAGCTGCTCATTCTGCTGCTGGTGATAGCTTTTTATATTATCAAACAGTGTATTCAAGCGGTGTCCAAGTTGAGCCATTTCATCCCTGCCTTTTATATTGACAAAGGCCTCGCTGTCTCCCTCTTCAAATCGGTTCATTGCCTGAATGATCCGCCGCACCGGCCGCAGCACAAAATAGTGCAGAAGCAGGGCAAGAAGAATAGTTCCAGTGATAATATTTATGAAATTATTCAGCCACACCCCCATTACCCCCAAATTAATAGAAGCAGAGTCAATAGCTTCCATAATGAAATTGGAAATCGTACTGTTTAATAAAAGTACAATGATAATGGAAACAACAAATCGAAACGTTAATCTTTTATAAAACGACATGGTTCTACCTCATTTCCTAATAAGTCTTTTGTATTGAGCATAAAGTTTTATTCAAGAAAAGGCAACGTATAAAACCTGAAAAATATTACTTTTTCCCTAAAATGGGTAATTCCTATTGATTTATGAATTCATTTCTTCCGTGTTAAACTAAATGAAGTAGATGAACGTGACTTCCATGTGAGGTGGAAATGCCAGTAACCCAAGCGATGAAGGAGAGATTCTCATGGATATTCAGGAATTCCGCGAAAAGCTGGAGAAAAAGCTTGAACAAGATAACAGGGCCTTTGTATTTGATGAAGAAAAAAGCTCTCTGCGAGTGGAGCATACAGGTTTAAACAAAGGATTAGATTTGGATCTTAATAAACTTCTTGCCAAGAACGAAAAAAATCATGAAAAAGCCCTCGAAGAAGCAGCGATGTTCATCAATTCTTCCCTCGAGGCTATGGAACGCAATATTGTGCTGGGGGGGAAGGAGAAAAATATTTTCCCGGTATTGAGGTCAACCTCTTTTCCAACAGAAACTAAAGATGGAAAAACATTACTGTTTTCGGAGCATACGGCTGAAACCAGAATCTATTACGCTCTTGATCTAGGGGATGCCTATACCATGCTGGAAAAAGAAACAGCTGAAAAAGAAGGGTTTACCCAAGAACAGATTAAGGAACTTGCTCTGTTTAATGTCCGGCAGCTTTCTACGTCCTATAAGTCAGATGAAGTGGCAGGGAACACTTTTTATTTTATTAATTCTAATGATGGGTATGATGCAAGCCGGTTGTTAAATGAACCATTTATAGAGGAGCTGAGCAGTAACGTTGAGGGAGATACGGCCATTGCCGTTCCGCATCAGGATGTTTTAATTGTAGCGGATATACGGAATGATGCAGGGTATGATGTACTGGGGCAGATGGCATTTCGGTTTTTTAATAACGGAAGAATTCCCATTACAGCGCTGCCATTTTTGTATGAAAACGGAGAATTGGAACCTATTTTTATCCTTGCACGGAAAAAACCCCAGAAATAACAGCGAAAACCAGGGAAATGTGCTACAATAGCCGGGAATTGAACGATGAAGGAGTATGGAGCTATGAACATTTTTTATAACAGGAAGGGCATGGGGGACACACTGCTTGTTTCCCTGAAGGAAATTAGCAGGCAAAAGCGCAGTGTAGAAAGAAAAGGAGATGTGGCCCGTCTTTATCATACGGACAGTGGAGAGACAGCAGGATTCCATATTTTTCGTGCTTCCTCTTATGGAGAGGTGGGACAGACAGGGATGGCTGCTTTTACCAGCAGCATAAGAAATCTAATTACTACCGCGCTGAAGCAAAACGGGTGGAACATAGAGGTGGAGTTCCCTGCATCCCCCTCCTTTGTAGTAGGGTTTGTGAAAGAACGTAAAAACCATCCGGATGCTGATAAACTAAGTGTCTGCCAGGTCGATACTGGTGAAGAAACCCTGCAGATTGTCTGCGGAGCTGCAAACGTAGACAAGGGCCAAAAAGTTGTAGTGGCAAAACCCGGAGCTTTTATGCCCTCTGGAATGAAAATAAAAAAGTCTAAATTACGAGGAGTTTCTTCCAACGGAATGATATGTTCTGCGAAGGAGCTGGTGTTAGACGAAGCTCCAAAGGAGAAAGGAATACTCATACTGGATGATTCCTATGTCACCGGGCAGGATTTTTTGGCACAGTTCCACCAATAAAACATCTAAGAATTTTGGACGAAGTTGAAAAAACCACTGGCGGGGACTAGTGGTTTTTTTCTCGCTCCTTTACAATGAAAGAAGAATGAATATACGTTAGGATTAAAAGGGGATGGTACGATGGCCGGTTCCTTTCAACGGATAAAACAAAAAATGCAGCAGTTCTTTTTTGGCGGACAGGAAGGTCAAGACAGCGATGTTTCCGCTCGCTATGCAAGGGATCCAGTGTCTAAAAAGGACAGACAGCTGCCTAAACAATCAGAGTCCAATATAAAAATCGTTCATCATTACCCAAAAAGTGAAACAACACAAAGACCGTTAAATAATCTACAGCACAAGAAAGCTTTTGAAGAAGAAAAAACCACCCCAGATTTTCAGAAAGAAAAATCGGGTAAGGAACAAAAACAGGCAATAGATGACACACAGGCAAAAGAACGACATTATTTCCAGGGAAATGATTTTTCCCCGGAGGATATTCCTTCGCCAGTCTTCGGGTTTGAACGCGTGCCTCTCCATTCAAATTTTTTGAAGAAAAACAATCATACGGTTCTTCCAGTTCCCGAAGAAACAGCTCCAGAGGATCTAAAGGTGGTCGATCTCCCTCCTGTTGAAGGAAAGGAGGAAGCCGCTTCCGCAGCAGAAGAAGCAGAGGAAACCATAACCGCCTATGGAGAGCAGATAACAGAGCGTTCGGGGTTCTTCGAGGAGGAAGAAGAAGCGAAGGACGACAATCCGCCGCAAAAGAATAAAAACGATGAAAGAGAGAATGTCTTGAACGAGAGGTTATCAAGGCAGGAACGCCGCCGGAAAAAACGGGAAGAACGTTCCCGTCACGGCAATAACCCAGGTGGAGAAACAGAGAAGCACACTTCAAAAGTTCCTTTTAACGTTTTAATGTATTCTGATGGACAGGGAAGCTCTTCCAAACCGGAAAAAGAGCGGGCGGCTTCCAGCCAGAAAAAAGATTATCATTTCCCTTCTATTCAATTATTAAGCCTGCCCCCAAAAACGGTGGAACAGGATGCAGATGAACTGTCCTTTCAAAAAGAACAACTGGAAAATACACTGCAGGATTTCCATGTTGATGCCAAAGTCGTTGATGTAACAAAAGGGCCTTCGGTCACGAGGTATGAGGTCCAGCCGGCGGCTGGTGTAAAAGTCAATAAGATTACAAATTTGACAGATGATATGAAGCTTGCTCTGGCTGCCAAAGACTTACGGATGGAAGCTCCAATTCCGGGTAAAAATGCGATAGGTATCGAAGTTCCAAATACAGAGAGTAAACCTGTCTTTTTGCGGGAAATTTTACGACGTGATGTTTTTTTGCGTAAAGCTTCTCCATTAACGGTAGCAATGGGCCTTGATATTTCCGGAACCCCTATCGTGGCGGATCTCCAGGATATGCCTCATGGATTGATTGCCGGGGCAACCGGCTCAGGGAAAAGCGTCTGTATTAATTCGATATTGCTCAGTCTGTTGTATAAAGCTGATCCTGAGGAAGTGAAATTGATGCTGATTGACCCTAAAATGGTGGAACTTGCTTCTTACAAAGACGTTCCGCACCTGGTCACACCAGTCATCAATGATGCCAAGGAAGCTACGGCCGGATTAAAATGGGCAGTAACCGAAATGAACCACCGCTATGAAAAATTAGCGGCAGAGGGTGTTCGGGATATTGCGAAATATAACGAAAACATGGAAAAGCAGAACAAAGCTGAACACAAAATGCCCTATATTGTAATCGTTATTGATGAATTAGCAGATTTAATGATGGTGTCTCCTCAGGATGTGGAGGATGCCGTCTGTCGAATCGCTCAAAAAGCGAGAGCTTGCGGCATTCATCTATTACTTGCTACGCAGCGGCCGTCGGTTGACGTTATCACCGGATTGATTAAAGCCAATATCCCAAGCCGGACGGCCTTTGCCGTCTCTTCCCAGGCAGATTCCCGCACAATTCTTGATATGGGCGGAGCTGAGAGACTGATTGGCAAAGGTGATATGCTTTTCCATCAAAACGGCTCACCAAAGCCGGTCCGGGTACAGGGGACATTTGTCACAGATGAAGAAATTGATGCGGTTACTGCCTTTGTAAAAAAACAGAAATCGCCGGATTATCTGTTCCAGCGTGAAGAACTTGCCAGAAAGGCTGAACAGCAGGAAAGCGGAGACGAACTGTTTACGGAAGCCTGTCAATTTGTTTCCGAACAAAACGGGGCCTCTTCATCGTTACTGCAGCGTCGTTTTTCCATCGGCTACAACCGGGCTGCCAAGCTGATTGATATGATGGAGGAGCGCGGAATCATATCGGAAGCGCGGGGTAGTAAGCCGCGCCAGATTTTATTAACCCGCCAGGAAATTGAAGAACGCATTCACGCATAATATGAAGGAAAAGAAGCCAAATGGCTTGTCTTTCGCTTTAAGGTTATATAATATAGAGAGTGTCACGAAACGATAGCATGACCACAGCCTGAAGACGATCTAAATCAATCTGTCCAACCGCAGCAATGAATGAACCAGAGGCTGAATTTACACGTAAGCAGACTTCTTAAAAGGAGGATCTCTTATGGAACAGATTCAGCTGGACGTATTGTTAGAATTCTTATATCCGCAAGCGCTGGGGTTGCTGAAAAAAGAAGAAAAATCGGTACCCATTGTTTTTCAGGACGGCCTGCGTGATGTGGATGAAGCAGATGTACAAGAGATTATCGAGGCTGTCATCATGGAACGGGGACAGGACTCCATGGTTCATTAATGAGCTGGGAGGAACATTAAGCAGAAGCGAGGTAGCTTTCAGGAAGGCTGTTTCAAAAGGTATAAGGCGTGCCCTGGACCGGCTGTGCCGGCTGTAATAGTCGCGTTTTCCCTTTGAAACAGCTTTTTCTTACATGAAGAAGAAAGCGGAACCGGCATAGGAAAAATTCGGCAATCGTCATAACAGCAGGCGAAACAGCCGGGTTTTTCTAATATAAAATGCAATACTCACAGCAAAAACAAGGAGCAGACATATGAAAGAAATCGAATTAAAAATGCAGGGCGATATTAAACGGTTGACAAACGAAACATTTAAATTTGATGAACGGGTGGGAGAAGGATGGTTTTCGGCGGTTTACTTTCTAAAGACAAGAGAGATAGCGGAAAAGTATAAATCTGATGAAATTGTTACGATGCAGTTTTTCCAGAAAAAGCACAGTGTGTTATGCGGAACGGATGAAGTCATTGCGCTAGTAAAGACATTTGCGAAAAATCCGGAAGAGTTAGAAATCTATTCGCTGGAAGACGGAGATAAGATAGAACCGTATGAAACGGTCTTGACCATACAAGGACCTTATCAGAATTTTGGCCATCTGGAAGGACTGATTGATGGGATTTTTGCGCGCCGCACATCCGTGGCTACGAATGTATATAATGTGGTTAAAGCGGCGAGGAAGTCAGGGGCCCAAAAACCAGTGATTTTCATGGGGGACCGTGATGATCATTTTACACAACAGGCTGGAGATGGATATTCGGCATATATTGGAGGTTCGAAGGCCCAGGCTACCCATGCCATGAGTGAATGGTGGGGAAAAAAAGGAATGGGGACGATGCCCCATGCTTTAATCCAATTATTTGAAGGCGACATTGTAGAAGCGTCCCGGGCTTATAAGGAGACATACCCGGATGATGAATTGATGGCGCTTGTGGATTACAATAATGACGTCATTACCGATTCATTAAAACTGGCCCGTGAATTTGGAGAGGACTTAAAGGGAGTGCGGGTCGACACCTCAAACAATATGGTGGATCAGTATTTCTGCCGGCACCCGGAAGTAATGGGCGCTTTTGACCCGCGCGGGGTAAATCCCGAACTCCTGTTTGCGTTACGAAACGCTTTGGATGAAGAAGGGCACCATCACGTAAAAATTGTAGCAAGCGGCGGGTTTACCGCGGAAAAAATTCACCAATATGAAGATATGAACGTACCCATTGATTTATATGGAGTAGGGAGCAGTCTTCTGAATATTCATATTGGGTTTACAGGGGATAATGTAAAATTAAATGAGAAGGACGAAGCTAAAGCCGGACGCGTCTACCGGCCCAACCCGCGTTTGGAAAAAGTGTAGCAGGAAAAGGAAAGGGGTCTTGGCATATGCTCTCCAATGTGCCGGATTTTGAACAATATAGAGAACAAAAGCAAAAACAAGCAGATCAAGATCTTTCTGAACTGCTGAAGGAATATTCAAGTTGGTTGAAGCGGAATACTAACTTAAGAGAAAAGGTCCGGGCCAAGCACATGTATGCGGAACAGGCAGGACAGCAGGTGGAAGATCTGGAAATGTCTCCCTGGAAAAGTTATTTTGAAGATTGGTTTGCGTTTGATTATGTCACCATTATCGGAAGCCGTTTGTTTGATTTATTTATAAAAGAAGAGGCGGCAAATTTAGCGCCCGCAAAAGTACAGCTTGGGGGATTTGTCTTAACGGCTGCCCTGGAACCTTTTCAGATACTTCATAGAAGAACACGCTCCGTACTTGCCACTCCGTTGTGGAGAAAAGAAGAAAAACGCCTGTCCCCGTTATCGGAAGACGGATGTATAGATGATACGGCTTCTGTCATTTTGGTGCGTTCCGTTCATTGCGGGTTTGAACACCGGGTCATCAGCCCTGTTGTGCCTCTGGTGCTGCCGGAAGAAAACAATATTATTGAAGAATGGAAGGTACGCTCCGAGGAAAAAGAAGAAGAAAATCAGCGGCTCCGGTTTATGAAGGAACATGGTGCAAGCTGGATGGCGTATGCAAAAGCAGGTTCTTCCTAGTTTTTATCTGCCATATTTTTTCTTTTATTGGAGCATACATCCGTTTCTGATATAATTATGTCGGTATCACTTGATCATAACTAACCTAGAGGGAAACGTCCAAGTTTTTCCGGCCCGGTTCAGCATAAAGAGGCGGGCAGTAGGATAAGATGGAGGGCCATAACTATGACGACCTATCATTTTATAGGCATCAAAGGATCGGGAATGAGCGCGTTAGCGCAAGTTCTATATGATATGAAATACAACGTACAGGGATCGGATGTGGAAAAACAGTTTTTCACTCAATACCCGCTTGAAAAAAAGGGAATCCCCATCCTTCCTTTTCAAAAGGAAAATATAACTGAAAATCAGACTGTCATTGCTTCTCCTGCCTATGGGGAAAGCAATCCGGAGGTGAAAGAGGCAGCAGAGCGTGGTATTCCGTTATACCGTTACCCTTTGTTCCTGGGAGAATTTCTGCAGCAGTTCACGTCTATTGCTGTCACAGGCTCTCATGGAAAAACCTCTACAACCGGCCTGCTTGCTCATGTAATAGGAGCTCATCAACCAACTTCTTATTTGATTGGAGATGGTTCGGGCAAAGGAGAAGAAGACAGTAATTTTTTTGTTTTTGAGGCGTGCGAATACAGACGGCATTTTCTTCATTATGAACCGGATTATGCGATTATGACCAACATTGATTTTGACCATCCGGATTATTTTGAAGATGTGGATGACGTGATCCGTGCTTTTGAAGAAATGGCACGAAATGTAAAAAAAGGGATCGTAGCGTGTGGGGACGATGAATATCTACAGACACTGAATGCCCCTGTCCCGATTGTTTATTATGGAATCGAAGGAAAATACGATTTTAATGCGGAAAATATTCAAACAGATGAACAGGGAACGACATTTGATGTCAAAATCCGCGGGGACCGTTACGGTACCTTTACCATTCCCGGGTATGGAAAACATAACGTGTTAAACGCGTTAGGGGTTATTGCGCTGTGTCATTATGAAGAAGTGCCGGCGGAAGTTATAAAAAATCAACTTGCTTCGTTTCCAGGAGTGAAGCGGAGGTTTACGGAAAAAGAAGCAGGCACCCAGATTCTGATCGATGATTATGCTCATCATCCAACGGAAATTAAAGCCACCATAGAAGCGGCACGGCAGAAGTATTCCGAAAGAGAAATAGTAGCGGTGTTTCAACCGCACACCTTTTCTAGAACCAAGGCATTTCTGGACGATTTTGCAGAAAGTTTAAAGCAGGCCGACCAGGTGTACTTGTGTGATATTTTTGGATCAGCAAGGGAATCGGACGGTGTCTTATCGATTGAAGATCTTCAAGAAAAAATTCCGGGAGCAAAAATTATTACCGAGGATCAAGTCAACTATCTGAGTGAACATGAACACAGCATATTGCTGTTTATGGGAGCAGGGGACATACAAAAATTTCAACAGGCATATGAAAAACAGCTGGTATAACGAAACTAGGGAGCTGTATCAAGGATAGCTCCCTCTTTACTATAAAAGCGGAATATTCGTTCATCCCCGCTTAAACTGCTGCATTTTATTTCAAAAAAAGGGATCTGCGTCCTTTCTGTCGAAATACTGAATAAGCCTGTTAAGAAAACTGGGATGCGATGTATGTTTCATGTCTCCGCTTTCGTGGTAAACTTTAGTTAAGGGAGGTGTAATCGTTCAATGGAACTAGTGTACATAAGTGCGATCATCGTCGCGCTTTCTATTGCAGTATTAGTCATTTACGTTATTAAAACATTAAAAGCGGCAGCAGGGACCATGGAGAGAGTGTCCACCACGCTGGAACGGATGGAAAAACAAGTGGAGGGCATTACGACTGAATCCGAACAACTGATTCAAAAAACAAACGTAATAGCCGAAGATGTACAACATAAAACCGAGTCATTGAACGGTTTATTTGCGTCTCTAAAAAATGTAGGAGACTCTTTGGAGAATGTAAATCATTCTTTTAAGGATATGTCGGATTCCATCAGCCGCCATTCGAAACAGCAGTCAGAGCAGGTGGCTCAGGCTGTGCAGTGGGGCAACGCCGCTATTGACCTGTATGGCAGGTGGCAGGACCGGAAAAGAAAAAAAGACATGAACCAGAATGAAAATTCATATTCGACAGGAGGATGATGTTTTATGTCAGAAATGAACACGAAAGATTTTATTATTGGTACATTAATCGGTGGTATTGTAGGAGCCTGCTCTGCTCTGTTAATGGCTCCTAAGACCGGAAGAGAATTAAGAAGCGACCTTTCGGAAGGGGCACATTCCGCGAAGGAGAGAACCAATGAATTTACAAGCGGGGCCTATGAAAAGGGGTCGGAATGGGCAAGTTATGCGAAAGAGAAATCTTCGGAAATAGCAAAAAATGTTTCCGATCAGTCCTCCCACTTATATGACCGGGTCAAAGGTGCAGCCTCTTCAGGGGAAGGCAATGAGGAAAAGACGGCAGATGAACTCGCAGAGGAACTCTCTGAAGATCTGGAGGCGGACCAGGAAGCGGCAGACGATGTTAAGGAAGATGTCAGAGAACTCCACGCCTCTACAAAAGAAGAAGCAGACAAAACATAAAAAGAAAGAAACGCTTCGCCTGATTTAATTTGGCGAAGCGTTTTTTTACGGAAGATTTTCCACCTTGAAATATAATATAATGAAGGCCATTTTTCCGATCAAAGTGTCTGTAATAGACGTATGAAAGACACTTGAAGGGGAAAAGGGGGAATAAATGGATGAAAATGAAATATTAAGGACAAAATGAAAAGCTTTAGGTCACAAAATGGTTTCTTTCCTCCTCTATCGGACACTTTCAAGCTGAGTTAACCACCCTTTTTTTGATTTTGTTTTGAAATCAACTGAAGTTCAATATGATCTCCTCCATTGAGGTCTTCTGTAAAGGAGGCGGGGCTCCCATTTTTAGTAAGTTTCCATTTTTTATGGACGGCTCCTTGAAGCTCTACCGTTACATAAGAAAATACATCTTGAAGAATAAAACCCGGGGCCTCTGATGTCTTTTCTGTCGTCACGTGATCCTGATGGTTTACGGTGTCGTCCAGCTCCGCATCTTCTCCGTTAATTTTGATATGAAGTATTTGTTTTTCCATGTCTACGGTCTGTTGATTAAACCACACCTGCTGTCTGATGGCAGGCTCCATCTCTTCCTGTTCGAGAAGCTCCCGGACAGTCACATCCTTTTCTCTGGAGGAACGGATATCAATACGGTCCCCCGAAACCACCTGCTGCTCCATTTTCCCCGGTCTGCCGTTAATGAGAAAAGAGCTCTCCGCTGCTGAAAGGGAGACGAGGCGATTATTTACATAATAACTATTGGCCCCGGTCACATCAGGCGTTTCCCAATTCATTGCTTCCCATACCTCACCGGCCGTTTCAGGGAGACGACATGTAAGAGTGTCTCTGTCTTTGAGAGGAGTATCAGGAGGCATCTGTTTTCCATTTACATAACACAAAGCCGGGATCGTGTATTCTTCTCTATTAATGGTCAATTGCAATTCGGGAGGTTCATCCAGCAAGTCCTGAAAACTGGCAGATGCTTTCGCTCCGTCTTCCCCTTTTTCAATCGTAATGTGATCTTCCGGGGAAATTGACTTCTCTAAAGAGGCCTCCTTATTATTCAATAAAATAGAAGGGGCTTCTCCTCTTGTGCCAGGGATGGTAACAACTCGGTTGTTCAAGGTAACTACAATGGCCTCTCCAGGTCTGCCGTACAGTTTTGGGATAGATAAGCCGGAAGCCAGTACTGCGTCGCCGATGGTTAAGTTTTTGACATCAAATAAACGGAGAGATTTTTCATTCACATAAACAGGTATATATTCGACAGGGTGTTCTTTTGCAGCAATTGCTATACCCACGGGGGTCACAAGTTCAGGGCCCGGCTGGATACCCTCGTAGGAAAGGTGTTTGATGGCGTCAATATCCCTGACCGCTACCCTGTTTTCAGGAAGTCCCAGTGATTCACTCAACTGTTTTGCGATTTCCGGGGTCATGCTTCCCCCGCCAACAAGCATAACCGCCTTTGGAGCTTTTCGATTTAACGTTATGATTTCGGAGCTGATTTCTGCGGCTAACTGTTGAACCACCGGACGTATTGGCTCAAGTACTTGTTCCGGAGGATACTCCGCTTCCATTCCAAGGATATCCGTGATAGATATTTGTTTATGCTGGGAGAGGTCCCGTTTGACGCGCTCGGCATCCGGAAAGTCAAGCAAAAACTCATCACTTAATGCTTCGGTTACCTCGTCTCCGGCGATCGGAACCATTCCATACGCTGTGACTGTTCCAAGTTCGGTAATGGCAATGTCCGATGTTCCGGCTCCAATGTCCACCAGGGCCACGTTTAACCGGCGCATGGAGGGCGGAATTAATACATTAATAGCAGCAATAGGTTCAAGGGTTAATGCCTCCAGTTCCAAGTCCACCCGCTGCAGGGCGCTTAACAAAGACTCGACAACTACTTTCGGAAGAAACGTTGCGATCACATCTACGGAAGCACTCCGGCCGGCCTGATCAATCAGGCTTCCCATTTCTTCTCCATCAAGATAATAGGCGACAACGGAATATCCGACACAATGATAACGAATGCTTTTATCAGAATCCTCTTCCGTTTCAAACGCCAGTTTGTGCTGGGCTTTTTGTACAGCCCCTAGTTCAAGCGGGGGGATATCCTCTGGAAAAACAGAAGGCTGGGAGGAAATATCAATTTCCATGGCAGCACGCTGGGTCTTTAAGGAACGGCCGGCTGCTGCGACACATACTTTATGGAGGGGCCCGTGCCGTTCTTCGAGTACATCTTTGGTTTCCTTAATGACATCGGCTACGGCTGCAATATTGTGTATCTGCCCGTCCATCATGGAACGTTCCTTGTGTTCCCTCGATTCCACGTCAACCAGATCGTATGTATCGCCCTTCTGTTTTAAAATCAACCCTGTGACAGAACGGGTGCCAATGTCCAACGCATACATAATTTCCCCATTATTACTCATAATTTTCATACACCTCAAAAAATAATCTTGAAATATTTTTCTTATAAAAAACCGGCTTTAAAGCAAAAAATACTTTAACACTTAAAAGCGTTTAATTAATAAAGAAAAAGGGGCTGACAATTTGTTTAACTTCTTATATAATAGTCCTTAATCATTAAAAAATGTAACACATATCAAGAGAAAAGGGAAATTTAGTGAAGGAGTGGGGAAGAGATGAGTAATGAAGAACTGGAAGCGCTCAGGGAGCAATTGGATGAGGTCAACATGCAATTGCTGGAGCTTATAAATAAAAGGGCAAGTCTTGTCCAGGATATCGGGCAGGTGAAAAGCAGAGCTGGGCAGAAAAGGTTTGATCCGGTCCGTGAGCGGAAGATGCTTGATATGATCACAGAAAATAATGAAGGACCGTTTGAAACAAGCACACTGCAGCATTTGTTCAAGCAGATTTTTCAGGCCAGCCTTGAGCTTCAGGAAGATGACAACCGTAAAGCTCTCCTTGTCTCAAGAAAAAAGAAGCCGGAAGATACAGTTGTCGATTTAAAAGGGGAAAAGGTTGGAGACGGCCGGCAGCGTTTAATTATGGGACCATGCTCTGTCGAAAGTTACGAGCAGGTCTATGAAGTTGCTTCTGCGATGAAAGAACAGGGATTAACCCTGCTCCGGGGCGGCGCTTTTAAACCGCGGACTTCTCCGTATGACTTTCAGGGACTTGGAAAAGAGGGTCTTGAGATTTTAAAACGTGTAGCGGATGAATTGGATATGACAGTAATCAGCGAGGTTATGAATCCCCAGGACGTAGCAATGGCTACAGAATATGTAGACGTTATTCAGGTCGGAGCCAGAAATATGCAGAACTTTGATTTATTGAAAGAGGTAGGTTCTCATAAGACTCCTGTTCTGTTAAAACGGGGACTTTCCGCTACCATTGATGAATTTATGAAAGCAGCAGAATACGTGCTCGCTAATGGAAATAATGATTTGATGCTCTGTGAACGAGGGATCCGCACGTACGAAAAAGCAACCAGGAATACACTGGACATTTCGGCTGTCCCTATTCTTAAGAAAGAAACCCATCTGCCGGTGTTTATCGATGTCACTCACTCCACCGGCCGCCGCGATCTGCTTGAACCCACTGCGAAAGCGGCTCTGGCGATTGGAGCGGACGGAGTAATGGCTGAAGTCCATCCGGATCCGGCAGTCGCTCTCTCCGATTCGGCCCAGCAGATGGATATCCCGCAGTTTAACGCATTTGTGCAAAATCTCCGGGATGCCGGCCTGTATAAATTATAATATGAGGATGGACGGAAGAAAGAGAGGCGCTATCGGCTTTCTCCTTTACAATCGGCGTTAAAGTTAAAAGATTAGAAGAACTGGCCATACCTCTTGTCAGGACCAGCTGCAAATGCAGCTGGTCCAATTTTTAGAAGCAGAAAGTATAGATTGTTGCCGCTTATTTTAATTGGATTTATACGCTGACCTAATTCGGACGCGCTGCCCGGGAAAATGCTGCAGCTAGAAAAAGAATCCAGGTTAAGCACTATTAATAAGGACGAATTTCCCACGGACTTTCATGGAAATTCACCGATTTTTGTATAAAAGAGTGTAAAATTTGGCGACTATACCGATATAACTAGGGAAAGGAATTGCGGAACCTCCTTCAGTTATAATATGATTACAGTACGTATGAAAAGAATGAAAGGAAAAAAGAGGAGGCGTTCCAGTGAATACAACAATTTACGATGTGGCACGAGAAGCAGGAGTTTCGATGGCTACCGTCTCACGTGTAGTGAATGGAAATCCCAATGTCAAACCGGCAACACGGAAAAAAGTGTTAGATGCCATAGAAGGTTTGGGATACCGTCCTAACGCTGTAGCACGGGGACTTGCCAGTAAAAAAACGACAACGGTTGGAGTTATTATCCCCGATATCTCGAGCATTTTCTTTGCAGAACTTGCCCGGGGAATTGAAGATATCGCTACGATGTACAAGTATAATATTATTTTATGTAACTCGGACCAAAACAAAGAAAAAGAAATTCATTTAATCAATACCATGCTGGAAAAACAGGTAGATGGAATCTTATTTATGGGCGGAGAAATTACAGAAGAGCATGCCGAAACGTTCAAGCGCTCTTCCGTACCGATTGTACTGGCGGCTACGCTTGATGAAAACAGGGAAATGCCTTCGGTCAACATCGATTACCAGCAGGCAGCATTTGATGCTGTTTCAGAGCTGATTAACTCCGGTGTCCAGCGGGTTGGCATGGTTACCGGTCCTCTGGAAGATCCGGTTAATGGGTATCAAAAATTCAGTGGATATAAAAAAGCCTGTGAAGAATTGGGACACGGATTTGACGAAAATCTTGTAGCTGTTGGAGATTATACGTATGATGCCGGACTGGAGGCAGCCCAAAAATTAATGGGACTGGACAAGGCACCTACGGCTATTTTTGCCGCTACAGATGAAATGGCTCTGGGTGTCATCCACGGACTGCAGGATACCGGCGTGAAAGTGCCGGAAGATGTGCAGGTTGTCGGTTTTGATAACACACGCCTGGCGCAGATGGTACGTCCCACCCTTACAACGGTGGTTCAGCCCATGTATGATATAGGGGCAGTATCGATGCGCTTGTTGACCAAATATATGAATAAGGAAGACGTGGAAGATGAAGTTGTCGTTCTGCCGCACTTGATGGAATACCGGAATTCCACCTCGTTTTAACGGCCAACTGCCTGCTTGTGCCCGCATGGTATTCGCTTAAAAATATAAATATAGGGAGTCAGGGAGAGTTATATGAAGAAATTTGATATATTGACGCCTATTGGAATAGTAGTTGGAATCGGGACACTGCTATTTGCGGTTTTTACAAATGCGGGCTTGAATTCTGTGATATTTTTCATCCAAATTGCTGCCTTGTCAATTGTACTCGGCGGGGTGATTGCAGCACTGTTGATCGGTTTTTCTTCACAGGACTTGAAATTGCTGCCTTCGGTTACCCGGGAAGCATTCCGTCATAAAGACAATGACCTTAATTATCTGATTGATACATTCTCCAACCTTTCTACGAAAGCCCGCAGGGAAGGCCTGCTGGCGTTGGAGGCAGGGTTGGATGAGGTAGATGATCCTTTCATCAAAAAAGGGGTCATGCTTGCTGTGGACGGTATCGAACCGGATATTATTAAGGATATTATGATGGCCGAAGTAGTGGCGATGGAAGAACGCCATAAAAAAGGGCGCCGTTTGTTCGAAAAAGCAGGAGAATACGCCCCGGCCTGGGGAATGGTTGGAACACTGGTCGGGCTTGTTTTAATGCTTCAGGACTTGGAAGACCCGGCGACCCTGGGTCCGAATATGGCGTTGGCTCTTATTACAACACTATATGGTACGGTACTGGCTAATATGCTGTTTCTGCCGATAGCGAGCAAACTGGAACAGAAAACCGAGGATGAAGTCTTCGTCAAACAGATTATCATCGAAGGAGTTATCGGTGTTCAATCTGGGCAGAACCCTAAGATCCTTGAAGAAAAACTAAGTGCCTTTGTGAAAGAAAACGGCAAAGAAAATGAAATGGAGGAACAGGAGGAGCTGGCAAATGAAGCGTAGAAAAAAAGAACCTGAAAAAGGTTCGCCGAGATGGATGACTACGTTTTCTGACATGATCCTGCTCATTCTTGTTTTTTTCGTTATGCTGTTTTCCATGTCTGTCATTGATGCTAAAAAGTTTGAAGCGATTGCTGATTCGTTCGAAAACAGGCAGATTTTAGAAAGACTGCCCGCCCTGATGGAATTGGAAGGAGCCAATCAAAGCTTCGATCAAAATCAGGATGACAAGGAAGACGTGGCCGAAGCGGATATGGAAGAAGAACAGTCAGCTGCAGATATGGAGCTGGATCAATTACTTAGAGAAGTTCAGGAATACCTGGAAGAAAATAATTTGAATGATTATATCTCGGCAACGCGGGACGACCGCGGTGTAGTATTAGTACTGCAGGAGCAGTTGTTGTTTGAAACGGCGGAAGCGGAAATTTTATCGGAAGCAGAACCCTTTCTGGATAAAGTGGGAACCCTGCTCCAGTCTCTGCCGAATTTAGTGAAAGTAGAAGGTCATACGGATGACCGGCCGATTTCTACTTTCCGATATCCTTCCAACTGGGAATTATCTTCTGCCAGAGCCAGCAGTGTGATTCGATACTTAACCAGCAGTTATTCTTTGGAGCCGGACCGATTTCTGGCTACCGGATATGGAGAAACTCAGCCGATCGCTCCTAATGATACAGAAGAACATTTACGTGAAAATAGAAGAGTAGTTATAGTCATTTCTGATCCAGAATTTGAACAAGAACTGACAGAAGCGGCGGGAGATCTTTAAAAAACGGAGAGTCTGGGAGAAAATCCTTCTAAGATAAAAAAGTTCCGAACGATACGGAGAAGAGTCGTTCGGAACTTTTTTATCTTTGTCAAAACATTTCGCTTTTCTGCGGTACGGCTTGAATAAAGGAGGACCGGGCCGGAGAGCTGCTTCTTTAACATGGAACTCGACAAATATTTGTTGTTTGCCAGTATTGTGTTTGTCCCGGTGTTAGGTAAGGGAGAAAACAGCGGCGGCTTAACATTTGGCAGCCGCCGGATTTTATTTATTTTTTTTCATTCCGAATATGGAATAAGGCTTTGTTCAGCGTCTTATGGTTTTTATCGGTTATTTCTGAGCGGCGCGGAATGGGAGGATACATATCGCTGGGATCGGACCAATCCTCCGGAAGCTGGACGGGGGATCTGGCCTGCCAGCTGTGGTGCCAGCTTGAGGGCAGCGGCTGATTCAGCAGGTGAGTCTGCCCGGTCATTTCCAGCCATATCATCGCCCATGCTCTAGGAACGACCCGCCACATATCATATCCCCCTCCTCCGACCGCAATCCATCTTCCGCTGCAATAGTCATGAGAAAGCTGATGGGCGATCTTGGGGATTTCCCGGTACGCCCGGATAGAATTGGATAAATGAGTGAGCGGGTCATAATAATGAGCATCCGCTCCGTTCTGGGTAACAACAACATCCGGTTTAAAGAATTCCATCATTTCTTTAAAGGCATTTTCATAGACTTCCAGGAAGGAAGCATCTTCCGTAAACGCATCGATGGGAAGATTGATTGAAAATCCATATCCATGTCCGCTCCCTTTTTCATGAACATCTCCTGTCCCGGGAAATAAATAACGTCCTGTTTCATGGATGGAAAGTGTACATACATCCGGATCATCATAGAAAGCCCATTGAACCCCGTCGCCATGGTGAGCATCGGTATCCACGTACAGGACCCTGGCTCCGTAATGGCGTCTGATGTATTCTATCGCAATGGAACTGTCGTTATAAATGCAGAATCCGGAAGCCTTCCCGCGGAACCCATGATGTAACCCGCCGCCAAGGTTTAATGCATGCTCGCTTTTTCCTTCCATTACAAGATCTACAGCCGTTAACGTCCCTCCGACCAGCAATGCCGCTGCTTCGTGCATATTGGAGAAGACTGGAGTGTCATCGGTTCCTAGCCCGTAGTTATTGGCAATGCCACGGCTGAGACGCCCTTCTCCGGCAGCCTTTACAGCGTCAATATAAGGTTTGTCATGGATCAGCCCGATTTCTTCATCCGTGGCCATTCGTGGGGACTGAACGTGTTTGTCATCTATCGCTCCCATCTTCTGCAGCAGATCATAAGTCAGTTTTAAACGTAAATGATTAAATGGATGATCGTCACTGAATTTATAGGATAACTGGTCTTCCGAGTATACAAATGCGGCCTGCTGCTTCATTCGTTTCCCCCCGGCAGCCGCGGCCACTTCGTTTTATATCCGGCAGCCTCGATTTTTTGAATAACACGGCGGGGATCCATGGTTTGTACGCGGAAAGTGAGGTATTTGGATTCTGAATTATTCCCGGGGTAGACCAATACACTCGTGATATTGATCTGTTCCTCTTGAAAAATGGAGGAGATAAAAGCAAGCTCTCCAGGGACATTGGAGACCTTAATTTCAATCCGTGAAGATGGCTGATGCGCTCCAGTCAGTCGTACCAGGTTATGAAGAATCTTTGTTTCGGTGACGATGCCGGCAAGTTTATCGTTATCTTCTGCGACAGGCAGCGCACTGATATCATTTTCATATAATACAACTGCTGCTTCTTCCACAAAATCCAGCCTGTTGGCAGTGATAACAGGCGATGTCATGATTCTGGACACGGGATTTTGCAAATCTTCTTTCTGTTCACCGGCGTGGAAAATAGAGGGAGCAGCATCCCGGATATCCCGGTCGGAAACAATGCCAATAATACGATCTTTCTCATCAGTGACAGGAAGGTGTCTGATTTTATGCTGATGAATCAGGTTCATTGCGTTTTCAATAGAAGCCTCGGCTTTTATATGGATAGGTGTTGTATTCATAATTTCTTCTACTAGCATGAAAAATCCCCCCTTTTTCTTTAATACATAAAACGATTGGAAAACCGAATATTGTCAAACTGCTGGACTGCATCATCACTTACACGGCTGCCGATACGTACCATTAAGCAGTTGGCCGGGTGGGAACAGATTTCCGGATCATCGGTTGCCATCCATTTCAAGCCGCCGGCATTCATCATTTTCTCCATTACTTTTCTGTAGTCCCATATCGATAAATGACTTCCTTTTAAATCCCAGTGCCAGTAATATTCTGTCGTAATAATAATATAATCTTCCATAGCATCATCGAGCATGGAGAATTCCAGCAGCCGGGTGCCGATTTTCGCTCCGCGGTATTCATCTGCTATTTCAATCGCTCCAAGTTCGAGCAGGGTGTCCATATTCGCCTCTGACCAGCGTTCCAGCGGGTCTGGGTAAACAAAGGTCACATAACCGACGATGGTTTCCTCGTCAATCACAGCGTTGATCCGCCCTTCCGGCAGATCTGCAATACCGATTAATGCTTTCTTTTGTTCTTCCGGTTTGCGAAAGGAGACAAGCCCTTCATGAAAATCATAGCTGTGAATTTTTGTTCCGGAAACAGGGCCTTCCATAAGCAGCGTATGACCCTGTACCTCAATCTCTCTTGAATAATACGTTTTCTTATGGATCATTCAAGTACCACCTTTGTTTTCACTCGTTATTGTTACAGCCTATTATACATCATGAGAAAAACGGCTGGGAGAATGAAAATAAATTTAATAGATTAACTGAATTTTACAAAATAAGCAGTTTAAAATGAAATGACAGTGGAATATAAAAAGAAGCAAGAGGAAAAGGAGTGTGATTAATCTGTAAATTAAATTGAAGTAACAGTATGAATATATTATAATGTGTATTAGAACACAAATACATAGGAAGAGAGGAAGATGATATATGAAAGTGCAAACGCTTCCATCTGTTGAAGGCAATTATAACTTAAAAGATTACGAAAAAACAGTGCAGAACTTTGATTGGAGCGAGGTTGAAAAGGAATTCAGCTGGCATGAAACCGGAAAAGTAAATCTGGCCCATGAAGCAATTGACCGTTTTGCCGATTCGGAAGACAAGAAAAACCAGGTTGCGTTATATTACAGTGATGCAAACAGGGATGAACAGTATACATTTGAAGAAATGAAAAAATGGACCAATAAAGCAGCGAATGTAATGAGGGATGCAGGTATCCAAAAAGGAGACCGTGTTTTTATTTTTATGCCGCGCTCCCCGGAACTGTATTTTGCTGCGCTGGGTGCGATAAAAATTGGAGCCATTGTCGGTCCATTGTTTGAAGCGTTCATGGAAGGCGCGGTCCGCGACCGTCTGGAAGACAGTGAAGCCAAATCTATCGTAACGACGCCGACTCTCCTTGAAAGAGTGCCAGTAGACGATCTTCCCCACCTCGATACCGTATTTCTACTGGGGGACGATGTAAAGGAAGAAGGACCGCACTATGACTTTAAAACACGCCTCGAAAACGCAAGTGAGGATTTTGAAGTGGAATGGGTGGACCGCGAAGACGGCCTGATTCTTCACTATACATCCGGATCGACCGGAAAACCGAAAGGTGTTCTTCACGTCCACAACGCTATGATTCAGCACTATCAAACAGCCAAATGGGTGCTGGATCTGAAAGAAGGCGATGTGTATTGGTGCACCGCCGACCCAGGCTGGGTGACAGGAACCTCCTATGGGATCTTCGGCCCCTGGCTGACCGGAACGACCAATGTGGTCCGCGGCGGACGTTTCAGTCCGGAAGATTGGTATGCTACCTTGGAGCGTTATAAAGTAACCGTATGGTACAGTGCCCCCACCGCCTTTCGTATGTTAATGAGCGCGGGCGATGAAATTGTAAAAAAATATGATTTATCCCATCTGCGTCATATCCTGAGTGTCGGAGAACCATTAAATCCTGAAGTAGTGATGTGGGGAGAAAAAGTCTTTAATCTCCGCATTCATGATACATGGTGGATGACGGAAACGGGCGCTATGATGATCTGTAACTACCCTGATATGATGATTAAAGCGGGATCCATGGGCAGACCGATTCCTGGTGTAAAGGCAGCTATTGTAGATGACCAGGGAAACGAACTTCCTCCAAACAGGATGGGTAATCTGGCAATCGCAAAGGGATGGCCTTCGATGATGAGATCTATCTGGAACCGTCCGGAAAAATATAACAGCTATTTTGAGCTGAACGACTGGTATGTATCCGGGGATTCAGCCTATATGGACGAAGACGGATATTTCTGGTTCCAGGGCAGGATTGATGATGTCATCATGACAGCTGGAGAACGCGTCGGTCCATTTGAAGTGGAAAGCAAGCTGCTTGAGCATCCATCCGTAGCAGAAGCTGGTGTGATAGGCAAACCGGATCCGGTCCGCGGAGAAATCATAAAAGCATTTGTGGCATTACTGGAAGGCGAAGAAGCAACGGAAGAATTAAAAGAAGATATTCAAACCTTTGTAAAAAAAGGCCTTTCCGCTCATGCTGCGCCGCGTGAACTGGAATTCCGCGATAAACTGCCGAAAACACGAAGCGGTAAGATTATGCGCCGAGTGCTGAAAGCATGGGAGCTTGACTTGCCGACTGGGGATCTTTCCACCATGGATGACTAAAATAGACGGAATAAAAAACGCCGCTGATTAATCAGCGGCGTTTTCGTTGTTTTCGTTATCCCCGTTGTTCTCCTCATTGCTGTCATCTGTGTCTTCTTCCGTATCGTTATTGTCTCCCCCGCTCCCGGAAGAATCGTTTCCACCATTGTCGCTGCCGTTCTCATTATCACCGGAAGAATCATACTCGTTTGAACTGTCTCCGGAAGGATCTGTTCCCTCATTTTCCGAATTATTATCGTCAGCATCTGAAGAGCCGGAGCTTCCGGAATTATCATTCCCACTCTCATCGTCACTTCCCGAGGAGTCGTTTGTCTCTTCATTGTCTTCTAAATCAGAGGAATCTCTGTCTGTGGAGGCAGACTGACTGGATTCCCTTCCTACAGAATCTACTGCTGTCACAAAATACGAACCTGCTCCAACAGAAAAAGAGGTGGAAGTGTTTTCCCGCACACTTCCCATCAGTGTGCCGTCACTGCGGTAAATGCGGTATCCCACAATGTCATTGTCCCGGTGCTGCGACCATGTCACAGACCCGCCGCTGTACGAAACATCCGAAACAGGGGAAGGGGCGCGTCCATTATTAGGTGCTTCCCGTTCAGGGACGACATCTTTCCATTCATCCGGGAGATATTCTCCGACTTCCTCCACATCGAAATACTCTTCATTAATAGATATTCCATTTTCCGTAAATTCAGAAGGCGTGGAACTGTATGCCTGATAACGAGTACCGCTGATGGTCACATACGGTTCTGCGTTTAAACTATTGTCTGTTTCGGTAGGAACGTACTTTTCATTAAAGTAATCTGTTGTGGTAAAACCGGCATCCCGGCATTGCGAACTTGGAAGCTTTCCTGAAATGCCGCAGATTGTCTGCCGCACGATTCCATTCGGCTGTTGAAACCTATCTTCAAGCCCAAATACTGAATCATCGGAGTCTTCTTCTGCATCTGCTTCATAAGCTGCGTTCATCATGTCCGCCCATATTTGCTGGGTTCTTGCTCCGTAACTCAAACCTTTATAGTAGTTTGTGATTTCCTGCGGCGTATCGTAGCCAATCCAGGTGCCAAAGGTTACATTGGGGTTGAAACCGACAAACCAGGAATCATACGTGTCGTTGGTTGTCCCCGTTTTACCTGCCCAATCCCCGCCGAAATTCATCATTCCTGGAAGGGCGCTTGCGGTGCCCCCTGCTCCGAGGACGTCACGCAGGATATCCACAGTAAGAAATGTCGTCTGCGGGGAAAAGACTTCATTGCTTTCAGATTCATGTTCATAAACAGTTTCCCCGTCTTTCGTTTCAATTCGCTCCACCATATATGAATCATGATACTCCCCGTTGTTCCCGAACGTGGAAAAAGCATTCGTATTCTGTTCTACAGTGGTGCCATAGGTCAATCCTCCAATAGCTGCGGAAGGAAAAGGTTCATTGGGACCAAGATTGGTGAATCCCATATCCAGAAGGGCCTGTCTCGACACATCCCGGTCTATTTTTTCAAATGTCCGTACGGCGGGAGAGTTTCTGGATTCCTTTAATCCATCCCGTACACTGACGAATCCCTTATAGCTGTTTCCATAGTTGGTGTATTCTGTGCCATCACTGTTTTTATATTCTCCCGGCACGTCGGGAAGTACCGTTCCTGGCTGTACAACTCCCTGTTCCATTGCCGGACCGTAAGCGAGCAGCGGCTTCATGGTAGATCCGTTCTGCCGGTAAGCCTGGGTAGCATGGTTTAAGTTTTCCTGTTCGAAGTCCCGGCCGCCGACAAAGCTTAAAATGGCCCCGTTCTGATTATCGATCATCATCGCACCAACCTGTTCCTGTTCCACCCCTTCTTCTCCTTCTCTGTCCGGACCGTACCATTCAGAATTGGCGGCTGCGTTCTGCATGGCGTCATATATGTTCTTTTTTATTGTGATATGAACATTATATCCCCCGAGAGCGAGCTCATTATCTGCCTGCGTTTTGTATTGATCAAGCGTTTCCTGGCGTTCCCCCTCTTCCATATCTTCCAGGTTGACTCCGGCTTTCTCCATGAGATCCTCCCGGATAATTCTCTCAGCCCGCCGCTGTACTTCATAGGTTAGGTAGGGATAATCTTCCACCACACTTCCCTGCGGTTCAGCAAGATTCGCTTCCACATCATAATCAAGTGCTGTCTGGTATTCTTCTTCGGTGATAAAATTATTTTCTTTCATATTTTGTAGGACAAGTTCCATCCGGTTTAAACCGGCTTCAAAATCTTCCTTCACGTCCCCGCCCTGGGCAAAAGGAGTATAGGCATAAGGGTTTTTGGGAAGCCCTGCAATAAAAGCAGCCTGGGCCGGGTTTAATTCGGAAACGTCTACGCCGAAAATTCCTTCCGCCGCGGACTGCGCTCCGGCAATATTTCGTCCGTCCGCATTCCGTCCGAATGGTACAATGTTTAAGTACGCTTCCAAAATAGATTCTTTATCAAAGTAATTTTCCATTCGCATAGCCAGTGCAATTTCTTTTGCTTTTCTTTCAAAGGAAACTTCATTGGTTAAAATCTGGTTTTTCACAATCTGCTGGGTCAAGGTGCTGCCGCCTGTCTGGGTGCTTGCGTTGGAAAGTTCCTGATAGGTGGCGCGGAACAAAGCTTTAGGAACAATTCCTTCATGTTCAAAAAAGTACTCGTCTTCAGTGGAAATGACTGCATTTATCAAATGCTCGGACATGTCATCGAGAGAACGTTCTTTGCGCTCGAGACGGGCTGGGATCTCTCCTAAAAATTCACCGTCGCTAAAATAAATACCGCTGATTTCTTCATAATTGTAAATCTGGTCTTCGAATTCTTCCTGGCTGTAAGCTTCCTGGTCTTCTACAAGAGACAGGAAATATCCGGCCCCGGCAGCACCTGCAAAAAGGCCAAGGGAGATAAACAAAACAAAAGAGATAAGCAATAAGTTCCAAAACACGTGCGATGTAATATTTAACCCCTTGATGACCGGTTTATTTTTGAAAGAATCAAAAGCTTGATTTAGTTTTTCAAAAAAGTTTTTCATGGATAATTCCTCCTAAACATCAACGACATTATAGCATAACCTGCCAGCGCTTCCTATGGATTTTGCAGATTTTTATCAAGCCTCGTTGACAGAGTGAAAACAGGTATGGTAAAAGATATATAGTCTCTAATATTATAAGGAAGCATCGAAAGCTTGAAGTAACTTGCATTCTCCCTGTCTTCAGAGAACCGGTGGCTGCTGGAAACCGGTACAAAGAATGAAGCGAACTACGTGCTGGAGCTTTTTCTGCATTAAACAGCGGAAACGGAATTCCCGTTATAGAAACCGAGTGGAAAGTGTGTACTTTCAACAAGGGTGGTACCGCGATGAATCATCGTCCCTTCCAGTAAATGGAAGGGATTTTTTAATTCTATAAAAAAGGAGTAAGCACAAATGGATATTTTACAGGACTTAAAGAACAGAGAGCTGGTCAATCAGGTTACCGATGAGAAGGGGCTGCAGCATCTGCTCCAGAATAAACAGGTCACTCTTTACTGCGGGTTTGATCCTACCGGAGATAGTCTGCATGTCGGACATTTATTAACGATTATCACTTTACGCCGTTTTCAGCTTGCCGGTCATAAACCCCTTGCCCTTGTTGGCGGGGCCACAGGGCTGATTGGAGATCCAAGCGGAAAAAAAGCAGAACGCACGTTAAATGAAGAAGACGTGGTGAAGATGTACACAAACCGGATCAAAGCCCAGCTTCAGAAATACCTTGATTTTGAAGGCGGTAAAAAAGCAGAGGTGGTCAATAATTATGACTGGCTCGGGAATATGTCGGTCACGTCCTTTTTAAGAGATGTCGGAAAACATTTTAGTTTAAATTACATGTTGTCCAAAGAATCGGTGGATTCCCGTATTCAATCCGGAATATCTTTCACCGAATTCAGCTACCAGATTTTGCAGTCTTTTGACTTTCGCCATCTCTACGAAGAAAAAAATTGTCAGCTTCAGATCGGGGGAAGTGACCAGTGGGGCAATATCACGGCCGGTCTTGAACTCATCCGCCGGATGAAAGGAGGGGAAGAAGGAGAGCAGCCCCAAGCGTACGGTTTCACGATTCCTCTCGTAACGAAGGCAGACGGGGAGAAATTTGGTAAATCAGAAGGGGGAGCGATTTGGCTTGATCCAGAAAAAACTTCCCCATACGAATTTTATCAGTTTCTTATTAATACAGATGACCGGGATGTTATCAAATTCATTAAGTTTTTCACGTTTCTTACAGAAGAGGAAATTATATCTTTGAAAGAAGAAGTGGAAAAGCGCCCGGAAGAACGCAAGGCGCAGCGCCGGCTTGCGGAAGAGGTGACGGCGTTTGTCCACGGAGAAGAAGCGTTAAAACAGGCCCGGAATATAACAGAGGCCTTGTTTGGCAGCGGAGGAGATATAAAACAACTGACAGCAGAAGAAGTCCAGCAGGGCTTCAAGGATGTCCCGACCCATGTCGTGGAAGAAAAAGAGATCGGACTTATTGACTTGTTGGTGCAGTCCGGCATTGCGTCATCCAAAAGACAGGCCCGGGAGGATATTTCCAACGGAGCGGTCTACATCAACGGCGACCGCTGTCAGGAGTTAGATAAAGTGATCGGAGACCCAGATAAAATTGACAATGCCTTTACCGTCCTCCGACGCGGCAAGAAAAAATATTTCCTCATTCAATATGCTTAACTCAGCAGGAGGACATTTATTCCGCTACTTCTTCCATTTTTCGCATTTGGAGGGGAGGATCGGACATATATTCCGTTATCTCCCTTTTTCAGCGTAAAAAAGGCCGTCCAGGATCCAAATAGCGGAATATATGTCCGAAAAAGCTGCTCCAGGCCCCTCATTCTGCCATTTAACGGAACAGATGTCCCAAGGTATTCTTCGTTCTTATATCGTATCGGATGTCTCCGTGGTTCTCACTGGTAGTGCGGTGATTATTTTAACAGCTACAGAACCATTCCCTTTAACTTCTATTATTTTTGAAGTTTCTTCAGCATTTAGTACAACGGGCTTATCGATGGGAATAACGGCAGATCTGAGCACTCTTGGAAAGGTCGTAATAATGATGTTGATGTTCATCGGCCGGATTGGGATTTTTTCCTTTTTATTTATTATGCGAGGGAAAGTTAAAGGGGATACTTACCATTATCCTAAAGAGCGGGTTATCATTGGTTAACTGTGGACGCTAGTACAATGGATATAATCTTGTTATAAAATGAGAGAGGCAGAGCGGGGGGTGAATGCTGGTGTCTGCTCTCTTCGACTTTGCAATAATGGTTGAATGAAAACACAGATGGAGTATTGATATAGAATAAGAAAAGCAGGGGTCATCTGACAGCCCCTGCTTATTTAAACAATTTCTTTAATCCTTTACCAGTGATTTTACCGGCTGCGCGTCTTCCAATTCGTTTACCCGCCGTACCTTTTTTGGCAGCGTTGATATCTCCCAGGATCCGGCTGATTTTATACAGAGCACTTCTTATTTTACTAATGTTCATACAACCCTCTCCTCATTATTAAATGATAACAGCCTGCCTACACAAAATATAGTATTAAAAATTTTCCCTTAAACATAAAAAACCCTAGAAACCTTGATAAAAAGGCTTTCTAGGGTTAAGTCTACTATCGTTTATTATCCGGTGTCGTTATCTGGAATAGAACTCAACGATGAGCGCTTCTGTGATTTCAGAAGGAAGCTCGGAACGTTCCGGATAGCGGCTGTACACGCCTTCTTTTTTATCTTCATCAAATGTCAGATATTCCGGCACAAAACTATTGGCTTCCAGCGCGTCGTTTACCAAAGATAAATTTTGGGATTTTTCGCGCAGCCCAATAGTCTGTCCGGGCTTCAGACGGTACGAAGGGACGTCGACACGGCCGCCGTCTACTGTGACATGACCGTGGGTAACAAGCTGGCGTGCAGCTTTACGCGTACGGGCGAGACCGAGACGATAGACAATGTTATCAAGGCGGGATTCCAGCAGGATCAAGAAGTTTTCCCCGTGAACCCCTGGAAGGTTTCCAGCCTGTTTAAACGTGCGGAGGAACTGCTTTTCATTCAGTCCGTACATGTAACGGAGCTTTTGCTTTTCCTGAAGCTGTTCCCCGTATTCCGACAGCTTTCTGCGCTGGGTCGGGCCATGTTCACCCGGAGGATACGGGCGCTTTTCTAATTCTTTACCTGTTCCGCTGAGGGAAACACCAAAGCGGCGGGATTTTTTCCAAGTAGGTCCTGTATAACGTGCCATACAAGAACGCCTCCTTTTATTTATAAAAGTATTGGAAAAAGAGAACCATCGACAATCTCTTGACATGCTCATTTTGTTTTCATGTATCTTCGCCCCGACAGCTAGGGGGTACACAATACACCTTGCATTAATCTGTCAGCCGCGAATGCAAGGAACAAAATGACAAGGGTGCACATACCAAGTTTGCCCGGGCTGTCTTTTAACACAAAAGCCATTATACTATTTTTCTTTTTGTAAAGTCAACATACTGAAATGAATATTAAACTTATTAAGATTATTTCATTCATTTCAAAAAAATACAGGAAATGTTTTTCAAAATAAGTTATAATCTCTATATAGAAAATGGTCACAGGTAGAAAGAATCACGTTTTTGGAAAATAAGTGAGTCAGGAATTGGGACGAATAATCGCATAAAACGTGTATCGGTGGTGTGAGGTATGGAAAACAATAACTTATCATCAGAAGAATCAGCCCAATACCGAAAGATGTGGAAGGATGTTCTGTGCAGGGAAGATGTGCAGGAATTACTTGCTCCCTGCACTTTTTTCCTGAAAAGAGATAACGGAGAAGTCATTTCTACCTATACAGAAGGAACAATGCCTTCCCTTCGTGACCTTGAAAGGTATAAAGAGGAATCGCTGTTTGCTGAAGAAGAGAAGGGATTCACAGTGAAAGACAGATTGTGGAAAGCAGGAGCTGTTTTTCAGACAGAGACAAGCGCGGGTTCCGTCTTTCAAGGGTTTTTAACAGCACTTGTGCCATCTTTGAAAAAATGGATGATGAAAATAGAACATAAAGAAGAATCCAGTGAAGATAAACGTTATGAGTTAATGATTCAAGTAACAAAAAAATTTCACTCGTCTATGAAAGCTGATGCTGTATTAAAGGAGATCGTAAAATCCCTTGAATTTATATACCCTTCCAGCCGTATTGCCCTTCATCTTGCTCAAGATTGGAAAGTGCATACAGATCTGGCTCATATTGATTGTTCTTTTGGTTTTCAGGGGATGAATGAAAAAATGAAACAAACTTATTTACTGGGCCAGATCCAAATGGAAGATACGGAAAATTTCAATGTTTCTGTCCTTTATATTCCGCTTCTCGGAAAACAAGGGGTCTACGGGGTATTAAGCATGGAAGCACCGAAGACGCTCGTAAATAATGAAAAAGAGAGAGATTACATGAAGATGCTGGCTGATACAGGGGGAAATGCACTTGAGAATGCAGAGCTGTACCAACAATCCAGAACCTTGATAAAAGATTTACAGCTTATTAATGAGACGTCTCATATTTTGAATTCCAGACTGAAAATTGAAGAAACGGTGGAGAGTATGGAAACACAGATTGAGAAATTCATACCAGAAAGCCGCCAGGGTTATATTCTTACCGATGAAATCCGCAATCTTCGTGTTTTAAAGGATGACTATTTTAAGGAACCGGAGCGGCTGGAAATGATATTTCACGTGATGGACCGTTTCGAACACAACCAGGAAGCGGTGTTCATTGGAGATCTGGAGAGGGAATCCATGTATGATGTGGAAGGGTACCGGTCTATGATGGCAGTTCCGATGATACAAAGCAATGAACTAAAAGGGGCCGTCCTCGTGTTAGGAGAGATAGACAATGCGTTTACGTTTCACCAATTTAAAATTCTTCAGTCGCTGGTGCATCATTCCACGCTGGCATTTATTAATGCCACCCTTCATGAAAAGCTTGAAAACCTTGTCATCACGGATCATTTAACAAAACTTCATTCGAGGCATTTCCTGGACCAAAGAGTTGGAGAATCGATCCGAACCGACATACAGGGGACCTTTCTGCTGTTTGACATTGATAATTTCAAAGAAATAAACGACAGTTATGGGCATCAGACCGGAGACAGCATTATCGTTCAGGTTGGGCGGATTATTGAAGAAAATATTCGTACTGGAGATGTGGCGGCAAGATGGGGAGGAGAAGAGCTTGCTGTTTACCTGCCCTGTGCTTCGGCCCCTGCCGGGAGAAAGGTGGCAGACCGGATTGTAAGGCACGTTGAAAAAGCTTCCAACCCCGCCGTGACCATCTCCTGTGGCGCAGCAACATGGACACGTGAGGAGGAAATGACGCTGGATGAATTGTTTTTAAGGGCGGATCAGGCCCTGTACCGGGCAAAACGAAGCGGAAAAAACCAGGTTGTATATGAGATATAAAAACCACCGCCTCGATTTATTACAGAAGGAGGCGGCGGGCTGTTTTAGATATATTCCACTAAGATACGTGTGAACTTTTCTAAATGTTCCTGTTCTCCGGCAGTAAACCGTTCTGTGACAGGACTGTCAATATCCAGCACTCCTATCAGTTTATTTTCTTTCAAAAGCGGTACTACGATTTCAGAACGGGAAGCGGCGTCACAGGCAATGTGTCCCGGAAATTGGGTCACATCTTCTACTCTTACCGTTTTTTTCTCTCTGGCACTTGTACCACACACTCCTTTTCCCAACGGAATCCGGATACAAGCCGGCAAACCCTGAAAAGGAGCGAGCACAAGCTCGTTTTCCTGCGGCTGATATAAATAAAAACCCACCCAGTTCACATTTTCCAAAAACTGAAATAAGAGAGCGGAGGCGTTGGCAAGATTGGCTGTTTGATCTGTTTCTCCCTCCAAAAGGGAAATCAGTTGTTTATTCAACGTCTCGTATGCTTCGTTCCATGTCCCATTATAGGAGACCGGTTCAAACATGAGAATTCTCCTTCCTTGCAGTATCTTATCTGTAAAAAGTATAGCACAGCAGAAGAACCACCGTCTTTCATAGAGAAGTAAAGAAAGGCTTGGCGAAGAACGGTTGAAAATGTCGAGAACTTTTTAAAGGAAAACAGGCGGGACAGAAGGAAGTATACCATACAGCAGTATTGCACTAAAAAAGGAGGGGGATTGCGATGGATCCGGAAAACACCAGAGGCAGAATATTGGAAGCAGCGGCTGTCTTGTTTACCAACAAAGGGTTTCACGGGACCTCCGTGCGTGAAATTGCTAAGAAAACAGGCGTGAACCTATCGCTTATATCCTACTATTTTGGCGGCAAACAGGGGCTGCTTGAAGCCCTAATGGTAAACTTTCTGGAAGGTTATATAAAAAACCTGGAAGAAGCAGTGAAAAATCCGCGCCATAATTCGTTTGAAGTATTAATGGAAATGGCGGAGAAAAGCCTGTTTTATATGCAGAAATATCATTTGAGAGCACGTTTTGTCCTTCGTGAAATGACCCTGGATTCTACGTTTGTGCGTGAAATTACCACTACTTATCTCATGAAGGAAAAACATCTGTATGCTATGGTGTTAAAAAAAGGAATGCAGGAGGGGGTTTTTATACCTGTAACAATTCATTGGACCATTATGCATTTTCGGGCCATGGTACAAATGCCTTTTTTACATCACCAATATGTGCGGGAAGTCTTTCACATGCAGCCGCAGCAGGCTCCGTTTGTCACTCTTTATCTTAAAGAAATACGAAGCTGGGTGTTAAAAGCAGTCGTTAACCGTGATTATTTGGAACGGGAAAAACCCCATCGGTTTTTTTCCCAAAGTCTTTAGAAAGAAATCATTTCCTCAAGCCCCTGCATCATATCTTTGGCTTGATGTGCATCCGAACCATATATGAGGGGGATGCCTCTTTTTTTTGCTTCCCATGCAATGGAGTTGTCCGGGTATGGTTCCCTGCACATAGGCTTAGCTGTTCCGGCGCCATTGTAATCAAGCGTCATTTCTTCTTCATGCACTGCTTCCAGCAAGGGGCCGATATGTTTTTGGATCTCCATCTCTGGAAAACGCTGCTGAAATTTTTTTATCAAGGTGATGTGTCCCAGGCGGCGGGGCTTAAAATCACCGAGATCGCTCCGTATGGAAAGCAGGAGGGTGTGATAATACAACTGCGCTGTTTTTTCAGCAGAGCCTGTTTTCTCAATAAGAGAGGCGAAACTATCCAGACTGTAATCCAGGCATGTATATGTCGTATCAGTGCGAAGAAAATGGACAGATAGAATACTGTCGTCGAGGCGGGGCCCTGTCTCGTCCAGAAGCTTCTTTGTCTCCCTTTCAAACCCCTCGATAAAATCAATTTCCAACCCTGCTAAAATAGTAATATCTTTTTTATACTCTTTTTTTAAATCTTCAATTGTATAAAAGTAACGGTCCAGTAACTCCTGAGACATGGCACTATCCCTGCCGGGGACAGGATCTTCAAAATTTCCGGGAAGGGGAGCGTGCTCCGTGAAAGTAATGGAATGCAGGCCTTCGGAAACAGCACGTTCGATATAAGAGTGAAAAGAGTCGGAGGAACCGTGAGGGCAGAAAGGAGTATGAATGTGACCGTCTCTTTTTATTGACATAATATCTCCTCCATCAGCATATCATTATAAAATTTTGTAATTTTATTTATACTTCTTCCACATGAGAAGTATTTCCATGTTATCATAAAGGTATCTTTTTATATAACATACCAATGAATAAAAGAAAAAATAAGCAAATATAGAAGGAAAATATCGAAAATTGCCGAAATAGGATAATATAGTGCGGAAGAAAACTGGAGTGAAGACTCATGGTATACTATGTGATTATAACGTTAGCATTTCTTATTGCCATTTTTATTATTTATGGAGCTGTTTCCCGCCGGCATATATATAAAAACGTGGACCGGCTGGAGCAATGGAAAACAGAAATCGCAAATCAGCCGGTGGCCGATGAGATTGCAAAGGTCAAAGGGTTGACGATGTCGGGAGAAACAGAAGAGAAGTTTGAAGAATGGCGCAGAGAATGGGATGAAATTCTCGGTGTCCATCTTCCTGATATAGAAGAAGCGCTGTTTGATATAGAAGAGTGGGCAAACAAATACAGATTTAAAAAAGCGAAAACGCATATTGAAGGAGTAGACAATCAGCTCGGGGAAATGGAAAGTCATATTCAAACCATTTTCAAAGAAGTTGAACAGCTTATACATAGTGAAGAAGAAAACCGCTCAGGAATTTCCGAAACACAGGAAAGGTTTGAAAATCTGCGCCGTTATTTATCGCAAAATTGGCTGTCGCTGGGGGACACGGCACCTGTTCTGGAGCGCCGCCTGAAAGAATGTGAAACTTTATTTTCCAGTTTTCATGAGGAACGGGAAGCCGGAAATTACAGCCGGGCTAATCAGATACTGAATGAACTGAATACGGGCATGAGCCGGGAAGAAGAATTCATGCGTACCATCCCTGCTGTCCTTGTCGATATTCAATCAGATCTGCCTGCTGAATGTGCTGAACTGGAAAAGGGGATAGAGGAAATGGAGGAGGCGGGGTATGTTCTCGCCCATTATGATTTTCTTACGCAAATCCAACAGGTAAGAGAGGAATTCCCGGATTTGCAAAAAGCGGCAGTTAATCTTGAGGTGGAATGGGCACAGGAACGCCTTCAACAAATCCGTTCGTTTTTGGAAGATACCTATAAAACGCTGGAGAAAGAAGTGGAGGCCCGCCGTTTTGTGGAAGAGAACGTGCACGAAACAAGACAGGAACTGAGCCGTCTTGAAGAACAGGTAAATTCCCTTGCCCGGGAACGGGAAAAGGTGGAAGTGAGCTACCGTATCCCGGGAGAAGAACAGCAGCGGCAGGCCGAGGTGGAAAAAAATATGCAGACAGCTCTTCAGGAATGGCGGGTTTTTCAGGACGTGCAGGAAAATAAGAAACAATCTTTTACAGGTTTGAAAAAGTCACTGGACCATATAAAAAAAGAAATGGGCAGTTTGGAGCAGAATATCCGCCGTTCAAAAGAGAAACTTTATACCCTCCGCAAGGATGAATTAAAAGCTCTGGACACATTACGATCCCTGCGGCGGCAATTATTGCAGGACCGCATGACACTGGAACGCTCTTTTCTTCCAAAAGTGCCATCTTCTCTGTTAAATGAAATTGATGCAGCGGAAGAACGCCTGGAAGCTGCGTCTTCTATATTGGGAGAAGTACCGGTTGAACTCGGCAGGGTAAATGCCTCCGTGGAAGACGCTGAACATTATGTCAATCGGGTGCATCAACAGTTGAATGCAACGGTGGAACAAGCCAAACTGGCTGAACGGGCTATTCAATACGGTAATAAATATAGGAGCCAATCCAGTTCCATAGATGATTCGTTGAAGGAAGCAGAAGGATATTTTCGAAAAGGCTACTATGATGAGGCAGTGAATACTGCGGTTCAGACCCTGGAACAAAAAGAACCAAATGCTTTGAAAAAGCTGGAAATCTAGACAATAAAGGACTAAAGTTCTAGTTCTTTATTGTCTAATTATGTCGATGACCTACCAAAGTCCTTTTTTCGTTTTTGCTGCAATGATATAATAGTCGTGCGCGAAAGGAGGGCGGAATATGAAGCCGATCTATATGACAGGAATGGTGGTTCTCATCTGCTTTACTATTTTAGGAGCAGCGGCCACGGTGCTTCTTTATAATGATTCCGAAGAAGCTGACAATAAGGAAGAGAAAACAACCGAAGAACTGGCTGCCGACCTTGATGAGGCTCTCGGTGTTACTCCGCCCGGCGAAAATGAGGATAATACAGCGGAACAGAAGCTTGCTGCTAAAACGGAGGAACCTGCGGAGGAAAAGTCCTTAGAGGCAGAACAGAATGTCGAAGAAGACGGATCACAGGAGCATCCGGCTGAGCAGGCTTCCCTGCCGGAGATGTCTTCGCTGCAGGAGAATGAGGCAGAGAATGCTGCGAGGAATGCAGAAGAATCAAATGCAATCTCACTGGGACCGGCGGAGGAAAGTGTTCCTGTCGATGAATTACTGGAACTTATTAATGAATAGCGGTATTTAAAAAAAGGCTGTCCAAAAAGGGCAGTCTTTTCTAATAGGAATTTTCTTCAGATAATGAAATGTGTTAATATAAGAAGTTGCATTCGTGTGAAATAAAAATCCAGTAGCGTTAAAATAAAAAACAGTAAAGGGGCGGCACCAATGGTTTATTTAGACAACAGTGCGACTACTAAACCGTGGCCGGAAGTACTGGATGCTTATTATAAGGCAGCCTCCGATTATTTTGGCAACCCTTCCTCTCTTCACCATCCAGGGGTGGAAGCAGAAACATTATTGAATAAGGGCAGATCCGCAGTGGCCGGGCTGCTTCGCGTTCGGCCGGAGGAAATAGTTTTTACATCCGGAGGAACGGAAAGTAATAATCTTGCCATAAAAGGGATTGCTTTCAAGCACCAGGAGAGAGGAAAACATTTAATTACGTCTGCTGTAGAGCACCCCTCCGTCAAGGAAGCATTCATGGACCTGGAAGAGTTTGGATTCGAGGTCACTTATCTGGAGGCAGACCGAGAAGGGCGTATTTCTCCGGAAAACGTAGTCAAAGCGGTCCGGGAAGACACCATTCTTGTGTCTCTCATCCATGTGAATAACGAACTGGGAACGATTAACCCCATAGAAGAAACGGCTCGGCAGCTCAAACAATTCCCTAAGCTTTTTTTTCATACGGACCACGTTCAGGGAGCCGCTCACGTTCCTCTTGATCTGTCCGACGTAGATTTATGTTCGATTTCTGCTCACAAGTTTCACGGCTTAAAAGGCACCGGGGCCTTGTTCAAAAAAAATGGTGTTTTTTTATCATCTCTTTTTCACGGGGGAGAGCAGGAGAATGCTTTTCGTGCCGGCACGGAAAATGTGCCGGGCATTACCGCTATGGCAAAAGCCTTCCGCCTTTCTGAAGAAAAACGGCAGGATGAAAATGACCGCCTGCAGTCGCTGAAAATACATCTAATCAGAGAATTACAAACAATGGAAGAAGCTGAGGTAAACACCCCGATAACGGGTTCTGCCCCCCATATTGTGAATGTGTCCTTCCCTGGCGTGAAGCCCGAGGTTCTTGTGCAGGAATTGACAAGACAGGACATTCATGTATCCACCAAATCGGCCTGTTCCTCCAAACTGGAGGAACCAAGCGCCGTGATTAAAGCTGCTGGATTGGGAGAAGAACGGGCTTGGAGTGCGCTGCGGATTAGTTTTTCTTATGAAACGGCCGAGGCGGAGATTGAAGCGGCGGTCACTGCTTTGCAGCGTATCGTTCCGGAAATGAAGAAGGTAATGGGAGAGAAAAAATAATGCGATATGATCATATTTTAGTTCGGTATGGTGAACTTGCTTTAAAAGGAAAAAACAGAGCCCAATTTGAAAAAAAACTGGAACAGAATATAAGGTTCGCTGTAAGTGGAGCCCCTAACTGTAAGGTAAAACGAACATTTGGGCGAATTATGATTGAATTGCACGGGGAACCTCCGACCACTGTCATGGAGCCCTTGCGGCATGTATTTGGTATTTCCTCTTTCAGTTTAGCAATGAAAGCAGCCAACAAAGAAGAAGAAATAAAGGAAACAGCTCTTCAGGCTTTCTTGCAGCAGAGTGGAGCGAAAAAGACCTTTAAAGTCAATGCCCGCAGATCCTATAAACCCTTTCCTATTTCTTCCCAGGAAATGAATCAGCGGATCGGGGGATACGTGCTCAAAAATACAGACAATGTCACGGTGGATGTCCACCATCCAGATATTGAAATTAATGTGGAAATACGGGAGCAGGGAACCTTTATTACATGCGGCCGGATCGAAGGCGCCGGCGGACTTCCCGTGGGAACCGCAGGGAAGGTTATGCTGATGCTGTCTGGTGGAATTGACAGCCCGGTGGCTGGCTATCTGGCTCTGAAAAGAGGAGCGGAACTGGAGGCCGTTCACTTTCACAGCCCTCCTTATACGAATGAGAGGGCCAGAAAAAAAGTGGAGGATTTAACCAGTGTACTAACGGCATTCGGCGGTCCCGTGACGCTGCATGTGGTTCCTTTTACTGAGCTTCAGAAAGCAATTCATGCTAATATCCCTTCCAATTATGCCATGACCATCATGCGGCGGATGATGCTGCGGATTACCGAAAGAATTGCCGAAAAAAGAGGGATTAAAGCATTAGCAAACGGGGAAAGTTTGGGACAGGTAGCATCTCAGACCCTGGAGAGCATGCACACCATCAATGAGGTAACCAACATGCCGATTTTGAGACCGCTCGTTACGATGGATAAGCAGGAAGTTATTGATATTTCCGATAAAATCGGAACATATCCGATTTCGATTCTTCCTTATGAAGACTGCTGTACGATATTTCTTCCTTCAGATTCCGTAACGAAGCCACGCCGGGATAAAGCAGCCCGGTTTGAACAGGCCTTTGATTTTGAACCATATATGGAGGAGGCTGTTGAAAATACAGAGATGATGACATTTGGCAGAGAGACAAAGCAATCGGAACAGCACATGGACGATTTGCTGTAACACCGCTGCCCCTCTTCTGTATGAAGAGAGGGGCAGTTTTTCTTAAGCTGAATTTGAAACGATTTCTGATTTTTATCGTAACTAGAAAGAAAAGCGGAGGGAAAGCCATGGGAAAACTATGGTTTAACGGCAATATTTACACCATGGAAAAAGAAGACGCCAAAACAGATGCGGTGTATACGGAAGATGGATGGATCAAAGCAGTTGGGAACCGTATAGAAATCCAGCACAGATTTAACCCTGAGGAAAAAATTGATTTACAGGGAGCTTCGATGTATCCGGGATTTACAGACAGTCATCTGCATATGATTGGACTCGGGGAGACGCTGACCAGTCTCGATCTTTCAGCCTGTACCTCAGCGGAAGAAATGAAGGAAAGTCTTCAGGAAAAATCACATTTTCTTGAAAAAGGGAAATGGCTGACAGGAGAAGGATGGAATGAGAATAATTTTTCCGACCGAAAAATATTTCACCGTCTGGAACTTGATGAGATTGCTCCGGAGCAGCCTGTTCTGCTAACCAGAATCTGCCGGCATGCTGCATTAGCCAATTCTTTGGCCCTGCAGTACGCCGGTATTACAAAAGACACTCCTGATCCGGAAGGCGGTATTATTGTTCGAGATAATGAAGGAGAACCTACAGGATATCTTCTTGACCAGGCAGCGGATTTAGTGAAACATGTAATGCCGCCAGTCCGTGATGAAGACTTGCGGAAAGCTCTTGAAACTGCTGTGCAATCTATGATTCAGCTCGGATTAACGGGCGGTCATACGGAAGATTTGAATTATTATGGTGGGTTCCTCCGAACGTTTCGTGTATTTGAGGATACCATAACAAAACAAGGGCGGACATTCCGGACCAATCTGCTTGTGCACCATGAAGTGCTGGAAAATATGCGGGAAGAAGGTTATGAATACGGCCCGGTCGATGACTCCCTTTCCTTCGGTGCTGTGAAGATATTTGCCGATGGCGCTCTTGGCGGGAGAACTGCCTTACTGCGCGATCCTTATAATGACGCTCCGGAGACGTCCGGGGTGGCGATTCATTCCAAAAAAGGGATGGAAAAAATAGTAATATCTGCCCGGAAAGAGCAAATGCCGGTAGCGGTCCATGTAATTGGAGACCGGGCGTTGGAGTATACAGTGGATGTGCTCGAGGAGCATCCTCCGCCGGAAGGAAAACGGGACAGATTGATCCATGCTCAAGTGACGCCTCCGGACTTAATTGAACGATTGCAGCAGATGGAGGCCGTGTTTGATCTTCAGCCGCGTTTTGTTCTCTCGGATTTTCCCTGGGTGGAAGAAAGGCTGGGACAAAAACGCCTTACCAGCTCCTTTGCCTGGAAAACTCTTTTGGACGCTGGATTAAACTGTGCTGGAAGCTCTGACGCCCCGATTGAGCCGGTGGATCCGCTGCAGGGCATCCATGCTGCGATTGCCCGCCGGAAACCTAATGAGGACCACCAAGGATTTCTTCCTGAACAAAAATTAACACGTTTTGAGGCAGTTTCCCTCTATACGACGGGAAGCGCGGCAGCGACCGGGCAGGAAAACGAATTAGGAAAAATAGCGCCGGGGTTTCGGGCGGATTTTACCATACTGGAAGAAGATATTTTCCACATCCCCGTGGACGATATAGTAAACGCGACAGTAAAAGGTACTGTGATTAATGAAACTTTTCAGTACAGCTCGATTAAAACATAGAGGAGGGCATTATTTTGAATGCAAAAAGATGGATTGCACTAGGAGTGGCAGCACTATTATTTGTCGTTTCGATCGGTTTCCAATTTGCCGGATCGCTGGCTACGGCAAATATGGAGAACATGTTTGCCGGCAGTGAAAACGGCATCCAGGAACGGGTTATCGAAGACGGGGGAGGAGATGGAAAAATTGCGGTCATTGAGCTCCAGGGGACTATTCAGGACACAGGAGAAACCCCGGGCATTATGAACAGTGGTACTTATAATCACCGGCAGTTCCTTCGCACGTTAAAAAGCGCAGGGGAGAACCCATCGGTGGATGGCATTATCCTGCAGGTGAACACACCTGGAGGGGGTGTCGTGGAAAGCGCAGAGATTCATGACAGAATTGTAGATGTTCAGGAACAAAGCAACAAACCGGTTTATATTTCAATGGGTAATACTGCCGCTTCCGGTGGATACTACATCTCTGCTCCGGCTGACAAAATAGTCGCACATCCGGCCACTGTTACTGGTTCCATCGGTGTTATCATGCAAAGCATCAATTATTCCGATTTGGCGGAAGACATCGGGGTGGAGTTTCAGACCATCAAAAGTGGAGAATTCAAGGATATTATGTCTGGAAACCGTGACATGACGGAAAACGAACAAGAAATATTACAGACACTCGTGGATGATTTCTATCAGGACTTTGTTTCCGTGATTGCAAATGGCAGGGATATGTCTGAAGAAGAAGTACGGGACATCGGAGACGGCCGTGTTTATTCCGGAGAACAGGCACAGGAACTTGGTCTGGTGGATGAACTGGGGACATTGGATGATACTATTGCTTCCATGGCAGAAGACGAAGGGATGAACAATCCTGCTGTGGTTCGTTATCAGTCTGATGCCTTTAATTTCAATCAATTTTTGGGTACTTCTGCGCGGAGTCTCCTTGTCGATGATGCTGATCTTCTTGGCATCAAGGATATTCTGATGGACTCCAATACACCGCGGGCCATGTACTTATACACAGAGTAGGGGGTGCGCTGGATGGATATGGATTCAAATAATGAGAAGAACGAGAGGAACGAGCTGGAGGATCGAAACGACGAAGAGACGATGGGGAAGGAGACGGAACAGAAGGATTCGCCTGTCTTTCATTATGCAGGGTTTTGGTTAAGGTTCTGGGCCTATCTGTTAGATCTTGTGGTGGTATTTAGTTTGAACGGTGTTGTATTAAGCCCGTTATTGTTCTCCGGAAGCGGGACTGTGACGATATTAAGCTTTTTCACTATGCAGGGAATACTAAGTGCTGTGACCGCCTATTTGTATTTTTTATTTATGACAAAATGGCGGGGCCAGACCCTTGGAAAGATGGTGTTCGGGTTGAAGGTAATCCGTAAAGATACCCTTCCGCTGCGCTGGTCGGATCTTGTATTCAGAGAGGTCGTCGGACGCTTTATGTACCGCAGTCTTGTCCTCACCAATATCATGTATATTGTTGTTGGCTTTACCGACCAAAAGCAGGGAATCCATGATGCTATTGCAGACACCCGTGTTATTCATGGGGAAAAATGATGAAAGAATCTGGATTAATGCAAGCGGCAGCCTGACGAATAACAAATCACGAACGATTCATATAAATCGTTGATGGAAAAAGGTACCTCAAAAGGAAGCGAGTATCAAAAAGCGTCTGGTCTATGAACCGGCGCTT
Source organism: Salibacterium aidingense DSM 18341 (assembly GCF_000429685.1). Lineage (GTDB taxonomy): Bacteria > Bacillota > Bacilli > Bacillales > Marinococcaceae > Salibacterium > Salibacterium aidingense. The sequence goes on from NZ_AUCI01000010.1 coordinate 57,278, forward strand.
TTTTTGATTAAAAAAGGAAAGTTTTGGTTATACTGGAGAGGAACCTAAATAAAGGCGGCATTGGGTATATGGAATGGATGGCAGGAGCAGCAGCTGTATTCGTATTATTATTGATACTAGCAGGTATAACTCCCGTGAGTGTGACCCTGCATGTACTGTATCAAAAAAAGCAGCAGGATATCAGGGTAAAGATTACCATGTGGCATGTTTTTTACAAAACCATCCACCTGCCTATGATTGCTTTGGAAGAAGAAACCGGTTCTATCGTAATGAAAGAAGAAACCAAATCAACACCTGGAAAATCAGAAGAAAAAGATATTAAAGAAACCCCGGAAGAAATGAAAAGCCAGATGGAATCGTTTCGTTTATGGCTGAGTCATGTTAATGAATTACGCCCGCTTCTTTTTTCTTTTTTAAATAAATGGAAAATAAAAAAACTATGCTGGAGAAGCAGGTTTGGCACGGGAGATGCAGCATGGACCGGTTTTCTTTCTGGTTCCTGCTGGACCGTCAAACATATGGCCGTTGGTCTATTATCTGCCGTATGCAGACTGAAATGTACCCCGGAAGTCGAAATTTCTCCGGATTTTCAGAATCAGCGCTTTGAAGCAGAGTTTTTATGTATGGTGACCGTACGTCTCGGGCATGCTATCATTACCGGCATTCGTGTCCTCAAACATTTAAAAGGAAACGTATTTGCGCTGTGGCAGAAAGCAAAAGCGGAAACGAGAAGGGAGGAAGCATCCTGATGACAGATCATCCAATCCAGGGCTTGATGCGGACGGCAATGGAAAATTTAAAGGAAATGGTGGATGTGAACACCATTGTCGGAGATCCTGTAGAAACTCCGGATGGCAGTGTTATTATACCAGTTACGAAAGTTGGGTTTGGATTTGCTGCAGGCGGCAGTGAATTCTTTGGAAAAGAACGTTCGGAAACTGCTTTGGAGCACCCTTTTGGCGGAGGCAGCGGTGGTGGAGTTTCCATTACACCGATCGCCTTTCTTGTAGTAGGGACAAAAGGGATCAAAATGGTACACCTGGACGAAAATACACACTTGTATGAGAAACTCCTGGAGTTCACCCCCCAGGTTGTGGAAAAAATACAAGATATGTTGAAGGGAACCCAGACAGATCAAAACAATCAAACGGAAGATCCTCCGTTTTAATTTATGGCCCGGGGAAAACATTCTTCTCCCGGGTTTTTATATGGAAGGGGAAGCTTCCGCCATAATTGATAAATTTTCTCAAAAGGCGTACGATAGAGTTGTACATAACGTTTAAAGGAGGAGAAGCTATTATGGCGGAAGTAACGTTTAAAGGAACTCCCATGACCTTGAGAGGCAGTGAAGTAAAACTGGGAGAAAAAGCGCCGGACTTTACGGTGCTTGCTAACGATTTATCGGAAGTAACGCTGGAAGATACGAAAGGAAAGGTTCGTTTAATCAGTGTCGTTCCCTCTGTTGATACCGGGGTGTGTGATCAGCAGACCCGGCGTTTTAACGAAGAAGCAGCCGTACTGGATGGCGTGGAAGTCCTGACGATCAGCTGTGATCTCCCGTTTGCACAGAAAAGATGGTGTGCCGCTGCCGGGGTCGACAACCTCCAGATGCTCTCGGACCACCGTGACCTTTCTTTCGGAGAGAATTACGGAGTAGCGATAGAGGAGCTGCGATTGCTCGCACGTTCCATTTTTGTGATCAACAGTGATGGAGAGGTCACTTACACGGAATATGTTCCCGAAGCAACCAATCATCCTGATTACGATGCAGCTATTGAAGCGGCAAAAGCTGCGGAATAAAAAGTACAGGAGGGGGCTGTATCAAAAGGTACAGCCCCCTTTCCTGTGATAACCGAGGCAGAAGTGGAAGGCGGCGGCTCCGGGCCAACAGGATGTTGGTCATGCAGGCGTTGCCACATGATGTGGCGGTTTTAGCCTGTTTCCTTTTCAAGCAGCAGCCGAAGATCCCATCAAACGGTGTTTGGGCCCGCAGGAAGCGGGTCAGATCGGCGTTGGCACAGGACGTGCCGAACTTAGCTGATCTTCCTCCATTGATGTAGCTGAGGCGCTGCCCGCGGCAAGCGTCCGCCTGCAGCGGAGGCCTCAGCATGTAACGCACATTTGGTTCAGCTTCTTTCCATTGACGGAATGTTTTTTCCGTTTGAGAATTTCTGCTATACTTTCGAAAGAACAGAACGAGAAAGGGCGATGTGTCGTGGAACCAGTTACAGAAGTGGAAAAACTGCACACGTTAATCGATGATATGGCATCTTCTATTCAGCAGCATACGGATGTAACCTATCTCGAAGCGTTGGCAGAAGCGGGAGAAAATGTGTTTCAGCATCGAATTGTTCAAACACTTCCCGACGAAGAGAACAAACGACTGGCAAAGAAGCTGGATGAAGAACTTCCGGAGGAAATGAAAAAAGAAGAGATCCGCAAGGCCTTTCAGCTTGCTGTTATTAAAGGGATGAAAGAAGCGGTCCAGCCGCATCATGCCATGACGCCGGATGCTGTAGCTATGTTTATGGGATATCTTGTGGAGAAACTAACATCAAAAAGAGAATCGCTTGCGCTGCTCGATCCAGCTGCAGGAACAGCTAACTTATTAAGTGCTGTGTTAAACCAGATGTCAAAAGAAACAGCAGCGTACGGGGCGGAAGTGGATGAAACCCTTCTTAAAATCGCCTATGTATTGTCTAACCTGCAGGAGCACGATGTAGAGCTGTTTCATCAGGACAGCATAGAACAGCTTGCTTCCCCGGAAGTGGATGTCATTGTTTCTGATCTTCCTGTGGGGTATTATCCAAAAGAAGAGGTGGCAGAGGGGTTTCACCTGAAGTCCAAAGAAGGCCGTTCCTATGTCCACCACCTTTTGATAGAAAAATGCATGGCAAACGTAAAACCAGGCGGCTTTTTCATCCTGCTTATTCCTAACTTTATGTTTGAAAGCGAAGAAGCACCGGCCCTTCACACCTATATTAAAGAGGAAGCGGTCATTCTCGGATTGCTTCAGCTGCCGTCCTCCATGTTTAAAACAGAACAGGCAGGCAAGAGCATCTGGCTCCTTCAGAAGAAAGGACCGGAAGTGGTCCAGCCCGGCCAGGCTCTCCTTGCCGAACTTCCATCGTTTAACAATCAGGAAGCCCTGCTTGATATGATGAAACAAATGGATAAATGGTTTAAAGAAGAAGGATTCAGCAGCTGAAGCAGCTCGAATTTTTCTTCTTTAGGGAAGGGGACCTAAAATGGAGGTCCTCTTTTTTGGTGTAAAGAAAAACAAGGCAGCTGTTTATTAAATAATCCGCCTCATCGGTACTTCTTTTTTTATAGCGCATACAAGTCTGAATTTCTTGAATGTATTGAATATCGTTGATCCCGCAGGGGTTTCTTGCATTTCGGAAAAGCTGGTGTTTAAATAGATAAGGTGAAAAGGAGAAGATGGATTCGCCCAGGCGAAAATGTACGATAAAGGAGCGTTATCATGGCAAAGATCATGGCAGTGAATGCGGGAAGTTCTTCTTTGAAATTCCAGCTGCTGCAAATGCCCGAAGAAAAACTGATAGCAAAGGGACAGGTGGAACGAATCGGACTGGACCGTCCGGAAATTACGATAGAGTCGGGGGAGGAAAAGCGGGAAGAACAGCTGTCTATTCCTGATCATGAGCAGGCTGTAAAAAAACTGCTCGATTGTCTCACCTATTATAATATTATTGCTTCCCTTCATGAAATAGATGGGATCGGCCACCGCGTCGTTCATGGAGGAGAAAAATTTGCAGATTCCGTCCTGATTACAGACGAAGTCATTCAGGCTGTTGAAGATGTCAGTGAACTTGCTCCCCTTCATAACCCGGCGAATTTAACGGGCATCCGTGCATTTCGGGAACTTCTTCCGGATGTGCCGGCTGTGGCAGTGTTTGATACAGCATTCCATCAAACGATGCCAGCAGAAAAATATTTATATAGTATACCTTATGATTATTACACACAGTTTGGGATACGGAAATACGGGTTCCACGGCACCTCTCATAAATATGTCGGAGAACGGGCAGCGCAGCTGATGGAGAAGCCGCAGGAAGAACTGAAGCTGGTATCCTGCCATATCGGTAACGGAGTAAGTGTAACGGCCATAGACGGGGGACGATCGGTAGATACATCGATGGGCTTTACGCCACTTGCCGGAGTGACGATGGGAACGCGTTCCGGGAATATTGATCCGGCGCTGATTCCCTATATCATGGAAAAAACAGGACAGACTGCGGAAGACGTCATTTCGATGTTAAACAAAAAAAGCGGTATTCTCGGATTAAGTGAGCACTCCAGTGACCTCCGCGATGTCGAAGAAAAAGCGGAAGCCGGAAGTGACAAGGCCCAGACAGCGTTAGACATTTATACGGTGCGTATTCACAAATATATTGGGACTTATGCTGCAAGTATGAACGGGTTGGATGGTGTGATATTTACAGCGGGTGTCGGTGAAAACAGTCAGATGGTAAGAGAAAAGGTGTGCAGGGGGCTGGAATTTATGGGCCTTCACCTGGATCCCGGGAGAAATAACACCAGAGGCCGGGAAGCATTTATTAATAAGGACGGTGCCCCGGTAAAAATTCTTATCATCCCGACGAATGAGGAAGTCATGATAGCCCGTGACACGATGCGCCTCGGGAAATAATACTTCTTAAAAAGGCGTCCGGCCAGCCTTTATACAAGATGGAAGCGGGCGCTGGTGTGCTTTCAGTTAGCTCGCTTCAACATTATCTTCGATACTCCGGACAACCGCGGAAAATCAAACACCTCCGGAATAACGGTAACACTTTAGGCCATTATTGAATATAAATGTATATTTCATGATCCCTCCATTTCTTTTTTAAACCATTCTCCATTTTATAGAACCAGTTTAAAACGTGAGAACAAAAGGGATAAAGAATGTTTATTCCGGCTGAAGAAGGATTGGATGGAAAAAGAAAGAAATAAATTTTTATGCTTTTTTATGAATAAGTATTGCAAAACCATCATTCTCTTGTTAAAGTATTATTAACAGCAGACAATGAATGCAGGCGTTATAGAAGTGAGGCAGGAAGCCTCTCCTATTTTTGCACGAAAATGTATAAAAATAATAACTTCAGTATTAATATTCACCTGAAGATGGAGGGTATAGAAAGATGGCAAACAAGAAAGTAGTATTGGCGTACTCCGGGGGATTAGATACATCTGTTGCCATTCAGTGGCTGTCAGACCAGGGATATGATGTCGTAGCGGTAGGACTTGACGTTGGGGAAGGCAAGGATCTGGAATTTGTGAAAGAAAAAGCGTTGCAGGTAGGAGCGGTGCAATCTTATACGGTTGATGCCAAGAAAGAATTTGCGGAGGAATTTGTACTGCCGGCGATGCAGGCCCATACATTGTATGAACAAAAATACCCGCTGGTTTCGGCTTTATCGAGACCGCTGATTTCTAAAAAACTTGTGGAAATTGCCGAGCAGACAAATGCAGATGCTGTGGCACACGGTTGCACCGGCAAAGGCAACGATCAGGTGAGATTTGAAGTATCGATCCAGGCTCTGAATCCCGAGCTTGAAGTGATGGCTCCGGTCAGAGAGTGGGGCTGGTCGAGAGATGAAGAAATTGAATATGCAAAAAGTCACGAGATCCCGATCCCAATTGATCTCGATAATCCATACTCGGTTGATCAGAACTTATGGGGAAGAAGTAATGAGTGTGGTGTCCTGGAAGATCCATGGGCAACTCCGCCGGAAGGTGCTTATGAATTGACTGCACCGCTTGAGAAAACACCGGATGAGCCGGATATGGTGGAAATTGAATTTCTGCAGGGGAAACCGACAGCACTGAACGGGAAGGCCTATCAGCTGGATGATTTAATTCTGAAGTTGAACAGCATCGCAGGAAAGCACGGTGTCGGCAGAATCGATCATGTCGAAAACAGAATGGTTGGTATTAAATCAAGAGAAGTTTATGAATGCCCGGGGGCTATGACACTGATCAAAGCCCATAAGGAGTTGGAAGACCTTACCCTCCCGAAAGAAGTAGCTCATTTCAAACCAACGATTGAGAAAAAACTTTCCGAGGTTATTTATGACGGTCTGTGGTTTTCCCAGATTAGAAACGGTCTGGAAGCTTTCTTGAAAGAAACACAGCAGAATGTGACCGGCCTGGTGAGAGTGAAGTTGTTTAAAGGCCACGCTATTGTAGAAGGCAGAAAATCTGATCTTTCTCTCTATAATGAGAAGCTTGCCACCTATACACCGGACGACGAATTCGATCACCAGTCTGCAGTTGGCTTTATCAATCTGTGGGGACTTCCTACCAAAGTACACAGCATGGTCAACAAGAAAGGTGTTAACGTCTAATGAAACTGTGGGGCGGAAGATTCACAAAAAGTGCAGAAGATTGGGTGGATGCCTTTGGGGCATCCATTCCTTTTGATAAAGAACTTGTGGAAGAAGATATTGAAGGCAGTCTGGCGCATGTTAAAATGCTGGCCGCCTGCGGGATCCTGACAGAAGAAGAGGCATCAACGATAAAAAATGGACTGGACATACTGCTTGAAAAAGCAAAGAATAATGAACTGGAATATTCCGTCCAAAATGAAGACATTCATTTAAACCTGGAGAAATTGTTAACGGACGAAATCGGCCCGGCCGGCGGAAAGCTGCACACCGGACGGAGCCGGAACGATCAAATTGCTACGGATATGCATTTGTATTTGCGCAAACATACGGAAGAGACCATGGAAGCGGTCAAGCAGCTGCAGCAGGCCCTTCTTAGTCAGGCAGAAGAACATGTGGAGACCATCATCCCTGGGTATACACACCTGCAGAGAGCGCAGCCGATATCGTTTGCCCACCATCTCATGGCTTATTTTTGGATGCTGGAGCGGGATTATGGAAGACTGAAAGACAGTATGAAACGTTTAAATATTTCGCCGCTGGGAGCCGGCGCTCTTGCCGGTACAACATTTCCAATTGACCGTGAGTACTCTGCCGAACTGCTGGGATTTGATTCGATTTACGAAAACAGCTTGGATGCTGTAAGTGACCGGGATTTCATTCTCGAGTTCATGAGTGCCGCTTCCATGATTATGATGCATTTGTCTCGTTTGTCAGAGGAAATGATTCTTTGGTCGAGCCAGGAATTCAATTTTATTGAGCTGGATGACACGTTTGCTACAGGAAGCAGCATTATGCCGCAGAAGAAAAATCCAGATATGGCAGAGTTGGTTCGTGGAAAATCCGGCCGCGTCTATGGTAATTTTGTTTCGCTGCTTACACTGCTGAAAGGGCTGCCGCTTGCCTATAATAAAGATATGCAGGAAGATAAAGAAGGAATGTTCGATACCGTCGCTACCCTTCAAGGCTCGCTGAAGATATTCACCGGCATGGTGGAAACGATGAGAGTCAACACGGACGTGATGGCAAAAGAAACACATTCTGATTTTTCCAATGCAACAGAATTGGCTGATTATCTCGCTTCGAAAGGCCTTCCTTTTCGGGAGGCGCATGAGGTCGTCGGCAAACTGGTCCTTCAATGTATAGAAAAAGACATATACCTGCTGGATCTCTCCTTGAAAGATTATAAACAGGCCAGTTCTCTATTTGAAGAAGATATTTATGAAGTACTCAAACCAGCCACGGTTGTAGCGCGTCGAAACAGCGCCGGAGGAACAGGATTTGAACAGGTGCGGAAGGCAATGGATTCTGCTAAAAATAGGATAGGTCAAAAGTAATAGAAGGACTGCTGAAACGGGCAGTCCTTTTTTTAGTACGGGTGGGGGTCGTTATTTAATAATTATTTACTCATGAGGGGCGGAAAAGCAGCCGGATTTAGGCTGACAGGATGTATAATGGAACATGCAGATTTGGGGGGATGGTAAAATTTAATCTTGAAGTAGTAAATTCGTTAATATAGGCACAATAAGAGGGATAGCCCAAAAGCGGAAAATCCTAGCAAAGACATAAAAAAATTCTGATCAGGACAGACTAGTCGTGACTTTCTTAAAAAATGAGGGGATCGATCGATGAAAGCTGTAACCTATCAGGGAATCAAGGATGTAAAAGTAAAGGAAGTTCCAAATGCGGCCCTTGAAAAAAAAGATGATATTCTCGTCCGTATCACCAGTACAGCCATATGCGGCTCGGATCTGCATTTGGTTCACGGCATGATTCCGCATTTTCCGGAAGGATATATTATTGGGCACGAGCCAATGGGCATAGTTGAAGAAACCGGGCCGGAGGTAACAAAGGTGAAAAAGGGGGACCGGGTTATAGTGCCTTTTAATATTGCCTGCGGTGAATGCTATTACTGCCGGCATGAATTAGAAAGCCAATGTGACAACTCTAACCCCAACGGAGAAGCAGGAGCTTACTTTGGATACTCCGGCACGTTTGGCGGCTATCCCGGCGGCCAGGCCGAACTGCTGCGAGTACCGTATGGTAATTTCACGCCTTTTGTTGTACCAGAAAACTGTGAATTGGAAGATGAAAAGCTGCTCTTCTTATCAGATATCATTCCCACAGCTTATTGGGGTGTTGAACAAGCCGAAGTAAAAAAAGGGGAGACCGTCATTGTGTTAGGGTGCGGGCCGGTAGGACTGCTTGCCCAGAAATTTGCATGGATGAAAGGGGCTGAACGTGTCATTGCGGTTGATTACGTCCAATACCGTCTTGCCCATGCCAGTCAATCAAATCAGGTAGAAACCTTTGATTTTTCCCAATACGATGATTTAGGCAGCCATTTAAAAGAAATTACAAAAGGCGGGGCGGATGCTGTCATTGATTGTGTAGGAATGGACGGCAAAAAGAATCCAGTGGAAATGGTAGAGACTGCATTAAAACTGCAGGGAGGTACCATGGGGCCGATTGTCCTGGCAAGCCGATGTGTACGAAAAGGCGGTATGATCAGTATTGTAGGCGTGTATGGTACGAGATATAATGCTTTTCCATTAGGGGATTTGTTTGCCCGAAATATCACCTTAAAAATGGGGCAGGCTCCAATCATCCATTACATTCCAGAGTTATATAAAAAGATAATGAAAGAAGAATTTAACCCGGCGGACATTATTTCCCATCGTCTCCCGATGGAGCAGGCAGAACACGGGTATGATATTTTTGATGAAAAGCATGATGACTGTATTAAAGTGGTATTAAAACCTTAAGCCGTCAAAGGAAAAGGGCTGACTCCAACAAGAGAACAGCCCTGTTTTATTATATCCATGTCAGCTCCGGACAATAAGAACGTCGCATTTTGCCTGTCTGGCAATAGCTTCTGATACACTTCCTATAAGCATCCGCTCTACCGCGTTTAACCCGGTCGCCCCGGTAATAATCAAATCAGCATGATACCGCTTAGCGATATCTTTAGGAATTTTCACTTTAGGGGAACCAAAATCGATGACAGTTGTTACATTGTTAATGCCCGCCTGTTTGGCTTCTTCTTTGTACTGTTCCAATAATTCCTGACCGTAATTTTCAGCCCGGGATACAATGGTACGGTCATACTGTTCTATCGTGGCAAAAGTACGGGTATCTATGATGTGAACGATAATGAGGGCGGCATTATTTTCCTTTGCCAGGTGAAGCGCTTTATTTAAAGCTATTTTTGATTCATCAGAACCATCAACGGCAACGAGCACATTATTATAATCTGCCATTTTTATACCCCCCGCAAAATAATATATAATAGATGTATCATGCTTTCTGCCTATACTATTCCCTGAATTTCTTTCGGACAAACCTTAAAAGTTTTTTCATCCTATTTTTTAGTCTGTATAATGAAGCCATAGATATCGTCCTGTTTGGAGTGAAGGAGGAGTTTGTATGCGGCATGCTTTAATTACAGCTGGAACGAAAGGTCTTGGAAAAAAAGCAGCAGAACAGTTTCTGCAAAGAGGATATTCTGTAACAGTCAGTTACTTTAAGGATGAAAAAGCGGCAGAAACTTTAAAGCAGAAATGGGGGGCTTACACGGATCGGCTTCAGGTTGTTCAGGCTGATGTAACGAAACGAGGGGATATAAAACATCTGGCTGCCTCCGCCGTTCATAAATTTGGAAGGCTTGATGTGCTGGTGAATAATGCCGGCCCTTATGTATTCGAACGAAAGAAATTGATGGACTACACTGAGGAAGAATGGCAGCAGATGATCGAAGGAAACTTATCCTCCGTGTTTTATTTGTTTCAGGAAGTGATTCCGGTGATGCGGAAACAACAGTACGGCCGTATTGTGACGTATGGCTTTCAGGGAGCAGGAGACGCTCCGGCCTGGATTTACCGTTCGGCTTATGCTGCTGCGAAATCCGGCCTGGTTTCTCTGACGAAAACCGTGTCTATCGAAGAAGCAGAGTATGGGATAACCGTTAACATGGTATGTCCCGGAGTGGTTACTTCCGACTATAAAGAAGCCTCCATTTCGGAAGCTAAGCAGGTACTGGATCCTGATACGCCGGTGGGACGCCCTGCCACAGGAGACGATATAGCCCGGTCTATCGCCTTTTTATGTGAAGAACAGTCAGATATGATAACGGGATCCGTACTCGAAATTACAGGCGGTGTGGACGTTTTGCATAAACGGCGCTGATTAATTACCTACATAATGTATAATGTGCCGTAGAATCTGTCATCTTATAAGATAGAGGTGATAGAGATGAAAAAGTGTATGCTTATCATATTCGCGGCGTTGATAACGGCTTTATTCAGTCCGGTTCAAGGAGAAGCTGCTTCTCTGCAGGAAATATTTCTTTTTAAAGCCACAGCAGAAACGGAAAAAGGGACCTATCATTGGGAGTACAACAGTCCGGGCAACTACGAGTATCATGCGAAAGGAAAAGCCCTGCATGGGGAAGAAGCAAGAAGACAGGTAGAAAAAGTATACCAGCAGGCGGCGATTACACCAGACTCCACAAAGGAGGAGCTGGCACAGGCGTTTCAAAAAACAGGAGTGCCGTCAATAAACCGGCTGGACATAAGATGGCAGGGCCCCGAGGGAGAATTGTATACGTGGCTGTGGAAAAACACGGATTAGATGAGCCCCCCTCCGGATTTCTTTTCAAGAAAGACGTTTAAGAAGTGCTTTCAAGAGGGAAAAAGGGAGATGGTAAAAAAGAAAAGGAGGGCATCGTCTATATGAAAGTAACATATCACGGCCATTCTGTGGTTCATATTGAAGCAAACGGAAAAAGTATTTTAATTGATCCGTTTATTACCGGAAATGACAAATGTGATTTAGAAGCGGATAAAGTAAAACCGGACATTATTCTGCTTACTCATGGACATAATGATCACGTTGGGGATACGGTGGATATTGCCAAAAGAAACCGGTCCTTTGTGGTAGCTCCATTTGAATTGGCTACTTATCTTGGCTGGCAGGGTCTCGATACCCACCCTATGCATATCGGGGGGAGCTATACCTTTGATTTCGGCCGTGTTAAATTAACCCAGGCGTTCCATGGTTCGTCCTATACAGAAGAAGAAAATCAAAAAATTGTGTATACGGGAATGCCGGCAGGCATACTTTTTGAAGCGGAAGGAAAAACCGTATACCACATGGGAGACACCGGCTTGTTCTCGGATATGAAGTTGATCGGAGAGCGGCACCAAGTAGACCTGCTTTTTGTTCCGATCGGCGATAACTTTACGATGGGGCCGGAAGATGCAGGACAGGCTGTTCAGTGGATTAATCCCGATTATGTCGTTCCTGTTCATTACAATACGTTTCCTGCTATCGAGCAGGATGGAGATGCCTTTGTGGACTCCATTTCGCCGGTTAACGGGAAGGCCTTGAACGCGGGCGAATCCGTGGATCTGTAAATAGGGAATTAAGAAAGCTGTTTCAAAGTATAGAGGCTACTTTTGAAACAGCTTTTTTAATTTTTTAAAGATATGACGGCTTATGGATAACGCTTACACTGTTGCTGTTCATCATTTTTCCTGTTAAGCTTCTTGCTTTCCAACATTCGTATACGTATAATGAAAGATAATACAGAATGAGAAATTAAATGATACAGTTGTGATGGAAAGCGGGGTGGGATAAAGATGCCAACAAAACATGAACAAATATTGCAGCATATTACAGAACTTGGAGTTGGAGAAAAAATTTCCGTCCGGCAGGTGGCCAAGAGTTTAAATGTCAGTGAAGGCACAGCGTACCGTGCTATTAAAGAAGCAGAAAACCAGGGGCTTGTCAGCACCATTGAACGGGTGGGCACTATCCGGATTGAGAAAAAGCAAAAAGATAATATAGAAAAACTAACCTATGCGGAAGTTGTTAACATCGTAGACGGGCAGGTGCTGGGCGGCAGGAACGGCCTTCATAAAACGTTGAATCGGTTTGTCATCGGAGCGATGAAACTGGAAGCAATGATGAGGTATGTGGAACCTGGAAACCTCCTGATTGTCGGGAACCGTTATCAGGTTCATAAATTAGCACTGGAAGCAGGGGCAGCTGTTTTAATAACAGGTGGATTCGATACAAATGAAAATGTTATTGCTCTGGCGGATGAGCTGGAACTGCCGGTTATATCTACAAGCTATGATACGTTTACGGTAGCAACCATGATCAACCGGGCGATATACGATCAGCTTATTAAAAAAGAAATTGTCCTTGTCGATGATATCTTGATCCCGCTGCAGGACACGTTTCATCTCTCCGTTAACAGTACCGTAGGCAAGTGGCATGAAATAAACAAAAATACGAGCCACAGCCGTTATCCTGTCATTGATGATGAAATGAAGGTGCAGGGGATGGTTGCTGCCAAGGATGTCCTTGGGGCCGAGATGGCCACGCCCATTGAAACGATTATGACGAAAAATCCGATCACTGTAAAAGAAAGAACCTCGGTAGCCTCGGTCGCCCATGTGATGGTTTGGGAAGGAATAGAATTGCTCCCTGTTATTGATGAAAACAGTCATTTACTTGGAGTAATCAGCCGCCAGGATGTGTTAAAAGCTCTCCAGATGACACAGCGCCAGCCTCATGTAGGGGAAACGATTGATGATTTAGTAACGGGCCGCTTTCATGAAACGGGAGCAGAGTCTGACTATCATTATCAGTGTGATGTCACGCCTCAAATGACTAATCATCTTGGCATGATTTCCTACGGTGTTCTTTCCACACTGGTGACGGAAACAGGGAGCCGCCTTCTCCGCCAGTATAAACGGGGCGATATAGTGGTGGAAAATATAACGCTTTATTTTATAAAACCGGTACAGATTGAAAGTACAGTAGATATGAAAGGCAAATTACTTGAAGTGGGAAGAAAACATGGAAAAGTGGATGTAGAGCTATATCACGAAGGAGAGATCGTGGGAAAAGCACTGCTTATGGCTCAGCTGTTGGACCGCTGATATTGGGAAGCCTCAAATCCATCCGCAAAGGAGGAAGATGAGGCTTACGTTCATGCCCGTATTTACGTATCCAGACGCTCCTTTTCCGCTTCCTCAGCGGCATACGGGGTATACATACGATACGCCCGGTACCCAAAGATGACATTTACAGCCCCAACGGCAAGAAAGACAGCACCGACAATAATATCTATTGTATCCCGGACGGAGACCAATAAATTTCCTCCAAATGCAGCCATGAAAAGACCCAGGCTGATGTTTGCTTTCGCCTGCACCCACTTTCGAAAAGCGGGAGCCCCGGCACGGACAGCCTTGACTTTGTAAAAAATATACATGGCAAGCGCCACCACTAGAATAATAATAAAAAACGGAGTCACTTTTTTCCCTCCCAGATTCGTAATCATAAAAAAATGCCTATTTCATTGTACGCGCAGTCCTTCCGAAATAGCAACTGCCAGAAAGGAAGATAGCATGAAACAAAAGATTCTGCAAACCATCGAGTCTTACGCAGCGATTGCCATTTACCGCCATGAAAAACCGGATCCGGATGCTTTTGGTTCCCAGGCAGGTCTTGCCGCTCTTTTAAAGCATAATTATCCGGAAAAAACTATTTACATGTTTGGGGAAGAAGAACCTTCTCTTTCTTTTTTAACGAATATGGATGAAGGGGAATCCTCTGTTCTGAACGAGCAGGCATTTTTGACGGTGATTTGTGATACAGGAAATACAGAGCGGATTGACGGCAGCCGTTGGCAGGAAGGAAGCCGTCTTGTGAAGATCGATCACCACCCGAATGTGGAAGCTTATGGCCATGATATATGGGTGAACACGGAGGCGAGTTCCACCTCAGAAATGATTATTGATCTGTTTCTCACCGCGAAAGAAAGCCGGGGGTGGGAGATGACAACCGAAGCGGCAAGGCTTTTATATGCGGGTATAATAGGAGATACCGGGCGCTTTCAATTTTCTAATACGACCCCGGACACCTTGCGACTTGCGGCAGAAGTGCTTAGGTATCCGTTTGACACCACAGAGCTTTTTACCCGATTCTATGAAAGTGACGAAAAAATAGTCCGGCTGAAAGGGGAGGTCCTTCAGCATTTTGAGTTAACCGAAGAGGGGCTTGGCATTGCCCGCCTAACAAAAACAATGCTCGAACGATATAATATTTCGATCAATGAATCTTCTGCACTGGTAAATGCTTTTTCTGAAACGAAAGGGCTGAAAGCCTGGGTGTTTTTTGTGGAAGAAGAAGAGAATTATCGGGTCAGGCTGCGCTCCAAAGGACCAGTCATCAATGAAATCGCAGCTGCTCATCGGGGAGGAGGCCATCCCATGGCATCGGGAGCGAAAGCGTATGACCAGAATGAAATAAACGAAATCATAAAAGAGTTAAAAAACGTATGCCGGGAATATCAGGAATAATCCCGCATACGTTTTGTTCAGCTTTCCGGTACTTCCGGCTGGACAATTTTCATGTGCAGTTCAAGCGTCGAATAAATGTGCATTTCTACAATATCAAGCCGGTACTCCTTATCTCCGACATCATAGACTTTGTTTTCCACTGCTTTTTTGATCAAATCCTTTCCTTCGACGACACTTTCGATATTTTTCCCGTTTAAAAATTTCACTTCTCCTTCTGCCTGCTGTTTTAATTCATATAATGCCAATTCGTTCAGTTTTGCTTTTTCTTCATTTGTGAACTGGAGATCTATTTCTTGTATCGTCAGCTTTTGTTCATTTTCTTCATTCCGCTTTCGTTCTTCGCTCCGAAGAACCTCAATCTGTTCTTCCTGCTCTTCAATCTGCAGCCGTTGTTTGTTTATTTCAATAACCAGTTCTTCATGAACATCCCCAAATTGAAAAAGAAAAAATGCCCATCCGACAAGCCCTCCAATGACTACACCAGCAAAAAAACGCTGCCAGCCCGGCCGTCTGTAATAAGGAGGAATTCTCACGGGGTAATCTGCTCCTGGGTGATCCACTGGATAATTAACGTCCCCGCGTTTGCTCCTCCTAAAGCGGCGCATATCATTGCGATCGTTTTATACACTTCGGCGTGGGTGCCGGCAAACAATCCCCGTTCTAAAGAAGTGATGGCATCAAACGTTCCGCCTATAGCCGCAACAAGCGCCCAGATTTTAAGGCTGGCAGCGAGATCATGAATGGTGGAAAGGGGAGGTTTTCCAATCAAAAGAGCTCCCATTCCCCCTATGATAGAGCCGCCGATAATGACCCCGAAGGCTACAAAAAAATCCATGACAAGCGTGCCTGCAAAGTCCCTGCTGATCATCTATTACTCCTCCTTCTATTGACACGAGCAGTTTTCTCTATACTATAAATATAAGAAAAGAGAAGATAGGATATGCTTGTTTTCATTGGAAAAGCTGTTCATACTGAATAACAGGAAGGGATAAAGGCAAAGGAGCATGCGTTTATGGAATTTGTCCATTTACATATTCACACCGAATACAGTCTGCTGGATAGTACGGCCCGGATCGAGACCTTGGTTAATCAGGCTTCCGCCTTTGGAATGAAGGCGCTGGCTGTCACTGATAAAGATGTGATGCACGGAGTGATCCCCTTTTATAAAAGATGTGTCCAGGCCGGCATAAAACCAATTATCGGCCTGGAACTCTGGGTGAAGGGAATCGAATATAAGGAGGAGTATCCAGTGCTTCTTCTGGCTGAAAATAACAAAGGTTACGAAGAATTAATGCAGCTGTCTACCATAAAACAGACGGAACAGGCGATAACGATGGAAACAACGGCGGAAATTTTGAACAACGCCGTTCTCCTGTTCCCGTTTGCAGACGGGGAAGCAGCAGAACTTCTTCGCGCCGGGGAAGCCGATAAAGCGGAGGCTGTTTTACGCGCATGGATAGAAAAAGTATCGGTATCTGCCGTTTATATGGAAAGACAGCCGGCCCCAAAACAGGAAAATATCATGGATGAATGGAAAAAAATAGCTGGACATCTTTCTGTACCGCTAGCTGCCGGTTTGAACGTTCATGCAGTATATAAAGAAGAAATGGAAACAAGATTGGCATTAAAGGCAGTAGAGGCCGGGGACTCCCTGAAAAATATAAGAGAACAGAACCAAGAAAGGACAGGCTGGCTGCTGAGCAAAGAGGACACCGTCTCCCTGCTCCCGAAAGATTCAGAGGCAGTCGCACAGACTTCCGCGATTGCAGACAGATGTAACGTGGCCATTGATTTTAATAAAACGCTTCTTCCTACTTTTCCTCATCCGCCTGATATAACGCCGGAACAATTATTAAGAGAACGCTGTGAAGAAGGAGTCCGGCACCGGTATGATCAAGTATCGAAAATGATAAAAGACCGGCTGGACCGGGAGCTTCACATCATACATGAGATGGGCTTTGACGACTATTTTCTCATCGTTGCTGACTTTGTTCATTATGCACGGCAGCAGGGTATGCTGGTGGGACCTGGGCGGGGCTCGGCCGCCGGCAGTCTGGTCTCTTTTGTTTTGGAAATCACAGATGTGGATCCTTTGAAGCATGATCTTTTGTTTGAACGGTTCTTGAACCCGGAACGCATTAACATGCCTGATATAGATATTGATTTTCCAGACTACCGCCGGGATGAAGTGATTGACTATGTTGCCAAGCAATACGGCAGATACCATGTCGCTCAGATTGTAACCTTTGGAACTTTTGGAGCCCGGGCAGCAGTCCGGGATATGGGCCGTATTCTTGAAGCGCCCCAGGCGCTTATTGAGAGAATAGCCTCCTTTATTCCTCACGGGCCGGGCGCTGGGTTGAGAAGGACTTATGAGGAAAACGGCACGATGCGCAGTCTTATTGAAAAAGAGGAATTGGCTGCCTCCATTTTTAAGCTCGCCTGTCAGGTAGAAGGGCTTCCGCGGCATACGTCCATTCACGCAGCCGGCGTTGTAATCAGTGATAAACCTTTATATGAACATACGCCCTTGATGAAAAAAGATGGAGAAGTGCTGCTGACGCAGTTTGCAATGGATGAACTTGAAGCTGTGGGCCTGTTGAAAATGGACTTTCTAGGCTTAAAGAACCTGAGTCTGTTAGAAAGAATAACGGCTTCCATCCGCTGCAAAGAAAAAGAAAATATTGAGTTGCGCACTCTCCCTCTTGATAATCAAGCTACTTATAAAATGCTGGCTGAAGGGGATACGACAGGGATTTTTCAGCTGGAATCTGCCGGCATGCGGAATGCCCTTCGGCAGATTAAACCTACGGCATTTGAAGATATTGCTGCAGTAAATGCCTTATACAGACCAGGACCGATGGAAAATATCCCGGTGTATGCGGAGCGTAAACATGGCAGTGCTGAGCCTGCCTATCCTCATGAAGCATTGAAAGGTTTATTGGCCCCGACCTATGGAGTGATCGTCTATCAGGAGCAGATCATGCAGATAGCGGCGGTCATGGCGGGGTATTCATTCGGAGAAGCCGACCTATTAAGGCGTGCCGTTAGTAAAAAGAACAGGAACGTACTTGAAGAGGAAAGAACAAGGTTTTTAAAAAGGGCTCAACAATTAGGGCGCGATCCTGGGGCAGCCTCCAGCGTATATGATTTGATTGTCCGTTTTGCAGATTACGGCTTTAATCGTTCTCATGCTGTGGCTTATAGTTTTATCGCTTATCAGCTGGCCTATTTAAAAGCGCATTACCCGGAACATTTTTATGCATCCCTTTTATCGATGCATCATGGTAATACGGAGAAAATGGGAAGTTTTCTCCGCGAAGTCCGGCAGAAAGGAATAGAAATCATTCCTCCTTCCATAAATTCAAGTTCGATAGGTTTTCAAGCGGAACATGGAACGATTCAATTTGGGCTGCTGGCGGTGAAAAACGTGAACAGAAACGGGGCCCGGGCTTTGATAGAAGAGAGAAGAAAAGGACGGTATCAAAGTTTTATTGACTTTTTAATGAGACTCGATAAAGGCACGATCAGCCGCCAGGGTATAGAAGCCCTCATTAAAGCAGGAGCATTCGATGAATTTGGAAAAGACAGGGCGGTGCTGCTTGCATCCCTCGATCGGGCCATGGAGTATGCGGAATTTCAGAAGGAGCTGGGCGGATTGATTTTTGAAGGAGAAATTGATTTCCGCTATGTAGACATGGAGTCGTTTTCCTCTATGGAAAAGCTTGAAGCAGAAAAAGAAGTTACAGGCTTTTATTTAACCGGGCATCCCCTGCGCCGTTACGAACAAGTACTGGCTCCATTTGAAGTGGTGTCCCTGCATGAGAACCTGGATGCCGGACGAAAAAAAATATGGGCTGCAGGAATCCTGGAAGAAATACGGAACGTTCGAACGCGGCAGGGTCAGTCCATGGCTTTCGGTAAACTTACGGATGGGACGGCAAATCTCGAAGCAGTTTTTTTTCCAAGCGTCTACAGGTATTGTCACTCTCTGCTTATGGAACAGAAACCGATTTTAGTAGGTGGACGTCCGGATAGAAAAAGCGAAGAAAACAAACTGCTTGTAGATGAAGTGATAGATCTGGAAGAATTATGGAGTACATCAGAAGATATTTTGTATTTAAAATTAGAAAGTCGTCATGCTGATATAAGCAAGGCTCAAAAAATAAAGGATATCGTAAAAAAATATCCAGGCGGCGCGGCGGTTTGTTTGTATTATGAAAAAGAAGGCAGTGTAGTACAGCTTTCTGATACGTTCCGTGTATCAGAAAATGACGCCTTATTACAGGAGTTAAAGCAGGTGCTGCCTGAAGAATTTGTTGTATTAAGGAAGCACAGAGGGTGAACAAGTTTTTTTCATCTGTTATAATAAGATAAGTTTTGCATTGGTTCGAATGATAAGAACGCATGGATAAGGAAGAAGGAGAGTGGAGAATTTGCCAACGACGAGAGAAGAAGCATTGCATATTCATCGGGAAAATCAGGGGAAGCTGGAATCTAAATCAAAAGTACCGGTCCGAAATACGAGAGACTTAAGTCTGGCTTATTCCCCGGGAGTAGCTGAACCTTGTAAGGCTATTTTTGATGACAAACAAAAGGTTTTCGACTATACGATGAAAGGCAATATGGTGGCCGTGGTTTCGGACGGAACAGCAGTGCTGGGGCTGGGCAACATCGGACCGGAAGCTGCTCTGCCTGTCATGGAAGGAAAAGCGGTTCTGTTCAAGTCCTTTGCCGGCGTGGACGCTTTTCCAATCTGCCTTGATACCTCAGAGGTAGACCGTATTGTGGAGACAGTAAAATTATTGCAGCCTGCGTTTGGCGGGGTGAATCTGGAAGACATTGCGGCGCCGAATTGTTTTATTATTGAAGAACGATTAAAAAAAGAGGTAAACATACCAGTATTTCACGATGACCAGCACGGGACGGCCATTGTAACGGCTGCTGGTTTGATCAATGCGTTAAAACTAAGCGGAAAATCGTTGTCAGAACTTAAAATAATTGTAAATGGAGCAGGTTCTGCCGGCATTGCCATTATTAAACTTCTTCTGAGAATGGGTGTCCGTGATGTTATTTTGTGTGACTCCAAAGGGGCTATTTACGAAGGTAGAGCCGCTGGTATGAACGAGCAGAAAATGGAAATAGCAAAAGTGACCAATAAGGATAAAGTGGAAGGGAAATTGTCGGATGTGATTGCCGGCACGGATGTATTCATCGGTGTTTCTGTTGCGGGAGCGCTGACAAAAGAAATGATTCAATCCATGAATGATAATCCGATTATTTTTGCCATGGCCAATCCGGATCCCGAGGTTATGCCTGAAGATGCAAAAGAAGCAGGTGCCAGGGTGATTGGGACTGGACGTTCCGATTTTCCAAACCAGGTAAACAATGTTCTTGCTTTCCCGGGTATATTCCGTGGAGCTTTGGATGTGAACGCCACCCATATCAATGAGGAAATGAAAAAAGCAGCTGTTTATGCGATTGCGGATCTTATTGATGAAACTGATCTTCATGCAGACTATGTTATTCCTGCGCCATTTGATCCGCGTGTTGCTCCGGCAGTGGCGTCTGCTGTGGCTAAAACAGCGATGGAAACAGGGGTGGCAAGAAAGGAAGTTAACCCTGAAGAGGTGGCAGAAAAAACAGCTCGGCTTTCTATCATTGATAAAGAATAAGCGCCGTTCCGCCGGATAGAGAAGAGGCACAGGGAAAAGTACAAAAAGGCGGGGCGGAATGGTATAATCACGGACAGGGAAACAACCTGTCCGTGATAATGCTGAATTCGTTCTGCCTTTATCCGGCGTTAAGTCCGCCTGCCTAGAAGCCGGTGTTAATGGAGGCTGACCCCGCGAGCGATTCGGAGCTGCATGATGCAGGGCACATGCAGCAGATGCTGCGGACTTATTATGCTTTATGGGTGCTGCCCTCTCCTTATATAGACGATAAAGAAGGTGTCCTCGTGTCATTAAAAGACTTTTTTAATAAAAAACGAAAATACGCGACGATTCCATCCGAACGCCAGCAGCCGGCGCAAATGAATAATGGGGTCATGACAAAATGCCCGCAGTGCAGGTCTATCATTTACACAAAGGAATTGAAAAAGCATGATATGGTTTGTATCAGCTGCGGCCACCATCTTTCCATGACTGCTCATGAACGGATTCATTTTTTATTGGATGAGAATTCATTTAAAGAATACGATGCTGAAATGACTTCCGGAGATCCTCTAGATTTCCCGGAATATCAAGATAAACTGGAAAAGGACCGCAATAAAACCGGTTTGAATGAAGCGGTTGTAACTGGTGAAGGATATATGGAAGGATGTCCTGTGGTACTTGGTGTGATGGATTCGAGGTTTAGAATGGGGAGCATGGGCTCCGCTGCCGGGGAAAAAATTACCCGCGCCATTGAACAAGCACTGGAAGCCGGCCGTCCTTTTATTATGTTTTCAGCGTCCGGCGGGGCCAGAATGCAGGAAGGCGTCCTGAGTTTAATGCAGATGGCCAAAACCAGTGCTGCTTTAAAACAATTGGATGAAGCCGGCTTGTTATATATCTCCGTGATGACGGATCCAACGACCGGTGGTGTATCTGCAAGTTTTGCCTCGCTGGGGGACTATAATTTTGCAGAACCGAAAGCGTTAATAGGATTTGCCGGCCGGCGGGTGATTGAAGAAACGATCCGGGAAGACCTTCCGGAAGACTTTCAAACCGCAGAATTTTTATTAAAACATGGACATTTGGACCGTGTGATTTCACGAGATGAAATGAAAAAAACACTTGTAACCATCCTTGATATCCATGGTTACAAGCAGGAGTAAGGAGGTGAGACGGGATGCACAGTTATCTGCCGTTTGAAAAGCCGGTGATAGAGCTTAGGGAAAAAATTGCCGAACTGAAATCTTTTACGGAAGAAAAAGACATAGATTTATCAGGAGAAATTTATAAATTAGAAGAACGGCTCCAGCAGCTGGAAGAAGATATATATGGAAACCTTCAACCCTGGCAAAGGGTCCAGATTGCAAGACACGGAGAGCGTCCGACTACCCTTGATTATATTGACGAGCTGTTTACAGACTTTCTTGAAATGCATGGGGATCGGCATTACGGGGACGATGAAGCCATTGTAGGCGGGATTGCAAAGTATAAAGGAATCCCTGTTACCGTAATAGGGCATCAGCGCGGCAAAGATACAAAAGAAAATCTCAGGCGGAATTTTGGGATGCCGCATCCGGAAGGCTACCGTAAAGCTCTCCGGCTGATGAAACAAGCGGAAAAATTTTCCCGCCCGGTGCTCTGTTTCATCGATACGAAAGGGGCGTTTCCCGGCAAAGCAGCGGAAGAACGGGGACAAAGCGAAGCCATTGCCCGTAATTTGATGGAAATGGCCGGTTTAAAAGTACCGGTAATCAGTATTGTGATTGGAGAAGGAGGCAGCGGCGGCGCTCTTGCGCTTGGTGTAGGGAACTACATTCATATGCTGGAAAACTCTACGTATTCTGTAATTTCTCCTGAGGGCGCTTCTTCCATTTTGTGGAAAGACTCGTCTTTTGCCAAGCAAGCTTCTGAAACCATGCGCATTACAGCGCCGGATCTTAAACAATTAGAAATTATAGATGAAGTCATTCCAGAGCTGAAAGGCGGAGCCCATAAAGATTTAAAACAGCAGGCTGTCTATATTGACCAAGTAATCGAGCGCTCCTTACATACATTACAGCATCAATCCGTATCAGAACTTGTCCGCCAGCGTTACGAAAAATATAAAAACATTGGTCAAGTGGACAGTGAAAGCGCTGCCTCTTTTACCGACTAATCTGAATGCTTTCTGAACACGCCGGGAAGCATTTTTTCTTGATGTGTTCTACTCATGTTATACTAACGTCATAGTCAAATCGTAGTGGTGCAATCATTTTATTTTATAAAAAGGTGTGAGTAAGATGAAGAAAATTGGATTGTTGACGAGCGGCGGAGATTCGCCCGGCATGAATGCTGCAATTCGGGCGGTTGTCCGAAAAGCGATTTATCATGGTGTCGAAGTATACGGGGTGAAATACGGATTTGCCGGTTTGATCAGCAATGATATAGAGCAACTGGAAATTGGAGATGTTGGGGACATTATCCACCGTGGCGGGACGAAGCTTTATACTGCACGTTGTGAAGAGTTTAAAACTCCGGAGGGAAGGCAGGTAGCCGTCGATAACCTGAACGCACTCGGCATTGAGGGGTTAATCGTAATTGGTGGGGATGGTTCCTTCCGCGGAGCTGAAAAATTAACAGAAATCGGGTTTCCTACCATCGGAGTACCGGGAACGATTGATAATGATATCCCGGGTACGGATTATACGATTGGATTCGATACAGCTCTTAATACGGTTATTAATGCTATTGATAAAATCCGTGATACCGCAACTTCTCATGAAAGAACATATGTTATTGAAGTTATGGGGCGTGATGCGGGAGATCTCGCGTTATGGTCGGGACTGGCAGACGGAGCAGAAACTATCCTGATTCCAGAAGAAGACTACAATATGGAAGATATTATCGGACGTCTGAAACGAGGACACGAGCGGGGCAAGAAGCACAGTATTATTATCGTAGCGGAGGGAGTAGGAAGCGGCCCGGAATTCGGCCAGAAAATTAAAGAAGCGACAGAGCTAGAAACAAGAGTAACCGTTCTCGGCCATATTCAGCGCGGCGGATCTCCAACGGGCTACGACAGGGTTCTGGCCAGCCGTCTGGCAGCAAACGCGGTGGAGCTTCTACTAAACGGAGAAAAGGGAACCATGGTAGGCATAGTGAATAACAAAGTAGTGAATAGGAACATTTCAGAGGTGCTTGCAGAAAAGCATGTAATTGACAGAGATATGTACCGTTTATCACAAGAACTGTCCATCTAAAAAATGAATGATGCTGCCTGTGTTATAATGGCATGGGTTGGAGAGAAGAGGAGGACTATAATGAGAAAAACAAAAATTGTGTGCACAATCGGCCCTGCAAGTGAATCCCCGGAGATGCTCAGAAAACTGATAGAAGCGGGAATGAACGTAGCCAGGTTAAATTTTTCCCACGGAGATTTTGAAGAACATAAAGCGCGGATTGATACCATTCGGGATATAGCTTCCGAAACAGGAAAAAATGTAGGTATTCTGCTTGATACAAAGGGGCCCGAAGTACGGACACATACCATGAAAAACGGCGCTGTCCAGCTGCAGCAGGATCAGGAGCTCATTGTCTCTCCAGAGGAAACAGAAGGTACAGAAAAAAAAATATCCGTTACATATCCCGGTATTGCGGAGGATCTGGAGCCCGGGAAAAAAATTCTGCTGGATGATGGATTGATTGAGCTGGAAGTTATTGAAATTATTGGTAAGGATGTAAAAACAAAAGTATTAAATAATGGCGAATTAAAAAATAAAAAAGGGGTCAACCTCCCGAATGTAAAGGTTAATCTGCCTGGTATAACAGATAAGGATGCGGAAGATATAAAATTCGGCATCGAACAGGAGGTTGATTTTATTGCGGCTTCCTTTGTCAGACGGCCATCCGACGTCCTTGATATCCGGGAAATCCTCGAAGAAAGAGGCGCGGAAGATATCCAGATTATCCCGAAGATTGAAAATCAGGAAGGAATCGAAAATATTGATGACATTTTGGAAGTCTCGGACGGACTGATGGTAGCGCGCGGAGACCTTGGAGTGGAAATCCCGCCGGAAGATGTCCCGCTGGCGCAGAAAGAATTAATTAAGCAGTGCAACACGGCGGCAAAACCCGTCATTACAGCTACACAGATGCTTGATTCGATGCAGCGGAATCCAAGGCCGACGCGTGCGGAAGCAAGTGATGTAGCCAATGCCATTTTTGATGGGACCGACGCCATTATGCTGTCCGGCGAAACAGCAGCCGGGGATTATCCCGTAGAGACGGTACAGACTATGCGGAATATAGCAATAAAGGCCGAATCGGCGCTGAAATACGAAACAATTTTGAGCCAGCGTACAAAGGAGAGCCACCGCTCAATTACAAACTCCATCAGTCAGTCCGTCTCGCATACGGCTTATAACTTAAATGCAGCAGCCATTTTAACAGCAACAGAGAGCGGATATACCGCAAAAATTGTCTCAAAATACCGTCCCGAATCTCCAATTATTGCAGTGACGAGCAACGAAAAAGTGTTCCGCAGACTATCGCTTGTATGGGGAGTCACCCCTCTTCTGGGGAGAAAAGCACAGACTACCGATGAAATGCTTGACAGCACGGTGTATGAATCGTTGAAAGCCGATCTTGTCCGTCATGGCGATCTTGTGGTGATAACAGCTGGTGTCCCGGTTGGGGAAACCGGAACTACGAATATTATGAAAGTGCATGTTATTGGAGAAGTTATCGGAAAAGGCCAGGGTATTGGACGAAAAACAGCTTCCGGTCGTGTCGTTCTTGCTCGTAATGCCCAGGAAGCAGACGAGAAAATGCAGCCGGGGAATATCCTTGTAACTTACAGTACGGACAAAGACATGGTCCCAGCCTTTGAAAAAGCAGCTGCTGTAGTAACCGAAGAAGGAGGTCTTACTTCTCATGCCGCTGTAGTTGGACTGAATCTTGGAACTCCTGTGATTGTAGGAGTGAAGGCAGCCATGGACTTATTTAAAGACGGAGAAGAAATTACCGTAGATAGTGCACGTGGAGATTTATACCGCGGTCACGCCAGCGTCCTATAAATGTTTTGTATGAAATCCGGTAAAGGGGGTTTGTGAAAAATGGGAAGATGGTTTGTGCTATTATTAATTGTTGTCCCAGCTTTGGAAATAGGTGTTTTAATTCTATCGGGAAACATAATAGGGGTGTGGCCTACCATTTTGCTCATCATTCTGACAGGCCTCCTTGGAGCATGGCTGGCAAGAAAAGAGGGGCTCGAAACAATTCGGACGGCCCAGCTTCAGATGCAGAACGGGGAGGTTCCAGGTTCGCTTGTACTAGACGGTCTCTGCATTCTGGTAGGAGGAGCCGTTCTTTTAACCCCCGGTTTTATCACAGACTTGATTGGTTTCTTTTTATTGATCCCCTATACAAGAGGAATAGTGAAAGCCATGCTGCAGAAATTATTTAAAAACCTGATCCAAAACGGCAACCTTATATTTATCCAGAGAAGATAAACTGCATAGTCTGTTGTAACATGACAGATAGCGTATAAATGTGATAGGATAATTACGAAGTCTATGTGGAAGGATGTACGGACTGTTGATACATCGCAGGCAGCTATGGCTATACTGATACTGCTTGCGGGGGATTGTAACAGCAGGGTCATACTGCCGTTTGATAAAATGGACAGGTTTGGAGCTTTGGCTTTCCTTCCCTTTTTGCAGGCAAAAGCAACCCTATTGTTGTTACCATATTCACGTTTTCCTGCCAGTAGTAACAGGCGGTATTGGGTTTGAACACTTTGGAAAAGGATTTTAATTCTGGAACGCCTATTATGGGTTTTGAGCGCTGGAGGAGAAGTCATCCTTTCCAGCATGGCCTGCCTATTAATGCAGCCTCTGTGAGTGGAACGATTCCAGCATCAGGCGTTATTTAACGGGCCGGCCTGCGTATTGTCCGGGCATTGCTTACGCGGTCATGTAAAGGGTAGAGTTTTTTGTTCTACCGGTGCGCATACAAGTTTCTGCGCATGTATGTTTACATTCACAAATTCGTAAAAAGTGGTTATAATAAAATGGGCCTTCCTTCTTACATAGCTCCATTGATCGGAAAGGTTTAAAAAACAGTGTATGTTGTGAATAACCTTAGTAAAAGTATAAGAAAAACAGACTGCTCATTCTAGTACATACACGGATCCAGAAACGATGTAATGTGAAATGTAAGCATTTTCGCTGTCAGTTCAGGAAAGACAGCGGTTTGGGCATACAGATGCCTGCCTGCAGGTCTTACTGCCGCATTGCTTCTGCCAGAGGCAGTTCCGTGCCCTGCGCTTTGTTCATGATTATTTGGCATTCTTATTTTAGGTAAAGGAGAGGTTGGTATGAGCACAACTCGTGGTCTTGAAGGTGTAGTTGCAACATCGTCGAGTGTCAGTTCAATCATTGATGACGTTTTGACGTATCAAGGATTTAACATCGATGACTTGGCGGAAAATGCTTCGTTCGAAGAAGTTATATTTTTATTATGGAATGGCCGTCTCCCTAAAAAGAGCGAACTCGATCAGCTGACAAAAGATTTAGCCGTAAATATGCAGGTTCCAAATGAAATTTTTGAGTATATGAAAGCTTATCCGATTGAAAAAGTCCATCCTATGGCGGCTTTACGGACGGCCGTCTCCCAGCTTGCGCTGTATGATGAAGAAGCGGATGAAATGAATGAAGAAGCAAATAAACGAAAAGCAGTCCGCCTTCAGGCAAAAATCCCTGCTGTTGTTACCGGATTCAGCCGTATCCGGGAAGGAAAGACTCCAATAGCACCTAAAGAATCTCTCAGCTTTGCAGCAAACTTTTTATACATGCTGAACGGGGAGGAGCCGGACGAAACTTCAGAAACAGCCTTTAATAAAGCACTGGTGCTGCACGCGGACCACGAGTTGAATGCTTCTACGTTTACCGCTCGTGTTTGTGTGGCTACATTATCTGATATTTATTCCGGCATTACTGCTGCGATTGGCGCTTTAAAGGGTCCGCTGCACGGCGGCGCCAATGAGAGAGTAATGGCTATGCTTTCCGATATCGGCTCCGTCGATAATGTGGACTCCTATATTCAAAAGGTTTTCGACAATAAAGAGAAAATTATGGGCTTCGGCCATCGTGTATATAAAAATGGGGACCCGAGAGCAAAACACCTGCGGGATATGTCCCGCCGGTTGACAAATATAACCGGGGAATCCAAATGGTATGATATGTCTATGAAAATTGAAGACATTGTGACCAATGAAAAAGGACTTCTGCCGAATGTTGATTTTTATTCAGCATCGGTTTATCACAGTTTAGGCATTGACCATGATTTATTCACCCCTATCTTTGCTACCAGCAGGGTTTCAGGCTGGCTGGCCCACATTCTCGAGCAGTATGAAGATAACCGCCTGATTCGTCCGCGTGCAGAATATGTAGGCCCGGATAAGCAGGAATACATTCCTTTGGAAAAGCGTTAACTCTATGAATGGAAATTATAACTAATAACAGGAGGTTTTTGTAATGGCGAATGGAGAAAAAATCACAACAAACAATGGAGCACTGAATGTCCCGGATGAACCGGTTATTCCTTATATAGAAGGGGATGGGACAGGTCCTGACATCTGGGCATCTGCGAGCCGTGTTCTTGATGCGGCGGTAGACAAGGCTTACAACGGCAAAAAGAAAATCCACTGGAAAGAGATTCTTGTAGGGGAAAAAGCGTATAATAATACGGGAGAGTGGCTTCCTGAAGAATCTCTGGAAACGATCCGCGAATACTTAATTGCAATTAAAGGACCGCTTACAACGCCGATCGGCGGCGGCATTCGTTCTCTTAATGTGGCTCTTCGCCAGAAGCTTGATCTATTTACCTGCCTGCGCCCGGTCCGTCATTTCACCGGTGTTCCTTCTCCGGTAAAACAGCCTGAGGACGTCAATATGGCTATTTTCCGTGAAAACACAGAAGATATCTATGCTGGTATTGAATATAAGGAAGGCACGCCGGAAGCGAAAAAAGTCATTGACTTTCTGCAGAATGAAATGGGGGCGGAAAATATCCGCTTTCCTGAAACTTCCGGAATTGGTGTGAAGCCAGTTTCCAAGGAAGGCAGTGAACGTCTCATCCGGGCTGCGATTGATTATGCTCTCGAAGAAGGACGCAAAAGTGTTACCCTGGTGCACAAGGGTAATATCATGAAGTTTACAGAAGGTGCGTTTAAAGCCTGGGGCTATGAACTGGCAGAACGTGAATACGGTGATAAAGTATTTACGTGGCAGGAATATGATGAAATTGTTGAAAAAGAAGGAAAAGATGCCGCCAATGCCGCGCAGGATAAGGCTGAAGCTGACGGCAAGATTATCATTAAAGATGCGATTGCGGATATCTTCCTGCAGCAGATCCTGACTCGTCCGAAAGAATTCGACGTGGTAGCAACCATGAATTTGAACGGGGACTATGTCTCTGATGCTCTCGCTGCACAGGTTGGCGGAATCGGTATCGCACCAGGCGCAAACATCAACTATGAATCCGGACATGCCATTTTTGAAGCAACGCACGGTACAGCGCCAAAGTATGCAGGCATGGATAAAGTGAATCCGTCGTCTCTCATTCTTTCTGGAGAGCTATTGCTCCGTCACCTTGGATGGCATGAAGCAGCAGATCTTGTACTGACTTCGATGGACAAAACAATTGGCAATAAAGTGGTTACTTATGATTTTGCACGGTTAATGGATGGGGCCAGAGAAGTGAAATGTTCTGAGTTTGGCGATGAACTTATTAAAAATATGTAATTAGTGCAAGGAGGAGCAAGCAATGGCTATTGAGCGCAGAAAAATATCTGTTATCGGCGCCGGATTCACCGGCGCCACCACAGCTTTGATGACGGCTCAAAAAGAACTCGGAGATGTGGTTCTTGTTGATGTTCCGGATATGGAAGATCCGACAAAGGGGAAAGCTTTGGATATGCTGGAAGCTACACCGGTTGAAGGCTCCGATGTGAATGTGACAGGAACGTCTAATTACGAAGATACTGCCGGTTCGGATGTAGTGGTTATCACCGCGGGAATTGCACGGAAACCCGGGATGAGCCGGGACGATCTCGTGAACACCAATGCGAAAATCATGAAAACGGTGACCCAGCAGGTCGTCAAGCATTCACCAAACTGCTGTATCATTGTATTAACCAATCCGGCAGATGCGATGACGTATACGGTCTTTAAAGAATCCGGCTTCCCGAAAAACCGGGTTATCGGACAATCCGGTGTCCTGGATACGGCCCGCTTTCAAACATTTGTAGCTCAAGAACTGGGTATTTCCGTGGAAGATATTCAAGGCTTTGTTCTCGGCGGGCACGGAGACGATATGGTACCACTCATCCGTTATTCCAATGCCGGAGGTGTTCCGTTAACCAAGCTGCTTCCCCAGGAACGGATTGATGCTATTGTGGAGCGCACAAGAAAAGGCGGCGGGGAAATTGTTGGGCTTCTTGGGAATGGAAGTGCCTATTATGCCCCTGCTGCATCGCTGACGAAAATGGTTGAAGCGATCATCAAAGATAAAAAGCGGGTTCTTCCGGCCATTGCCTACCTTGAAGGAGAGTATGGAGAAAATGACCTGTATTTAGGGGTGCCGACAATTCTTGGCGGGGACGGTTTAGAAAAGATAATCGAATTGGATTTGACAGAGGAAGAAAAAGGGTCCCTTGCCAAATCTGTGGAATCCGTCCGCAGTGTCATGGAAGCTCTTCCAAAGGACTAATTGGAATAGAGTCAGCTGTTATTGTAAACAGCTGGCTTTTTTAAACAAATAATAATGGGGATTGGAAGAAACCGTAATTTCAAAGGACAGGCAGAAGGGGAGCCTGGTCAGATGGAGGAAATTATGTCTCAAAAGTTGCTTGTTGTTGATGATGAAGAATCCATTGTCACGCTTATTTCCTATAATTTAGGGCAATCCGGGTATGAGGTGGATACCGCGATGGATGGCAGGACTGCCATAGAAAAAGTGAAAGGCACCTCCTACGATTTAATTATTCTTGATTTGATGCTTCCTGAAACAGATGGCCTGGAAGTCTGCCGGCAGATCCGTCAGGAAAAAATAAAAGTACCAATCTTAATGTTGACAGCCAAAGATGAAGAGTTTGATAAGGTACTGGGCCTGGAATTAGGCGCCGATGACTATATGACAAAACCCTTCAGCCCAAGAGAGTTGGTGGCGAGGGTTCGGGCCATTCTCCGACGGCTGGAGTATTCCCCGGAATCATCTCAGGATGAAACGGATCATGTAAAGATGATTATCGGTCATTTAACCATCTTTCCGGATAATTATGAAGTGTACGTGAACGATGAGCAGCTGGAGCTGACACCAAAAGAGTTTGAATTGCTGCTGTACTTATCGAACAATAAGGGCCGGGTTATGACAAGAGATCAGCTGCTGAATGCTGTCTGGAACTATGAGTTTGTAGGAGATACCAGGATTGTGGATGTGCATATCAGCCATTTGAGGGAAAAAATCGAGCCAAATACCAAAAAACCGGTTTACATTAAAACGGTGCGGGGGCTGGGTTACAAATTCGAGGAGCCTGCTCATTCATGATGAAATTCCGCACTCGGTTGATGTTTGGTCTGCTGGTGGTTATATTATTTGTCCTGGCTGCCCTGGGAGTGCTTGTAGGTCAGTTGTTAAAGGGATTTTATGTCGACCAGCTGGAAGAAAGACTTGGAAAAGAAGCATCTTTAGCCGCCCTTGCTATTGAAGATGTCGAGGAAGGTCAATGGCAGGAGTTCGCCGAGAGTATAGAGGAGCGGCTTGATGTCCGGGTTACCATCATGAACAGTGATGGTGAAGTACGGGCGGAGACTGCAGAGGATGCAGAGGAAATGCCGGATAATATTCCAGAAATTCAGGAAGCAGATGAAACGGGAGGCACTAACATACGATACAGTTCTGTCACAGAAGATGAATTATTATTTTATGCCTATCCCTTTGAACAGGCAGGCGAAGAAGGTTATCTGCGCCTGGCTATGCCTGTGGAACGTATGGGGGCTGTCAATCAGCAGATCTGGGTATTTATCGCTATCAGTTTTACTTTAGCATTTATTATTATTATGACGCTGAGCTACCGCATTGCAAATCAGCTGACAAGACCAATCGGGCAAGTGACTAATGTTGCGAATGAACTGGCCAAAGGGAATTTTAAAGCGAGAACCTATGTGGAAAGCAGAGACGAAGTCGGGCAATTGACCCGTTCTATTAATATCCTGGCTTACAACCTTGATCAAATAACCAGCCGCTATCAAACCCAGCAGGAAAGATTGGAAGCTTTAATCGACAACATGGGAAGCGGCCTGATTTTTATTAATGATCGTGGTGACATTACATTAATTAACCAATACTGCAAGGATATTTTTGATACGGATACGGATCAATGGCTTCATTTAATTTATCATGAAGTGATACAGGATTCCGATCTTATTAAGCTGATTCAGCAGATTTTTCTTACAGAGTCTAAAATAAGGAAACAGGTCCAGTTAAACTCCCGGCTGGAGGTTCATCATTATGACGTATACGGGGCCCCTATCGTTGGAGAAAAAGAACGGCTGCGGGGGATTGTCCTCGTTTTACACGATATTACAGAATTGAAGAAACTCGAACAGGTACGCAAAGA
Source organism: Salibacterium aidingense DSM 18341 (assembly GCF_000429685.1). Taxonomy (GTDB): domain Bacteria; phylum Bacillota; class Bacilli; order Bacillales; family Marinococcaceae; genus Salibacterium; species Salibacterium aidingense. Next base: position 89,373 of record NZ_AUCI01000010.1, read on the forward strand.
TTTTGTTGCCAATGTTTCCCATGAATTAAAAACACCAGTTACATCGTTAAAAGGTTTTACTGAAACTCTCCTGGATGGAGCGATGGAAGATGAAAAAGCAAGAAAGCAGTTTCTCGATATCATATGGAAAGAGGGCGACCGCCTTCAGGATTTAATCAGTGATTTATTGGAACTCTCCCGGATTGAGCAGGAATTTTTTCAGCTAAATTGGCAGACTGTCGATGTAACGCGGGCTTTTCATGAGGTGTTGGAACTGTTGACTCCCAGTATGGAGGAGAAAGAGCTGACTCTTACCTCTCGACAAGAAGAGAATATTTATATGGATGGAGACACAGCAAGGGTAAAACAGATTATGATCAACTTGATGAATAATGCTATTGCCTATACTCCGGAAAACGGGTCCATCCATGCCGAAGTTAAAAAACAAGGGCATTATGTCGTATTGATTGTTGCAGATTCTGGAATCGGAATCAGCAAAGAGGAATGGCCAAGAATATTTGAGCGCTTTTACCGGGTGGATAAAGATCGGAGCAGAAATTCCGGCGGTACGGGACTGGGTCTTGCCATCGTGAAACATTTAGTAGAAGCCCACCAAGGCAGTATTGATGTGGAAAGTGAAAAGAATGCAGGGACCACATTCACCGTTTATTTTCCACTGGAAAGACAGGGAGAATAACATCCTTTACAAAAAATTAATATAGGCTAAATGATGGGTTTACGTCCGTCTACTACCCTTACAAATGAACGGTTTCTTCTATCAATAACAATTAATGTTTAAACATCCCTTCAACATTAATTGGATAGTCGAAACTACATCCCCTTTTGAAGAACGAAAGCCTCCCCTTGGCTTTCGTTCTTTTTGCTCGTAAAGAGAGAATCTAACTGCAGCCAGGCAGTTAAGAAGATATATCGTAAATGTAAGCTTGACGAACAATACAGCTTTTTTAATAGGAAGAAAAGATGTGAACATAATGCTGAGGAAGCAGTCCGGCTGAAAGCCGGTTTTTTCGTAATAAATATGTAAAAATGGGGTGGAAAGTATTACTTTTTGTAATATAATGAAACAGGTCCGTGTTTGTAAATTGTACGTTTGTTGTAAAAATGAGTCTGGAGGTGAAACATTTCAGACTGTTTGCCCGTAGATAAACGTAGAAAGAGGGGGACAAGCTGTGTTTAGTATCAAACAAATTATTTTAGGCTTTTTTTCATTGCTCGGGCTTATTATTCTCGTATTGTTTTTAGTCACAGGCTGGTACACCGTAGATGAATCAGAACAGGCAGCCTTGGTAACGTTTGGAGAAGTAGATGAGACTATTACGGATCCAGGCTTAAAGTTTAAACTGCCCTGGCCGGTTCAGAAAGCAGAAATTTTGCCTGTCTCCACCAACACAACGAGTGTGGGATATGATACAGCAGACGATGGGGAAGTGACAGAATACGAAGACGAAGCTAAGATGATCACCGGAGATGAAAACATATTATTTGTAGACCTGGTAGTGCAGTGGCGTATAACGAATCCAGAAGAATACTTATATAATGCCCACCAGCCGGATGATATTTTGTATCAGGCTTCATCAGCTTCCCTGCGCGGAGTTATCGGTAATTCAGAAGTGGATGATGTACTGACGGATCAGCGTGCGGAAATTGAAGGAACGGTACTGGAATCGTTGACAGAGCTGGTAGAACGGTATGAAATTGGGATTACCGTACTGGACGTAAAGCTTCAGGACGTTGAACTGCCAACCGAAGAAGTCAGACAGGCTTTTACTGCTGTCACGGATGCGCGGGAAGAACGTCTTACGAAGATAAATCAGGCGAACAAGTACCGGAACCAGGAAATGAATGAAGCAGAAGGGGAAGAAGATGCCATAGTTTCCAGAGCAGAAGGGGAGCGGGCCGAACGGATAGAAGATGCCCGAGGGGAAACGTCCCGGTTCAACGCATTGTATGAAGAATACATAAATGATCCGGAAGTGACAAGACAGCGTCTTGTTCTTGAAACGCTTGAAGATGTGCTTCCAAATTCGGAATTGTATATTATCGACAGTCAGCAGGAAACGGTCAATTATCTTCCCATACGTCCGTTAAACAAAGAAAGCGGGGAGCCGGCAGTACAGCCGGAAGACATTGAGCCGGATGATGGTGCCGCACAAGGAGGGGATTCGAATGGCTGATGATAATAATGTGTTTAATATGAAGGAAAATAGACGCTCTCCGGAATCCTGGTCAAAATGGATTCGAACTGGCATTATTATTGTTCTTTTGCTGTTTCTCCTGATCATCGGCATCATGAACATATTTATCGTGAAACAGGATGAATATAAGGTAATTACCCAATTCGGTGAAGTGGTACGCATTGCCGAAGACCCAGGGTTGAATGCAAAGGTCCCTTTTATTCAGCAGGTATCATCGATACCAAAGTATCAAATGAATTATGATATCACATCCGCTGAGATCAACACGCTTGATAAAAAGCGGGTGCTTGTTGATAATTATGTCGTCTGGAGTATTGATGACCCACAGGCAATGATTGCCAACGCCCGCACCGTGGAGAATGCAGAATCGATCATGGCCAATTTTATTAATTCGGTCATTCGTTCCCAGCTTGGGCAGATGAACTTTGAACAGATCATCAACGAAGAAGATGATTCCGCCCGCGGGGATGTAAATGAGATGGTGGGGGAACGTGTGAATGAACTACTGGCAGCGGATAATTACGGTATTTCAGTTACCGATGTCCGGATGAAGCGCACGGATCTGCCCGAAGATAACGAAGAAGCGGTCTATCAACGGATGATTTCGGAACGGGAATCCACCGCCCAGGAATATTTGTCGGAGGGGGATGCCGAAGCAAACCGGATCCGGGCCAATACCGACCGTGAAGTTCAGGAGCTGATTTCGAGTGCAGAGGCCGATGCCGAAGAGATTATTGGCGAAGGGGAAGCAGAAGCAGCAGAAATCTATAACGACGCTTTCAGCCGGGACCCGGAATTTTATGAATTGTACAAGACCCTGCAGACCTATGAAACAACGGTGGATGAGGAAACAGTGATCGTACTGCCGTCCGATTCCCCCTATGCCCGTATTTTAATGGGATATGTAGATTAACGAGAGAGAAAGCAGCCTTTCCGATGGCTGCTTTTTCTATTCCTGAAGAAGCTGTGGTAAAATAGGAATGGATGACAGAGCGGAAGAAATAATAAAAGAGGTGTTTTCTCTGTGGACAAGTTAGTATTAATTGATGGAAACAGTATCGCTTACCGCGCTTTTTTTGCGCTGCCGCTGTTAAACAACGATAAAGGTGTATATACCAATGCGGTGTATGGATTTACGACGATGCTTTTAAAAATACTGGAGGAAGAAGAACCAAGCCATATGCTGGTGGCTTTTGATGCGGGGAAAACGACATTCCGGCATAATACGTACGGAGAATATAAGTCCGGGCGCCAGAAAACGCCGTCAGAACTATCGGAGCAGCTGCCGGTTATCCGGGAAATGCTGGATGCTTTTGAGATTTCCTATACAGAACTTACGAACTACGAAGCTGATGATATTATCGGAACCCTTTCCAGACAGGCAGAAGAGAAAGGCTGGGATGTAAAAATATTCAGCGGGGATAAAGACCTGCTGCAGCTTGTATCCGATAAAACAACGGTGGCTTTAACGAAGAAAGGAATTACCAATGTCGAGACCTATGACAAACAAGCCATTGCAGAAAGGTATGGGTTTGAGCCGCAGCGGATTGTAGATATGAAAGGGCTGATGGGGGACAGCTCGGATAATATCCCTGGTGTTCCCGGAATTGGGGAGAAAACAGCGTTAAAGCTGCTTAGAGAATATGGAAGCATCGAGCAGGTGTTGGAATCGATTGAACATATTACTGGAAAGAAAATGAAAGAAAGACTGCAGGACAATAAAGAGCAGGCGCTCATGAGTAAAGACCTTGCCATTATTTTTCGGGAAACACCGCTAGAGGTAAAGCTTACAGAGCTGCAGCGCGGGGAGTACGATACCAAGAAAGTGATCGATCTGTTTAAGGAACTCGAATTTCAAACCCTGCTTGCTAAATTTGATTATGAAGAAGAAGAGCAGGACCTGGAAGACCTCGTTTTTGAAAAGGTAGAAGAAGTCAAGGAAGAGATGCTCGTATCGCCGTCCGCCCTTGTGGTGGAAGTGCCGGCTGAGAATTATCACAATGCAGAAATATGGGGAATCGCTGTAGTCAACAGCACGGGCAGATATTTTATTCCCATAGAAACAGCCCTGGAATCAAGGGTTTTCAAAAACTGGGCAGGAAATCCAGCTGAAGAGAAGTATATGGTAGATACAAAGCGCGGGGTCGTCGCCCTTGGCTGGAAAGGAATTGATCTGACCGGAGTCACCCATGATATGCTGATTGCTTCCTATTTAATTGATCCGTCTGTATCGTCGCACAACGTGGCGGATATTGCAGCCAGAAAGCATAAAAATATTGTGAACAGTGATGATGCGGTTTATGGGAAAGGGGCAAAACGAAGCAAGCCGGAAGAAGGCGCTTTGGCTCAGCATCTAGTCCGCAAAGCGGAAGCGATTTTTTCGTTAAAAGAAACGCTGGAGGAAGAACTGAAAGCCAACGAACAGTATGAGCTGTTTGCCAACCTGGAAATGCCGCTTTCTCTTGTATTGGGGAATATGGAGACCAATGGGGTTCAGGTCGATAAAAAACAGCTTGAAAATATGGGAGAAGAACTGGACACTAAGCTGGCCGGCCTTGAAAAAGACATTCATGCTTTGGCAGGGACCGAATTTAATATTAATTCCCCGAAGCAGCTGGGCCCGATCCTTTTTGAAAAGCTGCAGCTGCCAGTGATTAAAAAAACAAAAACCGGCTATTCCACTTCTGCTGATGTTCTTGAGAAATTGGGAGACCAGCATGAAATAATTCCAAAACTCCTCCATTACAGACAGGTCTCCAAACTGAAATCAACCTACATTGAGGGGCTCCTGAAAGTGATCCATTCAGAAACAAACAAGATTCACACCATATTCAATCAAGCGATCACCCAAACCGGGCGGCTTAGCTCAACCGAACCAAACCTGCAGAATATCCCGATACGTTTGGAGGAAGGAAGAAAAATCCGTAAGGCATTTGTCCCTTCCGAACAAGGGTGGAGTATTCTGGCAGCGGATTATTCCCAGATCGAACTTCGGGTTCTGGCTCATATTGCCGGGGATCAAGGTCTACTGCAAGCATTCCAAAATGATATGGATATCCATACGAAGACCGCAATGGATGTGTTTGGAGCAGCAGAAAACGAAATAACCTCCAATATGAGAAGAAGTGCCAAAGCGGTTAACTTCGGGATTGTCTATGGTATTTCAGACTACGGGTTGTCCCAGAGCCTGGGAATTACACGAAAAGAGGCTCAGGAATTTATAGACAGCTATCTGGCGAGCTATCCCAATGTAAAAGATTATATGGATCATATTAAAAAGGAAGCAAGAGAAAATGGATATGTAACCACTCTTTTACACCGACGCCGCTACCTGCCTGAAATCACGAGCCGTAATTTCAATACCCGCTCATTTGCCGAGAGAACAGCCATGAATACGCCGATTCAGGGCACGGCGGCAGATATTATTAAAAAAGCAATGGTAGAGGTGAGTGAAGCTTTGGACAGCCGCCGCCTGAAGAGCCGTCTGCTGCTTCAGGTGCACGATGAATTAATTTTTGAAGTGCCGCCGGAAGAGATGGATACGATGAAGGAACTTGTACCGGATATCATGGAGCAGACAATGAAACTCGACGCCCCAATTAAAGCCGACGTTTCTTATGGAGAAACATGGTATGATGCAAAGTAATAAGGAGAGGAAAAGACATGCCGGAGCTGCCGGAAGTAGAAACGGTCAGACGAACGCTGGAGAACCTGGTGTCAGAAAAAACCATCCGGGAAGTTGAAGTAAGCTGGCCGAAAATGATAAAGAAACCAGATGACAGCAGTGCTTTCCGAGTGCAGCTGGGCGGTCAGACTATTCATGGAATCGGACGCCGCGGGAAATTCTTAACCTTTCAACTGGATGATTATGTTCTGGTTTCCCATTTGCGTATGGAAGGGAAATATCAGATGGCAGAGGAAGATCCGCCGGATAAGCATACCCATGTACGATTTTATTTTGCAGATGGAACAGAACTCCGTTACAAAGATGTGCGTAAGTTCGGCACTATGCATTTGTTTAATAAGGGAGAGGAAGAGAGGGAACTCCCGCTTGTACAGTTAGGCCCGGAACCTTACGAGGATCCGGCCTTTACAGGCACGTATTTACAGCGTATATGTAAAAAAACGAGCCGGGACATTAAAACAGTGTTGCTGGATCAACGGGCTGTGGCCGGGCTGGGAAACATTTACGTAGATGAGGCATTATTTCATGCCGGAATTAGACCGGATGCTAAGGCGGCTTCCTTATCCAAAAATAGGATTTATCGACTGCGAACCTGTGTTACTGATACGATAGAACGCGCAGTGGCCAGAGGCGGCAGTTCCGTCAGGTCTTACGTGAATGGAAATGGAGACATGGGATACTTTCAGCTTGAACTATATGTTTATGGAAGAAACAAAGAAGCATGCCATATCTGTGGAACCCCGATAGAGAAATGCATCACAGCCGGACGAGGGACGCACTACTGTCCCCAATGCCAGCGCAGGTAACATAATAATGAACAAAGAGAGAGCTCCTGCCATATAGTAACGTAGAAAATTGCAGGGAGGAGCTCTCCTATGACGGCATTTTTTTCATTATGTGTATTGGCTTTTGCAGTAAGTGTGGACAGTTTTGGAGCAGGCTTATCCTATGGGTTGAGAAGGCTGCGCCTTCCGTTTTATTCTCTGATATGCATCAGTCTTTGTTCTTCTGTTTCCGTACTGGCTGGGGGAGTAGCAGCAGAACTGTTAAAACAGTATATTCCAACGGCCGTTACGGAAGCCGTAGGTGGCTTTATCTTAATTTTAATCGGCCTGTGGGCCATTATACAAGTGTTGAAAGATTCTCCTTCCAGGGAACATACAGACGGGGAGAGAAAAAAAACCGATAGCAGCGGAAAGAAACAAGGAATCTGGAAGCAGTTTCTATCCATTTTGAAAGAGCCGGATGAAGCAGATTGGGACCGGTCTGGAACGATAAGCGCAAAAGAAGCGGTGTTTCTTGGCGCCGCCCTCTCTCTCGATGCTTTTGGAGCCGGAATGGGATCGGCATTGCTTGGATTTTCCTCGTTCAGTTTGGCGGCGGCTGTCGGATTGATGTGTGCATTGTTCCTCTCGGGTGGAATGAAAGGTGGACGAAAGCTGGCCGGCACAAAGTTTATGCAAAAGTGTTCCTTTTTACCAGGACTTTTACTTATTGGATTGGGAATCTGGAATCTGCAGTAACGAAAGCAGTGCAATAAAAGGAGGAAAACGATGATTATCGGGCTGACGGGAGGCATCGCGAGTGGAAAAAGTTTTATTTCCGAAGAATTAAAGAAACGGGGCTTTCCCGTGATTGAAGCGGATGAAGCAGCCAGGGAAGTGGTAGAACCGGGAGAACAGGCTTATGAACAAGTCGTCGAACAATTTGGAACGGACGTTCTGGAAGTAGACGGAACGTTGGCCAGAAAAAAACTGGGAAAGGTGATCTTTGCCGATGATTCAAAGCGGCAGATATTAAATCAAATCATGCATCCGGCCATCCGTCAGCGGATGCTGCAGAAGAAAACCACTTTGGAAGATGAGGGGGAGAAGGTCATCGTATTCGATCTTCCCCTATTGATAGAAAATAATCTTCAATTTATGGTAGATAAAGTATTGCTCGTCTATGTAGAAGAAACGGAACAAAAAAAGCGATTGATAAAACGGGATCAGGCTGGGGAAGAGGATGCGGAGCAGCGTCTGGCTTCGCAGCTTCCGATGTCGGAAAAACAAGCCTATGCGGATGCTGTTATCGATAATAACGGGACCCGGCCGCAGTCCCTGCAGCAGTTAGAGGAAATTTTAAAACGCTGGAATATCCAGAGCCCTTCCTAATCGAAGGGCCTTTTTTTATTTATTTTCCAAAAGATATAGTACGATTTCACATTAATGTGATATACTAATTTTAAATATAGTTGTTAATTAGTATGACACATTAAGCGAGGAAGGATGTGCTGTATGAAACCTAGAGTAGCAGTTAACGGATTTGGCCGCATTGGACGGATGGTTTTCCGGAAAGCAGTTATGGATGAGTCCCTGGATGTAGCAGCAGTCAACGCCAGCTATCCGCCGGAAACCCTGGCTCATTTACTAAAATTTGATTCGACACACGGTGTGTTTGATGCAGATATAGAAACCGAAGAAAAGGCGCTGTGGGTGAATGGAAAGCGGATATTGATTGTGAATGACCGGCGTCCGGAAAAACTTCCGTGGGGAGACCTTGACATAGATATTGTTGTGGAAGCTACGGGGAAATTTAAATCGAAAAAAGAAGCCGGCCGTCATATAACAGCAGGGGCGGAAAAGGTGGTTATTACAGCGCCTGGTAAAGAAGAAGATGTCACGATTGTAATGGGAGTAAATGAATCTGATTATGTTCCGGAGCATCACCACGTGATTTCTAATTCTTCCTGTACGACCAATTGTCTGGCTCCCGTAGTAAAAGTGCTGGACCGTTCATTTGGGATTCAAAGCGGCTTAATGACAACCGTTCATTCTTATACGAATGATCAGATGAATATTGATAACCCCCACAAAGATTTAAGACGGGCAAGATCATGCGGTCAGTCGATTATTCCGACATCTACTGGAGCGGCCAAGTCCATTGCAAAACTGCTGCCCCGTCTGGAGGGAAAAATGAACGGCATGGCCCTTCGGGTTCCCACGCCAAATGTGTCCCTTGTAGATCTTGTGGTTGAGGTGGAGAAGGACATCACAGAAGAAGAAGTCAACCACAGCTTTGAAGAAGCGGCACGGGCAGATATGAATGGCATTTTGTCCTACAGCCGTGATCCGCTCGTATCGGTGGATTACAATGGAAATTCACACTCTTCCATTATTGACGGTCTATCGACGATGGTAGTAAATGAAAGACAAGTGAAGGTTATCGCCTGGTATGATAATGAATGGGCGTATTCCTGCCGGGTCGTTGACCTTGTTCATTATGTCGGCAGTTTCCTTAAAAAAACATCTATGGTCAGTGCCTGACAAAAGAAAAGAATTTCTCCTGACTTCTGTTCCGTGCAATGGTTATTGGAATATGAAGCAGGTATGCTTCATATGATAGGCCGGAGCGGAAATCCTCCGCCTGCAGCCTCCGGGAGTTTGTGAGATCAAGCAGCAGTTGTGGAGGATACGAACCAGCGGAGTGAAGCTCTTAGGGTCTTCCAACTTAGCTTTTGACCCCAATAGCAAAGGGAGAAAAAGAAGAACCAGCCTCCAAACGCTTTTGGCGGTAGCGAAAAGCAAAAAAGGAAAGCGCAGTCTCCTCCATCCCAAGTGGAGACCACTGGAACAAAATAATTCCACGTAGCTGTCCTCCAATTTCCCAGCATGTCTTCCGCCAGAACGGCCTATTGTTCTGGCGGATTTGGAAAGAATAAACAGAAAACTTCTGTCGCAGTGAATGCGCTGTAAAAGTAATAAAAAAAGGGCGGATCTTGGGTGCTTTTCCAAGATCCGTTTTTCTTATTGCTGGGAGCACCTCTGCTTCATCTTTCCAATGTGCTTTTTTTAATGGTATGATAGAACATATGAATGAACGAAGCCGGACACTGTTGAGTGTTCGTATAGTGGAGATGATAGATATGCAATGTCCCGCCTGCCATTCCAACGGCACAAGGGTTCTGGATTCCAGGCCAAGCAATGAGGGTAAGTCGATCCGCCGCCGCAGGGAATGTGACGCTTGTCATTATCGGTTTACCACCTTTGAAATTGTGGAAGAACTCCCCCTTATTGTCGTTAAGAAAGAAGGGACAAGAGAAGAATTCAGCCGGGAAAAAATACTACGTGGTTTAATTCGGGCATGTGAGAAAAGGCCGGTGGCCCTGGAAACGTTAGAAGATATTGTAAACGATGTGGAGCAGCAGCTGCGCAGTGAAGGAAAGTCGGAAATAAAAAGTGAAGAAGTTGGAGAACTTGTAATGGAGCGGCTGGCTAAAGTAGACGATGTTGCTTATGTGCGTTTTGCTTCGGTATACCGTCAGTTTAAAGATATTAATGTATTCATTAATGAATTAAAAGACCTTATCAGTAAAGACGAGGAATAATAATAAAAGGTGTACGAGCTCCTAAACGATCAAAGAAGGGAGGCAGCTATGATTATGCACTGGACTGAACTTCTGCCGATAGATCGATTTATAGTGCGGACAGCTGATCATATAGGAGAACGAGAGCATAAGACCCTGCAGCTCTTATACCAGCCGCTGATAGGCACCATTGCTGTTTCTCTTTTCACCATGCTATGGAGCAAGTTAGAACAGGATTGTTTTACTAGTGGGGAGTCCGTTCATCATGAGTTGATGGCTATGTTGAATATGCCGCTGGATGAAATTTTTGAAGCGAGACGGAGTTTGGAAGGGATTGGGCTTCTGCGGACATTCCAACGGAAAGAAGATTCATCTGCCTTGTTTGTATATGAATTGCAGCCGCCGATGACTCCGGCCCAGTTTTTTCAAAATGACGTCCTCAGTGTTTTTTTGTTTAATAAATTGGGGAAAAACCGGTATATTGAACTCCGCCGTCGATTTATGATGGAAGCGGTGGATCAAAGAGCCTATACGGAAGTGACCGCCGCTTTTAATGAAGTCTACGCTTCCCTGCACCATTCGGAGATGGTCTCTGCTGTTCCTGTAGTGGAGGAAGAAAAAAGCTATCAAGGTCAAGTGCATCAGGGGGAACTTCCATTCCAAGAAGAAGAGTTTGATTTTGAACTGCTGAAAGCTGATCTTCCAGTATTTATTGATGGGGATAAACTGTTGGATGAAACGGCAAAAGCAGTGATTCAGCGGATGGCTTTTGTGTATCGTCTTGAACCGCTGCAAATCAGCCGGATGGTGCAGCGTTCCCTCGATGATGAAGAGAGGCTTGATGAACAGGAGCTCCGCCGGCAGGTGCAGGAGTGGTACCGGAACGAATATGGCAATACACCGCCGGCTCTTGGAAAACGGACTCAGCCTGATAAACACCGTACTATGAAAAATAAGGAGCCGTCTACGGATAACGAACAAATGATTGCTTTTTGTGAACAAACATCACCGTTGACCTTTCTAGAAACAATTGCAGACGGGGCAAAAGTTCCTGAAGCAGATGTAAAGCTGGTCGAATCACTCATGTTTGATTATCAGCTTCAACCCGGTGTGGTCAATGTGTTGATTGACTATGTCATGAGAATGAATAATATGAAACTAAATCAAAATTTTGTCCAGAAAATTGCCGGACAATGGGCACGCAAACAAATCTCGACGGTGAAGGATGCCATGCAGCTGGCCAAATGGGAGTACCAGCAGCGGAAAAATCGGGAAACGGCTTCCTCACCTCAAAGTTCTGGAAATCCTTCCCGGCCGTATGTCAGAAAGGACAAGCTTCCGAAATGGCTCGAACAGGACAAAAAACAGAAAAACGAGGACCCGGGACCAAAAGAAGACGAAAAGCTTAATCAGGAAAAACAACAGTTTGAGGAAATGCTTAGGCTGCGGAGAAGCAGTCGGCAAAATTGAGGTGACCTACTATGGATTCCATCCGGTCGTCTTTAGACCAGTATATGAAAAATCAAAACTGGCGCCGCCGTTATGAAGAGCTGAAAGATGAAGTACTGGCTTATCCTAAAATCCAGTCGTTTCTACAGCATCATGAGGAGATCGAGGACACCCAGGTTGAGAACAACATGATGAAATTATTTGAATATAAACGGGAACGTGAAAACTGTGATGCCTGTCCCGGACTGGAGAATTGTCCGAATATGATGCAGGGGTTTCAGCCGGAACTTTATTCAGAAACAGGACAGATGACTGTACGATATCATCCGTGCCGGCTGAAACAGCAGGAAGACGAAAAGAGACGGCAGCAGTCCCTGATCAGAAGTATGTATATTCCAAAAGAAATATTAGAAGCTTCCTTTGACGACATAGATCAGGATCATGCGAGCCGGCTTTCCGCCAGTAATGCCTGTTTGAAGTTTGCCTTTGAAGCGGAACCGGGAGAAGATGCAACCGGGTTATATATTCATGGCAAATTTGGCGTCGGCAAGACATTTATGATTGGAGCGATTGCCAATGAATTAGTGGCCCGTGATATATCATCAATGATCGTCTATGTGCCCGACTTTTTCCGGGAAATGAAACAGGCGCTGTCGGATGGAACTGTGCAGGAAAAAATGGACGAAGTCAAGAACGCAGAAGTACTTATGCTGGATGACATTGGAGCGGAAACGACCTCCGCGTGGATACGGGACGACGTACTCGGAGTGATTCTGCATTACCGGCTGATGGAGAAGCTTCCCACGGTTTATACCTCTAATTATGACTACGACGATCTGGAAAACCATCTTTCGTATTCCCAGAAAGGCGGAATTGAAGAGTTGAAAGCAAAAAGGATTATGGAGCGGATCCGGCACATGACAAAGGAAATTTTTGTGGATGGAAAAAACCGGCGTGAAATGTAAAGATTTGCGAAAGATATCCCTCATGGTTTGATAAATATGGTAAACTGGACAAAAAGGCTAGTAAATCGTGAAAACCATGCATTTATTTTCAAAGGCTGGAGGTTTTTATAATGAGCATCGATCCGATTTTAAACAAAGCGTTAAACGGCGAACGCTTAACAACAGAGGACGCCGTGAAGCTGTATGAAAGTGATGAAGTGGAAAAAATCGGTGCAGCAGCGAATGAGATAACGAAGAAATGGCATCCGGAACCGGAAACGACATTTGTGATCGGCAGGAACGTGAACTATACCAACCTTTGCGATACATACTGCCGATTTTGTGCGTTTTACCGCAAGCCCGGTTCTTCGGAAGGATATGTACTGGATGATGAACAGATAATGGAAAAAATTCAGGAAACCCAGGATGTTGATGGTACGGAAATCCTTATGCAGGGAGGGACCAACCCGGATCTACCCTTCAGCTATTATACAAATCTGTTGAAGAAGATTAAGGAACGGTTCCCGAATATTACCATGCACTCCTTCTCTCCTTCAGAAATATTTAAAATGTCTGAGGTATCCGGTCTCTCCATAGAAGAAGTATTAAAAGAACTGCGGGAAGCAGGACTTGATTCGGTGCCGGGCGGCGGTGCAGAAATTTTAACAGAAAAAACCCGTCAGAAAGTAAGCCGTCTTAAATCGTCCTGGGAAGAATGGATCGAGTGCATGAAAACAGTGAAGAAAGTTGGAATGCATGGGACAGCTACTATGGTAATCGGACTCACGGAAACCTATGAAGAACGGGCTCTCCATCTGCAGCGTATCCGTGATGCTCAGGACGAGACAAACTGCTTTCTGGCGTTTATTTCCTGGACCTTCCAGCCGGGGAATAACGGAATGAAAGGGGAGATTATCTCCTCAGAAGGCTATTTGAAAAATGTTGCGATTTCACGGCTGTTCCTGGACAATATTCCAAACTTCCAGTCCTCCTGGGTCACAATGGGACCGGTGACCGGAAAGAAATCGCTTGACTTTGGCTGCAATGATTTTGGCAGCACCATGATGGAAGAAAATGTAGTATCGGCTGCAGGGACCACGCATAAAGTGAACACCAATGAAATTCTGCGGTTGATCCGTGAGACGGGCCGCACCCCAGTACAGCGTGATACAAAATACAATATCCTCCGTCGTTTCGACGGAGAAGCAACCGCAGAAAAAGATTTCGTTATGCAGAATTAAATAGGAGAGAGTGAATTCCGAACGATTTCTAGAAATCGTTCGGAAATTTTTTATCTTACAAATGGGATGGTCCCACCCCCCTTTCTTATTTGCAGGGAGTTAAACAAAAGACCGATGTACCTCGGGGACCCGGCGTCAGCGCGGGATACTTATTGAAAATTGCCTTAACAAAGAACATAAGACTCTCTCTTTTGTTTTTAGGCATGTTTTATCTTTTTTGTCCATACGTATAGTACAGAATGGATGATTCGAAAAGATTTCAACGATGCTGGAAGCAAGGGGGAATGGAAGATTGTTTTCCATTGATTTTGACTATGAATCGGATAGTGCCGTCGTATATCACATGTTTACTCAAGATCAGCAGGAATGGGAGCGGAAAGGAATTCCTGCTGGAGAGGTCTACAAACATAAAGCTAATGTTCACTGGGATTTTCAAGGCAGTGAAACGCAGTGGCAGGAAAGTCTGGTGCCTTATCTGGCTGCCAGTTTGAGTGATTATTTGGTGAACGAAAAAGAACTGAAATGGGTGAAAGATTACATTGAACATACGTTTTATTATAAGGACGAGGCTCCTGCCATTACAGATATTGCCCATTCTCTGCTTAATGGCGAACGTAACGAAGTTCCGGAAACAACGCTTCTCCAGAAACGTAAACATTTTATTTACCGGGAAATGGCTGAAGAAATTAAACACCATAAGAAAATTCAATGGCACCCGATGCTTACGTTTCGGTTTGGGACTTATTATCAACTCCTGGTAAAAGCAGCTTCTGCTGCCATTGATGAATATAAATGGGAGCAGGAATATCAGACTATCGTGGAAGGGTGCCGGCATTACCGGAAACATACGCGGCCGCTTCACTCGGAAGTCCATATTCTGCTTGAAGAGGAGCCGGTTTTCATCAATGAAGAAAAACAGGTGATCGACGAATGGACCCGCCTGCATTATTTAGAGCCGGAACTTGTTTTTGAAGATCAGCTTCCCTTTGAATATATGGTTATCAGTCCGGCTGTCAGTCTGTCTCCGGAGAAACTTTTTTTATATGCGGATGAAGAGGATGGCACGGTCCAGACCCTTGAAATGATCTTTCAGGAACATATGACACTGCTCCCAAAATCGGAATGGCCGCGCCGGAAAAAGAAGGGTTGATTTTTTTAAAAGGAATCTCTATAATGACATACATGAAAAACCATTACGATGAAAGCGATGAAGAAGGATATGGGAAATCCTGTCTTTCCAACAGAGAGAGAAGCCATGGCTGGAAGCTTCTAGTTAAGATTTGATTTCTTACCACCTTCGAGCAGCAGCGGGGAACGGATTGCTCCCAAGTAACCGCTGACGATAACCGGAATGTTACTCCGGACTTGAGATCAAGCTGGCTGTACAGTTTGAAACCAAGGGTGGAACCGCGTAAGTACTGCGCCCCTTTCTTTGAGGAAGGGGCGTTTTTTATGGTACATAAGATTATTTCAGGAGGAATGGCTCGTGGCAAATGAAGTGAATATTACATTTCCCGATGGTAATGTCAAAGCTTTTGAGGAAGGTATCACCACCGAAGACATTGCAGCCTCTATCAGCCCGGGGCTGAAAAAACAAGCACTTGCAGGCAAATGGAATGGAGAACAGATCGATCTTCGTACTCCTATTTATGCAGATGGTTCTATTGAAATTATTACAGTGAAACAGGAAGAAGGCCTCGAGATTCTCCGGCACAGTACCGCTCATTTGATGGCTCAGGCGGTAAAGCGGCTGTTCAGTGATGTGAAACTCGGGGTTGGCCCGGTCATTGAAAACGGGTTTTACTATGACATCGATATGCCGCATCAGCTGACACCAGAGGATCTGCCGGTGATCGAAAAAGAAATGAAAAAAATTATCGATGAAAATCTTGAAGTGGTCCGGAAAGAAGTGAGCCGGGAAGAAGCAAAACGGATGTACCGTGAGATCGGCGATTATTTAAAACTGGAATTGATTGATGACATCCCAGAAGGAGAGCCGGTTTCTATTTACGAGCAGGGCGAATTTTTCGACCTCTGCCGCGGCGTTCATGTTCCGAATACAGCAAAATTAAAAACATTTAAGCTGATGAGTATTTCAGGGGCCTACTGGCGCGGAGACAGCAATAATAAAATGCTCCAGCGGATTTATGGCACCGCTTTTGAAAAACAATCTGAACTGGAAGACTATCTAAAGCGGCTGGAGGAAGCGAAAGAACGTGATCACCGAAAGCTGGGGAAAGAACTTGATATTTTCACCGTTAATCAAAAAGTTGGACAAGGCCTTCCGCTCTGGCTGCCAAAAGGGGCAACGATCCGACGGACGATTGAGCGCTACATTGTTGATATGGAAGAACGGCTCGGGTATGAGCATGTCTATACTCCAGTGCTTGGAAGCTCTGAACTTTATAAAACGTCGGGGCACTGGGGCCATTATCAGGATGACATGTTCCCGCCGATGGAAATGGACAATGAAACCCTTGTTATCCGTCCAATGAACTGTCCTCATCATATGATGGTATTTAAAAACGAACTGCACAGTTACCGTGATCTGCCGGTCCGTATCGCAGAACTCGGTATGATGCACCGTTATGAGAAATCCGGAGCCCTTGCCGGACTGCAGCGGGTGCGTGCCATGACACTGAATGACGCCCATATTTTTGCTCGGCCGGATCAATTGAAAGAAGAATTTATCCGTGTTGTTGAACTTGTGCAGCATGTGTATAAAGATTTCGGCCTGAATGATTATTATTTCCGGCTTTCCTACCGTGATCCAGAGGATAAAGAAAAATATGTAGACAATGATGAAATGTGGGAGAAAGCTCAGGCGATGCTGAAAGAAGCCATGGACGGCATGGGCGTTGATTACGTAGAAGCAGAAGGGGAAGCAGCATTTTACGGCCCAAAATTGGATGTCCAGGTAAAAACAGCACTTGGCAAAGACGAAACATTGTCCACGGTGCAGCTTGATTTCCATATGCCCGATCGGTTTGATTTAACGTATATCGGCCAGGACGGGCAGGAACATCGGCCGGTCGTTATCCATCGCGGTATTGTCTCGACCATGGAACGTTTTATCGCCTTTTTGCTGGAAGAATATAAAGGGGCTCTGCCGACTTGGCTCGCACCTGTCCAGGCAAAAGTAATCCCTGTTTCTGCTGAAGTTCATCTCGATTATGCCAAAAAAGTTGAAGATGAGCTTCGTAGAGCAGGTGTGCGTGTGGAAGTAGATACCCGTGATGAGAAAATCGGTTACAAAATCCGCGAAGCCCAGACAAAAAAGATTCCTTATATGCTCGTCCTCGGCGACCGTGAAATCGAAGCAGGAGCGGTGAACGTCCGCCGCTACGGCCAGCAGGATTCTGAATCGATCCAGCTGGAAGAGTTTGTACAGCGGATCAAAGAGGAAATCGACAACCGCCGGCTTGATTAGGGGCTGTAAAAAACGTTGTTGACAGTATCTTTTCCGTATGGTATCGTGAATAAGTGTTTGAACAACCGAAACCAAAGCAAGCAGAAGCGCCCGCTTCTCACCTGACTGACGCATGAAGCTGTTGGCAGGTTATGGTAATTTCCAGAGAACAAACAGTGGGCGCAGTGTGTAAATTGCGCCTGCTTTTTTTATCTGCTGTATCAGAAGTGATACGCAACTGGCTGCTTTGATTCGTAATTTTTTTGGAGGTGGCACATTATTCGTAACGATATGAAAGTGAATGATGGAATCCGTGCACGTGAGGTACGCCTCATTGATTCCAATGGCGAACAACTCGGGGTCAAATCGAAAAACGAAGCGTTGGATCTTGCCGAAAAGGCGGAACTTGATCTTGTACTGGTAGCTCCGAACGCGAAGCCTCCGGTTTGCCGTATTATGGACTACGGAAAGTACCGTTTCGAACAGCAGAAGAAAGAAAAAGAGGCCCGCAAGAAACAAAAGGTCATAAATGTGAAAGAAGTACGCTTAAGCCCGAATATTGAAGAACATGACTTTAATACAAAATTGCGGAATGCCCGTAAGTTTTTATCAAAAGGCGATAAGGTAAAAGCAGCGATTCGTTTCCGCGGGCGCATGATTACCCATTCGGATATTGGTAAAGAAGTGCTCGAACGGATGGCAAAAGAATGCGAAGATGTCGCCACAGTGGAAACGAAGCCGAAGATGGAAGGGCGGAGCATGTTTCTGATGCTTGCTCCTAAAGCGGAAAAAGAAAACAAGTAATTTGTTTAAACACGAATGTTAGTCTTTGAAGGAGGAACGACTTATGCCTAAAATGAAAAACCACAGCGGGGCAGCAAAACGCTTCAAAAAGACAGGAACCGGCAAATTAAAGCGCAGCCATGCTTTTACCAGCCACTTGTTCCGCAACAAGACAAAAGATCAGAAGAGACGTTTGGCGAAGTCCGCGCTGGTTGATAAAACCGACCATAAACGTATTGACACACTTCTTCCATATAAGAGAAGAAAGTAATCGAGCAGGGAACAGGAAGAAATGAAAATGAAGGAGGGATAGACGATGCCAAGAGTAAAAGGCGGTTATGTGGCTCGTCGTCGTCGAAATAAAGTTTTAAATTTAGCAAAAGGATACCAGGGGTCCCGTCATCGTTTGTTTAAAAACGCGCAGGAACAAGTGATGAAGTCGCTGCAATATGCGTATCGGGACCGCCGTCAGCGTAAACGCGATTTCCGCAGACTCTGGATTACCCGCATTAATGCGGCTGCCCGTCTGAATGGTCTTTCTTACAGCCGTTTGATGCACGGTCTGAAGCAGGCGGACATTAACATGAACCGGAAAATGCTGGCGGATTTGGCCGTGAATGATGAAAAAGGATTTGCAGAGCTTGCTGAAAAAGCAAAAGCTAATTTAAAATAATAAAAGGAATAAGCCCGGGCTCTCCCGGGCTTATTTTGCATGGATGATAATAAAGAAATTCATTGGATTCACGGATCACTCTGCAAGAGTTGAAGTGTTTCTAAAGGCAGGAGACGAGGGAAATGCCTTTATTTATTCTGTATTTGCTGGGTATTAATGCTGTGGCCTGGGCTGTAATGGGGTGGGATAAAAGAAAGGCACGGCAGCGGAAACGGCGTTTTCGTGAAAGAACGTTATGGATACTTGCCCTCCTTGGTGGAAGCATCGGAATACAGCTTGCCATGATGTCGTTTCATCACAAAACCCGTCATATTACCTTTAAGCTGGGTGTGCCGTTTCTTTTGGCGGTCCAGGGGGTTATCCTTATTCTTCTTTTTCAGTTTGAAGTATAAACTCCTTGATGGGACTTTTCCACTCTATTTCAGCATGGGGATACGTATGACGGATTTCCTGTTCGAGAAAAGTGAAATCTCTGAGCTGTAATCCCTGCAGGCGGTCTTTATTTTTAACCCAGATGGCAACCGAAATAATATCGAACGCCTTTTCTGTTGTACCAAGGTATTTTTCTCCTTCGAACATTACCCCTTTGTAAGTAATGAGGAAATTCTTCCGAACATTTTTCGGTTCGTCCAGAAAGTAAAAATTTTTCTTCTCATGAGCAAGTTCAAGCTTCCTTTTGGGATTTAGGATGTATTTTATAATCGCGTATATTAGAATTATCAAAGCAATGACTATGAGCGCACGAAGCAGCAGCGCCATCATTCATTCCTCCCCTGTGGAGTGTATTCGACAAAGACCTTTCTTGAATTATACTATACGGGACAAACATGTTGTTAGTTTCATTGTAATGGAAAATGAATGAGAAGGGAAAAGATAAAATGAAGCAATTATTTTCCATTCAGCGTCAGCTGGATGACCGAATACTCCGCCAGCACAGCCTGAACCGGGACGCGATTTATGCCGATAAAATGCTGGCTCTTCAGGTGGAAATCGGAGAATTAGCTAATGAGACCCGTTGTTTTAAATATTGGAGTAAAAAACCAGCCTCCGATCCCGAAGTCATTTTGGAAGAGTACGTGGATGGCCTGCATTTTATATTGTCGCTTGGTATTGACGGAGGCTGGGAAGACGTCCCGGAGCGTAAAACGAAAGCGGTTCCGACACTAACGGATCAGTTTCATTATATATATAATGCGGCAGCGGTCCTCCATAACGAATTTACGGAAGAACACTTTTTCATTCTATTTCAGGAGTATCTGGAACTAGGCCGTCTTCTCGGCTTTACAGAAAAAGAAATCGAAGCCTCCTATCTCCGTAAAAACAGCGCGAATCATCAGAGACAGGAAGAGGGATATTAGCTTCGTTTGTGTATCGAAATATTGGGCAATATAGTAAAATGAGGATGCATTACATAGTTAAAGGAGGAACGTATATTGGATCAAATAACGCAGATGTTAAAAGAACTGACGGATGCTAATGGTATCCCGGGGAATGAAAAAGAAGCCCGGGAGGTCATGAAAAAGCATATTTCGCCTTATGCAGATGAAGTGACCACGGACCATCTCGGCAGTCTGATCGCGAAGAAAACAGGGAAAGCCGGCGGTCCGAAAATTATGATGACCGGGCATCTCGACGAAATTGGTTTTATGATTACCCAGATCGATGACAAAGGATTTTTGAAGTTTCAGACGGTCGGCGGCTGGTGGAGCCAGGTGATGCTCGCCCAACGGGTGAATATTATGACTTCAAAAGGAAATATTACCGGCGTGATCGGTTCGAAACCACCTCACATTTTAACAGCGGAACAGCGTAAAAAAGCGGTGGAGATAAAGGATATGTTTATTGATATCGGTGCGTCCAGCAGAGAGGAGGCGGAAAGTTTCGGTGTCCGTCCTGGAGACTCTGTGGTCCCGGTTTGTGATTTTACCATCATGAATAATGAAAAATTGATGATGGCGAAAGCCTGGGATAACCGAATCGGCTGTGCCATTGCGATTGAAGCGATGAAACGACTGCAGAATGAGGAACATGCCAATGAAGTGTACGGAGTCGGCGCGGTTCAGGAGGAAGTCGGTTTACGCGGCGCAAAAACTTCCGCAGCCAAAATTGAACCTGATATCGGTTTTGCGGTAGATGTCGGAATTGCCGGGGATACTCCGGGAATCACCGAAAACGATGCGAAGGCTGAAATTGGCAAAGGTCCTCAGGTTCTTGTGTTTGACCGATCTATGGTATCTCATAAAGGCCTGCGGGACTTTGTTACCGAGACTGCGGAAAAGCATGAGATTCCTTTTCAATTTGACGCCATGAGCGGCGGGGCCACGGATGCCGGATCGATTCATTTGTCCGGTGAGGGAGTCCCCAGCTTAGCTATTACCGTACCAACCCGGTATATTCACACTCATGCGGCGATTCTCCACTGGGACGACTTTGAACATACGGTGCAGTTGTTTGTGGAAATAATTAAGGGACTGGATGCGGAAAAGGTAAAAGAAATCACCTATGATTCGTAAGCTCGAAAACGAATCAGGCTCCCGGCTATTCTCCGGCCGGGAGCTTGATTTGATTTGTACTGGTGTCATTGCTGTAGTCCATTCGAGATTTCACTGATAACCTGTTCCTTCTCTTCGTTGGAAGCTTGTTTCCAAAACACTTCAAATAGAACGCCAAGCCCGGGCAGCATTTTTTCTTCACCGCTTTGGACAGCATCCGTAATCGTAGCTTCCACTTCCTGTTCGCTGTGCCCGGAAACATTTTGGAGCACAGCAGAGCGGAGATTAAAAGACATCCTCATTCCCTCCCTTTTTTTGTGATAAAATAAGGATTAACTAACTGGTGTCGATAGGTTTAGTATGTCAAAGAGCATAAAATATATGTACTCGGCGAACAAGGGAAGGGAATGCCATTGAATCGAATTGACTCTGTAAAGAATCCGAAAGTGAAAAATGTAAAACGACTCGCAAAGCGCAAATTCAGGGAACGAGAACGACAGTTTGTCATTGAAGGCTGGCATCTTTTGAAAGAAGCGGCCAGCCATGATGTAGAAATCCAGGATGTATTTATTGAAGAGAACAGGGACGTTCCCCGGGATATGGAGGTGTCCGGCCTTCCTGTGTCGATGGTAACCGAACAGGTGATGAAAGAAATGAGCCAGATGGAGACACCACAGGGGATTGTGGCTATATGCCGGCTCCCGGAAAACGAAGAACAGAACGTTCAGCCGAAAGACCACTTTCTGCTGGTGGATCGGGTGCAGGATCCCGGAAACCTGGGGACCATGATCCGAACTGCTGATGCTGCTGGTGTTACGGCTGTTATACTGGGAGAAGGCACCGTGGATCCATATAATGATAAAGTGATACGTGCTACACAAGGTTCTTTGTTTCACCTCCCCGTCATCAAGGGAAAGCTGGAAGACTGGATGGAGATCTGCAGCACGCATAAAATCCCGGTATTCGGCACTTCTGCGGGAGTGGGGACCACCCATTCTGCCATTGCCGCGCAGAATGGTTTCGCCCTGCTTGTCGGCAATGAAGGAGCCGGAGTACAGGAAGCTCTGCTTGGAAAGACAGATCAGAATATTTATGTTCCTATTTATGGAAATGCGGAGTCCCTTAATGTTTCCGTGGCCACAGGCATTTTGCTGTACCATTTAAAACAGTCCGTTTAAGTCCTTGCATTCATTTTTATATTTTTTTATACTTAGTCCATACTATATTCGAACGAAATAGGAAAAAGGCTGTGAAGGAGAGCAGTAAACAAGAAACCGTCACACAGGGAGGGAGTGTCATCGACTGGAAGCATTCCCGTGATAGGCTTGTTGAATTCGCTCTGGAGCCGGCGCCGGAAAACGGAGACATTTTTCGTTAAGGTGTTCCGGGAGAACCGTTACCCAAAAATGAGTGAACCGCTGTCGTATGCGGTTAACAAGGGTGGTACCGCGGACCTTCGTCCCTTTTTGCAGAGGGAACGAAGGTTTTTTTATGAGAAAAAACGCGGGGGGAAGAAGGCATGCGAGTGTGACCCCGGCTTCATCACTCCCCGCTACAGCATGTTGAAGAGGGTCTGCCTGCAGCCCATACACGGAAAAGAAAAAATGTTTGCGGTTTTTTAAATAGTGAAGGAGGAATGGTCATGATTGATCGGCTTCAGGAACTTGGTAAAGAGGCAATACAAGAAATCAGGGACGCGGACTCGGTGAAAGCTCTCGAGAGCGTCCGTGTGAAATATTTAGGAAAAAAAGGCCCGATTACGGAGGTTCTCCGCGGAATGGGGCAGCTTTCCGAGGAAGAACGCCCGAAAGTCGGACAGAAAGCAAATGAAGTCCGGGAAGAGATTCAAAGCAAACTGGAAGAAAAGACCGCTGAATTGGAGGAAAAAGCACTTGAAGAAAAATTAAAAGCTGAAAGTGTGGATGTGACACTTCCAGGCAAAGAAGTAAAGCGCGGAGCAAGGCATCCGCTGACAGCGGTCGTAGAGGAAATTGAAGACATATTTGTCGGCCTTGGTTTTCAGGTAACAGAGGGTCCTGAAGTGGAAACGGATCTTTATAATTTCGAGAAACTGAATCTTCCGCCGGAACATCCGGCCCGGGATATGCAGGATTCGTTTTATGTTACCACAGACATGCTGCTCCGCACCCAGACCTCTCCGGTGCAGGCACGCACAATGGAAAAATACGAAGGACAGGGGCCTGTAAAAATTGTCTGTCCGGGGAAAGTGTACCGGCGTGATGACGATGATGCGACCCATTCTCATCAGTTTATGCAGATTGAAGGGCTTTATGTGGATCACAATGTGCGGATGAGTGATTTGAAAGGGGTACTCGAAGCGTTTGTTCAGAAATATTTTGGAGCCGACCGCAGTATCCGTTTGCGGCCAAGTTTTTTCCCTTTCACGGAGCCTTCGGTGGAAGTCGATGTTTCCTGCGGTATCTGTGGAGGACACGGCTGCCGACTCTGCAAACATACTGGCTGGATTGAAGTACTTGGCTCTGGAATGGTCCACCCGCGGGTTTTGGAAATGAGCGGTTTTGATCCGGACACATACAGCGGCTTTGCATTTGGAATGGGTGTGGAACGTTTTGCGATGTTGAAATACGGCATCGATGACATTCGTCACTTTTATACAAACGATATCCGGTTTCTAAATCAATTTAAACGGGTGTAAGGAGGCAGGAATATGTTAGTATCCTATCAATGGTTGAAGGATTATGTGGATATAGATGATATTGGAGTCGAAGAAACAGCAGAACGGCTGACCCGCGGCGGCGTTGAGGTGGATATGCTGCATCCCCGCAGTGAAGGTATTCAGAATGTGGTGGTCGGCTATGTAGAAGCGTGTGATCCTCACCCGGAAGCAGACAAGTTAAGGGTCTGCCGGGTCAACACCGGCGGGGAGACCGCGTCGATTGTCTGTGGAGCGCCGAATATAAAAGCCGGTCAGAAAGTAATTACAGCAAAACCCGGTGCCGTACTCCCAGGCGGCATGAAAATCGAAAAAACTACCCTGCGGGGGCAAGAATCGGAAGGGATGATCTGTTCTCTGCAGGAAATTGGCATCGAACAGAAGCTGGTTATGAAACAATTTATGGATGGCATTTATGTATTCCCGGAAAATGCCGAAACGGGGGGAGATGCCATAGAAGAGCTGGCTTTGCGCGATACGGTGCTTGAGCTGGACTTGACACCGAACCGTCCGGACTGCCTCAGCATGCTCGGGGTGGCCTATGAAATGGCAGCCCTTCTGGATCGGGACGTTATTCACCCGGAAACGGGTCATCAAGAAAACAGCGAATCAGCATCGGACTATATTTCGGTGCAGGTTGATGTGCCGGAGGATAATCCGTATTACGGTGCCAAAGTTGTGAAAAATATCGTGATCTCCGCCTCCCCGCAATGGATACAGAACCGCTTAACGGCGGCCGGCATTCGTCCCATTAATAACGTCGTCGATATTACCAACTATGTTTTAATGGAGTACGGACAGCCGCTGCATGCGTTTGACCTTGATAAACTCGGATCTTCTGAAATTGTCGTCCGCCGCGCACAAGACGGTGAGTCCATGACAACGCTGGATGAAGAGGAGCGGACGCTATCGTCTGAGCATATGGTTATTACAAATGGAAAAGAGCCGGCGGCTTTGGCCGGTGTTATGGGCGGTGCTTTTTCGGAAGTACAGGAGGATACGACAACGGTGCTTCTGGAGGCAGCCTATTTCAAGCCGGCCCGTGTTCGAAAAACTTCAAGAGAAACCGGCATTCGGAGTGAATCAAGCATACGCTTTGAAAAAGGAATCGATTCCGGCCGTGTGGAAGAAGCAGCAGAGCGAGCTGCTGCCCTGCTGGAGAAGTATGCAGGGGGAGAAGTGCTGCAGGGAACGGTCGAAGTGGATAACCGCCCGGCTGAAAACAAAAAGATTCAAACCAGCACGGCTCAATTAAATAGACTACTCGGTATGGAAATGTCTGCGGAGGAAGTCTTATCTATTTTCCGCCGTCTTCGACTCCCTGCCGTTGAAAATAATAGTGGAATCATGGTAGAAGTACCAACAAGGCGGCCTGATCTTGACATTGAAGTAGATCTTGCCGAGGAGGCAGCACGCCTCTATGGATACGAATACATTCCAACGACACTTCCAAAGGGTGTGACGACCCCCGGCTTTTTAACTGCCGATCAGCGTAAACGCCGGAGGATGCGCCGCTATTTGGAAAGGGCCGGCCTGCATGAAGCACTCACCTACACGTTGACATCACCTTCCCACAGCGGCCGTCTGCAGCTGCAGGAATTACCGGGTAAAGTGGAAGTCACCATGCCAATGAGTGAAGAGCGGAGTACGATGCGTACAAGCCTGCTTCCCCAGCTTCTTGATACGGTTCAATACAATCGTAACCGTCAAATCACAGATGCTGCTGTATTTGAAATGGGTTCCATTTTTATAGGAGAAGAAGGAAATACTCTCACAACGCAGCCTCAGGAAAAAAATGTCCTGGCCGCTGCAGTAACCGGATGGTGGGATGCCCACCTTTGGCAGGGAGAAAAAAAGAAAACGGATTTCTTTGTAGTCAAGGGTGTACTGGAAGGATTATTTGAGGAAATCGGTATTTTCGATCATATTGAGTTTATTCGTTCCGACCATAATGAGCTCCATCCCGGCCGAAGCGCGGATATTTATCTGGACGGTAAGTATGCAGGATTTCTTGGGCAAATGCATCCAAGTGTGGAAAAAGAGTGGGAGATTAAGGAAACATATGTGTTTCAGCTTGACGTCGATCTTCTGCTTACATTTGAAGCGGATCCCCTCTTTTATGAAACAGTGCCCCGCTACCCTGCAGTAACAAGAGATATCGCTCTGGTAGTAGAGGAGCAGGTGACAGCCGGCGAAGTCCGCCGCGTGATTGCTGAAGCCGGCGGCAGTCTGCTGCATCAGGTAACCTTGTTTGATGTTTATCAAGGGGAAAAGCTTGAGCCAGGCCAAAAATCTCTGGCATTTTCTCTCGTTTATCTTGACCCGGAACGCACATTAACGGATGAAGAAGTAGCAGAAACTCATAATCACGTACTTTCCGAGCTTCAGGAAAAAGTAAAGGCATCCCTGAGAAAATAAAGAAGGACCCATTACCGGGGCCGGCTGCCATGCGCAGCCGGTTCTTTTCTTAGGAAAAGGGAGTCAATAAAGTTTGATCATTATTTTCATGATTTTTAACAAGAAGCTATCTAAAGCAGAGTTTGAAAAATGCAAAAGAAGAGCAGTGTGATAAAAAGCAGATGGCGCTTGTTTCCGCATTAAAAACATTTCCAATCGATTATGATTCTGTTATTATTATGGATAGGTATTTTGCAGACGACAGGAGGTTTTTCCGTTGGATGACGGGAAGGAAAAGCAGCGCACGACGGTCACCATTTTTGGACGGCCTTATACGATTGTCGGGGACGAACCTCCCGAGCATGTCATGCATGTGGCGGAACACCTGGATCAGAAAATGCGGGAATTTAAGGAACACAACCCTTATCTGGATACGACCAAACTCGCTGTATTAACAGCGCTGAACATAACCGATGATTATATGAAATTAAAACAGTCATTAGAGAATCGTGAGCGAAATGAGAGAGAAGAGGAACGGTAACCCATGTTAAGTCTTTTGATTGTCCTGATATTAATTATTAGTTTTTTTATTGGGCTGCGAAGAGGTTTCATTTTGCAATTAATTCACTTAGTAAGTTTTTTCATTGCGCTGTATATTGCTTTTACCTTTTATCAGGAACTGGCCCAATATTTACGACTATGGCTTCCATACCCTGAGATCTCCAATGATGGAGATAACGTCGTGGAAATGATGGTGGCTTCTTTTGATTTAGAAGCGGTCTATTATAACGGTATTTCTTTTTTTCTATTGTTTTTTGCGGCAAAGATTTTGCTGCAGATTGTAGGGTCTATGCTCGATTTTGTGTCAAGGCTGCCAGTTCTGCGGATGGTGAACCGCTGGCTCGGTGGAGTGCTCGGACTTGTGGAGACATATTTGATTTTATTTGTCTTGCTTATTACAGCAGCGCTTATGCCGATTGAAGCCTTGCAGCAGGCTATTGATCAGTCGATGGCTGCGAAAATGATAATTAATGACACACCCTTTCTTTCCAGCTGGTTAAAAGACCTATGGCTGGAAGATATGTAAAGAAAAACTTCTCTTCCGTTGAGAAGTTTTTTCGTACGAGTTATACCAAAGAGTTGGCGCTTTGCGCTTTTCTTATAGGAGGAACGGGACATGAATAAAAAAGCTTTAATCAACGCGCTGGAATCCATTGCGGTATATATGGAAATAAGAGGGGAAAATACGTTTAAAGTATCAGCGTATAGAAAAGCAGCGCAGGCATTGGAACAGGACGAACGTTCTCTTTCTGAAATAGAAGATCCGGCCTCTTTAAATGGAATAGGAAAAGGCACAGCAGCTGTAATCGAAGAACTGCGGGACACGAATCAGTCGGAACTGCTGGAGTCTTTAAAGGAAGAAGTGCCTTCTGGTTTGGTGCCTCTTCTGGATTTACCAGGCCTTGGCGGAAAAAAAATTGCCAAGCTGTACCAGGAGCTTGGTGTCACGGATGCAGCCTCGCTGAAGAAAGCATGTGAAGCTGGACAGGTTCAACAACTATCAGGATTTGGAACGAAAACGGAAGAGAATATACTTGAGGCTTTAAAAGATATGGGGAATCGGCCGGAACGTCTGCCTATATCATTTATGCTGGAAGCAGCCGATATGTTTGAAAGGGAAATAGAAAACCAGGTAGATGTAGAGCATTGGGCAAGAGCCGGCAGCCTGCGCCGTATGGAAGAAACAGTGAAGGATCTGGATTATGTTATGGCGGTGCAAGACCCAGATCCTATCCGCGCGCAGTTAAAACAGATTTCTTATGTCTCGGATATCATTGCTGACGGACCGTCAAAGGTGTCACTGGAACTGGCCTTTTCCTATCCTGTCCAGGTGGATATCCGTTTAGTAGAGGAAGAGGCTTTTGCCACGGCACTGCATCATTTCACCGGTTCGAAGGAGCATAATGTCCATTTACGCCAAATAGCCAAAGCTCAGGGAGAAAGAATGAGTGAATATGGAATTGAAAATCTTGAAACCGGAGAAATTTCTACCTTTTCTTCTGAGAAAGATTTTTTCAGCCATTTCGATCTGCATTACATCCCGCCGGAAGCAAGACTGGGCCGTGATGAAACCGAATGGTTCCGTGAACCGTATGAAACGGTAAAACGTACAGATATCCGCGGGGATCTTCATATGCATACAACCTGGAGTGACGGCGCTCTATCTATTGAAGAGATGGCGGAAGAAGCACGCAGCCACGGGCATGAATGGATAGCCATTACGGATCATTCAAAATTCCTGCAGGTGGCCCATGGCTTAAATGAAGAAAGATTACTCCGGCAGATAGAAGAAGTACGACGCGTGAATGAAAAATATGACGATTTCACCGTGCTGGCCGGGATTGAAATGGATATCCGTCCTGATGGTACGCTGGATATTGAAGAAGATGTCCTTCGCCGGCTTGATGTAGTAATAGCATCGATCCATTCCTCTTTCTCCCAAAAGAGAGAAGAAATCATGAAACGCCTGGAAGCAGCTGTGGAAAGTCCGTATGTAAACGTCATAGCCCATCCGACCGGCCGTTTGATCGGAAGGAGAAGCGGTTATGATGCGGATGTGGATACATTAATCGAGAAAGCTGCGGCAAACGGCACGGCCCTGGAGTTGAACGCCAACCCAAACCGGCTTGATTTATCCGCGGAATGGCTCCGAAAAGCAAGAGAGGCAGGAACAACTATTGCTATTAATACAGATGCACACAGCCCGAAAATGCTGGGCCATATGGAAATCGGCACAGGTATTGCGAGAAAAGCACTGCTGCAGAAAGAACAGATTTTGAACACACGGAATGTAGACGGACTCCTTCCGTTTTTACAGGAAAAACGGAAGACAGAAGACCGGCAAGGATGATTGGACAGCAAGTTTTTTGAAAGGATGACAGGCATGAATGCACGAGTACTCCGTGTGCTGGAATATGACAAAATGAAAGAACAGCTGAAGGAACATGTCGCGTCGTCTCTCGGGCGTAGAAAGACAGAGGCGCTTGAGCCGTATACGGATCTGGGAACGGCCAGACGGGAGCAGAAAAGAACGGAGGAAGGTGCAAAAGTCCTCCGCCTGAAAGGACAGGCTCCACTAGGCGGCATTACTGATATTAACGCTCATCTGAAACGGGCCCAGATCGGTGGAACCTTACATGCCGGGGAACTCCTGGAAATAGCAGATACCATTTATGGCGGCCGCCGGATCAAGACATTTATTGAAACGATGGTGGAAGAAGAGGTAGACCTGCCGCAGCTTGCAGAGCTGACAGCCCCGATCACGCCATTAACCGATTTGGAACGAGAGATTAAACAATCCATTGATGAGCATGGGGGAGTTCTTGACTCCGCCACCCCTGCTCTGCGCAGCATCCGCCAAAAAATCCGCGGCACAGAAGCGGAGATCCGCTCCAAGCTGGAACAACTGACCAGATCGTCCGGGCAGCAGAAGAAGTTATCCGATGCTATTGTTACCATCCGGAATGATCGTTATGTCGTACCGGTAAAACAGGAATACCGTTCTTCCTTTGGTGGAATTGTGCATGATCAGTCGGCTTCCGGTGCTACGCTGTTCATTGAACCTCAGTCTGTTGTGACGATGAATAATCAATTAAATGAAGTACGTGGACAGGAAAGACAGGAAATAGAACGTATTTTAAAAGAACTTTCCGGAAAGGTACAGGACGCCGTGGAAGAACTGCTGGAGAATGTACATTACCTGGCGGAACTGGATTTTCTTTTTACGAAATCTTATTATGCCAAAGCGTTAAAAGCAACTCAACCCCGCTTGAATGGAGAAGGACGTCTTCATTTTAAACAGGCCAAGCATCCACTTCTGCCTGAAAAAGAAGTAGTTCCAATAGATGTAGAGCTGGGAAACACCTTCTCTTCCCTTGTTATTACCGGCCCGAATACAGGCGGCAAAACGGTCACACTAAAAACGGCAGGACTTCTGACGTTAATGGCTCAGTCCGGATTGTTTCTGCCGGTGGAAGAGGACTCCGAGGCAGCCGTATTTGCAGCCGTATTTGCCGATATAGGCGACGAACAGTCGATTGAGCAAAGTTTAAGTACCTTTTCCTCGCACATGACAAATATCGTGGACATTTTAGAAAAAGTCGACGACGAAAGTCTTGTTTTATTTGATGAAATCGGAGCCGGTACAGATCCGACCGAAGGGGCTGCACTCGCGGTATCTATACTGGATTACGTGTATGACAGAGGGGCAAAACTGGTCGCCACGACTCACTTCAGCGAACTGAAAGGCTATGCCTATAATCGAGAAGGAGTGATGAACGCCAGTGTCGAGTTCGATGTGGAGACGCTTCGGCCGACATACCGTCTGTTGACCGGCATTCCCGGCCGGAGTAATGCGTTTGCCATATCACGAAGACTCGGCCTGGATGAATCCATTATAGAAGCTGCTGAATCGGAAGTGAATGCCGATGCCCGCCAAGTCGAAAATATGATCACCTCCCTGGAAGAAAGACAGCGGGAGGCTGAAACGGAATGGGAAGAAGCACGAAAAACACGGGAGGAAGCAGATCAACTGCATCGTGAACTGGAACAAAACTTGAAGGAACTGGATCAGAAAAAACAGGATGTACTGGCTTCAGCCGAAGATAAAGCGCAGAAAGAACTGGAAAAAGCGCGCTCAGAAGCAGACGCTGTGATTCAAGATCTACGGGAACTGCAAAAGCAGGGGCATCACGTAAAAGAACATGAACTGATTGATGCAAAAAAACGAATGGACCAAGCGGAGCCCGATTTAAAAAAACGCCAAGAGAAACTGAAGAAACAGGCAGAGAAAGAGAAAACGTTTGAACCGGGAGATGAGGTAAAGGTCCTCAGCTTCGGCCAGCAGGGGCAGGTGCTCGAAAAAACAGGGAGCAAGGAATACCGGGTCCAGCTGGGTATTATGAAAGTAAATGTTAAAGCAGACGACATGGAAAAAATGAAAACAGAACCTGTGAAACAACCGATACGGCCGATGGCGAAGGTCTCTGCGAATTCATCCGTGAAGCCCGAACTGGATTTGCGCGGGGTGCGTTATGAAGATGCGATGAGAGAAGTAGAAAAGTATCTTGACGATGCCGTGCTGGCCGGATACCCTCAGGTTCATATCATTCATGGGAAAGGAACCGGAGCACTGAGAAAAGGAGTGAAAGAACTCCTGAAAAAGCATCCGAGTGTGGCTGAGACTCGGGATGGCGGTATGAATGAAGGCGGGATCGGCAATACTGTAGCCCGTCTGAAATGAGCAGGGATGTAGGAAGAGGGAGGCGCAGAAATGGAAACTCTGATGCAGAATCCATTTGTAGAGACTGCTGCCAATTTCAGTGTGGCAGTTCTCTCATTGATTGTATTTTTGGCCGTGTTTGAAACCATTACGTCCTATAAAAACTGGGAAGAAATTAAAAAAGGAAATATTGCTGTGGCGCTGGCTACCGGAGGAAAACTATTTGGAGTCGCCAACATTTTTCATTTTTCGATTGAGCACAATGACGCTATTTTAACGATGGTCCTTTGGGGGGCCTACGGATTTGTTCTGCTTGTTTTCAGTTATGTCATGTTTGAGTTTTTGACGCCAATGTTTAAAGTGGATGATGAAATAGCAGCGGATAATCGTGCGGTCGGCCTGATTTCCTTTATTATTTCTACAGGGATGTCCTTTGTTATAGGGGCCGGGATTTTAGCATAGCCTGAAAGATGGGAGAGAAACACGGTGGAACGATTAGCCAAAATTTTAATCTTATGCTGCATCATTTTTATATTATCTGGAGCTGTGTATTTATTGTTTTTTTCTTGAAAATCAGGGATTCTTCCAAAAATCCCCGTACTGCCGGCATTTCAACGGGAGGGGAAAGCATCCGCCTGGAGCGGATGTATTGTAAAACCAGGCCATTCCAGCGGTGTGGGACAAAAAAGTATAAATAAAAACCCGAACATTCCGCAGTATGTATAAAATAAGCAACGAATAAGCGCAGTATTTTGACGTAGCGTAGGATGGGTTGCACAAAAAATTCCGAACGATTTATGGAATAATCGTTCGGAATCTTTTATTTCTCCAATAGAAGAACCTTTATTGAAGCGGGCGCCTTGCGCATTTCTTCATATGTTTCTCCATGTTCTATTATGCAAGCGGTGGCATTAAAATGGTAGTAGGATGAAAAGGAGGTTGGTACGGGTGTCAGAAAAAAAGTGGCTTTCCCACTATCCAGACCAGATCCCTGCTTCTTTGCCGTATGAAAAAAGGACGCTGCCATCGTATTTGGCCGAGGCGTCACGCACGTGTCCTGCAAAGCCAGCTCTTTATTTTATGGGGAAAACGATGACGTATAAAGAATTGTACAATGAAGCGGTTCGGCTGGCAAACCAACTCGAAGCTCTCGGGGTGCAGCAAGGAGACCGGGTGGCAATCATGCTGCCTAACACTCCACAGGCTGTTATCTGTTATTATGGGTCTCTATTGGCAGGAGCAGTGGTGGTACAGACGAATCCTCTTTATGTGGAAAAGGAAATAGAACATCAGCTGCACGATTCCGGTGCTAAAGTGATGATTTGTCTTGATATTCTATTTCCGAGAGTCGAAAGGATATGGAAGCAGAGTCCGCTCGAACAGGTGATTGTCACAAGTATAAAAGACTACCTCCCCTTTCCAAAAAGGATCCTTTATCCGCTTGTTCAGAAAAAGAAGGGTGCCGGGAAAGCCTCTATTCCCTATACAGACTATACCCACCGTTTCACCAATCTTCTTGAAAATGCTGATTTGAGACTTCCTGATGTTTCTGTTGACCCGGAGAAAGACCTCGCTCTCCTGCAGTACACTGGAGGAACAACCGGCCCGGCTAAAGGAGTCATGCTGACGCATTATAATCTTGTCGCGAACACAATTCAGGCTGGAGCATGGATGTACCGCATGCGGGAAGGGGAAGAAACAACGCTCGCCGCTTTACCTTTTTTCCACGTCTATGGAATGACAGTAGTCATGAATTTTTCGATCATGTATCAGGCGAAAATGATTATTCTCCCCAAATTTTCCCCTATCCCAGCCCTGAAGGCCATTCATAAACACCGCGTCACTCTTTTTCCTGGCACACCTACAATGTATATAGGGCTGATCCATGAACCTTCCTTGAGAAATTACAAGGTCTCCTCTATTAAAGCATGTTTAAGCGGATCCGCACCGCTTCCGCTGGAGGTCCAGGAACGATTTGAAGCACTTTCCGGCGGGAGGCTGGTGGAAGGCTACGGGCTCACGGAAACATCTCCGGTAGTCATTTCCTCCCCAATCTGGGGAAAACGAAAACAGGGAAGTATCGGCCTTCCCTGGCCGGATACAGAAGTTTCCGTATTATCGCCCAAAACAGGTGAACCAGCGGCATCCGGGGAGATCGGAGAAATCATGGTCAAAGGCCCTCAGGTAATGAAGGGGTACTGGAACCAGCCGGAAGAAACGGCTTCTGTTTTTCAGGACGGATGGCTGCTAACCGGCGATATGGGGTATCAGGATGAGGATGGTTATTTTTACATTGTCGACCGCAAGAAAGATATGATAATAGCCGGAGGCTTTAATATCTACCCGCGTGAAATAGAGGAAGTATTGTATGAGCACGCCGCTATTCAGGAGGCAGCGGTAATCGGCATACCTGATCACTACCGGGGGGAAACAGTGAAAGCTTTCATCGTGTTAAAAGAAAATCAGCGTTTGAGCGCAGAAGAAGTAGAAATGTTCTGCCGCAAACATCTGGCCGCTTATAAAGTACCAACACATTATGAATTTAAACAAGAACTTCCGAAAACAATGGTAGGAAAAGTACTGCGCCGGGTTCTGGCAGAAGAAGAGATGCGAAAAGCAGAGGACGAGGAGACGGCTCGTTGATAAAACTAAAGATAGACCTCGCTCAAAAAAGTTATATCATCTTAATGAAAACGCTTTAAAAATGAATGGTTATTCATTATAATAGGAGCGAGAGAAGAATCATCTGCCAGTGGAATAGGGAGACGAGGAGGAGAAACCGGTTGCGGACGATTGAAGAAAACGTATGGTTTCAACAGTATCCTGATGAGATCCCTCGCACTATTTCTTATGAAAATAAACCTTTGCCTGCTTTTTTGGAGGAAGCTGCCGAAGAATTTCCTGAGAATAAAGCAATTAGTTTTTATGGAAGAAAATGGACGTATGAAGAGCTACTAAAGGATGCTGCTGCTTTTGCCAACGAAATAGTTTCCTTTGGGGTCAAAAAAGGGGACCGGGTGGCAGTCAT
This sequence comes from Salibacterium aidingense DSM 18341, assembly GCF_000429685.1. GTDB lineage: Bacteria > Bacillota > Bacilli > Bacillales > Marinococcaceae > Salibacterium > Salibacterium aidingense. Next base: position 123,993 of record NZ_AUCI01000010.1, read on the forward strand.
GCTGCCGAATACCCCCCAGTCTGTTATTAGTTATTATGGGGCGCTTATGACAGGAGCGGTGGTAGTGCAAACCAATCCATTGTATATGGAGCGGGAGCTTCTCCATCAGCTGAAGGATTCCGAAGCAAAAATAATGGTGTGTCTCGATGACATATTCCCAAGAGTGATGGCAGTTCTCGAAGAAACCAGGCTGGAACACATTATCGTAACAAGCATTCAGGATGGGCTTCCCTTTCCTAAAAATAAGTTCTACTCTTGGTTCCGGCATAAACCAGGCGGAACTATCGTTGATATTCAATACGGAAATACCATTCATTCTTTTGAACGTATTATTCGGCGGGGCAGCTGCCAGCTTCCGGAGGTAAATCTTGATCCCAAGGAAGATTTGGCGCTGCTCCAGTATACAGGCGGAACCACTGGCGCAGCAAAGGGCGTAATGCTCACCCATTTCAATCTCGTTTCCAATACGACGCAGTGTCTTTCATGGATGTATAAAATGAAAAAAGGGCAGGAGAAAAACCTCGCTGTGCTCCCTTTTTTTCACGTCTATGGAATGACGGTCTCCATGAACCTGTCGATCATGAACGCCGCAGAATTAGTCATTTTACCGAAATTCCATCCCAAACAAGTGTTAAAAATAATAGAAAAAGAGAAAATCACGTTGTTTCCCGGGGCACCAACGATGTATATCAGTTTACTTCAGGAGAAAAAAACAGAGGCTTATGATTTATCCAGTATCCGTGCCTGTATCAGTGGATCGGCTTCGCTTCCCGCTGACGTCCAACAACAGTTTGAACGGTTAAGCGGCGGCAGGCTGGTAGAGGGATATGGTTTAACGGAAGCTTCGCCGGTGACGCATTGCAATCTGCTCTGGGGCCCCCGGCAGGAAGGAAGTATCGGACTGCCGTGGCCGGACACGGAAGCTGCAGTACTTTCTCAGAGAACCGGGGAGTTTGCGGAACCGGGAGAAATTGGTGAGATCGTCGTCCGCGGCCCGCAGGTGATGAAAGGATACTGGCGATCTCCTGAAGAGACAGGACGTGCGTTTATAAATGAATGGCTGTTAACCGGGGATATGGGATATATGGATGAAAAAGGCTCGTTTTTCATTGTGGATAGAAAAAAAGATATGATAATCGCCGGGGGCTTTAATATTTACCCACGGGAAATTGAAGAAATTTTATATGAGCACGAGGCGGTGCAGGAAGCAGTTGTGGTGGGGGTTCCGGATACGTACCGAGGAGAAACAGTAAAGGCCTTTATAGTAAAAAAACAAGGCGCTGCTATTGATGAGGAAGCACTGAGCCACTTCTGCCGGGAAAGACTTGCGGCTTTTAAAGTGCCGCGTGCCTATGAGTTCCGGGAAGAACTGCCGAAAACCAGTGTAGGTAAAGTACTAAGGCGGAAATTGAAGACCGGAGAAACGGAACCACGGGTCTAAAATGCCTGGGAACCGTCTTGACAGGATTAATAAAAATATTTATAATATATGAATGAATAATCATTCATATATTGGATCGAAAATAAAATCACGATACACATTTCAGGAAGGAAGTACATGGATGAGTACGAAAAAAGGACCAAAGTACAACCAGATTATTGATGCTGCCGTCCGTGTAATTGCCCATAACGGCTACCATCAGGCGCAGGTGTCAAAAATCGCAAAAGAAGCAGGTGTCGCAGACGGAACGATCTATTTATACTTCAAAAATAAAGAAGACATTTTGATTTCGCTGTTTGAAGTGAAAATGGGGGATTTCATTGAGCAGATCCGTGCCCGGTTAACCGAAGCTTCTACTATAGAAGAACAGCTGAAATTATTAGTGAAAATGCATTTGAAACAATTGGCAGCTAATAAAGAACTGGCCGTGGTTACCCAGCTTGAGCTCCGGCAGTCGAATTATGAACTGCGTCAGAAAATCAATGAAGTACTCAGGGATTATTTAAGCGTAATGGAGAATTTGTTGACGAGGGGCAAAGAACAGCACGTGTTTTCCCCGGAACTAAATGAAAAACTTGCCCGTCAGATGATTTTCGGAACACTTGATGAAGTGGCGACGAACTGGGTAATGAAAGATTGCAAATATGATCTCGAAGCCTTGGCCGGACCGGTTTATGACATGCTCCTTGACGGCTTTGGAGCCAGAGTGAACGCCTAGAGTCCGAGGCGCTCCTCCTTTCTTTTTTTGAAAACTTTTACATGACAGGAGGGACTGCAGGTGAATATATATGTTCTGTTGAAAAGAACATTTGATACGGAAGAAAAGATTGTCATTGAAAACGGTTGTATTGTGGAAGACGATGTGGAATTTATTATTAATCCCTATGATGAATATGCTGTAGAGGAAGCTATCAACCTCCGGGATCTCCATGGCGGGGAAGTGACCATCGTAACAGCCGGAGGGGAAGAAGCCGGACAGCAGCTGCGGACAGCGCTTGCGATGGGGGCGGATAAAGCGGTGCTCATTGGTATGGAAGAGGTCACTGAAGAAGTGGATCATTATACCCTCAGCCGGGTGCTGTCAGCCTATCTGGAGGATAAACAGCCGGATCTGATTCTAGCCGGTAATGTCGCTGTAGATGACGGGGCGGGCCAGACAGCTCCGAGAGTAGCGGAGGAGCTCGGAATCAACCAGCTGACGACTATCACCAAAATAGCAATACAAGAAAACCACGTGAAAGTAGAGAGGGATGTGGAAGGGGACATAGAACATGCAGAAACCTCTCTGCCGCTTCTTGTGACCTGCCAGCAGGGATTGAATGAACCGCGTTACCCCTCTCTGCCGGGAATCATGAAAGCAAAGAAAAAGCCGCTCGACAGGGTGGAGCTGGCTGATCTGAACCTGGAGGAAGAAGAAGTGAAAGCTAAGACAAATTCTGTGTCCCGCTTTGTTCCGCCTGAAAAAGAGGCTGGAAAAATACTGGAGGGGGAGCTTTATGAACAAGTACAGGAGCTTGTTCATTTACTGAGAAACGAGGCAAAGGTTTTATAACGGAGGGGAGAAAAATGGCAAACAAGGTGCTTGTACTGGGAGAAATTAAAGATGGGGAACTCCGGCATGTCTCTTTGGAAGCGGTAGCTGCTGCCAGCCAGATTGCGGATGGCGGGGAAATTGTCGGGGTGTTGTTTGGAAAGCAGGTCCAGGGTTGTGCTGAAACCATGATTCAGTTCGGGGCAGATCGTGTGCTTACCAGTGACCGGGAGGAGCTTTCGGTTTATACGACGGACGCCTGCAGGCAGGCAATGCTCCAGCTGTATGAACAGGAACAGCCGGAAGCTATGATCCTGCCGCACACTTCTTCCGGGAAGGATCTCGCACCACGCCTGGCTGCCAAACTCCAGACAGGACTTGTCTCCGATGTGGTGAACATTGAAATAAATAATGGGACCGCCGTGTTTACGCGTCCTATTTATTCCGGAAAAGCATTTGAAAAAGTCTCCATCAATGAAGAGCTGCTATTTGCGACGGTTCGTCCGAACAATCTGGAGACACTGGAAAAGGACATTTCCCGGACCGGGAGGATAGAGCCGGTGGATTTGGAAATAAAGGAGCTGCGGACTATTATTTCCGAAGTGGTTAAAAAAACGAGCGGAGGCGTAGACTTAGCTGAAGCTGATATTATTGTGGCCGGAGGCCGCGGTGTCAAAAGTGCCGAAGGGTTTCAACCCCTGGAAGAATTAGCGGAGGTGCTGGGCGGAGCCGTCGGTGCCTCCCGTGGGGCCTGCGACGCGGAATACTGTGATTATTCCCTGCAGATCGGCCAGACGGGAAAAGTCGTAACCCCTGATTTGTACATCGCTGCCGGCATTTCCGGGGCGATTCAGCATCTCGCCGGGATGTCGAATGCCAAAGTCATTGTTGCCATAAATAAAGATCCGGAGGCACCGATTTTTGATACAGCTGATTACGGGATTGTCGGCGATTTATTTGAGGTTATTCCTCTATTAACAGAAGAGTGTAAAAAAGTGACCACCTGATTGTTGAAAAAATGGGCTTTGACAGAAGTCCATTTTTCATGTTTTTAAAAACGTGGAGTTGGGTAAATTAATTGAAGCAGTTTATTCGCAACGAATAAATCCGAATGCTATAATGACAAATAGATTCAGATTGTTAGCATTAAAGGAGGACAATTACAATGGCAATAGTAAATGTATCAGATCAAAGCTTTGCAGAAGAAACCTCAGAAGGTGTCGTACTGGCCGATTTTTGGGCGACCTGGTGCGGTCCCTGCAAAATGATCGCCCCAGTCCTGGAAGAAATCGATTCAGAGATGGGAGATCAAATCAAGATCGCGAAGCTCGACGTCGATGAAAATCAGGAAACCGCCGGTAAGTACGGTGTCATGAGTATCCCGACCCTGCTGATTTTCAAAGACGGGGAAGTCGTGGAACAAGTTGTAGGATTCCAGCCAAAAGAACAGCTGGAAGAACTGCTGAATAAACATTTAGCTTAAAAAAAGCAAGGCGTTATATGGAGAAGAAAAAACTGCTGATCCCGCGTCAGCAGTTTTTTCCTTGGGAAGAGAGCCCATGAACTGATCAGCCTGCATGGCTGAAAAAGGAGGAAACCTCGTTTTGCCTGTACAAGTGAAACGAATTTATGAAGATGCGGAAACGGAAGACGGCCGCCGGGTCCTCGTAGATAAGGTCTGGCCACGCGGAATATCGAAAACGAAAGCAGCCCTGGACGACTGGGCGAAAGAAGTCACCCCAAGCCCCGGCCTCCGGAAATGGTTTAATCATGAAAAAGAAAAGTTTGATACGTTTGCCGAATACTATAAAAAAGAATTACAATCAGACGAAGAGGCGCAAAAAAAGCTGGAGGAGCTTGCTGAAATGGCTGTTTCTGAGACAGTGACCCTCCTCTTTGCCGCCAAGGACGAAACGTACAATCATGCTGTCCTTCTGAAGCAGTGGGTGGAGGAAAAGAGGTGAAGCCATTGACCAATCTGAAAGAAAAATTGGCCGTGCTGCCCGCACAGCCAGGCTGCTATTTAATGAAAAACAAGCACGGCACCATTATTTATGTCGGCAAGGCAAAGGTGCTTAAAAACCGGGTGCGTTCGTACTTTACTGGCTCGCACGACGGCAAAACCCAGCAGCTCGTATCCGAAATCGAAAATTTTGAATATATTATTACCTCCTCCAATATGGAAGCACTTATTCTGGAAATGAATTTAATTAAAAAACACGAACCAAAATATAATGTCATTTTAAAGGATGATAAGTCCTATCCTTACCTGAAAATTACAAATGAAGAACATCCCCGGCTGATCACAACCCGGAAGGTAAAAAAAGACGGCGGACGTTATTTCGGACCGTATCCCAATGCCGGCGCCGCGAATGAAACAAAAAAGCTGCTGGACCGTCTTTATCCGCTCCGCAAGTGCCGGACACTGCCTGACCGTGTCTGCCTGTATTATCACATCGGCCAATGTTTGGCTCCTTGCGAATTCCCGGTGTCACAAGAGAAAAACAAACAGCTCGTTCAAGATATGGCGCGTTTTCTGAACAACGGTCACCAGCAGGTGAAAAAAGAGCTGCAGGAGAAAATGGAAGCGGCCTCTGAAGAACTGAATTTTGAACGGGCAAAAGAACTGCGTGATCAAATACAGCATATCGATGCGGTCATGGAAAAGCAGAAAATGACGATCAAGGATCAGCAGAACCGCGACGTATTTGCGTATGCCTACGATAAAGGCTGGATGTGCGTCCAGGTCTTTTTTGTCCGTCAGGGAAAACTAATCGAGCGTGATGTCTCTATTTTTCCATTTTACCAGGGCCCGGAGGAGGATTTTCTAACATTTCTTGGACAGTTTTACTTGAAAGAAGAGCACATGAAACCACGAGAAATTCTGCTGCCGCAGGAAGTCGATCAGGAGATGGCAGAACATCTTGTAGAGGTACACGTTCAGCAGCCAAAACGCGGCCAGAAACGCGAACTTGTCCGGCTCGCCGCACAAAATGCGGAACAGGCTCTATCAGAACGGTTTCAGCTGATCGAGCGTGATGAGGAACGTACCATCCGTGCAATAGAGGATCTTGGTGAAAAAATGAACATTGACACTCCGTACCGCATTGAAGCTTTTGATAACTCCAATATTCAGGGAGCCGATCCAGTTTCAGCAATGGTCACTTTTCTTGATGGAAAACCGCATAAAAAGGATTATCGAAAATATAAGGTGAAAGACGTCGAAGGACCGGACGATTATGCCTCAATGAAAGAAGTGATCCGCCGCCGCTACGTACGTCTGCTGAAAGAAGAAGCAGAACTCCCGGATTTGATCTTGATCGACGGCGGCAAGGGGCAGCTCAGTGCGGCGAAAAGTGTACTTGAAGATGAATTGGGACTTCTCGTTCCCGTGGCAGGGATGGCAAAAGATGATAAGCATAAAACATCCGAACTTATCATGGGCGAACCAGCGGAAGTGATTTCGCTCCAGCGTAACAGCCATGCATTTTATCTGCTGCAGCGCATCCAGGACGAAGTGCATCGGTTTGCGATTTCCTTTCACCGCCAGACCCGGAAAAAGAACATGTTCACCTCTGTGTTAGACGACGTCCCCGGGGTCGGCGAAAAACGGAAGCGCCAGCTGCTGCGCCACTTCGGCTCCGTCAAAAAAATGAGAGAAGCCTCACTGGAGGATTTCCGAGGCATTTCCATCCCCGATAACGTTTCGCGGAAACTGATGAAACGCCTGCAGGAAACCGAATGAAAGGAGTCTGGGACAAAACTGGAAGCGATCGTACAGCGGTATACTTCGTTTTAAGAGGGCAGATGCCGCATGAAAAATCCGAACGATGCCAAATTCTAATGGAAAATGTAAGATAATCGTTCGGATTTTTATCTGACCTATATGATTTTGTCCCAGCCTTTCCTGTGATAAAGAAAATGTAACCGAGGCATTCGCTGCAGGCGGCGCCGCCTGCAGCGAATGCCTCAACATGTAACGCACTTTTTTCAGCCGCCTGTTTAAACAATCCGTCGGCGTCTCCCCACAGAAGTTTCAAAACCAAAGTGCTTTTTTGCAGGCTGGATTAGAAAAATAATCACCTACATACATAATAGGATAAAGATGGCTAAGAGGCGTAACAGGGAAATGGAAGATAAGGTTATTGTTGTTATTCCAGAAATTTGGAAACAGTTGAATCTTCCCTAAAAGGAATTGATTGTGTTTTTCAGGGTGTTCCTATAAATTAAAGGAGAAGGGGATAGAGATAGGGAAGGAGAAACAATTGGAACCTCTATGGAAAAAAGCGGCATCTTCCCTGTCCCGCATCACTATTTATTCTAATCCAAACAATGAGCCGGTAACCATATATGGTGAATCGGAGGGTTTGAGGTGTATAGGAGTGGGAACCGATGCTGCCGTGTTTCAGCATTGCAGTGCACCGGCATATGCATTTAAGCTCTATGCTAGGGACAAAGTTTTCAAGGTTCAAGAAGAAGAAAAAATCTATGGTATGTTAGGAGACTTTCCTTTCTTTTCTACCTGTTTTGCGTCCGGGAGGGACTACCTTGTTCTCTCTTATGAGGAAGGGACGACGTTGTTTGATTGTCTGCTCCAGGGCATTCATATTCCAGAACAAGTCATAGCGGATGTGGAGGAAGCCCGACAGTTTGTCTATGAAAAAGGGCTGAATCCCCGCGATCTCCATCTTAAGAATATTTTGCTGCAGCACGGCCGGGCGAAAATTCTGGACGTTTCAGAATATGGGATTCCGTATGTTGACGTACGATGGGAGCATTTAAAAAAGGCATATGAAACCCATTATTCTCTTCTTGACGGCCGGGCAGTACCGTTTTGGTTAGTAGAAACAGTCCGGAAATGGTACAATCACAGTCAGTTTTCCTCATATGATGAATTTATGAGAATGGTATTGAAGTATATAACGTTTAGAAGATAAAGTGGCCTGGAAAATCATAAAAGAATGGAATACTGGACGGAAGCAGCCCGCCATTTTTTCGGGCTGTTTTCTTATTATCTTTATACATAGGAAATTAGGCGGGAGGTCCTCCTTTTATTACGAGACCATGCAGGAAACGGGGACGGAGGCCGGCATATCTGACGATGGGAGGGGAGGACATGTATAACGATAGTAAAAGAACAAACGGACTCAAACTATGGACGATTTTAATAGGTCTGGCTTTTGCGGCACAACTTTTTCTTGGGGCTTTGTTTGTTTTTGATCAATCACACGGGATAGCAGATAAATATCTTCCAATAGTAATCCATTCTGTTTCCGTTTACGGCATAATCATTTACCTTCTTACTATGATTTATCAGCCAGGTGGTAAAAAATTGTTCTTATTCTTCCTGGAGTTGATGCTTATCATTAGTTTGAGTATCTTGTTTTTGTTCATCGCAGGTCAGTTTGTAACCTCCATGTAAAGAAAATGCGACTGTTCTCAGCCCTTGGTTAGTTGAAAAGATAGGCTTGAATGTAAAATTTAGTGTGAAATAGTAAAAAGTGCTCACCTGTCTCCTTATCCTTTAGTATAATGGCAGATATTGGATCACTGGAGCAGGAGGGGGAAAATTGGAAAATCTCAAGCAGCGGTTGGATCATATTTACACGGAACAGGAAAGACTGACGGAGGAATTGGAAGACGTAGTAAAGACATATGAGGCGGCTGATGTTTATCAGGAAATTAAATCACTCCGACGGGATAACGAAACATACCGTGAAAAGCTGCAGGTTTTAAGGGAAAACTACCATCATCTCGAGCAGGAAAACCAACGTCTTCGACATGCGCTCCAGGAACAGATTTTCGATGAAAAAATGAATTTGTTGAAAGTTTCAAAGAAAAAGATACATACCTACTTTGGTAACGCGGAGAAAGAAGAACGTGATCAACTGACCAGTATGGAGGAAAATGCTAAATCGGAAATAACAAAGCTGAAGGACCGCTCCATTCATGCTTTGCAAAAGGATAAACAGGCGATTGATGCCAAATTACATGAGCTTTCTATGGAAGTAGAGGAAGCGGTCCAGAAAAAACGCAGACGTCAGGCTGAAGAAGAACAGAATGCGCTGCATGTATTCTCAGAGCAGTACAATCAACTTGCGGAGGAAGACGTAAGTGAAGGCGTTATGCAAAAACGAATGAAACAGAACCAGGTGGAAATGAAGATCGGCCTCAGCTGGATCAATAAGCTTGGGATTCTTTTGATTCTGCTGGGAGTAGCTGCGGCATTCCGGTACTCCTACACGACATGGTTCAATGACGAGCTGAAAGGCGCTATGTTTTCCGTGATCGGTCTTCTTATGCTGGCAGGAGGAGGGTGGTTCCACAGGAAAGGGAAGCAGACGTTTGCGCTTGGTCTGCTCGGAGGTGGAACTGCTGTCTTATATGGTTCGATTTTTTTCAGTTATTTTTTACTGGAAATTATCGGACTAAGCCCGGCGCTGCTTCTATCATTGGCTGTCACCGCAGGAACCGTGGTACTGGCCCTCTATTATGAGTCCAGAACGGTTTGTACATTTGGGCTGGCAGGCGGCTATATTCCGTTTTACTTGTACTTATTTTCGTTTGGACTTGATGAAACTGCGGTTTACGCTGCGATGGCGTACTTTCTCATACTGAACGGCTCAGTGCTGTGGATTTCATTTCAGAAGCAGTGGAGTGTCGTTCATCATATCAGCTTTTGGCTTAACATCCCATCGTTTTTCATCCTGATACTTTTGTCGCCGGGAAGCGGAATGAGCCTGGGTTATACAGGACTCACATTTCTACTTTATCTTGGACTTACCATCGGCTATCCGTTGACGTATAAAACGGCGGTGAAGTGGGCGGATGTGACACTGCTTGCCTTCAACACCGTCGTCAGCTGCACCGTGATTTATTATCTGTTTTACGTCTTGGGCTGGGAGAATTATACGGGGCTGCTGGCTGCAGCATTCGGCGCCGTGTATTTCGGTCTTGGACGATTTGTCGAGAATAGGATGAACGAGGAGAAGCAGACGATGGTGCTGTTTTATGGCACCTCGATTACGTTTGCCATACTGATGGTGCCGTTTCAGTTCGGCGTGGAATGGGGCATACTCGGCTGGTTAGTGGAAAGTGTCGTCATGATGCTTTATGCCAGTCGATATCGACTGGCACTGCTTGAAAAGGCCGGCTGGGTGATCTTCGGATTGACACTTGCGGCATTTTTACTGGAAGCGGCCCGGTACGCGAGCGGAGGGAGTCAGCCGTTCTTTCACATCAAGTATACTGCGGTAACCGCCGGCCTGCTGATTGTAATGTTCTACTATATTTATGATCAAACAAAAATGAATCGGACGATTCTGTTTCCCGGTTTCACTGATTTTATCGCTGGTGTGAAGTATGTCACCCTTGTTCACGTCTGGATATATGCTGTTTATGAAAGCCTGTACTGGTTTAGTCAGCTGGTACCCGCGTCATTTGAACATTATTGGTTTTACCAATGGCTTGTGGCGGCGTTCCTTTCTGTCGGCATTGGATACAGCCTGAAAAAAACGCCCCTCCTGTACGACAAGATCACCGGCTGCATAAGTTTGTTTTTATACGCAGCGGGAGGCTTGGCCGCCTTTGTTGTGTTGGCAGCGATCCCTGCGCTTGGCGGAGATTCGGATACGGCTGTTGATTACACGGCGCTTGCGGTACTGATAGCCTGCCAGGTCATGATTTTTGCGACAGGGCGTGACCTGCTTCTCGCCTTTATCCGTGGGCGGTATAAAAATCCCGAGTGGTACCCGGCCGTATTAGCTGCTTACTTTATCGTGATTCAGGCGGCTTTTCTCCATGTGCAGCTGCAGCTCGACGGTGCCGGTTTTGTTATTAGTATGATTTATCTATTCACCGCGGTGGGCTATATCCTGTACGGGTTTAAAAGAAACTACGTTTATGTCCGCCGGATCGGTCTCGGTCTATCGCTGTTTGCGACTGGAAAGCTGTTTTTTGCGGATCTTGCCTTTTTGGGCGAGACGAGCGAAATCGCGGCCTATTTCTGCTTTGGTCTTATTTTGCTTGGCATTTCTTATCTATATCAAAAAGTGTCGAGCAGGCGGAACGAATAAAAAAGGTAGTCTGTCCTCACCCATCTGCCTGCTGGGAGGAAGAATGACGGGGGGGCATTCATTTCACCGGAACAGGCAGCCGTTTTCCTTTAATCCCACTGCACCTGAAAGACAACCCGTTTTCGCTTTTCTGTAATGTAGGTTTCGGCTGTCTTTCCTTTCAGCCGTTCGATCTGCTCGGCGAGAAATCCAGCTTCAAGATGGCGGTCAAGCGGCTTCTCTTCACGGGCCACGTCCATCTCAAACTGCATTTCTTTCCTCTTTTCACTGTTCAGGGCCAAATTCCCCCATCCGGCTTTCTCAAAAAAAGAAGAAATGTCCTCCAGGGTTTCCGCCGGGTAGGTGCGGGCAATCCGTTTTCCGCCCCAGTAAAGAATATCAGCCTCTTCTGTCCCGAGCAGGGCAGGAAGCAATGTTTCCCGTAATAGTATGTAGTTAAAATCGTTCATCTTTATCCGTCCTTTCCGCCTATCGTAATTATACCGTTAAAATCTGGAGATCGCTATAGATAACGCAGGGTAGACATGATATACTGTAGCCCGAGTTCTCGACGGAGGGTACAGCTATGAAAAAAGGATTAGAACAATTTATGACGCCGTTTCGGATTATTATATTCGTTTACATACTGTCTATGTTTTTGTTCAGCTTTCTGTTGTGGCTGCCCTTTTCTCAGGAAGCTGGAACAGATCTGACCTACATGGAAGCTTTGTTCACCTCTGTTTCTGCTGTAAGTGTAACAGGGTTGAGTGTCATTGATGTGTCAGAATCATTAAGCTACACCGGGGTGTTTTTTCTTGCTCTTGCCATGCAGGTGGGGGGCATCGGCATCATGTCGCTCGGTACATTTGTGTGGATGCTGTTTGGACGGAAGATTAATCTGTCGCAGCGCCTGTTGATCATGGTGGACCAGAACCAGTATCAGTTTTCCGGGATGGTTAAACTGATGCGGGGGATTCTACTTTTGGCTCTCGCGATTGAACTGGTTGGAGCTCTCGTACTCGGAACGTATTATCTGCAGCATTTCAACAGTGTGGGGGAAGCCTATTATCAAGGATCCTTTGCAGCACTCAGTGCATTCACCAACGCCGGATTTGATGTGACTGGGCAGTCGTTGATTCCGTTTGCCAATGACTATTATGTACAGTTTATCGTCCTTCTCTTAATTTTCGCAGGGGCGATTGGTTTTCCAGTCTTAATGGAAGTAAGGGAGTATTTCGTCACGACAAGCAGCTATTTCAAGTTCAGTTTGTTCACGAAAGTGACAGTAACGACGTATTTTCTTATTTTTGTACTGGGGGCGGCAGGAATCTGGGTGTTGGAAAAAGACATGTTTTACGAGGGAATGGCCTGGCACCAGCAGTTTTTCTATTCTATTTTTAACTCAGCGACAGCACGAAGTGCAGGTCTGACCACCATGGAGACGTCTTCGTTTACCCTGCCGACCCTGCTTTTTATTTCTTCTCTGATGATTATTGGGGCAAGCCCATCCAGTGTGGGCGGGGGAATACGGACAACAACCCTGGCTGTTATGTTTCTGTCGATCCGCAGTTTTGCGCTGGGGAAAAGTGATGTGAAAGTGTTTGGACGCGAAATCCATCCTGAAGATAAGCAGAAAGCTTTTATGGTGCTCTCTTTTTTCTTGTTTGGTTTATTTGCTGCAGTGACCCTTATCACTGCATTCGAACAGGGAAATTCCAAAGTAGAACTGATTGATATTATTTTTGAAACAAGCTCTGCTTTTGGAACGTGCGGGCTTACGACGGGCATTACCCCTGATTTGTCAAAACCGAGTCTGTTCCTCTTGATGGTGCTTATGTTCATTGGACGTGTCGGTATATTGGTATTACTTTTCTCTGTAAAACGAAAAGAAATAAAATCCCATTACAAATATCCAACGGAACGCATGATTATTGGATAATGAGAAAGAATAAAAAATGCCCGGCAAATCCGGGCATTTTTCCGTAATATCACCTTTATGAAGGTGTATCCGGTTTCTTGACTAGCCGTGATAGGGGGAGTACAATAAATTTGTCGGAAAGGTGAAAGCAAAGGCTAAATTTGTTGAGTTGTCAGACTAATTAGTCTATCCATCTCAGCGAGTACGACCAGAGGATATGGCGGTTTTCCTGTATACATAGGATAACAAAAGTTTAGGCATTTCTTATGCCGTTGTGTTTTTTATAGGAAACCAACACCTGCTCTCTGGAAAAGAAACAGGAGGTCGTTCAATCGAAGGAGAAAAGGAATAAGCTTACGACAAACCAGGACTTAAAAATTTTTTAGGGGGAACATTGGCATGGCTGAAAACCGTGATTTTATGAACCGCAGACTTCATTCACTGCTTGGCGTGATTCCCATCGGGGTATATCTCGTCCAGCACTTGACGGTAAACTTTTTTGCGACACGCGGCGCTGAAGCGTTTAATGGTGCTGCTCATTTTATGGAAAATTTACCGTTCCGCCTTTTCTTAGAAATCTTTGTTATCTATCTTCCTATTCTTTTTCATGCCATTTATGGTCTTTTTATTGTTTTTCAGGGAAAGAGCAATACGAGACGATTTGGTTTTTTTAGAAACTGGATGTTTTTACTTCAGCGTATTACCGGTGTCTACTTACTTGTTTTCATTGCCTGGCATGTCTGGCAGACACGCGTGCAGGCTTCTTTTGGAGCAGAAGTGAATTATGATATGATGGCGGATATACTCAGCAGTCCATTTATGCTTGTGTTTTATATTATTGGTGTTTTATCGGCGACATTTCATTTTTCCAACGGTTTATGGTCGTTTCTTGTTTCATGGGGAATTACTGTCAATCCACGTTCGCAGCGGATTGCAACCTATGCCACAGCGGTTATTTTCGTAGCGCTGTCGGTTGTTGGAATGAGTGCCCTGCTAGCGTTTATTAATCCTGATTTAGCCAATATGTAAGGGAGTGTATCACACATGAGTGATGGTAATATTATTGTAGTCGGCGGCGGCCTTGGCGGCCTGATGGCGACTATTAAAGCAGCAGAAGCCGGCAAACGTGTAGACCTGTTTTCTGTTGTTCCAGTGAAAAGATCCCACTCTGTCTGTGCCCAGGGCGGTATTAACGGTGCGGTAAATACAAAAGGGGAAGGAGATTCCCCGTGGGAACATTTTGACGACACGGTGTACGGCGGAGACTTTTTAGCGAATCAACCGCCGGTAAAAGCGATGACAGAAGCTGCTCCCGGAATCATTCACCTGATGGACCGGATGGGAGTTATGTTTAACCGCACATCGGAAGGACTATTGGATTTTCGTCGATTTGGCGGTACGCAGCATCATCGTACGGCATTTGCCGGAGCAACAAGCGGACAGCAGCTGCTGTATGCGCTTGATGAACAGGTCCGCCGTTATGAAGTGGAAGGCCTGGTGAACAAATACGAAGGCTGGGAATTTCTTGGTGCGGTACTGGATGAGGAAGGACGCTGCCGCGGCATTACGGCCCAGAATCTGACTACCATGGAGATTGAGTCATTCCGTTCTGATGCGGTGATTACGGCAACCGGAGGACCTGGTATTATATTCGGTAAATCGACAAACTCGATGATTAACACCGGCTTTGCGGCGGCAACTCTTTATGAACAGGGTGTGTATTATGCCAATGGAGAATTTATTCAGATCCATCCGACGGCTATTCCCGGTGATGATAAACTTCGTCTGATGAGTGAATCGGCACGCGGAGAAGGCGGGCGAGTGTGGACGTATAAAGATGGCAAACCGTGGTATTTTCTTGAGGAAAAATATCCTGCTTACGGGAACCTCGTTCCGCGCGACATTGCGACACGTGAAATTTTTGATGTCTGTGTCAACCAGAAACTAGGAATCAACGGAGAAAACATGGTTTATCTCGACCTTTCTCATAAAGATCCAAAAGAACTTGACGTTAAACTTGGCGGCATTATGGAAATTTACGAGAAATTTATGGGCGATGACCCGCGAAAAGTTCCAATGAAGATCTTCCCGGCTGTTCATTATTCAATGGGCGGCATGTGGGTGAATTATGACCAGATGACCAATATTCCGGGCCTTTTTGCAGCGGGTGAATGTGATTACACGCAGCACGGTGCAAACCGCTTAGGCGCCAATGGTCTTTTATCCGCCATTTATGGCGGCATGGTCGCCGGACCGAGTGCTGTTGAATATGTAAATGGCCTTGACAAGCTTGCTGAAGATCTTCCCTCTTCGGTATATGACAACTACAAGAAAGAAAAAGAAGAAGAGTTTGAGGAAATCCTGAATATGCGCGGGGATGAGAATGCCTATGCCCTCCATAGAGAGCTTGGGGAGTGGATGACAAACAACATGACTGTTGTCCGCGAAAATGACAAACTTCTGCAAACGGACGAGGAAATTCAGGAACTGATGGAACGTTATGAAAATATCAATATGTCGGATACCGCACGTTGGAGCAATCAGGCAGCTTCGTTTACACGCCAGTTGAAAGGGATGCTGAACCTGGCCCGTGTTATGACACTGGGCGCTTATCACCGGAATGAAAGCCGCGGTGCCCATTATAAGCCGGAATTTCCGGAACGGAATGATGAGGAATACCTAAAAACGACAAAGGCAAAATATAATCCGGAGAAAAACGCACCGGATTTTGAATATGAAGATGTGGATGTTTCCCTTATTAAACCGCGGAAACGGGATTATTCGAAAGGGAAGGAATCTTCGCAGCAAGGAGCTGGTAAACAATGAGCGAAGAAAAAATGATCCGTCTTATTATTACCCGGCAGGATGGTCCGGAAAGCGAACCTTATACACAGGAGTTTGAACTCCCGCACCGCCCGAACATGAATGTCATTTCGGCCCTGATGGAAATCCGCCGCAATCCGGTGGATGCCGACGGCCGGGAAACATCCCCTGTTGTCTGGGACATGAATTGTCTGGAAGAAGTGTGCGGCGCCTGTTCCATGATAATAAACGGAAAGCCGCAGCAGTCTTGTACAGCACTGGTTGATCAGTTTGAACAGCCGATCCGGCTCGAGCCGATGCGGACATTCCCCGTGGTTCGTGACTTAATCGTGGACCGGAGCCGGATGTTTGATTCCCTGAAAAAAGTAAAAGCGTGGATCCCGATCGATGGAACGTATGATCTTGGCCCGGGACCGCGTATGGCAGAAAACAAAAGACAGTGGGCTTATGAATTATCCAAATGTATGACTTGCGGGGTCTGTCTGGAAGCCTGCCCGAATGTAAATGACAACTCCGAGTTTATAGGTCCTGCTCCTGTATCGATTGTGCGCCTGTACAATGCACATCCTACCGGGGAAATGAATAAATCGGAGCGTCTTGAAGCCCTAATGGGAGAGGGCGGAATTGAAAGCTGCGGGAACTCACAAAACTGCGTAGAATCCTGTCCAAAGGGTATTCCGCTTACTACTTCCATTGCCGCTCTAAACCGCGACACCTCCCTGCAGGCGTTTAAGAATTTCTTTGGAAGTGACAAAGCATAATGAACCCGACTGCTCTGCTTAACGAAGCGGAGCAGTTTTTTTATGCTCCGGCCCCCTGCGGAACAAAAAGGAGGGGATCCATTTTAGGGGGCAGAAAGGTATAAATTTTGGGCATATTGAAGATCCAGCTTTCAGCACCCGTCCGCCCGGGGTTTCTTCCCGTGCGACTTCCGGCAGCAGGCTGCCGGGTCCCCAGTAGAAGAATCGCCACCTATAAGCCCCACGTCCTGGGAACGGCGGCGCTATCACCTCCCGTGCGTCGCAGAACCTGTCACAGCTGCCCGGGGCGCTGGCGTCCTTTTTAGTGGAAATATCGGTTATGGAAAGAAAGGCATTTGTCCGTAACAGTCTTTCTTTGCGGCGCATAAAATATGCTGACTATATTCTTTCCATACTCCGACCCTTTCGCCTTCAGGCAGAGGACGGGGACAGCCTTGTCAAGAAAGGGTGAAGCCATTGAGGGAGATGGACAGAGGCTATCGGACCCTGCTTACAAAGAGGGAACGGGAGGTCTTTGAATTACTCGTCCAGGATAAGACGACGAAAGAAATAGCATCCCAGTTGTTTATCAGCGAAAAAACAGTCCGCAACCATATATCCAATACGATGCAGAAACTGGGAGTAAAGGGGCGTTCTCAGGCCGTCATTGAGTTAATACGGCTTGGAGAACTTACGATTTGATAGACCGCCGGCTTTTCTGCAGAAAGGGAAAACCGGGTATGTTTCTTCAGCCCGGGGTAAGGAGCCGGGAGGACGGGAAGCAGAAAAATGCAATGGGGGAAGCTGTATAAACCCCTTTTGTCCTCCATGGTTAGAACAGTTTATTATAGCAGTTCTAACATTGGAAAAGAATGATCATCCCGGAGGAACTGCCTCCCATTCCGGCCTGTAGAATCAGGAGCCTCTCCTTTTCTTTTAGCTGGAAAAGCCGGCTTTTTTTTGTATGAACAGGATAGAAAATAGATAGGGGACCGTCTGTCCTTTCTTTTTTAAATTTCTATTGGCATACTTGCTGTATCTGAAAGAGAATGCTATAATAATTACAAGTTTGCAGCGGGGTTTATTGTCAAACATACGTAAAATTTACGTGTTACTGATACGATCAGGCATGAGTAAATGCATCAGGAGGAAATGAGTACCATTACAGGCTTATTTCAATACTCCCTTTTTGCGTTTGCTCATGCTTTTTTACTTTCAAAGGATTAATATGATTCACCGCTTGACCTGGTGCTGCATTCCTTAGTATCTTTATGTAAGCGATATAAATTTTATTGAAAAGGGGTTTCTGCCATGAAAGAACAAACGTACACTATTACAAATGATACGGGGATTCATGCCCGCCCGGCAACACAGCTTGTGAATAAAGCCGGACAGTTTTCGTCTGAAATTACACTTGAATATAACGGGAAATCTGTAAACCTGAAGTCCATTATGGGTGTTATGTCTCTTGGTGTAGGCAAAGACTCAGAAGTAACCATTCGGATTGAAGGAGCAGATGAGGAAGAAGCAGCGCAGGCCATAGATGAAGTAGTGAAAGAAGGGCTTGGAAAGTAATGACTACTACCCTGGAGGGCATTGCTGCTTCGAAAGGTATTGCGTTTGCTAAAGCATTTGTCCTTGAACAACCAGAAATGAACATTGAAAAAAAGGAAATAGAAGAGACGGACGCTGAAATAGATCGATTTCAGAAAGCAGTTGATCATGCGAAACAAGAACTGCAGATTATTAAAGAAAAAACGTTAAATGATATGGGAGAAGATAAGGAGGAAATTTTTTCCGCCCATCTGCTTGTATTGGAAGATCCGGAAATCATCGATGGTGTAACGGCTAAAATAAAAGATGAAGGCGTAAACGCGGAGTTTGCATTAAAAGATTTATCCGATATGTATGTAACGATGTTTGAGGGAATGGATAATGAATACATGAAGGAACGTGCTTCGGACATCCGGGATGTCAGCCAGCGTATTCTTCTGCATCTTTTAGGGGTGGAAAACACCAGTCTTGCAGCTATTCAGGAGGAAACGATCGTGATTGCGGAGGATTTGACGCCTTCGGATACAGCCCAGCTCGATCTATCTTACGTACTCGGATTCGCAACGGATATTGGAGGACGGACCTCCCATTCTGCTATTATGGCGCGTTCGATGGAAATCCCTGCAGTGGTTGGAACAAAAGAAGCAACCTCCGCAGTTGGCAGCGGGGATCAGATTATTATAGACGGCATGGAAGGCCGGGTGCTCATTGCTCCGGATGAGAAAACGGTGGAAGAATATAAGGGGAAACAGCAGGAATACCTTCGTCAGAAAGAAGAATGGGCGAAACTCGTCAACGAATCGTCTGTCACAAAAGACGGTCGACGGGTGGAACTTGCTGCCAATATCGGTACGCCTAATGACATAGAAGGGGTTCTATCCAATGGTGCGGAAGGAATCGGCCTGTACCGCACGGAATTTT
This sequence comes from Salibacterium aidingense DSM 18341, assembly GCF_000429685.1. Taxonomy (GTDB): domain Bacteria; phylum Bacillota; class Bacilli; order Bacillales; family Marinococcaceae; genus Salibacterium; species Salibacterium aidingense. Next base: position 142,975 of record NZ_AUCI01000010.1, read on the forward strand.
TATACATGGGCCGTGACGAACTGCCCGGGGAAGAGGAACAGTTTGAAGCATATAAAACAGTGCTCGAGAAAATGGGGGACAAGCCGGTGGTGATCCGGACCCTTGACGTCGGCGGAGACAAGGAGCTTCCGTATTTAAATCTTCCCCCAGAACTTAATCCGTTTCTCGGCTTTCGAGCCATCCGGCTTTGCCTGGAGGAAACAGAAATGTTCCGCACGCAGCTCCGCGCCCTCCTGCGTGCGAGTGCGTATGGTAATTTGAAAGTGATGTTTCCAATGGTAGCGACCCTGGAAGAATTCCGTGAAGCGAAGAATCTACTGGAGAATGTAAAAGCTGAATTGATTCAGGAAGGACAAGCAGTAGCGGAAAAGATAGAGACCGGCATTATGGTGGAGATCCCATCCACAGCTGCAGCTGCTGACCTTTTCGCCAGGGAGGTTGACTTTTTCAGCATCGGCACCAATGATCTCATTCAGTATACTATGGCAGCCGACCGTATGAGTGAAAAAGTCGCGCATTTGTATCAACCCTATCACCCCGCCATTCTGCGCCTTGTAAAACAGGTGATCAGTGCTGCCCACAACGAAGGAAAATGGGCCGGTATGTGCGGAGAGATGGCCGGAGAAGAAACAGCCGTGCCTCTGCTGCTGGGTCTGGGGCTTGATGAATTCAGTATGAGCGCCACTTCTGTCCTTCCGGCAAGAAGTCAGGTTAGAAGCCTGTCCGGAAAAGAAGCAGCCGCTCTCGCTGAAGAAGCTGTACAGCTACCTACCGCAAAGGAAGTGGAGGCATTGGTTCATGAGAGAGGTTTTGTTACGTCCTGATCAGATAAACCGGGCTGTTCCGTGTTCACGGGGCAGCCTTTTCTATGAAAGTATAAAACAAAAGTACATAACTGAATGAAACATTTCTACATCCGCCCGCTGGTTTTCACAAACAGCGAACCTGCCCATAAGCTGAATATAAAAGCTATGTAAAGATAGCAGGACGTTTCTTGCAATAACGTAAAAAAAAAGAGAGAATATACAGAGGATTGTTAAGCAGGGAGGAAAATCATGACGGATCAAGCCCGGGTGACGGATATCGAAAAAACGCTGCGGCATGTTTCCTATCTTATAAAACAACAGGGCCGAGAAATTTTACATCAGTTCCCGATCACACCTCCCCAGTTTGTGGCTTTGCAGTGGCTGCAGGAAGAAGGAGATATGACGATTGGGGATTTGTCGCAAAAGATATTCTTAGCCTGCAGCACAACAACCGATTTAGTAGATCGTATGGAAAAAAATAATCTGGTTCAACGCATAAAAGACCAAAAAGACCGCAGGGTCGTATATATTCATCTTCTTGAAAAAGGAGAAAACATTATTGCTGAAGTGATTCAGGAACGGCAGAATTACCTGCGTCATATCCTCAGCACCGTTTCCGAAGAAGAAGTAAAACAGGTGGAAGAAAGTATGACCATGCTGTATGATCGGATGGTCTCCGCCGGTGCCGGCAAACATCAAGAACAAATTAAATAAGAAATTGAGGGACACAACGTGAACCGACCAATTGGAATTATTGACTCCGGGGTAGGAGGGCTGACCGTTGCAAGAGAAATAGCAAGACAGCTCCCAAAAGAAAAAATGATCTATATTGGAGATACGGCACGGTGCCCGTACGGCCCCCGTCCCGTGGAAGAAGTGAGGCAGTATACGTGGGAAATGATCAACCGTCTTCAGCAGGAAAACATAAAGATGCTCGTCATTGCGTGTAATACAGCCGCTGCTGTAGTATTGGACGAGGTGAAAGAAGAACTGCAGATTCCAGTGGTGGGAGTTGTGCAGCCTGGAGCGATAACCGCGTTAAAAATGACAAAGACCGACCATGTCGCAGTCATTGGGACAGAAGGAACCATCGCGAGTGGAGCCTATTTAAGAGCCCTTCATACAATAAACGAAAATGTGAAAGTAGAGACGCTGGCCTGCCCGCCTTTTGTTCCGCTGGTAGAACAGGGTCTTTGTGAAGGGGACGAAGCGGAGTCGATCGTACGTCAGACCCTTCGCCCGCTTGCTTCCACGTCGTATGACACGCTGATTCTGGGGTGTACTCATTACCCCCTTCTTTTTGACGTGATTCAGGAAGTAGTCGGCGGGGAGATTCATCTGATTTCTTCGGGAGATGAAACAGCAAGAGAAGTCAGCACGATTCTTCACTACAATGAAATACTAAATACCGAAAATGAATTCCCGGATCACACATTTTATACTACGGGGCAGGCGGAACGTTTTCGGATCATTGCCAATCGCTGGCTTGACGGAAGAGCAGCTGACGTGCAATCGATTCATCTGGGGGAAGTCGTGTAACATCGGTTCTCCTGGAAGGAGATAAAATTCGTCGAAACGTTTCCATCCTTGCCTTTCTACCCTGAAAATCACTGAAAGTATGATTCAAGTGGTCTAATTCTATCCCAGGCTCGTATAAATAGTACAAACTGGTCTGGGAGGGAAGAAATAATGAAAATGCGATGGAGGGCAGCAGTCCTTTTAATGGTGCCTTTTGTTTTACAAGGTTGTGGATTTGGCAACAATGGGGCTTCAGAGAATATGGATGAACCCCCGGAAGAAGTGACGGAGGAAATTGAATGGGAAGATCTGGAGTCCGGAGAGAATGAAGAGAATAAAGCAGAAGAATCAGCCGCAGAAGAAGAACAGACTTCAGAGGATGAAAAAGAGGGAGAAACGGTGGAACGGGAGCTTTATCTGCTCGATGAAGATGGCATGGTCGTCCCCCAAACGTTCACACTCCCTAAAACAGATGGCGTGTTAAAACAATCTCTGGAACATCTTGTAGCAGAAGGACCGGTGACATCCATGCTGTCTAATGGGTTTCAGGCGGTGCTTCCGCCGGGAACAGAAGTTGATGTGCGTTTAACAGAAGATGGTACGGCGGTTACAGATTTTTCATCGGAATTCCGGGATTATAATCCTGAACATGAACAGGCGGTTCTTCAGGCGGTGACCTGGACCTTAACACAGTTTGATAATGTAAAAGAAGTTTCGTTCCAGATTAACGGTTATGAACAGGAAACGATGCCCGTGAATGATACCCCGATTGGGGAATCTTACAGCCGCGCCGACGGGATCAACCTTGAAAACGGACAGGTTAGTGATATGACCAACAGTGATAGCGTTACCGTTTATTTTTTATCCCAGAATGGGGAAAACTCATATTACGTCCCAGTGACCCGAAGAGTGGCCGCTCAGGAAGATGGAAATATGCTTGAAGCAGCGATGCAGGAACTGGTCCGGGGGCCTGCTCCGGAAAGCCCGCTATTCGATGTTTTGCGGGAAGGAACATCCTTAACGGAGAACGCACAAATGCAGGAAGAAACGGCTTCCCTCTTTTTTAATGAAGGTCTGTTGACAGAAGAGGAAGGTACAGCCATATCTGAAGAAGCCCTGCAAGCTATTACCCTGTCGGCAACAGAAATAGAAGGGGTGGAAAACGTAGAACTGAACGTGGAAGGCGCAGAAGAAGTAGTTCGTGTGAACGGGGAATCTCTGGAAGAACCACTGGCTAGACCGGCTTTGGTTAATGATGATGTCTCCTAACGGGGGAGTATTATTTTAAGGCGGCCGCGGACCTGCAGGGGGCAGGTCAGTTCGGCGCAGCCACAGAACGTGGCTCTTAGCCGAACTTCCTTTATTCAGGGCGCTTGCGCTTTTCTTAAATGAAGCATGGGCGTACGGCGTTCCGGCAGGCTCAAACAAGAAGCCCTGAATGGAACGCCTGCGTTTTTCATAAATGATAGGAGGATATAGGCATGACGACACGCTTTGACGGAAGAGAAATAAATGAAATGCGTCCAGTTATTATAGATAACGATTTTTTAAAACATCCTGAAGGATCTGTACTTATCACGGTTGGAGAAACAAAAGTAATCTGCACAGCGAGCATCGAAGACCGCGTTCCTCCGTTTATGAGAAATACTGGGAAAGGCTGGATTGCAGCGGAATATTCGATGCTGCCAAGGGCTACGGAACAGCGTAACATCCGCGAAGCGGCAAAAGGAAAATTAAGCGGCCGGACGATGGAGATTCAACGTTTGATCGGACGTTCCCTTCGTTCCGTTGTGGATTTATCAAAAATTGGGGAGCGTACCATCTGGATTGATTGTGATGTTATCCAGGCAGACGGTGGGACTCGTACTGCTTCTATTACCGGTGCATTTGTGGCCATGGCCATGGCAGTAAAATCCTATACGGAAGCTGGAAAAATAAAATCATGGCCGATTCTGGACTATCTTGCCGCCGTTTCTGTCGGAGTTGACCCGGAAGAGACGGAATTGCTAGACTTATGCTATAAAGAAGACAGTGAAGCCAAAGTGGATATGAACATTGTGATGACCGGTAAAGGCGAATTTGTAGAACTACAGGGTACCGGAGAAGAAGCTTCTTACTCAAGAACACAGTTGAACAGCCTGCTGGACCTTGGCGAAAAAGGGATGAACGAGCTGTTTTTGATTCAGAAAGAACTGCTTGGTACGATTGATGACGACATTATGTTGATAAAGGAAAATGATGCATGAAAACGATCATTATCGCTACGAAAAATCAGGGGAAAGTAAAAGAATTCAAGAACTTGTTCGGAACAGAAGTGGAAGTGAAGTCCCTTCTTGATATTAACATGGAAGATATTCCCGAAACCGGCGATACTTTTGAAGAAAATGCGGTATTGAAGGCGGAAGCGATTACGGATGCTTTGCAGGTACCAGCGATCGCTGATGACTCCGGACTGGAAGTGGATGCGCTCAACGGCCGCCCTGGTGTTTATTCCGCACGGTACGCTGGCGAGGATAAAAATGATGACGCTAATACGGCCAAACTACTGGCCGAACTTGATGGTGTGCCAAAAGAGGAGCGCAGCGCCAGGTTTGTCTGTGTCATCGCTGCTGCAGCACCAGACACATCAACGGAAACGTTCCGCGGGACTTGTGAAGGGCAGATTGCTTTGGCAAAAGCCGGCAAAGGAGGTTTCGGTTATGATCCCGTTTTTTATGTGCCGGAACAAAGTGCGACAATGGCAGAGCTTCCGCCGGAAGAAAAAAATGCCATCAGCCACCGCTACCATGCCCTTGAGAAATTAAAAACGCAAAGCAGGATTGTATTTTTCTGAACAGGAGAGTGACCTGGAATGAAAGCTTTATTGATCAGTGACAGTCATGGCAGTGAAGTTGAACTTAAAGAGGTAATCGACCGCTGCCGCGGGGAAGTCGATGCAGTTTTTCACTGTGGTGATTCTGAATTATCACAGTCCTCCCCGATTCTCCAAGGTGTACATACCGTGCAGGGCAATGTGGACAAGCCCGGGGAATTCCCGGAGGATACAGCTGTGGATATAAAAGGGATACGGATTTTGGTAACCCACGGTCATTTGTACAATATAAAAATGACTCATATCCCCCTATCCTACCGGGCGGAAGAAAAGGCGGCCCGGATGGCCTGCTTCGGCCATAGTCATCATCCCACGGCATTTGAGGACCACGGCATTATTTTTGTGAATCCAGGGAGTCTCATGCAGCCGCGAACCCGCCCGGAACCGACATACGCTATTACGGAGTTCACCAAAGACGGGGCTGTGGAAGTCCGTTTTTACGAACGCACAACCGGGGAAGAAGTAGAGGATCTCCGGGCGTCCATTGCAGAGAAAAGCTGAAGGGTAACCTTTCTGTAGAAAAGAGGCAGAATAGGAAGGGGAGATAGAGATCTATGCCCCCCTCCCCTCGTTTCTGTGCCAAAAAGGCATGAGCCATCCCAAAAAATCGGTTGACTTCCCTTCGTGTATATAATAATATTATATATGTCGCTGAAAAACGGAACCCACTGGTCCCAGTAGCTCAGCTGGATAGAGCAACGGCCTTCTAAGCCGTAGGTCGCAGGTTCGAATCCTGCCTGGGACGCCAACTACTTAAAGCAATCAACCCCTTGGGAGACAAGGGGTTTTTAATTTTTTCGCAGTTCATTTAATTTTTGTGAATCGCTCTAATTGCAGTTCTTTGGGGCAGGATTGGGGCAGAATTTATTTCTGCCCCGGTTTTTTTGTGAAAAATTCCTTGAAATGATTAGCGGCTACCCGATCCACTTCTTCAATTCCATGACCGTATATATCCATGGTCGTTCCGATTTTAGAATGCCTTGCTCGTTCACTAATGGACTTCATAGCTACATTCTTTCCGATTAAAAATGTAATGGACATATGCCTCAAATCATGGAACCGGATTTTTTCTAACTGATTTTTCTTAATAAAACGTGACCACCATTGGCTTATACTATCCGGCCGGATGGGTTTGCCGTATTCATTAGAAAACAAAAATACGTTATAGGGATAGTCATATTTATCCTTCATGTCTTCTTTTACTCTATACTTTTCGTATATCAGGTCTTGGATCATTAATGTAAGTTCAGGAGGAATAGCTGCAGCACCTTCTAGCTCATTTTTGATGGATTTGACCTGCAGCCCTTCTCCCTTAACTTCTGTGAGCGATTGTTCGAAGTATATGAGGTTCTTCATCGGCGGAGACATGTTTGTCCTCCAGAGCGGCAATTTCACCTTCTCTAGCCGAGGTCACGAAAGCAATCCAAAACATAATTTGTTTTTCATACGATTCTTTTTCAATACATTCAATCAGCTCCCATACTTTTTCCGTGGAGTATTTTAATTTTGATCTAACACTTTTTAATTTTGGTGGCTTCACAGAAGCAGCAGGATTCTCTTTGATAAGCTTCCATTGTTCAGCGCAGGCTAAGATGCTGTTGAAAGCTTTAAACGCATTGCGGATTGCTGAGTTGGATAGAGGGCCGTCTTTTCCATCCAACCGTATGCCATTTTTTGGATATTATCCATAAAATTTACAATGTGTATGGGTTTGATCTCTGAGAGCTTCAGATTTCCGTATGCAGGCAAAACTCTAGTGTTTAGGACTCCTGTATAGTCGCGGATCGTATCTGGCTTATATGAGGTTCTAGCGTACTTCTCGAGCCAATCATGATAAAAGTCACGTAGTTTAGTTTGATCTGGTTTGATATAGTGACCGGATAATATTTCAGCTTCAAATTTGGAAAGCTCCTTTTTGGCTTCTGTTTGGTTTTTTGCCTGTATCGTTTTTCGTTCCCTAATGACTTTACCGGTTTCCGTGTAACCGATGATAACGGATAGGCGGTACTTGTTTTTCCCGCGCTTTTCGATGTTTGCCAAAGCTATTTCACTCCTTTCTGGGAGACTGGGGAATGACGTATTTTCTCATGTAACTTTTAAGACGGGGGAGAGGAACAAGACCACGAACACGATAAAAGAACTTATGTTCGCTTTTTATTCAAAAAAAGAACTACCCACTGACATCACTTCTTCTAAATCTTCCACAAGCATGATAAAGTACTCGGCTTCTTCTAGCATGGCAGGATCATGTCCACTGCTTTCCAACCGGGATTGAACCATATTTGTATTAATTGCAAAAACATAGTCGTCAAATGGATCCCTCACCAGTTCTCCAATATCGACAGACAATATAGCAAGGTCTGCGAAATCTTCTTCATAAAATCGCTCAATGGGTTGGGATACATTATAAAAGCGGAGTGCTCCTCGTTGTTCTCCATCTGTTTTAACTAGCACCCACTTCGCCTGCAGTTCTCCGTCGATTTCTTCATAATATACTTTCATAATCGATTACCTCCTGCCCGGTTTGCTCTCGCAGCTGCTTTATGACACGCCACGTTTCGCTTGTCCACTTGTCAGGGTTATAAGACCGGGATTTCAATAACCTCTTGCTTTCCTGCGGTCTGATATGTGTACGGGTAGAATGAAGATTCCGGCTCAACTGCTCCACTCGGCTTTCCACGATATGGAGAGGCATTTTGAACAGTTCAGCGATGACACGTACTTCTTTACTGAGGTGGGGTTCTATGATGTATTTTGGCATCGAAGCGTACAAAGTGAATTGATAAGCTTTATTTTCAAGGTATTCTCGGAACATGATCGGCATAATACGCTGATCACCAACGTGCTTAAGTACATGGCCCAGTTCATGGAAGAAGTCTAGGCGTTGCTTCTGTATAGGCTGATCTCTATTCAGGAAAATTAAGTAATACCTGCTATCGTTGGAAGCAAAGCTTTTGGAACCTCGACTGCCGGACACTAAATCAACATTGAATTGTGAGCAAAGATTTTCGATAGTTAGATCATCCAGGGAGGTAATCCCTCGCTCTTCATATTCTTTCTGAATCCACTGCTCCAATTCTGTTTGAATCATAGAATCACCCCTTGTAGGACTAAAAGAACAATTGTTCCGAATATATGTTCGATTTTATAGTAAAAAGAAATGCCCGTAAAGGCATAATGGGAAAATTAACCTAAGATATACGGCTTACTCTTTATTATTCTTTTCCTGCTGCTCCAACCACTGCTGTTTTCTTTTCCGATATATCTTCAGTTCTTCTTCAAGATGTTCTTGCTCGTCTTCAGAAAGTTCCCCGCCGTAGAAAAATATACTGGGCTGTTCCGGCGTTGGATCATCGGTGCGCCCGAGGAGATAGTCTACGGATACACCATAAAACTCAGCTATTTTATTTAATGTAGAGGCATCTGGTTCCCTTCGTCCAGCTTCATATCCTGACAACGTATTATTTTTGATGCCCAATTTTTCAGCAACGTGTTTTTGAGCTAATCCGTTATGTTCCCTTAAGTATTTAATCCTTTTTGCCAAAATTGGTTCCACAACCACCACTCCGAACATTTTTCTTCCCCCTTATAGTATCGTAAATTCGCGAAAAGAAAAACATTTTTCTCGAAAAGAGCATTTTATTATTTAAATTCGCGAATAGAGTATTTATTATGTAATTAAACAGTTCGCATTACGCGATATTGGAGGTGAGGATTTGCTTAATAAAGTCGGGCAACGCGCAAGACAGATTCGAATCAACAAAGGAATCAAACAGTCTTATGTTGCTAATAAATTAGGGTACAGGTCTCCATCCAGCCTTAACGATATTGAGAAAGGAAGGAGGCATTTAAAAGCAGACAAAATCCCAATATTGGCTAAAGCTTTGGGAGTAGAAGTTGATGATCTTTTTTTTGATAACAAAGTTCGCGAAACGAGAACAAAATCTACATCAGCTTAAAGGAGGCTAACACCATGAATACAGTCCATGCCCGATATATGGAACTGTTGTCTATCCAGACCAAACGCCCACTTACAGCAATGGAAAGAAAGGAGCTGATCGAGAGCAAACAATATGTAGAAAACTATCTCTGGGAGTTTGCTAAACTCAAGAACTTGTCCTATATGGCATACATCTCAAAAGACTATGGTTGGCTACACGATATCTGCCGCGAACTTGATCAATTACAAGGTGGTGACAGTATATGAACGAAACGAAGGTTTTTGAGCATGAAACACTGGGTCAACTGACCGTGCAAATTATCGAAAATGAAGAACTGGAGGTGATTTAAGTGCAGCAAACTATGGATGTCAAAGAAGCAGCAGAGTATTTAAGCGTTCATCACGACACCATTTATAACATGGTCCAAGCAAAAGAAATACCGCATTTCAGGGTTAGGAAACGGATCTTTTTTTCTAAAGACGCTATCGATGACTGGATCCGGAACCAATCGACGATGGATGTCAATACAGAATCGAATGCTATGTAACTATCATCATATCTTGATAAATCAACATATAGGAGGCAAACAGAATGCAGAACACGTCAACAAAATCAAAGCTATATAGTCCGTCATCGATACCTACTGTCTTAAAGACAGCCAGGGAACGAGCATTAAAACCCGAACGCCGCACCAAACGGTGGCTCGCTGAACAATTGGGAATGACCGAGCGGAGATTGACAGGCATTGAAGATGGTACTTCTCAAATCCATTTGGAAGAGTGTATCGAGTGGTGCGAAGCCGTGGAGGATTTCTTAGCTCTGAAACATATCCTGCACATTTACGGCATTAGTGAACCGCCGACAGATCCACGGCTTTTGGATAGCGTATCGATGCAGCTCGACAATTTCAAAACGGAAGTGGAAGAAGGGTTCACTGCAGCCAAAGATATCGAGAAGCTCTCTCAACACTGGCGGCCATGGAAAGGTTTTGAGGATAGAGATCGTCAGCAGATGCAGGCTGCGGCCAAACAGATCCGCGATGTTAGGCATGCGGCAGATTGCTTACTCACAGCCATGGATAATGAGTGGGGGCTGAATAGGAAATACGTTGAAGCAACTTGGATCAACGGAGGTATTGCAAACAACATCCTGATGCACTCAGTTGGTGTTTATGAAGAGCTTAGGAGAGAGCGGACAGACCAGGAAAGGATGGCACAGTTAGGAGGATTGAAGTGATGCTTATTACGGATTTTGGAGAATTTATGGACAAGTTGGAACTCCTGCCAGTGGCCTTGCAAAAGAGGGTGCAGAACGATATTCAAACCATTTCTGGGTTTGAAGCAGCCGACTTTCACAACTCGGAGATATCGACAAGAATTTATATCTTTGTAAACGATGATTGGATATACTCTTTTTCTTTACTGAAACAAATTCCGAAAGCTGAAGTGAAAGTGAAGGAGTTTTGCAGACCCGAGATTCAAGTGTTAAACACTATCGAAAAGCGATTGGAGGAGAAGAAACATGAACAAAACACAGCCACTAAAGAGCGCAAGTGAGAAGGAAATGAGTGAGACTGGATTAGCTGTCAGGGTCCACGCTGATAAGCTGCAGGGAGCCGATCAAGAGCAAGTGAATATAGCCTTGGATAACATTTTGGAAAATGGGATTCACGCTGAAATGGATGGCTTTGAAATGGAGATTGTTATCCGGGCATTGAAAAGACGCGGGAAAATGCACATGGCAATGAAAAGCGCACATCGAGGTCTGGAACTTTACAAACTGGCACATTCGATGGAAGCAAAGAAATCAAAGTTTCAGCAAGCCTTCTGGATACAAAGAAAAAGCGCGGCTGCGGACACAGCACACGCTTAAGATAGGGTTCTTCTACTGATTTAATTTTAGCACTTAGGTTGATAAGTGGCAAGCCAGGATTGCGGCCTGGTTTTGCCGTCAGACTTATGACGTAAGCCCTCCCCCTCTGCCCGAGGCAGTCATGAGTCTGACGGTGCGGCCGCGCCAGAAAGGAAGGTGAAAGACATGGCATCTGCACACGATTTGAATTTTTATGTTGTCAATCACATCGACGTGTTAGGTATGGAAGCCGGAAGCAAGCAGGTAGCTCACAGGTTGGCACTCAGCACAGAAATTGTAAAGAGCATCTACCGGGACCAAAAAAGGAAAAACGACCAGCTGGCGGGCTGATCGTCGCAGTGAATCGCAAAACATCTTGTACTCCGATTATATGCGATTCACCCTCAAAACTCAAATAGGGAGGAATCAACGTGAAAAAGATGCTATTGAAAAGCTTAACTCTCCGCAATTTTAAGGGGATCAAGGACTTCACATTGGAGACGGACGGGGAGCATATTCAGGTTTTCGGAGATAATGCGACTGGAAAGACCACCCTCTTTGATGCTTTCATCTGGCTGCTATTCGATAAGGATAGCAACAACAAGAAAGACTTTGCCATCAAGACGCTGGATAAGGATAACAACGAAATTAACGGGATAGATCATGAAGTAGAAGGTGTATTCTCCATTGATGGCAAAGAAACAACGCTCCGGAAGGTGTATTACGAGAAGTACACAAAGAGGCGGAATAGCGGACCAACAAAGGAACTTACAGGCCACACAACAGATCATTATATCGATGCCGTTCCTGCAAAGAAAAAGGAGTATGACGAGTTTATAAAGTCCATTATCGATGAAAATACGTTCAAAGTTCTAACGTCTCCGGCCTATTTTAACGAACATTTAGGTAAAAATGAACGCCGTGACATTTTGCTGGAGATTGCGGGGGACGTGGCGGATGAAGAGGTCATTAATAGCAAAAAGGGATTGGACAAACTGCGTGATGTACTGGACGGCCGTGGCATTGAAGCCCATCAGAAAATGATTGCCAATAAGAAAAAAGACATCAATAAGAAGATCGATGAAGTTCCACTCCGTATTGATGAAGTAGACCGAGGGAAGCCCGATATTTCGGAATTGAACGAAGATCAGATAAAAAGCAACATTGAACAGTTGTCTCGAGAACTCGATGCCAAGCAGGAAGAACTGAACCGTATCCAGTCCGGCGGCGAAGTCACTGAAAAGCAGAAGCAGCTTGCTGAAGTGCAGGGCGAACTACAGGAAATCAAGAACAGTCATCAGGCCGATCAGTACGCCAAGATTAATGAGAAGCAATCTGTACTGAACGGTTTGGAAAAAGAAAAGAATCAGCTGGAACAATCTATTAATCAATTGAACAACCGCATATTTACGGATGATGAGAGTATACAGCGGTTGAACAAAGAAGCCGCGGATCTCCGGCAGCAGTGGCAGGAAGTCAACGCCAAGGAGTATGACGGTATCAAGCCCACCAAAGACGACCAGGATTGCGCCTGCTCCGCATGCGGGCAAGAACTCCCTGCGGACCAAGTGGAAGCCGCTCATGAAAAAGCAATGCAGTCTTATGAAGCAAACCTTGCTGAATTTAACCGCCGCAAAGCTCAACAGCTCGAAGACATTAAGGCATCCGGTACCCAGAAAACAGAGAAGATTAATGAACTACAGCAGGATAGAACATCAGCCTTACAAGAGTTAGAGCAAACACACAGCCAGCTTGAATCCAAACAATCCGAAATTACAGAACTCAATACCGATATTGAAAACCTGCATGCAAATGTCAGCGATATTTCGGAAAACGCTCAGTATCAGGCTAAGCAGAAAGAAGCAAAGCAGATCGAGCAGGATATCAAGCAACTCAAGGATTCCGTACAGGAATCCATGCAGAAGGTCCGCACGGAAATGGATGAGCTCAAGTCCAAAAAAGCCGGATACGAACAGAACCAAGCGAAGTTCGAGTAGATCCGGAAGGCTGACGGGCGGATCAAGGAGTTGGAGGAAGAGCAGAAGCAGCTCTCCGCACAGTACGAAAAGCTGGAGCACGAGCTGTACCTCACAGAAGAGTTTATCCGCGCCAAAGTGGATCTCTTAGAAGAGAAGATCAACAGCAAATTTAAACACGCACGCTTTAAACTTTTTGATACCCAAATTAATGAAGGGTTAAAAGAAACATGTGAGGCTCTGTACGAAGGTGTGCCTTACTCTGGGGGCTTAAATAACGCTGCCCGTATCAATGTCGGCCTAGATATTATCAATACTCTCAGCGAGTACTATGGCTTCTCAGCACCTATCTTTGTAGATAATTCAGAAGCAGTAACACGGTTAATTGATACTAAGGCCCAGGTTATCAGCCTGGTTGTATCAGAGTCGGACAAGCAACTTCGCATTGAGAGCACCACAGCAAAGGAGGCCGTCTAAATGAAACGGGAGTACGTAATAACTGAAGATATCTTGCAGACAACGTCTACTACGATTTATGCCGAAGATGCAAGTGAAGCCATGAGAGAACTGGAAAAAAGCAGGAAAGGCATGACAAAGAAAAGCCACAAAACGGAAGTTATCAACGAAGACAAGCAAACAAAGATCAGAGAATCCGAAAATATCTGGATAAATAGTGGAGGGGCTATCCTATGAGCCAACAAAAGAACGAAATGGCAGTACGGACCAATTCAGAGAGGTTTATGAATAATATTCAAGCACAGTTTGCAGCGGAAGCAGGTAGCCCAGTAGCTTTTTCCGAGTACGAAAAACAGCTAGCTCAACATCTATTTTTAAAGCTAGATTCCGTGCTTCAAGAATTTGAAGCTAAGCGTGTAAAGGATGGAAAGACAAATCAGACTCCATATACTTGGCACAATTTGAACATGCGTAAACTCTCTTTGGATGCTGTACACACCGTTCAACTTGGCTTAGACGCTTTGATCGCTAATCACGTTCACCCTGTCCCATATTTCAATAGCAAAGAGAAGAAGTATGATCTGGATTTGCGGGTTGGATATGTTGGAAAGGCGTACTACCGAATGGAAGCTGCTGTCGAAAAGCCAAAGGATATCATTACTGAACTCGTTTATAGTAACGATCACTTTAAGCCCATTAAGAAATCAGCAGGAAATGAAATAGAAAACTATGAGTTTGAAATCCAGAACCCTTTTGATAGGGGAAACGTTATTGGTGGGTTCGGTTATCTTTCTTATGAAGATCCCACTAAAAATAAAATTATTCTTGTGACAGAAGAAGATTTTCAAAAATCAAGGAAAGCAGCTGCTGGAAAAACGTTTTGGGATAATCACCCAATCGAAATGAGATATAAAACCTTGGTTCACCGGACTACAGAAAAACTAAAAATCGACCCCAAGAAGGTCAACGCATCCTACCTTTACATGGAGAACAAAGATGAGGAAGAAGCGATGCGCCGGGAAGTAAATGAAAATGAAAATACGCAGTACCTTGATGTTGAAGTTACTCCAGTTGAAGATCCATCGGAACTAGAGACAGATTCCAAGGAAGAGCAACCAAAGCAAGAAAAGCCACAGCCTAAGCAGGAAGAGGAACAACTAGACCTTACGGACTCTTTTGATCAGGCTGATCAAGCAGCAGTCGGAGACGAGGTACCGTTCTAATGATCCAGATTACAGCGCTTGCCTCATCCAGTAGGGGGAACTGCTACCGTGTCACAGACGGTCGCACCCCCATCCTGCTGGAGTGCGGAATCTCATACAAAGAGATACAACTCGGGCTGGACTTTCAGGTGTCAGAGAACGAAGGCTGTCTCATTACACACGAACATCAGGATCATTGCAAAGCTATAAAGGACGTCACCAGGGCCGGCATTGATTGTTATATGAGCGTCGGCACCGCAGAAGCCATAGGACACAGCAATCACCGCATCAAAACGGTGCAGGCAAAGAAGGCATTCAACCTCGGTACATGGACCATTTTACCCTTTGATGTACAGCACGACGTATCAGAGCCATATGGGTTCCTGCTTGCTAATCAAAGCGGAGACAAGCTCCTGTTTGCCACAGACACGTTCTATATTAAATACCGATTCAACGGGCTTACACATTTGCTTCTGGAATGTAACTACAGCCTCGACATCTTAGATGAAAACATACTTAATGGTTATGTTCCCCAGGTCATGCGAAAACGACTTATGCGCTCTCACATGAGCTTGGAAAATTTCAAAGAGTTTCTCCGAGCTAATGATCTTAGCAAGCTTGAAGAGATCTGGATGCTGCACCTTAGCGACAGCAATTCAGACGAAGAGAGGTTTAAACGGGAGATCATGGAGCTGACCGGCAGCCCGGTGTATATACCATGAAGCACTACATTCCCATACCTTACTGCTATGTATGGATGGTCAAGCCTTACGACAACAGGAAAACGATGTTCAAACGTTATGTGCAGGGCTATTTAAAGAAGAGTTACCCGGAAATGACGCTAGTAAAAATAGAAGGTATGACAGCGATTTGTGAAAGGAGGGCTCCTGATGCAAGGTAAAAAGCCAACGCGGGCGCAGAAAATGGCAATACAGAAGTACAATCTGAACCATCAAAACTGGCTTGTTGAAAAGAATCATGAGGGCATGCTGCTCCTGAAACACAGATATACGGATCAGCGAAAAGAGATTCCGAGTTAAAAAGGGAGGGGGCGGCTATTGCAAGGATACATCAAGGATTACCGAAAAGAGCTGGATAGTGACATTTGGATGATGCCGCCCCTTTACCACAGGGTGTGGCAGTATCTCAAATATAAAGTGAATCACAAAACAGAACGAATTCCGATGAAAGACGGTAGCTTTTTGACCATTCAGCCCGGCCAACATCTTACATCAAAACGGAAACTGGCTCAGTCGATTGGTTGGTATGAACGAATGGCTTGGAAAGAACCTAATCCGAAAACCATCAGCGATATTCTGAAGTGGTTAGAGAAACAAAACATGATCAAACAGGACCTTGGAGCAGGTAACAGACAATACACACTCATAACCCTTCTAAATTGGGAAGTGTACCAATCAAAAGAGGATGAAGGTAACACCACGAATTTACACCAAAACCCCGAAAGTGGTGTTAATGGTAACACCTCGGAAACGGAAGGAACGCCGGTACAACAAAGAACAACAGAAGAAAATGGTGTTACGAGTAACAGTCACTACACACCTGATAAACAGTCGCTGGAGACAAACAAGAATGAGAAGAATGAGGAAGAAGTAATTGTTGTTGATGATGCGCGCGAAACAAATAAGCCAATTGATCCAAATCAAAAAGATCCTGTTGATGTTATAGCTGAACGCTACATGGATTTAAAATCCGCTCAGGAAGCCAGACCTGTTTACCCAAGCACTGAAGATTACGAAGCAATCGCCCGGATAGTCGCCCAGGGAGTGCCGACCTCTCGAACTATCAAATTGCTTGAAGAGTGCTTTGCTGATTTTGAAAGGTGTTATAAGGGCTCCAACAACTCTATAAAGGCTTTTAAATATTGCGAGAAATATATACAGAGTCATTTTGAGGCGGATTTAGCAAAAGAAAAAGCGAGAAGGGAGGCTGCGGCACGTGGATCAAGCACAAACCAGCATGCAGGAGGTTATGGACAAGCTCAGGGAACGGGCGGAGCAAGCCAATCCATCACGGGCGGACAAGTCGGATGGATTAAGCCCGGAAAACGAGCCTAAGTATGACTGCCCAAAATGCAAGGACCAGACCGGATATCTTGAAGTCCGGGAGGGATATGAAGTTTGGCTGCGCTGCAGCTGCATCGATTGGAGGGCACAAAAGCTTATGAAATTTAGTGAAATTACAGAGGAGTTTAGGAAATTAGGCTTTAAAAACTTCAGAACCGAGGGGAAACCGGAAGTCATTCAGGGAGCATATGACTGCGCCTATAACTATTTTCAGAGTTTTGAAGAGATCCGGGAGCAGCGGCAGAACAGCATCACTCTGCTAGGCCAACCAGGCACAGGTAAAACGCACCTGCTCACGGCCATAGCGAACAACCTCATGTTTAAGAAACATGTTGGCGTGCAGTATTTCCCTTACGTCGAAGGCTTCAACGATCTTAAAGACGACTTTGACAAGCTAGAAGAAAAGCTGGCACGGATGAAAGAAGCAGATGTGCTGTTTATTGATGATCTGTTTAAACCTGCAAAAGGCGTTCCTCGGGCTACGGACTGGCAGGTGGAGCAAACATACGCTGTCATCAATCACCGGTACTTGAATTACAAGCCAATCATGATCTCATCGGAGCTGCCAATCGACCAGATGGTTGAGATAGATGAGGCGCTGGCAACCCGAATATACGAAATGTGCAAGCAATACTTGGTGCTGATCCAAGGCGACAAGTTTCAGCTTAATCACAGACTGGAGGACATGACATGACAGTAGAATCGGCAATCTACTTCCGCGGTAAGAAAATGCCGGAAGTACTGTGGGAGAAACGGAAGGCGAAGCTGATGGAGATTTAGGTGCGGTGTTTTTTAATAAACCGAAAACCAGGGTTGAAACGATCAACGACATCGACGGTGAAGTCATTAATCTATTCCGGGTGATAAGGGAGCAACCGGAGGAACTGGCTTTCCAGATTGAATATACACCATACGCAAGGGACGAGTATTACGAAACCTATTACTCTCAGGGTTCAGACCTAGAACGGGCAAGGCGCTTTCTTACGCGCTGTTGGCAGGCAATAGGTGCAAAAACAAGTGACAGAACTGGGTGGCGCAGCTTGATCAGCTCGAACGGACCGAAGCCGACTGCTGATTTTAGAAAGCTGCCTATCCGGATCCATAACGTAGCAGAGCGATTAAGACGAGTACAAATTGAGTGCCAACCAGCGGAACAAATACTGGAACGGTACCAAAGACCAGAGGTTCTGATTTATGCTGATCCACCTTATGTTCTCAGCACTCGTTCCAAGCGTCATTATAAGCACGAAATGACAGAGCAAGACCATGAGTCGATGTTGCACTGTTTGAAAGAT
Source organism: Salibacterium aidingense DSM 18341 (assembly GCF_000429685.1). Classification (GTDB taxonomy): domain Bacteria; phylum Bacillota; class Bacilli; order Bacillales; family Marinococcaceae; genus Salibacterium; species Salibacterium aidingense. The sequence continues at coordinate 160,976 of NZ_AUCI01000010.1, forward strand.
CATCCAGGGCCGGTGCTGCTGTCAGGGTACGAACACGATCTTTATCAAGATATATTGGGTGACTGGAAAAAAGAAACGATGATCACGGCTGCAGAGGCTGGAGCAACGAGAACGGAAACTCTCTGGATCAACCCCATTGCTGCGGATCAGATATACGGGTTGAGACTTTGTTAAAGATCATACGACGGATTATGTGAAAAAGAAGACCTATGTTCATATGTTCAAAAAGGACGGACATTAGGTCCGCCCTTTAGAAAAGGAGAATAGGGATATGCTCCTAATATCCGTAACCACCACCGTATCCACCGAAGAAACCAGATGAACCAACAATGATTAATAGGATAAACAGGACAACGATCAATGCAAATCCAGACCCATATCCATAACCTGCACTCATATCTTCACCTCCTTATTGTCGCTAGTCACAATTTATGACTAAGCAGTCCTGTTTTGTGTGAGCGATTGCCTAGGTATGGTTGGATATTTGCAAAGAAGCATTAAAAAACCACCTTTGAGGTGGTGCTAAGTAGGGGACTTCTCTGTTTTTCCGCTCTTAATAAGCCAATTGTGTTGAGCGAGTTCTGTGATTGAAAGGAGTAAACCAGTGAGGAATGCTCCGAAAATGGTGACGGTAGCTGTTGTAAAAAACAAAGAAACGACGTACACGATAATAGATGCAGCAATAAAATCAACAATGCTACTAAACCAAAATGTACCTTCTTTTAGGATGAAAATCTCCAGGACGTGGGCACATACAGCGAGAATTAGCCCTACAATAATAGGCTGCCATAAATTTTCAAAGTTCACATTTGGAAAAATGAAAGACGAAATCAACACTGTGATGGGGCAAATAAAGATTTTGATGATTAATCCAATCATAATATGTACCTCCTTTTGATATTTAAGTTGTCCCAAATTATTTAATTTATGACAGTTTATCTTAAGAAAAAAAGAAACTAGGAAATCCTAGTTTAGAAAGGTTTAGAAAGGGCTTGATTGGCAAGAGAAACATCATTTTTTAATAATTCATGTAAGTCATAGGAAGGGTAATATCCTCGTTTATACATGTAGTTAAATACGGATGCGTGAGAATCAATAGTGTTCATTAATTGGCGTTTCAAAACATCACGAACGGCTGGAGTGGCTGTTTCTGTGATGGCAATTGCATAATTTCTTACGCCGGTTTTTAAAAGCGCTAATAAGTCTCCGGCAAAAAACGGCGTATCATCGTTTCGATAGGCCATATTTTCTGAAGGA
>NZ_AUCI01000011.1 GCF_000429685.1 Salibacterium aidingense DSM 18341
CACCACTAGTGCCGAGGCGGCGTTCATTTTTTCCATTCGGGCCCAGACCCAGCTAAGGAGCTTAGCCGCCCCCCACCACATGGATACGCCGGACGAAGGAATGTATGGACACCCATCCAGTGATATATGGGAGGGTTAGCGACCATGTGCGATGTGGGTGATTACCAAGAGCACGGTCATATAATAATTTACCAACAAATTCCTGTTCGAGCAGTTGGAAGGAATCCAAACTGGTTCAAATTGTTATAAATAACAATATATGTGTCCGTGAGGTGGGAATGAATCTATCTGGTGATAACTGATAGGTTAGAAATTCGGAGAAAACAAGAACATGTGGAAGGATAATTAATTACAAAGAGGGAGTGGAACAATAAGGCCGCTGGTTTTGTTGGATACGGAGCAGCCGGGGCTGCGACTGCGGTTGAAAATTTTAGGATGATGATGGCTGAGCTGGAGGTCGCCGACGTACGTGCTCAAGTTCGACTTTCGCTCTTCACCGATTTTGAGAATTTCGTGAATGTAAGCCAGCTGCCTTTCAGGAGAAATCGGTTCATAAGATGGTTGAGCAGGTTATTTCCTGGAGCGAAGCATTGAGCGTTCTTCGATAATCGACGAGGGGCTGTCTCAAAAATCCGTTAAAAGCAATACTAGGTAAGGCCTCTCATCCTGCGGCCTGGAGTCGCCGCCTTTCGCTTTTGCCCGTGGTTGGATTCTCTTTGTTAAAGTAAAGGAGCTATACCTTTTGATATAGCTCCCTTTTTAGCAGCACCATATATGACTACCTGTACTTTTAGATGAAATAGATTACTTTGCGTTGAATGTAATAGCTTTAATTAGAGTGAAAATCAAACTGGTAATAAATATAATTCCAGCAGATGCCCAACCACCTGCAAAGGGTGCGACGAAAAATAAGATAATAAATCCGATAAACTCCGACTAATACAGGGCTGATTTTTTCTTTTGAACCTGTTTTTGCCATTTTTATGCTCGGGGAGGAATTAACAGCAAAAGCATCCCTCGGAGCGGCACTCGTGATGGCAGGAGTCCTGATCTCACGTATAGATATTAAAAAAGTATTTCTGAAAAACGGCCGGTCTGTTTAGCACCTGGCTGCGGCTTCCTTATTTTTACAAAGATTCACCCTATCATTTAAGAGTGAAATGTTGACATTTTGCTGACATGGAGGGTATTCATTGAGGCTTCTCGTTAGTTCACTGAACTTCTGTGTAGCTTCTTTTTTCCGTGTGGTATCGGATCGTGTTTCCAAGTATTCCATCATATTTTCTAGAAAATAATCCAGTTTGGGCTGACAATGACAAGTAATTTCTTCAACGATTCCACGATTTGGAAATTTTTGTTCGGCACGTTGATTCCATTCTTTTCCCGGTTCTTCTTCCCTACGTGTTCCCTAATAATTTGATAAAAATATTGAAATGAATTTCTGCCGCCTTTACAAAAGAAATATGCTGTGTTAATTTAAAAATATTAAAAACGTTAAATAATAATTTAACAAAGTTAATCAAGTAAGTGAGATATTAATTCAACAGGGAATGGATGGAGGCCTGTTCGTAAAAAAAACTATATAGTTTTAATCACTTCACTCCATTCGCAATATCCAAGGGGGTCTATAAGATGAGTGAAACATATGATTTTATTATCATTGGTGGCGGCAGTGCCGGGTCTATACTCGGCAGCCGTCTAAGTGAAGATGGGACACGCAGTGTGCTTGTTCTGGAAGCAGGACGCAGTGATTATCCATGGGACCTGTTAATTCAAATGCCGGCAGCTTTACCGTTTCCCGCTGGGAAATCCCTCTACGACTGGAAATACGCATCGGACCCGGAACCTTATATGAATGGACGACGTGTGAAGCATGCCCGGGGAAAGGTGCTCGGAGGCTCGAGCTCCATCAACGGCATGATTTACCAACGCGGCAATCCAATGGACTATGAACGCTGGGGGGGCGATCCAGGTATGGAAACGTGGGATTTTGCACACTGTCTTCCGTATTTTAAACGCTTGGAAAATGCGTTGGCAGCAGAGCCGGATGATGAGTACCGCGGTCATGACGGTCCAATTAAATTAGAGCGTGGACCAGCTAAAAATCCTTTGTTCCAAGCCTTCTTTGATGCAGCTGTTGAAGCTGGGTGCTCCCGAACACCTGATGTAAACGGTTTTCGCCAAGAGGGATTCGCACCGTTTGATAAGCATGTGTACAAAGGCAGACGGATGTCTGTGTCGCGGGCTTATCTGCGTCCGGCGATGAAGCGCCAAAATCTGACGGTGAAAACACGTGCGTTTGTGAAAAGCATTGATTTCAATGGTACCCGGGCTGATGGTGTGACCTATCAACGAAATGGAAAGACGCATCAAGTCTCGGCAGGGGAAGTCATTCTTGCCGGCGGGGCTATCAATACACCGCAGCTGCTTCAACTGTCAGGTGTGGGCAAAGCGGAACACCTGCGCTCTGTTGGTATCGAACCGGTCGTTGATCTTCCGGGCGTCGGTGAAAACCTTCAGGACCACCTTGAAGCCTACATTCAATACAATTGCCCGGAACCTGTTTCGGAGCAGCCTAACTTAAAGAAATCACGGATGCCGTGGATCGGTCTGCAGTGGCTGCTGGGACGCAAAGGACCGGCAGCGACAAACCATTTCGAAGGCGGCGGTTTTGTCCGTTCGAACGAGGACGTTCCTTATCCTAACCTGATGTATCACTTCCTTCCGGTAGCGGTGCGCTACGACGGTCAAAAGGCGGATACGGATCATGGATTCCAGGTACACGTCGGACCTATGTTCTCGGATGCGCGGGGATCCTTAAAGATTCGTTCGAAAGACCCGAAAGAGCATCCGAGCATGGTCTACAACTATCTATCAACGGAGAAGGACCGGCGTGAGTGGGTGGAAGCAGTACGAGTGACCAGGGAGATTATGTCTCAGTCAGCCATTGCCCCTTATAATTCAGGAGAAATTTCACCCGGACCTTCCGTTCAAACGGAAGAGGAGATTTTGGAATGGGTGAAGGAAGATGCGGAAACGGCGCTTCACCCGTCATGTACTGCAAAAATGGGGCCGGCTTCAGACCCTATGGCTGTTGTAGATCCGAATACCATGAAGGTTCACGGGCTCGACAATGTGAGGGTGGTTGATGCGTCTGCCATGCCTTATATCACGAACGGCAACATTCATGCACCGGTGTTAATGCTGGCAGAAAAGGCAGCGGACCTCATCCTGGGACGCGACCCGCTGAAACCCGTCCATGCCGATTTCTACCGTCATGGCGTACACCCGGCTGATGCAGGTACCATTAAAGGGTAAGAGAAATAATCTTTTTATAAGAAGGCCTCTTTTAAAGAGTGCCTTTTTTTAGCTGGAATATTATCTGTCTTGTCTGTCCGTTGTTCAAATAACTCGCCGTTTCCATACCGAACTGATTTTCTTATCCCCGGTATGCTTTTTGTAATTCCGCAAGATCAAGTTTCTTCATATTAAGTGTAGCTTTACTGACTCGCACGATTTGTTCTCGTGTGCTATTGCTGCCCATCATCTCTTCCATTTCCCTGGGCACAATCTGCCAGGACACTCCATACTTATCTTTCAGCCAACCGCATTGCTCAGACTCAGGAACCGCAGACAGTTTATCCCAGTAGTAATTAATCTCTTCTTGGGTATCACAATATACCATGAATGAGATGGCTTCGTTGAAATGGAAGTTATGATCTCTTGCGCTGTCCATTGCGGCAAACCACTGATTCTCAAGTATGAAATCAGAATACATGATGGTTCCTTCTTTGTCAGGTTCCATGCCTTGAGGATAGCGCGCCCTCTGGCCCTGGGTTGAGTTCTGAAATACAGATAAATAAAAATTCATTGCCCTTTCCGCATTCCCGCAATTATCACCAACAAACATTAGCGACGGCATGATCGCAGGACGTTCTTCATTTTCTGGATTGGTAAGGATCAACTGCCACGACAGACCATACTTATCTTGAATCCAGCCATATTTCTCGCTAAAGGGATATTGATCAAGCGGCATTAATACGGTCCCGCCTTCGGACAATTTGTTCCAAACTTCATTTATTTTTTCTCTTGCGTTTTTTTGTTGCAATGGATCAAAATGAACCATGAAAGAAACCGATGGATTAAATGTGAAAAAAGGTCCTGCGTTGATGGCCATGAACTTCTGCCCCCACAACTCAAAAGAGACTAGATGGGCGTCGCCTGATGGGGTGTCGTGGAGTGTTACAGTATTCGTAATCCTTGAGTCCGGGACAAGGGAAGTATAAAATGCTGCTGCTTCCTCCGCCTCCTTGTCAAACCACAAATGCGGAACGACGTTTTGATTTGTTTTTGTCATCGTTATTCCTCCTAACTTATTAGTATTTATTGTCTCATTTTGATTCTGTTTTGATTTCTTATAGATTGCTGAAAAGCTGTTTTTCTTTCGTTTGTAATACGAGTGAAGTTTTCAGAGAACCTGTTTCTAAGGCTGCGGCTTTGCCCATACCAGATGGACCGCTCCGAAAACGGTGTGTTCTTCCCGCTGAACGACCACAGGTGCTTGATGTATCAGTTTCATGAAATCCCTGTTTACATGACAGCCCACCTTCTTTTTAAAGAGAGGATCAAATATATTCTGCAGCTTAGCCAAAACACGATTGGAACTTAATCCATGCTCCAGTAACAGGATTTGACCATCTTTCCGGCACAGTTTGGACAGAAGACGCAGCACATGATCTGGATTCGGATAAGCACACATGGACAACGTGGAAACGACAGTATCGAACGAATGCTCTGGGAGATCCAAGGTTTCTACGTTGCCAAAAATAAATTCCGCCACCTCCTTATTTTCTTCTTGCGCCGTCTCTCTGGCCTTTTCCAGCATAGCCGGACTGAAATCAACCGCTGTAATCGATGCATCCTCGGGATAATACGAAAAGTTTGTCCCCGCCCCGGCCGATACTTCCAAAATGTCTCCTTCTGCTGAAGCCAGCAGACGCTGCCGCCACTGATGATCAGGGCCCCGCTTCCTGGCACGTTTGGCGTATTTTTTTGCCTGACGGTCAAACAGTTTCCGCTGCCTTTGAATATCCATACGTTCTCCTCCTTCTATAAAAACCTTTCTTTTCTAATTCCAGCTTCCTTTCTTCTTTTCCTTTTCTCTATTATACAGACTTTTTCAGAAGTTATTTGGGGATTTATGATAAGATCATATTGGGAATATGTGTATTTGTTTGGAGGAAGAACGATGCGGGATGTTTCTATTTTAATTGCGGATGACGAGGAAGAAATTGCCGATCTGGTTGCGATTCATCTGGAAAAAGAAGGCAATCACATCATCAAGGCAGCAGATGGCCGGGAGGTTATGGATATTGTACGGGAGCAACCCGTTGATCTTTTAATCCTGGATATCATGATGCCGGAAATGGATGGATATGAGGTAGTCCATCAAATTCGTGAAGCTTATAATATGCCCGTTATTTTTTTGAGTGCCAAGACGTCAGATTTTGATAAGGTGCAGGGATTGGTACTCGGAGCAGATGATTATATGACGAAACCTTTTACCCCGATTGAATTGGCTGCTCGTGTGAACGCACAGCTGCGCCGGTATATGACACTGAACCAACCGAAACCAAATCATTCCTCGAGCTTGGAATATGGAGGCCTTGTGATTTCACCGGATCAGCATCATGTTTCTCTATATGGAGAAACGATCGAGCTGACCCCAAAGGAATTTGATATTCTGTATTTGCTGGCCAGTCATCCGACGAAGGTGTTCAGTGTCGAAAATATTTTTTATCACGTTTGGGCTGAAGGCTATTTCGAAGGAGCGAATACGGTGATGGTTCATATCCGCACGCTGCGGAAAAAGCTGAAAGAAGACAAGAGGAAAAATAAATTCATAAAAACAGTGTGGGGCGTCGGCTATGCCTTTCAGGGGTGATTATCTACGCAGTTTTCGATCAAAAATGATCATGTTGTTTGGATTAAGTATGCTGCTATCTGGATTCATAACGTATGCCATCTATAAAGGCCTGCAATATTATTACCATACCGCGGTCGATTATCAAGATCTGCTTGCAGGTTTTCGTGCGTTTATGCTCCATATTGGAGATATATACTTCTTTTTAATGATATTTATCCCGCTGGCCATTTTAATTTTCTACTTTCTTACAAAGCCTTATGTCACGTATTTTAATGAAATATCCAAAGGGATCCATTCTCTTGCCCAAGGGGATTTTCAACACCGGGTTACTATCGATACAAAGGATGAGTTCGGTGATATAGCGAAGGATATTAATCTAGCTGGCGGCAAACTGATAGAAGCGATCGAAAGAGGAGATTTTTCAGAAAGCAGCAGGGATGAGCTGGTGGTAAACCTGGCTCACGATTTACGCACACCTCTGACTTCTGTATTAGGCTATCTGGAATTAATTCTGAAAGATGACAGCTTGACAGAGGAGCAAATCAAACATTATATCATGATTTCTTTTACCAAATCCCAGCGTTTGGAAAAATTGATTGATGAATTATTCGAGATAACAAGAATGAATTATGGCATGTTAACTATTGAAAAAAACCCAATCAATTTAAGTAATTTATTGAACCAGTTGAACGAGGAACTCTATCCAGTATTTGAACAAAATCATTTAACGTCCAGGCTCAATGTTGCGGAGGATCTACCTATTTTAGGTGACGGCGAGCTGCTGGCACGAGTCTTTGAAAATCTTCTGAGCAATGCCATCCGTTATGGAATAGATGGGCAGTTTGTCGATATTCACAGTTGGCTGGAAGCGGGGGAGGTCGTTGTTCAAGTGATAAATTACGGGGATAGTATCTCGGAAGAAGAATTGCCATACCTTTTTGAAATGTTTTACAAGGGAGATGAAGTCCGGACGTCTCAGGAAAACAGTACAGGTCTTGGTTTGTTCATCGCCAAAAATTTAGTCGAGCAGCACCACGGGATAATCTCCGCAGACAGTAATGTGATTCGTACTGTGTTTGAAGTACGACTGCCCCAGCATCAAGATGACAAAGAACAGATTTAACGTTTGGCCGAATTTTTAAGAAATATTTAAACTTTACCGCACTTTTTTTTTAAAGAGTTCTTCCTATTCTATACCTATTGCAGGAAAAGGAGGCACCGTCATGAAGAAGTGGGGTATAGTACTGATGTTTATTTTTATTGCAGGTTATGTTGGGGCAGATCAGGTGCTGCCGTTTTTTCAAAACGAAGTAAATATTGAAGAAAATACAAAAGATGGAGTACATAATACTGTTGAGCAAGAGATAGAGGAGAGACAGATATATCAGGGAGATTTATTATTAGTGAACGAAAACCATCCCGTTCATCGGGGGAGCATCAGAGAAGACATCGTAGATGTATACAATCATCCGGATTTAACAGAGAATTACGTTCTGCTTGATGCAGATATTCAGTTGTCAGCAGAGATAGCCGAAAAATTCTCTTCTATGGTGGCTGCTGCAGAGCAAGAAGGGGTCCATCGGTTTTTAATCAGCAGCGGGTATCGAAGTTTTGAAGAGCAGGGGCAATTATATAAAGAAATGGCCTCAGATTATGCACTGCCGGCAGGACACAGCGAACATAACCTCGGTTTATCCCTCGATGTCGGGTCGTCTCAGGGAGAAATGAGAACAGCGCCCGAAGGAAAATGGATCGAAAATAACGCTTGGAAACACGGTTTTGTCTTACGTTATCCTAAGGATAAAAAGGAAATTACGGGAATCTCCTATGAACCATGGCATATCCGATACGTCGGTCTTCCGCATAGCGCGATTATGTATGACCGAAAAATGGTGCTGGAAGAGTATCTCGAATACTTGCAGGAAGAAAAGACGATTACTGCGGAAGTGGAGGATAAAAAATATACGGTCTCCTATTACCCTGACGCTCAAACCGAAACAATTGATCTGCCGGAGGATGGCGATTATGCCATTTCCGGAGACAACGTCGGCGGAGTTATTGTGACGGTGGAGAAATGAAACAGCGGGTAGAGGAAAAAGAAAAGCCGGCTCGAGTCGGGGAGGGATGCAGGCGGCATCAAAAGGATAAAACTGTTTGTCCTCGTGTATTTTCCCTGAATAACAGAATCCTGACAGGAATATCCATACAGAAGGCAGTCAAATAAACGGGGAGAGGAGAGAAGGTAATGACATTTAATCAGTCCATCAATCCGGAACATTTAAGCCCAAGGGAGCTGAAAAAAGCCGAGTACCTCTGTCATAGAATGAATCATGCTTCTTCTCCAAGAGAAGCTGCATTGTATGAAAGGCAGTTAAAACGGTTATTCCAGCATGCCGCCCAGCAAGAAAAGGGAAATGTTCGAGCGAATAGGAAAGTGAAGATCGAGACGCCGAAAGGAACAGCAGAATTTAGAAATAAAAATGTAGAAGACTTTGCCAGAGGGATATCCGAAACCTTTTCAAGACCTGGGAGATAAGGTCTTTTTCTTTTATCTATGAAAAAATAATAACCATTTTTTTAATGGACAGCCTATGAATCAAAGGCCCCTATATCAACTGCCCCCGTCCCGACCACAAGTTGTTTTTCTTGAGATAAGCTTTAGATAGTGGTACATTGGCACATCGAAATTAAATTCTTATGTTAAGAGAGGAGCGTTACATATGACAGCTATTTCATTAAAGCAGGAAAAGATTCCTTCGATTGCATTCGGGACATGGTCGTGGGGAACCGGGGCCAACAGCGGCGAGGATATTTTCGGGAACCATCTGACAGAAGAGGAGCTGCAGCCTATTTTCGAACGGGCGGCAGATGCTGGATTTACCCTCTGGGATACAGCGGCTGTTTATGGAATGGGAGCCTCCGAAACGATAGTAGGCCAATGTATTAAAGGCCGGGACGACATCTTTCTTTCGACTAAATTTACGCCGGGGGTCAGTGAGGAACCGATGGAGGCATCGCTGGATCAAAGCCTGAGCCGTCTGGGAGCGGAGCATGCCGATATCTATTGGATTCATAATCCCAATGATGTAGAAAAGTGGACGTCAGAGCTGCTCCCCCTCATGAAAAGCGGAAAAGTAAAACACGCGGGGGTGTCTAATCATAATCTAGAGGAAGTGAAGCAGGCAGCTTCGATTTTAGAAGCAGAAGGACTGCAGCTGTCAGCGGTGCAGAACCATTACAGTCTGCTTTATCGTTCTTCGGAAGAGGCCGGTATTATCGACTGGTGCCGGCAGCATGAGGTGGTGTTCTTTTCCTATATGGTATTGGAGCAGGGTGCATTATCAGGAAAATACAGCGCCAGCAACCCTCTCCAGTCCGGTACTAGAAGAGGGGAAGCCTTTAACGTGGAAGTAATGGAAAAGCTGGACAGTCTGCTTGAGATGATGGGTACCATCGGAGAGGCGCACAACGTGGAACCGGCACAGGTAGCGATAGCCTGGGCGATTGCCAAAGGGACGGTGCCTATCATAGGTGTGACCAAACCACGGCATGTGGATGGAGCTGCTGCCGCTGCAGACGTGACGTTAACTGAACAGGATATTAAGAAGCTGGAAGACGCTGCTAAAGCCACCGGTGTTGATATTAAAGGGGAATGGGAAAAAAGAATGGAATAAAAGCGGAAGATACCCGGCAGGCTGGTCACAGGCTGCCGGGTTTATTTTTTCAGGTGAAAAACAGAGGAGAAAGCGGACACAGAGTCCGGGCTGGATCTTGTGTCCGCAGATTAGGTCTTTGGTTTATGATGCTAGCGATATCGATTTCCCTGAATTCTTTGATCGATACTGTCCTGAATGTCCACGAGGTTCATCATATGAACCGCTGCCTCCGCTCTTGTGATCTCCTGTTCCGGATGGAAGGAGCCGTCGTTATTAATAAGACCAAGCTGTAAGGCTGTGTTTACCGCGCCTTTGTTCTCTATCGAAGCCGCATCATCAAATGGAGGTTCTTCCTCCATATGCGTGGCAAACTGATCATAGCCGAGAATACGGATCATAGAGGAAAGAAGCTGTTCTTTCGTTAAGGTGCTGTCGACATCAACTGCCTCGACTTCTTCATCGAGCCATCCCTGTTCATCGGCAAATCGAACAGCTTTATAATATTCTTCGTCTGGTTCTAAATTTTTCACTGCTTTGTTTTCCTGATTACTGAGTACTCTATTGTAGTCAGGAGACACGGCCTGGCCTGCTATTTGCAGCCAGTTTCCGTAGGTGATTTCTTCATTGGGATGGATGTTTCCTTCAGAATCCGGGGCCAGTACATTGTATTCTACCAAGGTCTGCAGAGCGTCTTCTGCTTCGTGGCCTTCAATATCCTCCGGGCTGCGCTCCGGCTGCTGCGGATTTTGCAGTAAAGAGGTCCCAACCGGAGATCTCCATTCTCCTGTTTCCGCATCCAGAACCATCTCGACAGGACGTTGATCTGAAATCTGTCTGAGATAGGTCAATCTTAATTCTGGCTCTTCTGTTCCCATACTTGCGGTAAGAGGGAAAGCTTGGAACTGGAGTTTAGCCTTTATTTCTTTATCAAATTCAGCTGCTGCTGCTTCTTTTCCGATTTCATCCCTTAAGCCGTCTATTTTATCGGTTAGTCCGGGAGTGATATTAACCCTGTATTGCGTAATGTCCCCCTCCCCGTTTAAAGTCATATAGACGCGGTCGTTCTGGACAGGGATATCGCTTTCAAAACGCTGAAACTCAAAAGTAGAATCGCCGTTGTTTGCCAAATACGTCATTGTATTATTTTTGGCTAATTTAAAGTGATCCCCGGCATCAGGATAGAGAGAAGCCAGATATGATACGGCTTTTTCCTTTAATTCTTCTTTGGAGAGGCCGTTGTTAGCCTCCTGGGATTCTTCCTCGTCTGCATTCACCCCTGGCGAATATTGGTTGATGGAAAGAATCTGTCCTGATTGTGCATTAACGGTTGCCTGCACCGTTCCATCCTGAGGCGTTTGCGGATGCCACCTTAATTCCCAGACGGGATCTTCATAATTATTAGGATTTTCCCGAAATGCTACGTTATCTGGTTCGTCGTTTTCTTCGATGTCTGTATATTCCGTTACCGCTGCCAGCGCCTGCTCTTCCGATATTCTGCCGTTTTCACCGGGAGTGATTGGTTCAAAGGCTGCTTCCTTTTCCAATTCCTCATAGCCTGAATTTCCGGATTCTAACAGCTCCCCTTCGCTATTCAGGTATTCGTTCTCCACAGCATCAAGATACATAGAGGAGGTATTTTCATCCGGTTTCCAGCCAAGAAACACTTTTTCTTCCCTGCCCTGATTAATGGTGAAATACGAAAGAGTCAGGTTTACATCTTCCTTAAATTTGTTTACGGCTTCTTTTTCGCTTATTTCGGGTTCTGCGGATGGATAGTCATTCTGCTGCAGCCTATTTTGAAAGCTGGTGAGTTCTCCTGCTCCGGTCATCTCAACACGAATCTCTTCCCCGGAAACAGGGACCCCGTCTATGTAGGGCACGAAGTTCATGCTGTAACCAACTGTTCCGAACAGCGACTGGGTATTATAGGCTTGGCTGTTATCCAGCTCCAATTCTTCCATATCAACCGATGGGGCTGCAGTTCTAATGGTTTTTTTGGCTTTTTCTACCGCTTCTTCCTCAGAAATCTCGGGTGGATAAAAAGCGTCCTCTTCTTCCATCAGCGGGCCGTGCACGCTTGCATGCAGGATATCTCCTGAGTTCGCATCCACTTCACTTGAAAAACCATAGCTGGTATTGGCTTTTTGATAATTCCAATGAATGGACCAGACAAGCTTTTCTCCGGAGGAAGACGGCTGGGAATTATACCTTAATTCCACCTGATCTGCTTCTGCTTCTTTTAGTACAGGCAGTACCGTTTGTAATTTTTCAATGGCTTCCTGTTCGGAGATATCCGCTTCCTCCGGGTCCGCCTGCCGCATACTTACGGCATCCTCCTGCCCCGTTTCGGAAACACTGCTTCCTTCTTCGCTGATAATGACCTGCTGGGATTCCGCTGCTGAATTTTCCTGTGCTTCGGCGGAGGCTGCCCACGTCAGACCAAGAGCAGTGACAAGGGAAATCATTCCCGGACGATACCAGCTGCGTGTTGAGTATTCCACACGATCTCTCCTCTCTCTTATTTTCCTGAAAATTCTCGCAAGGAAAATGCTACCAGAAAACTATCGATATGAAAACCAATAGTAGGAAGGAATGATGATAAAATTTCCACCCATAAGCAGAAATGATGGATGGAGAGACTCATGAAATATACAAAAGATGGAAAAGAGCTGTCGTTCCCACAAATCATCTCAATATATGATAATATGAAAAGGAATGAGTGGGTACAGCTTTGGGAGGAATGAAAGTGGAAAAGCAGCATTCAGTTTTGCATAATGTGATAGAAAATATTGAACGCGTTGTGGTAGGCAAGCGCGAAGAAATAGAACTAAGCCTGACGGCGCTTTTGGCCAAAGGCCATGTACTCCTGGAAGATGTGCCGGGAGTGGGGAAGACGATGATGGTGCGGGCCATTGCCCGGTCAATAGGAGCCGATTTTAAAAGAATCCAGTTTACCCCGGACCTGCTTCCGTCGGATGTGAGCGGTGTTTCGATTTATAATCAGAAGACCCAATCCTTTGAATTTCGCGCAGGACCGGTTATGTCGAATGTCGTATTGGCTGATGAGATTAACCGGACGTCGCCAAAAACCCAATCGGCGCTGTTGGAAGCTTTAGAAGAAGGCAGTGTGACGATAGACGGCCAGACCCGCAAGCTGGAAGAACCGTTTTTTGTGATGGCAACACAGAATCCAATTGAGTATGGCGGTACGTATCCGCTCCCGGAAGCGCAGCTGGACCGGTTTCTCTTTAAACTGAAAATGGGGTACCCGTCTTATGAGGAAGAGCTGGATGTGTTAAATCGGGTAGAGCAGAAGCATCCCATTGAGGAACTGGCCGAAGTATTATCGCTGACTGATATATTGGAGATGCAGAAGAACACAGCAGGTGTCTACGTAGATGACGCAGTAAAACAGTATATTATTTCGATCGTAAACGAAACAAGAACCCACCGCGATGTTCAGCTCGGCGTCAGCCCGCGTGGTTCGATTGCGCTGATGAAGGCTTCGCAGGCCTATGCATTCCTTCAGGGAAGGGAGTACGTCATTCCGGATGATGTAAAGCATCTTTCCCCGGTGACGCTTTCTCATCGTATTATTCTTCGTTCTGATCTGCAGATGGTAGAAAAGGATGGGGAAGACGTCATCCGCGAAATCGTCTCCACCTTGCGTGTACCATTATCCAACAAGGAAGCGGTGCAGTAGATGAAGCTGGGCCGACTGCTTGTCAAAACAGGAAAAGGGATGATACTGCTTGGCCTGATGGCAGCGTTATACGCCTATGCTATGTTTCAGGGAGGGTTTGTCAGCTGGTTTTTGTTTTACAGTGTTCTGTTCGTCATGGTATGTAACATTCTGCTCGTTCTCTATCCCTTGCGGCGGTTAACTGTCGAACGCCAGTGCAGCCGGCAGATGCTTTCCTATAATGAAAAATTGAACGTGACCTTACACGTGAAAAAGAACCTTCCGTTTCCTTTCCTTTTCTTAAGTGTTGAAGACGAAGTTCCGCCGGGTTTGGAAGGAATGGGCCAGGCTCCCGGAACGATTTATTTTATGGCAGGCTCCAGGCATTTGACCTATTCTTATGAAATCAGAGGAGGAAGGCGGGGGGAATATTGGTTCGCTCCGGTAACCTTGAGGACCGGGGATTTGTTCGGTTTTTTTCAAAAAGAATATCAGGTGCATCTTCCCCAATCGTTAACCGTATTACCTCGCCTCCGCCCCCTTAAGCGCTGGAACGCTCTATGGAATGATCAGCAGGAAACGGTTCCTGTCACTGCTAAAATGATGGAAGAAACCTTTTCGATTGCCGGCGTCAGGGATTATATTCCAGGAGATAAAATGACGAGCGTGGACTGGAAAATAAGTGCCAGGACAGGAAAGCTGGTCACGAAGGAATTTGAATCGCAGGAAGGAAAGGGCTGGACCGTTATTATGGATAATACAAGGGAACAGCCGCGCGAGGCCTTTGAAGAAATGGTGGAATTTGCGGCCTCGTTGATCGATCATTGTTATAAGCAGGCAATCCCAGCTGGGTTCGGCGTGTCGACAGCGGAAGAAACATTACTGGAAGAGGGGACAAAACGGACGCACTTCCAGAAAATATATCAGGAATTAGCCAAGTTGGAAATAAGGGAAAGAACCTTTGATTCCGCGTTGTATTTCAGACAGCCGCAGAGCCGCTCCTCGATCGTCTATATTACTTCCTTCATGTCGCCGCAGCGGGCAGAGGAACTGCTGCGTCTGTTACGGCAGCGGAATGAACTGGTAATAGCCATGTGCAGGTATGATAAGACAGAGGAGATCCATCGCGAGCAGTTGGATATGCTGCGTAGGCAGGGGGCAGATATTATGTATGTTCTGCCGGGTGACTCTGCTTTTGATTTAACTTCATGAAAGGAGGTCCCACATGCAAACGTCGCCGCAGACGCCAAAACTTTTTCTTATGTATATGCTCGGCTACCTGCTGTTAATGGAGTGGTTAATTCCGCTTCCGGAAATTACGCAGACTGGATATGTCCCTGTGTTTATGGCGGCCTCGGGCTTCTTTTTTCTGGTGATGTTTTTTCAGTTTCCGTGGTGGGCGTCTCTGCTGCTTATTGGTGGAGGCTTGCTGTTTGGAATTCATACGATCTTTATAGAGCATACATTTCTCAGTTTACAATGGTGGGGGGCCTTCCTGGCGGAAATTAACATGAACCTGACCCACATGTTTCAAGGGGAATGGTATGGTTTAAGCGATTTATTTCGGAGCTTGTTATTTTTGATGCTCCTTGGGATTATGAGCTATCTAATTTACTTCTGGATTGTACACGCCCGTCGTATTCTGTTTTTCTTTCTGTTCACGGTGTTATATGTCGGAGTGATTGATACTTTTTTTCCTTATGATGGAAGTTCTGCGATTGTGCGTATTTTTATTCTGGGATTTGTCCTGATGGCGCTGCTGCAGTGGGACCGCCTGTCCGGCTATTTTCCCGGAGCCGTGAAGCACAAATATGTGTGGCTGCGATGGACAGTGCTGGCTGTTATTTTCCTTATTGCCGCAGCGGGAGTAGGCATGCTCGCACCGAAGGCAGAACCGCAGTGGCCCGATCCGCTTCCGTATATGGAAGCGGCGGCAGGAATTGAGGGCACGTCCGGCATTGGTAATGAGACGGTCCGCAAAATTGGATACGGGGATAATGACGAACAGCTGGGCGGAGGTTTTGAGATGGATGAAACCCCGGTGTTTACGGCGTCGGGCGGTGAAGTCGGCTATTGGCGCGGAGATTCGAAAAATGTTTATACCGGGCAGGGCTGGACATCGGATACCCCGGACGAAAGCCGTCCGGAAAGTGACTTTTTTGACGAGGCAGTGCCTGTGGAGGAACAGGAAGTAGACGTAGAGATCGCGGATTCCCATGCCTTTGATTTTGCTTTTTACCCGGGCAGTATTAAAGATATTCAGGTGCCGGAAGAAGATGTCCGCCTGCAGGTGGATCGTTATTCGGGAAAAGCAGCTGCGGTAGCTGATGGGGACCCTTATGAAGCTTCATCGTATTCCCTTACTTATGCGTATCCTGAATTTCCGATTGACGCCATGCAGCAGCGTTCGCCGCAGGATCCGGAAGAAGTTACTAATCATTACCTCGGACTCCCGGAGGATCTTCCTACCTCGATCGGGGAGCTTGCCGAAGATATTACCGCTGAAGAGGAAAACCGGTACGATAAAGTCCGGGCGGTGGAACGATTTTTGAACAGTCCGGAATTCACTTATGATACGTCCAACATTGCAGTTCCGGAAGAAGGGGAAGATTATGTTGAACAGTTTCTGTTTGACACCAAACGGGGATACTGTGATAACTTTTCTACTTCTATGGCCGTAATGCTCCGTACACTGGATATTCCTACCCGCTGGGTGAAGGGTTTTACGAAAGGAAATGAAACCCGTGTGGATCAGGAAGAAACAGTATATGAAGTAACCAGTGCCAACGCTCATTCCTGGGTGGAAGTATATTTTCCTGATGTAGGCTGGGTTCCCTTTGAGCCTACCAGAGGGTTTACTTCAGAGTTTGACTATACGTATGCCGCAGAAGAGTCCGGTAACAATGAGGAAACTGCGGGACAAACGGAGGAAGAAACAGAAGAGGAAGAAGAAGAGGCAGAGGAAGAGGAAACAGAGGAGCAGGAAGAGGACAGTGAAGCGTCGGCAGCTGGTTTCAGCCTTCCGGGGTGGCCGATTTATCTCAGCGGAGCTATTGTCTTCCTGGGCATTGCTTATATGCTGCGTTTTCCTCTCATTAAACGGGCCATGATATTTCGGTTTAGACATGTGCGTGATCCGGCCGCCTTTACAAAAGCTTTTCTTTCTCTATTAACCTTTCTCCGTTATGCGGGCTTTGGACGTAAAAATGGAGAAACGCTGCGGGAGTATGGCATGCGAATGGATGAGGTGTTTGAGACAGAGGAAATGTCAACCCTGGTATATGAATACGAAAAAATCCATTACGGGGCTTTAAAAGAGGATGGAAACTGGTCGAATGCTTTAAGTATCTGGATGAATATGGTGAACCGTATCAAAGCTTGACCGTCTCAGGAGCGACTGCTAAAATGATAGGCATGTTTAAGAAATGAAACATCATGCTTCGTATATCTTCGATTAAGAAGAGTCTCTACCCGGTCTGCCTCAGACTGGACTACGAAGGCGAGCAGGCGGGAGTTGCGGGTGCCCGGAATTTGTCTTCGTTTTCATGCGGGGAGGGGTTCCGGGTTTTTTATTATGAGGAGAAAGGTGAATGAGGACATGGCCAATGAAAATGAAAGGATCGTCGTGCTTGACTTCGGAGGACAGTATAATCAATTGATTACGCGCAGGATCCGGGATCTCGGCGTCTATAGTGAGCTGCATCCCGGCTCGACGACAGCGGAGCAGCTCAAAGAGATGGCTCCTGCCGGTATTATTTTTTCCGGCGGACCCGGGAGCGCCTATGCCAAAGGAGCTCCATCCGCAGATCCGGCAATATATGAGTTGGGAGTCCCGATTCTTGGAATATGCTACGGGATGCAGCTGCTGACCCAGCATTTTGGTGGAAAAGTGGAAGCTTCGAATCACAGGGAATACGGCAAAGCAACCCTGCAGGTTCAGAACCGTTCCGCCCTCTATGAAAGTCTGCCGGACGAGCAGACCGTTTGGATGAGCCATGGCGACTTGATCACAGCTCCTCCGCACGGATTTAAAACGGATGCCGGGAATGCTTCCTGCCCTGTTGCCGGGATGAGCAATGAAACGCGGAAAATGTACGGCGTTCAGTTTCACCCGGAAGTACGGCACACGGAATACGGTGACGACCTGCTGAAAAACTTTGCATTTGCCATCTGTGAATGCAGCGGTCAATGGACGATGAGTAATTTTGTTGACGAGCAGGTGGCTTTTATCCGCGAGCAGGTAGGAGAAAAACATGTGCTGTGCGCGTTAAGCGGAGGCGTGGATTCTTCTGTGGTGGCGGCGTTGATCCACCGTGCCATCGGGGACCAGCTCACCTGCATGTTTATTGATCACGGCCTGCTTCGAAAAGGCGAAGCACGCAGTGTAATGGATACCTTTGCCGGGGATTTTAATATGAATATGGTAAAAATTGATGCCCAGGACCGGTTCCTTCAAAAATTGGACGGCGTGTCGGACCCGGAACAGAAACGCAAAATCATCGGCAATGAGTTTATTTACCTGTTTGAAGAAGAAGCGGAAAAGCTGGAAAACATGGATTTTCTCGCTCAGGGCACGCTGTATACGGATGTGATTGAAAGCGGGACGGATACAGCGCAGACGATCAAGTCCCATCATAATGTTGGCGGGCTCCCGGAAGATATGAATATGGATTTAATAGAACCGCTCAATACATTATTTAAAGACGAAGTCCGCCAGCTCGGAACAGAACTGGGAGTTCCGGATGAGATTGTCTGGCGCCAGCCTTTCCCTGGACCAGGTCTTGGGATCCGGGTGCTAGGAGAAATCACCGAAGAAAAATTGGAGATTGTCCGGGAGTCCGATGCGATTTTGCGGGAGGAAATTAAAAATGCCGGATTGGACCGTGAAATCTGGCAGTATTTCACAGCGCTTCCTGATATGCGCAGTGTCGGCGTCATGGGAGATGCGAGAACGTATGATTACACTGTCGGCGTTCGTGCGGTAACGTCTGTCGATGGGATGACTTCTGACTGGGCACGGATTCCGTATGAAGTGCTTGAGGCAATTTCCACTCGTATCGTAAACGAAGTGCAGCATGTAAACCGGGTCGTGTACGACATCACCTCCAAGCCGCCTTCCACCATCGAGTGGGAGTAAAACGGGGAGCCGTGGTGCGGATGGTCTTTTTTCGGACATGTATTCTCGCTAAATTGCAGGAATACCGGTTTTTCACAGAGGTATCGGACGTTTGTTCCTCTATTTGTCCGGGTGACGGCTTTCATTCGGAGTTCCCAAGGGAATAACGGAATAAAGGTCTGCTGGTACAAGAAAAATACAACAAGCAATTCGTATAATAGCGGAAATAAGGTCCGCTAGTTTCTACAGGCTGCCGTAAATAGCTTGACTACGATAATCGAGGCGGGAAGAAGGCTTCTCCCCGCCGGGGATTGGTGTAGAAGCTCCAGACGGTGGAAAAAACTGTCTGGAGTTATTTATTAGACAGAAACATGTAGAACGTCGCTTTTGCAGCGGATGCATAGGAACATCCGTATGCTTATTAAATCTAAAATGGGGGAATGACGTGTGGAGCGTTATTTTGAATTTAAAAAATGGGGCACAGGCTATAAACAGGAAAGTCTGGCCGGATTGACCACTTTCCTGGCCATGGCCTATATTCTGTTTGTAAACCCGAGTATCCTTGCGGAAGCCGGGATGGATGAAGGGGCCATCTTTACTGCTACAGCTGTTTCCGCCGCAGTTGGTACCTTAATTATGGGCCTTCTCGCCAGATATCCGATTGCGCTGGCACCTGGAATGGGGTTAAACGCCTTTTTTACCTACACGGTGGTACTAACGATGGGGATTCCGTGGCAGCTGGCTCTGTTCAGTGTATTTCTTTCAGGTCTTATCTTTATTTTTATTACACTGCTTGGAATCCGCGAAAAAATTATTAACGCGATCCCGGCTCAGCTGAAATACGCAGCAGCCTCTGGTATTGGTTTATTTATTGCCTTTATTGGTCTTCAGAACGCCGGCATCGTGGTTCCTGATGAATCCACTGCTGTAGCTCTCGGGGACATGACAGAACCGACGACGGTGCTGGCCTGTTTCGGCCTGGTCGTGACGGCTGTGCTTATGGTACTCGGCTATCGAGGAGGAATCTTTTATGGGATGGCCATTACAGCAGCTGCTGGTATCATCTTTGGTTTGATTGGAATTCCGGATGCTGTTATTGGGTCTGTTCCAAGCCTGGCTCCAACGTTCGGCTCTGCTTTTACCTTTCTGGGTGAAATAGAGTGGACCGGGCAGATGTTCGGCCAGATGCTGATTGTTGTGCTTACCTTTCTATTTGTTGACTTTTTTGATACGGCGGGGACGCTTTATGCGGTAGCCAATCAGGCTGGCTTTGTGAAGGACAACAAACTTCCCCGGGCCGGACGGGCCTTGCTGGCAGATTCATCCGCCACTTCCATAGGAGCGGTACTGGGAACTTCCACCACGACCGCATACATTGAGTCTTCTTCCGGGGTGGCAGCTGGTGGACGTACTGGGTTTGCCTCCATTATTACAGGGGTTTTGTTCCTTCTCGCTCTGTTTTTCTCACCGCTTCTTGTGGTAGTGACGGATCAAGTGACAGCCCCGGCTCTTATTATTGTCGGCGTGCTGATGGCTTCCTCCCTCCGGCTGATTGAATGGGACCGCCTGGAAATGGCACTTCCGGCATTTTTAACCGTCATCGCCATGCCGATGACCTACAGTATCGCTACCGGGATCGCGCTTGGCTTCATCTTTTATCCGATCACCATGCTGTTAAAGGGGAGAACCCGGGACATTCACCCGATTATGTATATTCTCTTCTTTGTATTTATCCTTTATTTTGCGTTTTTAGGAGTTTAAAACAGAAAAGCCGCTTCCGAACTCGAGCGGAAGCGGCTTTTGTATGTCCGGAAGCTGAAAGAAAAAGGACGGCGGCTGTTACCGGTTCCGTCTCGCAAAATCGACGAATTTAAATTTGTCCGGACGATGGCGGGATTCAGTGTATTGAAAGAGAGTCGTGTCATCCAGGTAGACATCGTTTTTCACGACGACAATACTGGAAAAGTCCTCAAGATCCAGCAGGTCGCGGTCTTCCTGTGTCGGTTCCTCGACCGTAATTTCTTTTTTGGCGAAGCTGATGGTCAAGCCGAGTGTATGCTCGATATATTCATAGATGGAATTCTGACATATCTCTTCCGTTAATCCCGGTGCCGTCTCTTTAATAATATAGTCTTTATCGAGAATGATGTTTTCTCCTTCGATGCGGCGGACTCGTTTGATTTCCCAGACCGGGGTTTCTCCGGAGAGCTTTAGTTTGGTGCGGATCCCCCGGCCGGGTGTTATGTCCCGAAAGGTTTGCACGGCAGTGGCCACAGGGCCTGCCATTTTGCCGGCGAGTTCTTTAAAACTGACGAGCCCGGAAATAGGGAAGGAGACCTTGTTAATATCCAGCACCACGGAACCTTTTCCCTGGATTTTTTGAATGTACCCGTGTTCGGATAATAAATTCAACGCTTTCCGGATGGTTTCACGTGACGTGTGGTAAATAGAAAGCAGCTCGTGTTCCGAAGGGAGAATGTCCCCCGTCTGGTAGTCTCCGCCTTCGATTTTATACGCAATGTCTTCATAAATGCTCAAATATATTTTTTTCATTATCCATCACCGATTCATTTACTTGAGAAGATAAGCGGCAGACTCATAGGGCCGCAGAGGAAGCTGATCAATCCGCCCGGCTGTATCTTCGTAGTTGGAAATTAACAGTTCCGGTTGTTTTTCGGCCAGAAAGGCGTGAGACGCGGGCAGGTGAAAAGCGGTTTCTTCTTTATAAAAGTTGTTGATCACCAGGATGTCTTCGCCGTCCCCGGCACGCACATAACAAAAAAGCCGGGGATCGTTCTCCAGCAGAAGCTCAAAGCGGCCGGTCGTTATCGTTTCCTGGGTTTTTCGCAGATTGATTAAGACCTGATAATGGTGAAAAATCGAATTCTGCTGTTTCATGACGGTTTCTACATTAATTTTATCATAATTGGAGGAGACAGGAATCCAGGGCTCGTCTGTAGAAAAACCGGCATGTTTTTCCGCGGTCCATTGCATCGGTGTTCGAGCGTTGTCCCTGGATTTCTGCTGAATCACGGCCATCACTTTGGATTCGTCCATGCCCTGATCCAGCAGCTGCCGGTAATGGTTCAGGGTTTCGACGTCTCTATAGTGATCAATGTCTGCGAAATCGGGATTGGTCATGCCGATTTCTTCCCCCTGGTAGATATAAGGGGTTCCCTGAAGAAAATGCAGGACAGTGGCGAGCATTTTCGCTGATTCCGCGTGATACTCCCCATCATCGCCGAATCGGGATACGGCACGGGGCTGATCGTGGTTGCACCAGAACAGGGCATTCCAGCCGCCGCCTTTCTGTATTTCTTCCTGCCATTCTGCCAGTATTTTCTTTAATGATAGAAAATCCACATCGCCCAGTGCCCATTTTTCACCGGCAGGATAGTCTACTTTCAAATGATGGAAGTTAAATGTCATATTCAGCTCCCGGCGGTCTGGTCTTGTGTACTTAATACAATGATCGATGGTCGTGGAGGACATTTCCCCAACGGTCATAATGTCATAGCGGGAAAACACCCGGCGGTTCATTTCATGCATGAATTCATGCACCCGCGGCCCATCTGTGTAGAATTTTTTTCCGCTGCCGTAGTCATCACTCGGAAAATCCTGGTGTTTGGATATCAGGTTAATGACGTCCAGTCGGAACCCGTCGACTCCTTTTTGAAACCAAAAATTCATCATGTCATACAACTTCTGGCGCAGTTCTGGATTTTCCCAGTTCAGGTCAGCCTGGCTTGTATCAAATAAGTGAAGATAGTACTGCTCCGTCCGTTTATCATGTTCCCAGGCCGGACCGCCGAATTTGGACTCCCAGTTGTTCGGCTCTGCCCCGTTGACAGGGTCCTTCCAGATATAATAATCACGGTATGGATTATCCTTCGCCTTTCTGGCTTCCTGGAACCAGGGATGGTCGGTCGATGTATGATTGACTACGATATCCATAATAATTTTTAGGCTTCGCTGATGAGCTTCCTGCAGCAGGCGCTCCACATCCTCCATCGTACCGAAGGAGGCATGAATGGAAAAATAATCGCTGATATCATAGCCGTTATCTTTTTGGGGGGAAGCATAGATGGGAGTAAGCCAGATGACATCGGCACCAAGTGTCTTGATGTAATCCAGCTTGTTGATGATCCCTTGAATATCGCCAGTCCCGCTGCCGGTCGTATCATTGAAGCTTTTTGGATAGATTTGGTAGACGACGGCTTTTCTCCACCACTCCTGCATAACACACCCCTCCTTGAGAAATAAGGGAAATGGACCGGCCCGCGCCTTTTCCTACGGGTCAGCCCAACTCCCCCTTTAGACTTCAACCTTTTTAAATTTAACATAAAGATAGGTTAGAACAAACGGTACGACAATGGAAATCCCCATGCCGACGGCAAATACAAACCAGAACTGCGGATAAATCGAGAAAATACCGGGAACGCCGCCGACCCCGATGGAGGTGGCGAGTACATCATTCATTGTAATGAAAACAGCCGCAATAGCCGAACCAATAATGGCGCAGATGAATGGAAAACGATAGCGGATGTTCACCCCGAACATTGCCGGTTCTGTTACTCCTAAAAAGGCGGAAATGCCGGAAGAAAACGACAGCCCGCGTAATTTTTCATCTTTGGAGGCCATCATTATTGCAAACGCAGCCGCGCCCTGGGCAATGTTGGACAAAGCGAGAATCGGCCACAAAAACGTTCCTTCCAGGTCGCTGTTGATAAGCTGGATATCGACAGCCAGGAAGGTATGATGCAGCCCGGTAACAACCATCGGGGCGTATAAAAGACCGTACAATAAACCGCCAAGGGCGGAGAAACTTTGAAAGGTAGCAATGAAAAAGTCCGTAATCACATTTCCGAGCGCAAACGTTACCGGTCCAATGACAACAAACGCGAGAAAGCCAGTGATTAACAGCGCGCCGGGAGCAACGATTAACATAGAAATGGCATCAGGTACCCGTTTCGATAAAAAGATTTCAATTTTTGCGAGAATATACGAAGCCACAAGCATCGGCAGAACCTGGCCCTGATAGCCCAGCTTTTCTATTTCCAGTCCGAATAAGTTCCACGTCGGGACGTCCCCTGCTTCTTTGGCATCTGCATAGCCGTAAGCACTTAACAGCTCAGGGTGAACGAGAACAAGACCCATGACAATACCAAGAAGCGGGTTCCCTCCAAACTGACGGACCGCTGACCAGCCGATCAAAGCAGGGAGAAAGGTGAATGCCGTACTGGCAATGACGTTAATAATGTTGGCAAAATCGGCCCACTGGGTATGCACATCCACCACGGACTGTCCATCATAAAAAATGTCAGGCCCGGTTAAAATATTGTTAATACCGAGCAGCAGCCCTGCCGTTACGATGGCGGGCAGAATCGGAATAAAAATGTCACCGAGCATTTTGACAAACCGCTGCAGCAGGTTCATATTCTGCTGGGCGGCTTCTTTCGTTTCCTCTTTGGAAGATGCTTCGATCCCGGTGATATCGGTTAAGATTTTATATACTTTTTCTACGGTTCCCTGTCCGATAATCACCTGGAACTGCCCGCTGGTGGAAAAAGCACCACGGACCACGTCGATACTTTCCAGCTTTTCCTGATCTACTTTACTTTCATCGTGAAGAGCAAACCGCAGTCTCGTTACACAGTGTGTAACCGAATTGATGTTTTCCTGCCCGCCAATGGCCTCCAGAATGTGTTCGACAGATTTTTTGCTGACTTTGGCCACAAAAGGCACCTCCTTGCAAACGTTTTCAAATGATGAAAAGAAAAAGAGCGGAATAAATAATAAAAAAATAACCGCTTGCAAATTAACTTGTATATACAAATTTAATTTCTCTTAAAGTTTAACTTGTATATACAAATAGGTCAAGCAAAAAATCAATTATGTTATTCCGGATCGTAGGTAAAACCTTCTCCGGCTACTTCTTTCACGTCGTGGACAGAGACAAACGCATAAGGATCGACATCGGAAATAATCGACTTCAGCTGAATGAGCTGGTTGCGGTTCACCACACAATACAGAACATTACGTTCATCTTTTGTGAAACTTCCTTTTCCAGTTAAAACGGTGGAACCACGGCGCATGCGCTGAATAATCGCATCTGAAATAGAATCCGTGTGATTGGAGATAATCATTGCTGATTTTGCGGCATTGGCTCCTTCAATGATGAAGTCAATCACACGCGCAGCCACAAAAACAGCGACCAGGGTATACATCGCCTGCGGCAGTGTTAAATGCACAAGCGAGAAGGTAATAACAAAGGCGTCAAAGAAAAACATCGCGGAGCCAATTCCGGTGCCTAAGTATTTCTCAGCGAGTCGGGCAATAATGTCCGCGCCGCCCGTGGTGCCGCCTGCCCGAAAAATGATGCCAAGACCGGAACCAGCAAATACGCCGGCAAACAAAGAAACAAGTATCATATCGTTTTGTAGAAAAACGTCGGCATGCCAGTAATTTTCAAAAAAGGAAAGGGCAACAGAAACCATAACCGTCCCATAAAGGCTGTAGATAAAAACCTTCCGCCCCAGCAGTTTATAGCCAATAATAAATAACGGTACATTTAACACCAGGTTGGACACCGAGGGGGGTATCGAGAGAAGATAATAAATAATCAGGCTCAGCCCGGT
Organism: Salibacterium aidingense DSM 18341; assembly: GCF_000429685.1. Taxonomy (GTDB): domain Bacteria; phylum Bacillota; class Bacilli; order Bacillales; family Marinococcaceae; genus Salibacterium; species Salibacterium aidingense. The sequence continues at coordinate 25,019 of NZ_AUCI01000011.1, forward strand.
AAATCCCCCGTGGGCCAGTCCATTTTGTAAATTAAAATGAATAATCCCAAAAGCAAAAATAAAAGCACCCAGCGTAATAATCAGGAAATTAGAAAAACGCAGGCCGTGCAGCCACTGTCTCATAGAATGGTGCTCCTTTCTTCCAGATTTAGAAAAATAATGACCGCCATAGCGGAATATCGGAAGGTGTTTGTGAATCATGATGAAACTTTAAAAGGTTTATCTGAACGGAAAATGGACGCCTGGAGACTGGGCCGTACAGTATATTCCTTAGTCCAGGCGGTTTTCCAAGCTATGTTTTCTCATTCGTAAGATGTTACGTTTTGATATTCAGTTCCGGCCGGAGGTTCATAGGCACACCTCAAGAGCCGGTCATAGTTGTGGAGGACACGAATGATTGAAACGAACCCCTTATCGTTCTCCAAATTAGATTCGGAACCCATCGGCAGGTAGAAAAGAGGGAGGATCGGCCCCCAAATGCTTTTGGAGGCCGCGAGCAAAAAAGGGAAGAAACCTACTGGCCTCCAACCTCTCCATGGGGCTTGTGAGGTCTAAGAAATTACACTATAATGTCCTCCAGTTTTCCTGCATAACTCCAGTCCATTCATCGTATTGGTTTGCTGCCCGCGGATAGCGTCCTGTTTGAAGCGGATGCTGAGAGTAAAAGCGGGAGTAGGGAAAACAGATGAGTGCAAAGGATGGAACATGGGAGACTTCTCCAAAAATCCGTTTTTCTTATGCTTTTTTTAGTATTGCCCATCTGCGCGAAGGCAAATCATTGGATTGAAGGAAAGGAGAAATGGGAAAATGGAAATGGTATCGTTTATTAAAGGAGGTTGTTTCGTTGAGCAGTTTTCAGGCATTAATGGTAGAGAAAGCAGGCGAACATAATATTTCCAGGGAAATCCGCCATCTGTCGCTGGAGGATCTGCCGGAAGGGGAAATTCTGGTAAAGGTACACTACTCCAGTGTAAACTTTAAGGATGGGATGGCTGCGATGGCTGACGGTAATATCGTTAATGAATATCCGATGGTACCGGGGATTGACCTGTCCGGCGTGGTGGAAGAGTCCAAAGACCCCCGGTTTTCCAAAGGGGATCACGTCATTGTCACCAGCTATGAGCTGGGTGTTTCCCACTTTGGAGGGTTTGCGGAATATGCCCGTGTACCGGTCGATTGGGTGGTGCCGCTTCCGGAAAACCTGACCTTGAAAGAAGCGATGATTTACGGTACAGCTGGTTTTACGGCAGGGCTTTCTGTAATGCGTCTGGAGGAAGAAGGGATTCAGCCGGAAGACGGGACGATCCTTGTCACAGGAGCGACAGGCGGCGTCGGAAGTATGGCAGTTGCGATGCTCTCCAGTCTCGGGTATGAGGTGGCGGCCAGCACCGGGAAAGAGTCGGAGCATGGTTTTTTAAAGCAGCTTGGTGCCTCGCACATTCTTACCCGTGAAGATGTGCAGCCTGAAACTATACGGCCGCTGGATAAACAGCGCTGGGCTGGAGCTGTGGATCCTGTCGGAGGCGAAACCCTCGCGTATGTACTGAGCTCTTTATCGTATGACGGGGCTGTGGCTGTCAGTGGATTAACAGCAGGAACCAAAGTACCGGCCACCGTATTTCCGTTTATCCTGCGTGGTATTACGCTGGCCGGAATTGATTCAGTGAACTGCCCGATGCCGCGCCGGGTTAAGGTCTGGAACCGTTTGGCTTCCGATATGAAAGACACGGAAAAGCTGGAACAGATCGCAAGCTATATTTCTTTGCAGGAACTTCCTTCAGCCCTAGATCAAATTTTACAGGGGCAGGTACAGGGAAGAAAGGTAGTTACCCTGTAACGAAGGACAGCTGGGGACAAGCGGCGTCCCAACTGCCCGTCTGCAGCGGAGGCGTTCCAAAAGCAGTCAACTTCTACGATGATAAGGGCGGTGGTTGAGCAAATTTCTCAACCGCCGTTTTTTATTAGAGGATAAAAAGGGTAGAAGTTTGGTTTTTTCGAAATTCAGCTTCACCGCCCAGCTGCCCGGAGGTGCGCGTTGTGGGACCGTTCGACGTTGTCACCAGATTCGTGGAGCTGACGTTTATGAATTGTTTTTATGGAGGGGACCTCCTTCCATTTTCTATTCTCTATAGAATAGGGTTGAAGGGTACCGTCCTTTCTACTACACTATGTGGAACGGTAAAACTTAAGCGGAGTATGGGGGAAAAAGATGAATATCTTTACAAAAGAGAGACTGCTTGCTTCGAAACCTGACTGCAGAGAGTACCCTTCGTTGGATCCAGATATTCTCGCAGAACGGCTGGCTGCTTTAGCGGAAATTGGAAAAACAGAAGAGGGCGGCATTACGAGATTTGTTTATACAAACGAGGAAGAACAGGCAAAACGGCTGTTTCAATCATGGATGGAGCAGGCAGGTCTAACCGTGCGGGAGGATCATGCCGGCAACCTTTTCGGACGTCTGGAAGGAACGGATCCGGCTCTTCCCGTTTTATTGACGGGGTCTCATCTGGATACAGTGCCTAATGGGGGAGCTTTTGACGGAGCACTGGGATGTGTGAGCTCATTAATGGCGGTGGAAGCTGTTATACAAGGGCAGGGAAGAATCACTCATCCTATTGAAGTGGTGGTATTTACCGATGAAGAAGGGTCCCGCTTTGGAAGCGGTCTGCTTGGAAGCCGGATTGTGATGGGGGAAGTCACAAAAGAAGACTTGTTCCAGATGAGGGATGATTACGATACGACAGCGGCCGAGGCGATGAAGCGGCAGGGATATTCCCCTAATAAACTGAAACACTGCTACCTGCCTCCGGAATCGATTAAAGCTTTTTTAGAAGTACACGTGGAGCAGGGAAAACAGCTTGAACAGTACGAAAAGAGTGTAGGAATTGTCAATGGCATCGCCGGGCCTTCCTGGATTGAAGTGGCCTTCATAGGAGAGACGGACCACGCCGGCAATACGCCGATGACCATGCGTCACGACGCCGCCGCAGCAGCCGCAGAATGGATGACCATTGTTGAGAAGATTCCACCCGAAATTAGTTCCACGGCAGTTGCTACTGTTGGTAAAATGACCCTTAGTCCAAACGGTTCCAACGTCATCGCAGGGCGGGCCGACTTGATTGTTGATGTGAGAGATATAAAGGAAGAAAATAGAGATGAAATGCTGGATAGAATAGAAAAAGCAGCCCGTCAAATAGCAGCCGACAGAGGGCTGCATGTCGAAACCAATCTACAGATCCGGATACCGCCGGTTCCTATTCCGGAGTGGATCCAGCATAAAATGGAAGCTTCTGCTGACATGCTGAATCTTCCCTACCTTCATTTACCAAGCGGAGCCGGGCATGATGCTATGATTCTTGGGAAATATGTACCATCCGGTTTAATTTTCGTGCCGAGTGTTCAGGGAAAAAGTCACAGCCCGGAGGAATTTACGGAGTTGAAAGACTGCCTGGACGGCGCAGCACTGCTCCATAAAACCATCCTATCTGTCGGCGAATAAAATGAAACGGAGTTTGGGCCGGATTTTCCCAAGCCAGCGTCCGGAGTTGAATCACAAGGGTCCGGTCTTTTTCTTATAGCAGACTTTTGATATCGCCCCTGTTAAGCAGAAACTTTTCATTAAAAAAAGGACAGATCCTGGGTTTTCCCAAGATCTGTTTTTCTTTATAATGCAGAAAGTATGGTGTCCCTTAACAGCGGGGCTTATGTAGCAGACGAATACATATTGTCCAGCCAGTCCGGAAATTCGTGGTGAAGATGAGAGGCGTCTTCAAACCCTGCCTGATACATTTCTTTTAACTTCACCGGGTCTTTTTCGGTGCGGTGCACATGCAGGGAAGCACCGGGCCGCAGTACCTTGATTTGGCCCTCCTCTTCCAGTTTCTCCACTTCCGCCATCGTTTTATTATAAAGAGCTGGTCTATTTATTAAGGCCTGAACGAACCCGGGGTAGTTTTTGTAATATTTTCGTGCCAGTTTTCCAAGTTTAAAAGGTTCTTTACGGTAGCCTCTCGGCCGGGTCAGAACGATCACATTATAAGGAAAGCCGTCTGCAATCGATTTGTGGATCGGAATAGGATCGGAAACGCCGCCGTCCAACAACTGAAATCCTTTATAATGGACGACAGGGGCAAGCATGGGGAGACTGCTGGAGGCGCGTACGGCCGTCAGCACATCCTCCTCCTTCTGGTGATAGATATAATGAGGCCGGCCTGTTTTAATATCTGTAGTGCCGATAACAAATGTCTGGCTGCTGTTGTTCATCTGGTCCATATCCAGCGGTACAAGATGATTCGGAACTTCGTCGTATAAAAAGTTCATCCCAAACAGACTTTTTTCCCGCCATAAATTTCGAAGACTGAGGAACCTCGAGTCTCCGGCCATGCCAATATTTACTTTTTTATTCCGTCCCTTCTGCCTGGCTAAATAAGAACAGGCCACCGATGCTCCGGAAGAAACGCCCAGTACATATGGAAAATGGATATCATGTTCCAAAAAATACTCCAGAACACCGGCTGTATACACCCCGCGCATGCCTCCGCCTTCGAGCACCAGTCCAATTGAATTCATGACAAAGACCCCTTTTTCACTCTTCCAAAAAGTAACATCGTTTAAGTAAATCCTAGCAAATGAAAGATAAACTCTCAAGCCGCATGCTTCGAGTTATTCCCTCCCTGTCAGTGCGGGGCAGGATACGAAAAAAGGCGAATGATTACTACTTCCCCCTTCCTCAGAATCGTGATATATTTTTTTCGAAAATTGCTGCATGCGATGATTAAAGGAAAGCGGTGGTGAAAAAGATGATGAATCTGTTACTTGAGAATGCCTGGTCCATGCTGCTTGTTATTTTTTTCATTAATATTGTGTATGTCTCGTTGTTTACGCTTAGAATGATTTTTACACTGAAGGGGCAGAATTACACCGCAGGTTGTGTCGGCATGGTCGAGATTATCATCTATGTAGCAGGCCTTGGACTGGTTCTTGATAACATTGACAACATCTTGAATCTGCTCGTTTATGCGATTGGGTTTGGGCTGGGGATTGTCGTCGGTATGAAAATTGAAGAAAAGCTGGCTTTAGGTTATATTACGGTAAATGTTATCACAAAAGAATATGAACCGGATATACCAAACGCGCTTCGGGATAAAGGTTATGGGGTGACAAACTGGATTGCTTACGGGAGGGAAGGGGAGCGTCTGATGATGGAAATCCTCACCTCCCGGCGCTCGGAGTTTGATTTGTATGACAGCGTCAAAAAACTGGATGCAAAAGCCTTTATTATTTCCCATGAACCTAAAGCATTTTTCGGCGGATTCTGGGTAAAAGGTATCCGAAAATAGAGGGGGGGTTTTCCCTCAGCAGGGGGAGATCCCAATATAATAAGGAGCAGAGGCTCAATGATCTTATCTCCTGCTTACAGGAAGCTGGAGTTTTGCAGACGCTGCCTCCGGGATAAAGAAAGGAGAATGAGGCATGGCGAAAAAGAAGCGGTTCGAAGTGGAAGAAGGAGAAACGATTGCAGACTGTCTCGCCCGCATGAAAGCTGAAGGCTATATTCCAGTGCGGCGCATGGAAAAACCTGTGTTCCAGGAAGTGAAGCAAAACGGAAAAACGGAAAGAATTCCAGTGAAACAACAGATTATATTTGAGGCAAACCCTCAATAACCGAACATTAATTGTTTTTCACTTGGAAATGTTCGATTTTTAATTGACAGATTTCATGACATCCTGTTAAGCTGTATTTGTAATGATACGAAAAAACAGCCTCATATATGATCAGGGATAAGGCCTGATAGTTTCTACCCGGCGACCGTAAATGGCCGGACTATGAGGGAAAGTATGGCAGGGAACCGGTGGACAGACAGGCGGCCGGAAGGTCATTTGTCCTGTTTGTATGGTACTGGATAAGATAATCATCCCCGGCTGAGGAACAGCTTTCTCTTGACCCAGAAACTGCTCAAGTCCGGGGTATTTTTATTGTTCAATGGAAGGAGTAGGTCTGAACATGGGTGCACAAGTAGGCGTCATTATGGGAAGTACATCGGACTGGGAAACAATGAAACACGCGGTGGATGTATTGGAGGAGTTGAATATTTCTTATGAAAAAAAAGTCGTGTCGGCCCACCGCACGCCGGATTTAATGTTTGAATATGCAGCCTCCGCCAGAGAGAGAGGTTTGAAGGCAATCATAGCCGGAGCAGGCGGGGCAGCCCATTTGCCTGGAATGGTCGCGGCGAAAACAATCCTTCCGGTTATCGGAGTACCTGTTCAGTCGAAGGCATTGGATGGGATGGATTCCCTTTTGTCCATTGCCCAGATGCCTGGTGGAGTACCTGTTGCAACGGTGGCGATCGGCAAATCCGGAGCTGTTAACGCCGGTCTTCTGGCTGCCCGGTTTTTAGGAGCGTTCGACGAAGAAGTAGCGGAACGGCTGCAGCAGCACCGGGAAGATATGCGTCAAAAAGTAATGGAGACGGGGGATTTGTCATGACGAGCTTGATCAAACCTGGAAAAACCATAGGAATTCTGGGGGGCGGCCAGCTTGGCCGGATGATGGCCCTGTCCGCACGCGAAATGGGATACCGGATTGCGGTCCTCGAACCAAAACCGGATGCCCCGACCGCCCAGATCGCTGATGTATCCGTGGAAGCGGCTTACGATGATCGCAAAGCGGCAAAACAGCTGGCAGAACACTGTGATGTACTCACCTATGAATTTGAAAATATCGATGCCGATACTGCTTCTTTTCTCGAAAATACGATGTATCTTCCGCAGGGAAGCAAGCTTCTTTATACGACGAAACACCGGGTTCGTGAAAAACAGGCGGTCCAGGATGCCGGAGTGGAAGTTTCGCCTTACCGGCCTGTATCCTCCGTGGAAGCTCTGGAGAATGCACTGCAGGACATCGGCTGTCCGGCTGTGCTGAAAACGTGTCAGGGCGGGTACGACGGTAAAGGTCAAGTCGTTATTAATGAAGACACAGAGATAAAGGAAGCCTTTCAGGAACTGGCTGCTCAGACGACAGATCTGGTAGTGGAAGCGTGGATCCCGTTCGAAAAAGAAATTTCTGTTATTGTCACCCGAAGTACTAACGGAGAAACGGCCGTATTCCCGGTAGGGGAAAATATACATAAAAATAATATTCTGCACCAGACGATCGTCCCGGCTTCGATTTCTTCGGAAACGGAAGAACGGGCCCGGGAGATGGCCTGCAGGCTTGCAGAAAAATTCGAACTTGTAGGTACGCTGGCGGTAGAAATGTTCGTGTTGGACGAAGAAACCGTCTACGTCAACGAAGTGGCGCCGCGGCCGCACAATTCCGGCCATTATACGATAGAAGCGTGCGCGACGTCGCAGTTCGATCAGCATGTCCGTGCGGTTTGCGGCTGGCCGCTTGGTTCCACGGAACTTCTGAAGCCGGTGGTGATGACTAATATTTTAGGAGAGGATGTTTCGTACGTTTTGGACAACCTTGCAGAGTTTGCAGAAGGCCATGTTCATTTTTATGGGAAACAGGATGCCAAAACCGGCCGGAAAATGGGGCACTGGACCGTCTTGGGTGCGACAAGAAACGAGGCCATGGCAACAACAGAAAAAGTGTGGAGAGAAAGAATGGACACTGAATAATCGATAGAGAGTGGAGGAAATCGCATGATTGAACGGTATACGCGCCCGGAAATGGGCGCCATCTGGACAGACGAGAACCGCTTTAAGGCGTGGCTGGAGGTGGAAATCTCCGCCTGTGAAGCGTGGGCGGAATATGGAGAGATTCCGAAAGAAGATGTCGCAAAAATCCGCGAAAATGCTGGATTTGATGTCCAGCGGATTCATGAAATAGAAGCAGAAACACGCCACGATGTAGTGGCCTTTACCCGGGCTGTTTCGGAAACTCTAGGGGAAGAGAGAAAGTGGGTGCACTATGGTCTGACATCCACGGATGTAGTGGATACAGCTCTCTCCTATCTTTTAAAACAGGCAAATGACATTCTGCTCCGGGATCTGGAACGCTTCCTGGCGGTGTTGAAGGCCAAAGCACAGGAACACAAATACACCGTTATGATGGGCCGGACCCACGGTGTGCATGCGGAACCGACCACGTTCGGCATGAAACTCGCGCTCTGGTATGAGGAAATGAAACGAAATATTGAACGTTTTAAAGCAGCCTCCGAAACGGTACGAGTCGGTAAGCTCTCCGGGGCTGTCGGTACATTCGCTAACATTCCTCCCTTCATTGAAGCCACTGTCTGTGAAAAACTTGGCCTGGAGCCGGCTCCAGTTTCCACCCAGACGCTGCAGCGGGACCGTCATGCTCATTACATGAGTACGCTGGCATTGATTGCTACATCTATTGAAAAAATGGCCGTCGAAATCCGCGGCCTTCAGAAAAGCGAAACCCGGGAAGTTGAAGAGTTTTTCGCTAAAGGGCAGAAAGGCTCCTCTGCGATGCCGCATAAACGCAATCCCGTCGGCTCGGAAAATATGACCGGTATTGCCAGGGTGATCCGCGGCCATATGATGACAGCGTACGAAAATGTTCCCCTTTGGCATGAACGCGACATTTCGCATTCCTCTGCGGAACGAATCATTCTCCCAGATGCGACGATTGCTCTCAATTATATGCTTAACCGCTTTGCCCGAATTGTAGAACAGTTAACAGTCTTCCCGGAAAATATGAAAGCCAATATGGACCGCACCTACGGACTGATTTATTCCCAGCAGGTGCTGCTGACGCTTATCAACAAAGGGATGGCAAGAGAAGAAGCCTATGATCTTGTCCAGCCGAAAGCGATGGAAGCCTGGGAACGAGGGGTTTCCTTCCGTTCCATCGTAGAGCAGGATTCCCGTATTACCGATACGTTAACCCCGGAAGAACTCGACGGCTGTTTTGACTACAACCATCACCTGCGCGAAATTGATACGGTATTTCAGCGCACTGGTTTAGAAACATAAAAAGGAGGAGCCCGGAATGGAAAAGCGGGAACTGCTGTATGAAGGCAAAGCGAAGAAACTTTACGGCACAGAACATCCAGAACTCTTGTGGGTGGAATACAAAGATGACGCCACCGCTTTTAACGGCGAAAAACAGGAAGTGCTGGCCGGCAAAGGCCGTCTGAACAATATCATTTCCTCCATGCTGTTTCGGACGCTGTCTGAAGCGGATATCCCCAGTCATTTTGAAAAAAAACTGTCAGAGACCGAGCAGCTCGTCCGTAAAACAACAATTATTCCACTTGAAGTTGTCGTCCGCAACATCGTGGCCGGAAGTCTTCACCGCAGAACCGGAGTGGCGGAAGGAATCGAACTCGATCAGCCTATTGTGGAATTTTACTATAAAGATGATGAACTAGGTGACCCGCTCATTAATGACGATCACATCCGTATGCTGGAAGCAGCTGAGCCGGACCAGTTGGAAGAGATGAGAACACAGGCGCTCGCTGTTAATGAAACATTGAAAACCCACTTTCATACTCACGGGCTGCTTCTTGTGGATTTCAAGCTGGAATTCGGTATCACCGCAGAAGGCAGCCTGCTGCTGGCAGATGAAATTTCTCCAGATACCTGCCGCCTGTGGGATAAAAAAACACGGGAAAAGTTTGATAAAGATGTATTCCGCTATGGCCTTGGGTCGCTGCAGGAAGGCTATACCGAAATTTTAAAAAGACTGGGAGGGGCCTGAATATGATAAAAGTCCACGTTTATGTGACGTTGAAAGAAGGAGTATTGGATCCGCAGGGGAGTGCCGTAACGAATTCTCTTCATGCGATGAATTATGAAGAAGTGAAAAATGTCCGCATTGGTAAATACATGGAGCTGGAAGTGGAAAACACAAAAAATGTGGAACAGCGGATTGAAGAAATGTGCGAAAAACTATTATCCAATCCCGTGATAGAGGATTACACCTATACGATCGGGGAGGCGGTTTCTTCATGAAATTCGCGGTGATTGTATTTCCGGGCTCCAACTGCGACGATGACATGTTTTATGCTATTCAGGACGGCCTGGAGGAAGAGGTAGAGAAAGTGTGGTACACCGAAACGAGTCTCGCGGCGTATGACGCGATTCTGATTCCCGGCGGCTTCTCCTACGGGGATTATCTCCGCTCCGGCGCTATTGCCCGGTTCGCCCCGGTAATGGAAAGCGTCATGGAAGAAGCGGAAAAAGGTAAACCGGTGCTCGGTGTCTGCAACGGATTTCAGGTGCTGCTGGAAGCACGCCTGCTCCCGGGAGCGATGCAGCGAAACAAGAACTTAAAGTTTATCTGCCGTCCGACTCCCCTGAACGTAGTAAGTAATAACACCATGTTTACAACGGAATATGAAAAAGGCAGGAATGTAACGATTCCCGTAGCACACGGAGATGGAAATTACTATTGCGACGACAAAACCCTGGAGAAACTGAAGTCCAACAATCAGGTTGTTTTCACGTATGAGACGGATATCAACGGGTCGGCCGCTGGTATCGCCGGTATCATTAATGAAAAAGGCAATGTACTCGGCATGATGCCCCACCCGGAACGCGCCATGTCCGATCTGCTTGGAAGTGCCGACGGTCTGCAGCTGTTTCAATCGATGTTAAAAAACTGGAGGGAATCACATGTCCTTGCTCCTTGAGCCATCACCGCAGCAAATTAAAGACGACAAACTCTATCAGGAAATGGGAATGACAGAGGAAGAATTTGCCATGGCGGAAAAAATTCTCGGCCGCCTTCCAAACTATACAGAAACGGGCGTTTTTTCCGTTATGTGGTCCGAACACTGCAGCTACAAGCATTCGAAGGTATTATTACGGAAATTCCCGAGTAAAGGTGAAAAGGTGCTGCAGGGACCGGGGGAAGGAGCTGGAATCATTGATATCGGGGACGGCCAGGCGGTGGCGTTCAAGGCAGAAAGCCACAACCACCCTTCCGCGGTTGAACCGTATCAGGGGGCGGCGACCGGGGTCGGCGGCATTTTACGTGATGTTTTTTCGATGGGGGCCAAGCCGATTGCCCTTTTGAATTCCCTCCGTTTCGGCGAACTACAGACGGCCCGGGGCCGTTACTTGTTTGAGGAAGTGGTTGCCGGAATTGCGGGCTATGGCAATTGTGTCGGCGTTCCAACGATCGGCGGGGAAATCCAATTCGATCCATGTTATGAAGGCAATCCACTGATGAATGCCATGTGTGTCGGCCTGATTAATCATGAAGATATCCAAAAAGGTGTCGCCAGAGGTACCGGCAATACGGTGATGTATGTTGGAGCTAGTACCGGCAGAGATGGGATTCACGGAGCCACCTTCGCATCAGAAGAATTAAGTGATGAATCAGAAAGCAAACGGCCCTCCGTACAGGTCGGCGATCCATTCATGGAGAAGCTTTTGATGGAGGCCTGCCAGGAACTGGTGCAGCTTGATTCACTGATCGGCATACAGGACATGGGAGCTGCCGGTCTTGCCTCTTCTTCGTCGGAGATGGCAAGCAAGGCCGGCTACGGCATTGAAATGAACTTGGATAAAGTACCTCAGCGGGAGCAGGATATGACCCCCTATGAAATGATGCTTTCCGAGTCCCAGGAACGTATGCTTCTCGTGGTGAAAAAAGGACACGAACAGGAAATCCGCGACATTTGTGATCATTGGGGACTGTATGCTGCGGAAGTAGGGCATGTCATTGAGGAGCAAAAGCTCCGTCTCCTTTTTCAAGGGGAAGTCGCAGCGGACATTCCAGCCGATGCCCTCGCGGAAGAAGCACCGGTATATCATCCGGACTCCATTGAACACCGGGCGTTCCCAAAAAATCAGCAGATCAAAGATATTCGTTTTCACGTGGATAATCCGAAGCAGACGCTGCTTGATCTCCTGCAGCAGCCAACGATTGCAAGCAAGGAATGGGTCTATGATCAATATGATTACATGGTTCAGACCAACACTGCAGTGCGGCCCGGTTCAGATGCTGCAGTTCTTAAGGTGCGCGGGAAGAACAAAGCTCTCGCCATGACCACGGACTGCAATTCCCGCTTCCTTTATCTCGATCCCGAGACCGGCGGGAAAATCGCAGTAGCTGAAGCGGCTCGTAATATCGTTTGTTCAGGTGGAACTCCGCTCGGGTTGACAGACTGCCTTAATTACGGCAGCCCGGAAAACCCGGAAATCTACTGGCAGCTGGAAAAATCAACAGACGGCATGAGCGAAGCCTGCTCTGCTCTTGATACCCCGGTAATCGGCGGAAATGTATCCCTGTATAACGAAACCCAGGCCGGTGCTGTCTATCCGACCCCCGTGGTCGGTATGGTCGGTTTAATTGAAGACCTGGCCCACATTACGACGCAGTCATTTAAACAAGCCGGGGATGCCATCTATGTCATTGGCGGAGCAAAGCCGGAGTTTGGCGGAAGTGAACTGCAGAAACTGCTGGACGGTGACATTTCCGGACCGGCGCCGACACTTGACCTGGAAGTGGAAAAACGGCGGCAGCAGGAGCTGCTTAAAGCGATCCGTCAAGGCTACGTTCGTTCTGCCCATGATCTGGCAGAAGGAGGACTTGGGGTCGCACTGGCAGAGAGTATGATGGACACAGGCGGTCTTGGGGCAAGTGTGACGGTGCAGGAAGAAGAAACAGCGGCAGCCTTGTTTGCGGAAACGCAGTCTCGTTTTCTTGTTTCTGTCCCGCAGGAAAAAATAGAAGCTTTTGAATCAATCGTGACGGACGCGGCATTCCTTGGAAAGGTAACAAATGATCCAAAACTTGACGTGTATCAGCCATCAGGTGAAAAAGTACTGGAGGCAGCGGCAGAACAATTAGAACGTGCCTGGAAAGGAGCCATTCCATGCTTGGTGAAATCAAGGGATTAAATGAAGAGTGCGGTGTTTTCGCCCTGTGGGGCCATAAAGAAGCGGCCCAGCTTGCCTACTACGGCCTGCACAGCATGCAGCACCGCGGCCAGGAAGGGGCCGGCATTGTAGTCAGCGATGAAGAAAAGCTGTTGATTCATAAGGGGCTCGGTCTTGTGAATGATGCGTTTAAAGAAGGGAATCTGGAGGAACTGGAGGGGCATGCTGCCCTCGGGCATGTCCGTTATGCTACAGCAGGCGGCGGCGGTCTTGATAATTGTCAGCCGCTGATGTTCCGTTCCCAAACAGACAGCCTGGCAATCGCCCATAACGGCAATCTTGTGAACGCACACAATCTGAAACTTGAACTGGAAGATCAGGGCAGTATTTTTCAATCCACATCGGACACGGAAGTGATCGCCCACTTGATCAAACGCAGTATCTATCCGCGGATGGAAGATAAATTGAGCGATGCGCTTTCAATGGTGGAGGGGGCTTATGCGCTCGCGGTGATGACCGAGGATAAACTGCTTGTGGCCCAGGATCCGTACGGCCTCCGCCCTCTCAGTATCGGAAAGTTGGGGGACTCGTATGTTGTTGCTTCGGAAACCTGTGCCTTTGATGTTATCGGCGCCAGGTATGAAAGGGAAGTGCAGCCCGGAGAAATCATCACCTTTGACAACAGCGGCATGCATTCGGAACTATATGCCAAATCGCAGGACAGACGGATGTGCAGCATGGAATACATTTATTTTTCCCGTCCTGATTCCAATATTGATCAGATTAATGTGCACACCGCCCGTAAAAACCTCGGAAAGAAATTGGCTCAGGAAGCGCCGGTGGAAGCGGATATCGTTACCGGTGTGCCCGATTCTTCCATTTCCGCCGCTATCGGCTATGCGGAGGAAACCGGGATTCCCTATGAAATGGGGATGATTAAGAATCGCTATGTTGGCCGTACGTTCATTCAGCCTTCCCAGGAACTGCGGGAACAGGGCGTGAAAATGAAGCTGTCACCAGTGCGCGGCGTTGTCGAAGGAAAACGGGTCGTTATGGTGGATGATTCCATTGTACGAGGTACTACAAGCCGACGCATTGTGACAATGTTAAAAGAAGCCGGGGCTGCGGAAGTGCATGTGCGGATCAGCTCCCCGCCCATTACTCATCCTTGCTTTTACGGCATTGATACATCGACCAAGTCAGAATTGATCGCCGCCAGCTATACGGTGGAAGAAATGCGGGAGGAGATGGGGGCTGATACGCTCTCTTTCATCAGCATAGACGGGATGCTTTCCGGCATCGGACGCAGCAGCAGAGAGTCAAACTGCGGCCAGTGCCTTGCCTGCTTTACCGGAAATTATCCCACGGATATCTATGAGGATACGCTTCATCCACATGACAAAGTAATCAATGGCTAAAAGACTTTACGATCAAGGAGGGACGAAGCGTATGTCGGACGCTTATAAAAATGCCGGTGTCGATGTGGAAGCCGGATACGAAGCTGTAGAGCGGATGAAGCAGCATACGGAACGAACGCTGCGGCCGGAAGTAATGGGGGCTCTGGGCGGATTCGGCGCCATGTTTGATATATCGGCGCTCCCCTTTGAAAATCCTGTGCTGATTTCAGGGACCGATGGCGTAGGAACAAAATTAATGCTCGCGTTTTCGATGGATAAACACGATACGATTGGAAAAGATGCGGTGGCCATGTGTGTCAATGATATTGCCGTGCAGGGAGCCGAACCGCTTTATTTTCTAGATTATCTGGCGTGTGGGAAAACGGAACCGGATAAAATCGAAGCGATTGTAAAAGGCATCTCCGATGGCTGTGTAGAAGCAGGCTGCGCGCTTATCGGCGGGGAGACGGCTGAAATGCCCGGCATGTACGAGGCGAACGAATACGATCTTGCCGGTTTCACCGTCGGTGCTGCGGAAAAAGATTCCCTGATAACCGGGGAAAAGATCGAGCCGGGAGATGTGGTACTTGGCCTGCCATCTTCTGGTATTCACAGTAATGGCCTGTCGCTTGTCCGCCAAGTGCTCCTTGAAGACGCAGGATTGGATCTACAGAAGACGTATGATCCTTTTCAGCGAACGCTTGGAGAAGAACTGCTGGAGCCGACCCGCATTTACGTGAAAGCCGTCCAGGCCTTACGCGGAGCCGTGGAAGTGAAAGGAATGGCGCATATTACCGGCGGAGGGTTTTATGAAAACATCCCAAGAATGCTTCCCTCGCACCTTGGCGCGGAAGTAAGCTTGTCTTCCTGGGAAAAGCCGGCTGTATTTTCTTTCCTGCAGAAGCATGGTAACCTTACAGAAGAAGACATGTTTAAAACCTTTAACATGGGAATTGGCCTGGTGGCTGCTGTCGCACCGGAAGACGCGGAGGATGCTGTCTTGGCGATGCAGCGCGCAGGAGAAGCGGTCTGCCGCATCGGAAAGGTAACCGATACCGGAGAGCTGAAGCTGGTAAAGGGGGAAGCATTATGAAGCTGGCTGTGTTTGCTTCAGGCAGCGGGTCTAACTTTCAGGCTATCGCAGACGCCGTGGTGGAAAACAGGCTGGACGCAGAAGTTTCCCTACTGGTGTGCGATAAGCCGGATGCGTATGTGGTCAAAAGGGCTGAGGCTCTCGATATTCCGATTTTTTGCTTCCGCCCGAAAGCGTATGACAACAAAGCAGCGTTTGAGAAAGAAATCACTGCCAGGCTGCATGAGGCAGAGGTAGACTGGATTGTGCTGGCAGGATATATGCGGCTGATCGGCGAAACACTGCTTGCCGCTTTTCCAGAACATATTATTAATATTCATCCTTCTCTTCTACCTGCGTTTCCCGGTCTGGACGCTATTGGACAGGCATGGGAAGCAGGAGTCAAAGTAACAGGGGTTACGGTGCATTATGTAGATGAAGGGATGGATTCGGGGAAGATTATTGCCCAGGAAGCTGTGGCCGTGAAACCAACCGATTCCCTTGCTTCTCTGACAAAAGCGGTACAGGCGGTCGAACACCGCCTGTACCCGGATACTATTCAGTCCTTACTTAAAGAGCGACTATCGCAAGGAGGCCCAACTTACAATGAGCATCAAACGAGCATTAATCAGCGTATCGAATAAAGAAGGGATTCTCCCCTTTGCCAAACAGCTGCAGGCCGAAGGAGTGGAGATTGTTTCTACCGGCGGCACAAGCCGCGTACTAAGCGAAGGCGGTGTGGACGTCCTTGGTATTTCAGACGTTACCGGTTTTCCGGAAATTTTAGATGGCCGGGTGAAAACCCTGCATCCGTACATTCACAGCGGTCTGCTTGCCATGAGGGATAAAGATGAACATATGACCCAGCTAGCGGAACATCACATTACACCTATTGATCTGGTGGTTGTCAACCTCTATCCATTCAAGGAAACAGTCGAAAAACCAGATACCTCTTTTGAAGAAGCCATTGAAAATATCGACATTGGAGGTCCGGGCATGCTGCGGGCAGCAGCAAAAAACCATAAACATGTAACTGTCATAACCGATCCGGAAGATTATGACATAATTTTGGAACAGATCAAAGGAGGCGGCGACGTGCCGCAGGAGACGAAAGAACGTCTGGCCGCCAAAGTATTCCGGCATACGGCCTCCTATGATGCACTTGTCGCCAATTACTTAACCAGCCGGACCGGAGAATTATACCCGGAAACGTACACGGTCACTTATGAAAAAAAGCAGGATCTCCGTTATGGAGAAAATCCGCATCAGCAGGCCGCGTTTTATAGAGAGCCGATTGGTCCGATGAGTTCCATTGCCAACGCCATCCAACTGCATGGCAAGGAGTTATCCTACAACAATATCAACGATGCAGAAGCCGCTCTATCGATCGTCAAAGAATTCGGCCAGCCCGCTGCTGTGGCTGTGAAACATATGAACCCCTGCGGAGTCGGAGTCGGGGAATCAGTCAACGAAGCGTATGGAAAAGCATATGAAGCGGACCCGGTCTCCATTTTCGGAGGGATTGTCGCTTTTAACCGGGAATTAGATGAGGAAACCGCTCGTCCATTGCGGGAAATTTTTCTTGAAATTATCATTGCCCCTTCTTTTACGCAGGAAGCTCTTGATATTTTGACAGAAAAGAAAAATCTCCGCTTACTCACGATAGCTCTGGAAGAAGAAACACCCCAGGAGCGTTCTAAAATTACGACTGTTCACGGCGGCGCCCTTGTGCAGGAAGAAGATCGGAAAGGCTTCCTCGATGCGGACATTCAGGTCGTCACGGATCGGGATCCGACGGAAAAGGAATGGCAGGACTTGAAGCTTGCCTGGAAAGTAGTCAAACACGTAAAATCCAACGCGATTCTGCTGGCGAATGATGAACGGACGGTAGGAGTTGGAGCAGGTCAGATGAACCGGGTCGGCTCGGCAAAAATTGCAATCGAACAAGCCGGAGCCAGTGCCCGGGGGAGTGCGATGGGTTCGGACGCTTTTTTCCCGATGAAAGACACTGTGGAAGTGGCCGGAGAGGCTGGAGTCAGTGCCATTATCCAGCCGGGCGGTTCAATTCGGGATGAAGAATCGATTGAAAAAGCGAATGAACTTGGGATTGCTATGGTCTTTACAGGAATGCGCCACTTTAAACATTAAGAGAAGTTGGGGAAGGAGGAGTCTCATTCATGAATGTGCTTGTCATTGGAGGCGGCGGCCGGGAACATACCCTGGCCTGGACGTTTTCCAAAAGCCCGCGGGTGGAGAAAGTGTACGCCGCCCCGGGGAACCCCGGCATGAAAAACACGGCGGAATGCATCAAGCTCAAGGATGACGATATTAATGGACTCGTTCAATTTGCCAAAGACGCTCAGGTCGATTTGACCGTAGTAGGTCCGGAAGCCCCGTTGCTTGCCGGTATGGTCAATAGATTTGAGGAGGCCGGGCTGCGGGTGTTTGGCCCGACAGAAGAAGCGGCATTGATCGAAGGAAGCAAATCATTTGCGAAAGCGTTTATGCAGCGTCACAACATCCCAACAGGTACATACAAAGTCACCTCAGATTATGAGGAAGCGGTACGCCATGTGGAAAAAGAAGGTGTTCCGATTGTGATTAAGGCCGATGGACTTGCTGCCGGAAAAGGGGTAACGGTTGCCTTTACGCAGGAAGAAGCGGACCAGGCCCTTCAGCGTATTTTGCTGGATCATACATTCGGTGAGGCGGGGGCCCGGGTTGTACTAGAAGAATACCTGCAGGGCGAAGAATTGTCGCTGATGGCGTTTGTGCACGGCACCACCGTCCTCCCAATGGCAGGCGCCCAGGACCATAAACGCGCCTATGATGGTGATGAAGGCCCAAATACGGGAGGCATGGGAGCATACAGCCCGGTTCCGCAATTCAACGAGGCCGAGGTAGATCGTGCTGTCCGTGATATTCTGCAGCCGGCAGCTGATGGACTGGCAGCCGAAGACCGCTCTTTTACCGGAATTCTATATGCCGGATTAATGATGACCGGGGAAGGCCCGAAAGTCATTGAATTCAATGCCCGCTTTGGTGATCCGGAAGCCCAGGTGGTGCTGCCCAGGCTGGAATCGGATATGACGGAGGTTATCCTGGAGCTTATGGAGGGCGGGGCGCCTGAATTAATCTGGTCGGACGAAGCGGTCCTTGGCGTCGTAGCCGCATCAAAGGGGTACCCCGGGCCCTACGATAAAGGGGCCTCGATTTCCAGTGTTCCGGAGTCGGAATTATTATTCTTTGCCGGAGTCGGCGAGCAGGATGGCAGATATGTCACCGCCGGCGGCAGAGTGCTCCTTCTGGCAGAAAAAGGAGCCACCCTGGAAGAAGCACAGACTACGGTATACAAAAAACTGGAGGAACTGGATACCTCCCACCTGTTTTTCCGAAAAGATATCGGGCATCATATTATTTCCCGCTGATAAAAAGCCCCAGCCAAGGTACTGTTCCTTGTGGCTGGAGCTTTTTTTGGGGGCGTCCCTTTTCTAACGATTACTAAAACGTGCGGACTTTTGTTCCGTTATTTCTTCCGTTTTTTCCGTTTTGAAGGGGGAATTGGACATTTAATCCGTTATTTCCCCTTTTCTACGCAAAAGAAGTGGTCCAAAGTCCAGATAGCGGAACAAATGTCCGAAAAAACCGCCAAAGGCCGCTAGCTCTGCCATTTAACGGAATATATGTCCACGAGGTACACTACCTATAAACTCCGCGACTTAACATAGCGAAAAGCACCGCAGCAGAGAACGAGAAGCAGCCTGCTTTTCCGCCTCCCCTTCCAGGAGGTACTACATAATGGAAAGCGGCTGTAGCACAGCCTCGAGGACATTTGGAAAACACAATTCAGTGAAAAATGCCCTGATGCCATGTCCTCTTAAATAGTAATGGAGGACAGTAGATAAAATAAAATCAATAACTACTGTCCCCCCAAAAACGTGTGAGATTATTTACGAAATTTTTACCGCTGCATTATTCTTGCTGCTATACTGAAAAAGCCGCTTGACTCATGTCTGATTCATGTTATGATAGTCCGGTGTGTTTTCTGCATGATGCTGTTCGTTCACCATGGCCTGAATTCCCTTAGTCATGGGACAGAACCGTGTAATACCTTCCGCTACTTTCATAGCGCCAAGAACGGTGCAGAGCAGGTGATTCCCGCCATTCCAGCGCATACGGCTTGCTCTTGCGTTGGCCCAGCAGATGAGAGTTAGACCACAGGTGATGCGAAGCAACGCGTTAACGATCCCTATATTAGGACGCAAGGAAAACCCTCCTTTCTTTAGAATAGTTAAAATTGTTGTCACTTTCCTTTCATAGAGCAACGGGTTAAAATGTGGTAAAATAAAGAGGTAAAACCAAGATTAAAACGGAATACAATGGAAATAATAAAATAAATAAGCAACGTTGACAGAAAGCAGGTGATGATGTTGGCAGCACAACAATTATTTCCCTGGAATAAAGAGACGTTAAGAAGGCAGCTTTCCGTCATCCGGGGAGAAACCGCCCCTACGAAGGTCTTGAAAAACGCGACGTACTTAAGCAGTGCCCGCAAAGCCTGGCTTGAGGGTCATATCTGGATTTATGAAGATCGGATCGTATATGCCGGTAAAGACTGGCCGGCCTTAACCACAGGGACAGAAATTGTGGACTGCAGTGAAAAGTATATCGTGCCGGGTTATATTGAACCCCATGCTCATCCATTTCAATTATATAATCCCCACACGTTTGCGGAATATGCATCGATTCGGGGAACAACCACATTGGTTAATGACAACATGTTCTTCTTTTTAAATATTCAAAAAGAGAAAGCGCTTACACTTATTGAGGATCTTGATGAGCTGCCGACCTCCATGTTCTGGTGGGCAAGATATGACGCTCAAACGGAACTGGAAGAAGAAGATGCTATTTTTTCCCCATCTGATATGAAAGCCTGGCTTGAACATCCGCTGGTACTCCAGGGGGGAGAGCTTACCTCCTGGCCGAAGGTGATGACCGGGGATGATACCGTTCTTCACTGGATGCAGTATACAAAGGAATTGAATAAGCCGATTGAAGGCCATCTTCCTGGTGCCTCCGCCCGGACTGTTAATCAAATGTCTCTGCTTGGCGTGAACGGTGATCATGAGGCAATGACCGGGGAAGAAGCCCTTCGGCGTCTGGATGCGGGTATGACCACTTCCCTCCGTTACTCTTCAATCCGGCCTGATCTGCCGCAGATTCTGGAAGAATTGCTGGAAGCGGGAATCACCGATTACAGCCGGTTCACATTGAACACAGACGGCTCTACCCCTTCTTTTTACAAACAGGGGGTCATTGATAAAACCATCGCCATCGCTCTGGAAAAAGGGGTCCCGGAAATCGAGGCTTATGAAATGGCCAGTTATAACAGTGCCCGTCACTTTGGAATCGATGATCAGATCGGCATGATTGCGCCGGGACGGGTGGCTCATTTGAATATCCTTGAAGATTCAAAGAATCCGGTGCCGGAAGCTGTATTGGCGAAAGGACAGTGGATATTGAAGGATGGAGAGAATCGTTATCCGCCGCGGGATTTCAAATGGTCTTCTTACGGGGTGCATCCGTTCATGATTGACTGGCACCTGCAGGAAGATGACCTGCACTTTTCGATGCCGATGGGTCTGGAGCTTGTTAACTCTGTCATTCTAAAACCGTATCAGGTCAGTATTGATGTCACGACTGAGGAACTCACAGAAGAACATAACGAATGTTTCTTTGTCATGCTCGACCGCTTTGGGAAATGGCGGATCAATACAGTAATTAAAGGATTTGGGACCAATATCGGCGGATTCGCGACAACGTTCTCCAATACTGGAGATATTGTATTGATCGGTAAACGCAAACGGGATATGGTCAAAGCGTTTCAAGAGCTCAAAAATCATGACGGCGGGTTGTTTCTGGTGGAGGATGAAACGTTGATCGAAAGCATTCCGTTAAAACTTTTCGGAGCGATGTCGCTAGAACCGATGGGGAATGTCATCGAACAGCATGAAAGAATGGAAAAGGCGTTGAAAGACAGGGGCTATCCGCACGAGGATCCGATATACAGTCTGCTGTTTTTCTCCTCGACTCATTTGCCTTATATCCGCATCACGCAAAAAGGAATTTTTGATGTGCATAAAAAATCGGTACTCTTTCCGGCGATTATGCGTTAAACTGTAAAAGGATATTTTAAACAATAAAGGATGAAATACGCATGAAAAAGTATGCTCTAATCGGTTGTTCGTTTTGTTTCCTTCTGGGCAGTGCCTGCTCTCCGGAAGAGAACACGGAGGCTCCGGCTGAGGAGGATAGTGCGGATCATGAGCCTGTCCAGGCCGAACCGGAAGAAAAGACGGTGGAGAATTCATCAGCAGACCGGGAAGAACCGGAAGAAGAGGAGTATGATGAAACAGAGCCGTTAACCGGGGAGGGGACAGATGAGGTGTCTCCTTACCGGCCGGTGGCTGTGATGATTAACAATCATCCGAAAGCGCGTCCTCAGACAGGCATTAATAAAGCAGATATTGTGTATGAAGTGTTGACCGAAGGAGACATGACAAGGTTTTTGGCGGTTTATCAAAGCGAACAGCCGGAAGAGCTGGGTCCTGTCCGCAGTGCGAGAGATTACTTTATCGATCTGGCAGCCGGTTACGATTCATTGTTTGTAGCTCATGGGTGGAGTCCGGAGGCAAAACAGATGCTGCAGAGCGGAGCTGCTCCCTATCTTAACGGTTTGTTTCATGACGGCACCCTGTTTCAACGTTCTTCGGAGAGACAGGCGCCTCATAACTCCTACATAACATTTGAAGATGCTTTACAGGGATTGAGCAGTAAAGGGTATGAGATGGAGCAGGATGTTAGTCCCAATCACTTTAAAGAAGAAGGGTATTCTGATTCAACCGCTTCGGAGGCGGAAGATGTCTCCATTTGGTATCGGGATAAATATGTTGTAAAATTTTCATATGATGAAGAGGAGGAGCAATACGAACGCTCCAGTGACAATACGGCCGCCATAGATACAGCGACTGACGAACAGACGGCTGTTAAAAATATTTTTATTGTGGAAGCACCGCATCGGGTGATAGATGATAAAGGACGCCGGGAGATCGACTTATCAAGCGGCGGGGAAGGTTTATTGCTTCAAAATGGTAAAGCATTAACGGTACAATGGAAGAAGGAAGAGGGACGGATTCTTCCAGTCAAAGATGGACAGGACATTCCGTTTGCTCCGGGGAAAACCTGGATTAATGTGATCCCTTCTTCATCAGGAATCGAAGGCAGCGTACAAGGCGTCGAATAAACTGCTCCTTTACTCAACAAAGCCATTCAAGTATCTGCTGAAAAAGAGGTGTTCACGCATTGCAAATTGATAAATTAAGAGGCAAAGAATTGGACCAGCTGTTTCGAGCCATATTGTCTCTTCAGGATGTAGAAGAGTGCTATGAATTTTTCGATGATTTATGTACCATCAATGAAATTCAATCCCTGGCTCAACGTCTGGAAGTAGCACGGATGCTGCAGCACGGACATACTTACCATAAGATTGAAACAGAAACAGGAGCGAGCACCGCTACCATTTCCAGAGTGAAACGATGCCTCAACTTTGGTAACGACAGCTATCAAATGACACTGGAACGGGTGCGGGAACAGGAAAAACAGGAAAAGCAGCAGTAGGAGAACACTGTCTTTCAAGATGGGCGGCATCCCATCTTGGAGGCAGTTTTTTTCCGTTCGGAAGAAATAGGAAGCACTGGCCGCCGTTGGAGACAGGGCTGCTTTTTTAACAATTCAGGTTACAGGATCGAATCCTGAGGAAACAGGGAATAGGAAAGCAGGGAGGGAAGAGTATGAATGATTATATTGCAAATAGTGTCCAGTCCTTTGTATCTCATTTTGGATTGAATTGGTGCCGACGTAATCATCATTTAAAAAACGCCCTCCAGGAGCTTTATGGAAATGACCGGGAAGATATCATTCTATTAACAGAAATGCTTGAAGATGGCACGGTGGAAAAGATAGAACACCTTGATCTGCAGGACGAGCCCGCTCTGGCAGACTGGATAGAAAGAGTGACAGAAAATGGGTCCTCCTCTGTTTCTCTGACCAGGTGGGCTCTGCATACATGGGTGATGGCGGTACGGAGAGAATCTGTTTTTGAGGAGGTGCCTTCCCCGCTTTCCCCGCCTGTCATTGAAGCAGAAAAAGAGGCAGGTCCCGCCGTCCGGGAGGAGAGTCAAAGGATAAGCCCTCCGGGACCTGCTTTATCTGAACCGAATGAAGAACACGAAGATGATATTGTATCCCTCATGCAGTACAACGAACCCCTCGATGAGGCCGATACAGCTTCTGTCCCACCGCTTCAACCGTCAAAGAAACACCGTTCTATCTGGATGTCGGGAGCAGCGGTGGTTTTACTGGCAGCTCTTGTATTGGTGATGATGTGGTATAGAGAAGACCAGCCGGAAGCCGCCACCTGGGAAAATGGCGGAGCAGCACAAGATATGGAAAACTCAGACTGGATCACATGGCTGAAAGAAGTGGAAACAGCGGATCTTGACAGCAGCCTGGTTATCCCGGGGTGTGAAGCTATTGAAAAAGGGGAGACCATAGAAACCGAGAACGGACCGGCAGAAGAAACGGTTATTTATCCAGATGAAAAATGTTCCTTATATGCTAAAAATGGAACCATATATGCGGCAGGAAGAAAAATGACGGAGTGGCAGCCGCCGCTGGAGGATATTGAACATCAGATAGGCAGTCCCGACCGGTTAAATGTAGAGGCCCGGACGGGAGAGATCAGAGCGTTGTATCAACGGGAATCACAGGATATATTTCTTATTTTTACAAAGGAACACACGCACGAAAGGCTTTCTTATGTGGAAATCGGAGATATTCACGTAGATTCTGAGGAACCCGCAGATTTACTGGAATACCCCCGCTGAAGAAATTTATTTTAGTTTCCGGGAATCAAAGAAAAACCGGTAAACCGGGGAATAAAAGATAGAATGAGAGCCGGCGGGCTTTTGAGGCACAGGATTGTTTTTGCTATAATTAGACGTTGGATATGCACTATGACTTGATGGAGGAGCAGCAATGCTTGAATATACAGAATGGCAGCACGCGTTTAAACTGGATCCGGCTAAGGAGATTGATGAGGACTCGCTGGAGAAGGTTTGTGAATCAGGGACGGACGCAGTGATCGTAGGCGGCAGTGATAATGTGACGCTCGATAATACCCTGTCGCTGTTATCGAGGGTCCGTCGTTATTCGGTCGCCTGTGCCCTGGAAATTTCGACGCTTGAATCGATCACACCTGGATTTGATTATTTTCTGATTCCCACGGTACTGAATGCTGGTGATACCCGCTGGATTACGGGGATGCATCAAAAAGCCCTGAAAGAATACGGCACAATGATGGACTGGGAAGACATTATCGCGGAAGGTTACTGTGTGCTGAATGAAGGCGCGAAAGTAGCATCATTAACAGAAGCAGATGTTTCTTACGATGAAGAAGATGTCAAAGCCAGTGCTTTAATGGCTGACCGCCTATTTCATCTGCCGGTGTTTTACCTGGAATACAGTGGAACATATGGCAGCCCTGCTATGGTAAAGGCCGCTGCGGATTCTCTTCAGCACGCCCGGTTATTTTATGGGGGCGGTATCCGTAATGCGGAACAGGCGGAGGAAATGGCAGCAATTGCGGATACGGTTATTGTCGGAAATATTGTGTACGAGGATATAAACGCAGCTTTGACAACCGTGAAGGCTGTCAAAAATAGTGGAAACAATGAAAGAAATAACGTATAATGAAAGGAACGAACATACGTTTCACAGGTGGTGGATGGATTGCAAAAACAAATCGTGGAAAAAATGCTTAACGGGATGAATCCGGAACAACGGGAAGCAGTTCAGCATACGGAAGGCCCTCTTTTAATTATGGCCGGGGCCGGAAGCGGCAAGACAAGAGTACTGACGCACCGCATTGCGTATTTAATCCGCGAAAAAGGAGTTCCTCCGTACTCGATTCTTGCTATAACCTTTACGAACAAGGCTGCACGGGAAATGAAAGAACGGGTCGCTGAACTGGTCGGCCCGGTAGCTGAAGACATATGGATGTCCACATTCCACTCGATGTGTGTAAGAATTCTGCGGCGCGACATTGACCGTATTGGATTCAATCGGAATTTTTCAATTTTGGACGGCTCGGACCAGCTCTCGGTGATTAAACAGATATTGAAAGATCAAAATATTGACTCCAAAAAATTCGATGCCCGCGGTATTCTCGGGATGATTTCCTCCGCCAAAAACGTTCTCGAAACGCCGGAAAAATTTACAGAACGGGCGGACGGTCCGTTTGAAGAAATCGCAGCCGACGTTTACAAGGAATACCAGCGCCGGCTCCGTTCCAATCATGCTCTGGATTTTGACGACTTGATTATGATGACGATTAAACTGTTCCGGCAGGTACCGGAGGTCCTTTCTTTCTATCAGCGCAAGTTTCAATATATTCATGTGGACGAGTATCAGGACACCAACCGGGCTCAGTATATCCTCGTTAATCTGCTTGCGGAAAGCCGCCGCAATATTTGTGTAGTCGGAGATTCCGATCAGTCTATTTACAAATGGCGGGGCGCCGATATCCAGAACATTCTTTCCTTTGAAAATGATTATGAAGAAGCCCGCTCTATTCTGCTCGAACAGAATTACCGGTCGACTCAGACTATTTTAAAAGCAGCTAACGAAGTCATTCAAAATAACATGGGACGAAAACCGAAAAAGCTCTGGACCGATAATGAGGAAGGGAAACAGATTCATTATTTCCGTGCCGCTGATGAAAGGGATGAAGCGGCGTATATTGTGGAACGAATAAAGGAAGCTGTCCAGAGCGGCCGCTTTGATTTTTCTGATATGGCTGTCCTTTACCGCACGAATGCCCAATCGCGGATTATTGAAGAAATGTTTCTGAAATCCAATATCAATTATAATATGATCGGCGGAACAAAGTTCTATGACCGTAAAGAAATTAAAGATGTTCTTGCCTACTTGCGTCTCGTGGCCAATCCGGATGATGATATCAGCCTATCTCGTATTATTAACGTACCGAAACGGGGGATTGGGGCGACAACTGTAGATAAAATTGCCGCATATGCGAATGCCCACGATATATCCATGTTTGCTGCGCTGCAGGAAGCTGAGCAGATCGGACTGGGACCAAGGCCGACAAAGAAACTGCAGTCGTTTGCGGAACAAATGGGGAACTGGATCCAAATGCAGGAATACTTGACGGTGACAGAACTCGTAGAAGAACTTCTGGAAAAAACAGGGTACCGCGATGCCTTAAAGGAAGACAAGTCTCTGGAGTCCCAGAGCAGGCTGGAAAACATTGACGAATTCATGTCGGTAACCAAGGATTTTGAAAAGAAAAACGATGATGTCTCGCTGATTGCGTTTTTAACGGATTTGGCCCTGGTTGCGGATATGAATCAAGCCGATGAGGATGAAGAAGAGAGTGCTGTGATTATGATGACCCTTCATTCCGCGAAAGGACTCGAATTTCCTGCTGTATTTCTGGTCGGGATGGAAGAAGGTATATTTCCTCACAGCCGGTCGCTCTTTGAGAATGAAGAAATGGAAGAAGAGAGGCGCCTTGCCTATGTAGGCATTACGAGAGCGGAGCAGGAGCTGCATCTGACCCATTCCTATATGCGGCAGTTGTACGGCCGCACTCAGGTCAACCCGGTGTCACGTTTTATCGAAGAGCTTCCTGCGGATGTGATAGATAAAGAGGAAGAAGATAAGCCGGAGTGGATGAAGGCCGGCGGGACAAGCCAGAACAGCTCGCCGTTTGAACGCCGCAGGCAGGCAGCCGTGGCCCCGCCTGTCGGACGGTCGATTTCGACCGCACATGGGGCCGGCAGCTATGACTGGCAGGTTGGAGACAAAGCAGAGCATAAAAAATGGGGAACCGGCACAGTCGTCAGTCTTAAAGGAGAAGGCGAAGAAATAGAGCTTGATATCGCCTTTCCCACAGAGGGGATAAAACGGCTCTACGCCAAGTTTGCGCCCATCACAAAAGTGTAGCATGGGACAGAAAGGACGAAGAAGGAAATGGATCAATCGAAAGCGGAAGAGCGTGTCAAAGAGCTCCGGAGCCTGCTTGAGAAATACGGATATTATTATTATGTGCTGGACGATCCTATTGTCCCGGATGCAGAATACGACGAGAAACTGCAGGAGTTATTAAACCTCGAACAGGAATATCCGGAACTGCAGACAGCAGATTCTCCTACGGTCCGCATCGGCGGGGAACCGCTCGATGCATTTGTGAAGGTCCAGCATGAGATTCCGATGATGAGTCTTGGTAATGCCTTTAACGAGCAGGATCTGCGCGATTTTGACCGCCGTGCGCGACAGGGGACAAAAGAAGAACTCCATTACGTATGTGAATTGAAAATCGACGGCCTGGCCGTCTCGCTCACATATGAGAACGGCCGGTTTGTCCGCGGTGCCACCCGGGGAGACGGGACTACAGGCGAAGATATTACAAGCAACTTAAAAACAGTCGGTTCGATTCCGCTCCGTTTAAAAGAAGCGGTCGACATCGAAGTACGTGGAGAGGTTTTTATGCCGAAACGCTCCTTTGAACGGCTGAATGAAGCCAAAGAAAAGGCGGGCGAGACAGTGTTTGCCAATCCTCGTAATGCCGCGGCCGGATCACTGCGGCAGCTGGATCCAAAAATTGCCGCCGACCGGAATCTGGATATTTTTACGTACGCGATCGGCAACGATAAAGAAATGAGAACAGCCACCCATTATGAAGCGATCGAATATATGAAAGAACTAGGTTTTAAAACCAATCCGGAAAGTAAATACTGCAGGGATATTGAAGAAGTCATTTCCTTTGTAAATGGATGGGTGGAACGGCGCAACTCCCTTAATTATGAAATCGACGGCATCGTTGTGAAAGTAAACAGCCTGGCTCAGCAGGAAAAACTCGGTTTCACCGCTAAAAGTCCGCGCTGGGCGATTGCGTATAAATTTCCTGCCGAGGAAAAGGTAACAACCCTCAAGGATATTATTTTATCCGTTGGACGAACCGGAGCGGTGACGCCGACTGCCGTTCTTGACCCTGTCCAGGTAGCCGGGACGACGGTGCAGCGGGCGTCTCTTCACAACGAAGACTTAATTCGGGAAAAGGATATTAAAATCGGCGATCAGGTCGTTGTGAAAAAAGCAGGGGACATTATCCCTGAAATTGTAAGGGTCCTGGAAGAATTACGGGATGGAAGGGAAAAAGATTTCACCATGCCTTCCACCTGTCCAGCCTGTGAAAGCGAACTGGTCCACCTGGAGGAAGAGGTGGCGCTGCGCTGTATTAATCCGCAATGTCCGGCCCAGATCCAGGAAGGGCTGATCCACTTTGTCTCCCGCGATGCGATGAATATTGACGGCCTTGGCGAAAAAGTCATTCAGCAGTTGTTCCGCCACCATTTAATTGCCGGGATTTCCGATCTGTATAAGCTGCAGAAAGAAGAACTGCTGAAGCTGGAGCGAATGGGGGAAAAATCGGTTCAGAACCTGCTATCGGCCATCGAAGCTTCGAAAGCCAATTCTCTGGAAAAGCTTATTTTCGGCCTTGGCATTCGTTTTGTCGGTGCCAAAGCAGCGCGGACACTGGCAGAAGAATTTGATACAATGGATCGTCTGCGCCGTGCCACGTATGAAGAATTGACGGCTGTTTATGAAATTGGGGATAAAATGGCGGAAGCAGTTGTCCGTTATTTTGAGCTGCAGGAAGTTAATGAACTGATTGATGAGCTGCAAAAGCTCGGACTAAATATGGAATATAAAGGCCCGAAAAAACAGGACATCTCTGAAAACACTACGTTCAGCGGAAAAACAGTTGTTTTAACCGGAACGCTGGAAGCCCTCACAAGAACAGAAGCTAAAGAACGAATAGAAGCGCTTGGCGGCAAGGTAACCGGAAGCGTCAGCAAAAATACGGACATTGTTGTCGCAGGAGCAGATGCAGGTTCAAAACGGACAAAAGCAGAAGAACTTGGAGTGGACATTTGGGAGGAACCTAGATTTCTGGAAGAGACTGAGGCGGGAAGATAAGATAGGACTTGTCATTTGTCCGATTATCCCCAATCCTGACGGAAGTTTCACGTTATGTTATTGAGAATGGAAGGCAGACGTTCTATGATAGAAATGAGAGTAGATTCGTAATGCTCTGACAAACGGGGAGATGGAAGAATGTGGAGGAAATCAGCAATACTGGCATCAGCTTCTTTCCTCCTTCTGGCCGGGTGTATTCCTGGATGGGAACCGGATGATGGAGAAGAAGGCGTGGATATTGAACAGGAAGAAGAAACAACAGAAGATGGAGAGGTAGAAGTAAGCCCTGAGATACCGAGTCTTGACAACTATTATAGAAGTATCCTGCAGGATGGAGAATACATCAGCGGAGCAGCCAGAGAATTTCACCGGGATGTTATGTATAACCGCATGGACCTGGAACGAATAGAAGTCGGGATGCAGGAATTAGCGACAGAAGAATTCAATCAGGAGGATTACTTCTTTCGGGAAGGCCAGTTTATCGGCGGCAGTGAATTAAACAACTGGGTGAGGAGACAGTCAGGAGATAACGAAGCCGGACTCAATCCTCCGCTAGGAGAAGGAGGTTTTGAAGAACAGGAAAGTTCTCAGCCCCGGCCCCTGTCTAATATCATTGAACACAATTATGTTGTTGAAAATAACGAAGGAAATCTACAGGTCGGCGGAATTGTCATTGGTCTCTCGATGAACAGTATTTATTACTTCCGCAAGCACAATGAAGACGGCACCTATGGCCCCTGGCTGCAGGAAGCTATCAGCAGGGAGGAAAGCCTGCAAGCTGCGAAGGAAATTGCGTCGCAGGTGTTGGAAAGACTGCGTAGGGAAGACAGGGAAAATGGTGCGCTGCGCAGCGTGCCGATCATGTTTGCGGTTTTCCGTGAGGCTCCCAGAGATTCCAGTGTTCCCGGCAACTTTATTGCGACCGGCACCGCTCAGCCGGAAGAAGAGGTGAACAACTGGCAGAATCTAAATGAAGACCATCTGCTGTTTCCATCCTCTGAGGCGACGGAAAAACAACGCGAAGACGCGGAAGCATTTAACCAGTTCAGGGACGAAGTCAATGACTTTTTCGAGAACTTTGTTGGAGTGGTGGGAGAAGGCTACTATCAGAATGGAGAATGGCGTGAGTTGTCAGTGGAAATACCAATTACTTTTTACAGCGAGACTGAAATCATTGCTTTCACCCAGCATGTAACAGATAAAGTGGAACAGCGGTTTCCAGATCTCAGCGTCGAAGTAGAAATCAACTCTTCCAAGGGAGCAGAAGCATTGATTGTGAAAGAACCAGGCGAAGAGCCTTATATTCACGTCTATTAAGAAGGAAAGCCGGTGCCGCTCATGCGTTGCCCGGCGCTTCCTTATTTGGTATCATCTAGGTATTGTGAAGATAACGCAACGGAGGTGACGGATAATGGAACGTATTACAAAGGAGCAAGTAAGGCATGTGGCGCATTTGGCCCGACTGTCGGTGACGGAAGAGGAAGCAGCTACGTTTACGGAACAGCTGGATGCTATTATTGAGTTCGCAGAACAGCTGAATGAACTCGAGACCGAAAATGTAGAACCGACCACGCACGTACTTGATATCCACAATGTGCTGCGTAAAGATGAACAACGCCCGTCCCTGGATCGAGAAGAAGCGTTGAAAAACGCACCAGATCAGGAAGGCGGACAGGTGAAAGTACCATCGGTTTTAGAGTAAAGGAGGGACTTTAGAGAATGTCGATACTGGAAGAAAGCTTTTCATCGATACATAAAAAGCTTCATAATAAAGAACTGAAAGTGTCCGAGCTTGTCGATGCTTCGTTCAGCCGTATTAAAGAAGTAGACGAGCAGGTCCAGGCGTTTCTTACCTTGAATGAAGAAGCCGCCCAAAACCAGGCAAAAAAGATGGATGAAGCGCTTGGAACGGAAAATACGAGAGGCCTTCTTTTCGGGCTGCCGGCAGGGATAAAAGACAATATTGTCACGAGCGGTCTGCGTACCACCTGCGCCAGTCAGCTGCTGGCCAATTTTGAACCGGTTCATAATGCCACCGTGATGGACGGGCTCGAAAAAGCGGAAGCGGTCACTATCGGAAAGTTAAACATGGACGAATTCGCGATGGGCTCATCTAATGAGAATTCCGGATTCAAAAATGTAAGAAATCCTTGGAATACCGATTATGTACCGGGCGGTTCCAGCGGAGGAGCAGCAGCATCCGTAGCGGCTGGAGAAGTCAGCTTCTCGCTTGGTTCCGATACCGGCGGCTCCATCCGCCAGCCGGCCTCCTACTGCGGCGTAGTCGGTCTGAAACCAACATACGGGCGTGTCTCCCGGTTCGGGCTGGTCGCTTTTGCTTCATCTCTGGATCAAATCGGCCCGCTTACGAAAAATGTAGAAGACAATGCTCTCGTTCTTGGCCAGATTGCCGGTCATTGTACAAAAGATTCCACGTCGGCAGATGTCGATGTTTCAGATTATCTTTCTTCGCTGACGGGAGATGTGAAAGGCCTGAAAATTGCCGTTCCGAAGGAATATCTCGGGGAAGGCGTCAATGAAGACGTGAGAAACCGCTTACTTGAAGCATTAAAAGTGCTGGAAGGCGAGGGCGCTGTCTGGGAAGAAGTATCCCTTCCGCATTCCCAGTATGCTGTAGCAGCCTATTACCTGCTCGCTTCCTCGGAAGCTTCTGCCAACCTGGCCCGCTTTGACGGTGTCCGCTACGGCGTGCGAGCACAAAATGCGGATAACCTGATTGACATGTATAAGGAAACAAGAAGCCAGGGCTTTGGGGATGAAGTAAAACGCCGCATTATGCTAGGCACCTTTGCTCTCAGCTCCGGCTACTACGATGCGTATTACAAAAAAGCCCAGAAAGTACGGACACTCATCAAACAAGATTTTGATCAAATCCTGGAGAAATATGACGTTATTATCGGGCCAACCGCTCCAACGACAGCCTTTAAGATTGGAGAAAAAGTGGATGATCCGTTAACCATGTATGCGAACGATATTCTGACGATTCCAGTAAACCTTGCAGGAGTTCCGGCCATTTCTGTACCGTGCGGATTTTCAGAGGGGCTTCCGGTCGGACTGC
The DNA here is from genome assembly GCF_000429685.1 of Salibacterium aidingense DSM 18341. Classification (GTDB taxonomy): domain Bacteria; phylum Bacillota; class Bacilli; order Bacillales; family Marinococcaceae; genus Salibacterium; species Salibacterium aidingense. The sequence goes on from NZ_AUCI01000011.1 coordinate 57,495, forward strand.
AGATTATATCGAGACCGTTTGAAGAGGGAACCGTCTACCGCGTGGCTCATGCCTACGAACAGGCTGCCGAACACAATCAAGCGAAGCCGGAACTGTAAGGGGGGAAAATGATGAAATTTGATACTGTCATTGGACTTGAAGTCCATGCTGAATTAAAAACTGATACGAAAATCTTTTGTAACTGTCCAACGGAATTTGGAGCTCCGCCAAATACGCATACGTGCCCAGTCTGCCTCGGCCACCCCGGTGTGCTGCCCGTATTGAACCAGCGCGCCGTGGAATACGCCATGAAAGCAGCACTGGCCTTAAACTGTGAGATTGCAGGCGAAACGAAATTCGACCGGAAAAACTATTTTTATCCCGACAACCCAAAAGCTTACCAAATTTCCCAGTTTGATAAGCCAATTGGAGAAAACGGGCATCTTGAAATTGAAGTAGAAGGCTATACGAAGAAAATCGGGATCACTCGTATTCATATGGAGGAAGATGCCGGGAAGCTGACGCACGACGAGTTTGACGACCACAGTCTGGTGGATTTTAACCGGGTCGGGACGCCGTTGATTGAGATCGTATCCGAACCGGATATCGAAACACCGGAAGAAGCTTACGCTTATCTTGAGAAATTGAAGGCTGTACTGCAGTATACGGAAGTCTCCGACTGCAAAATGGAAGAAGGCTCTCTCCGCTGCGATGCAAATATTTCACTGAAACCGGCGGGGCAGGAAGAATTCGGAACGAAAACAGAATTGAAAAACTTGAACTCGTTTGCCAATGTTCAGAAGGGACTGGCCTTTGAAGAAAAGCGTCAGGAGCAGGAGCTGCTCTCCGGCGGGGAAATTCTTCAGGAAACAAGACGCTGGGATGATGCGAAGAAAGAAACGACGCTGATGCGGGTGAAGGAAGGCTCTGATGATTACCGCTACTTCCCGGAACCGGACCTCGTGTCTCTCTACATCAATGAAGACTGGAAGAACAGCGTAAAAGCAACGATACCGGAACTGCCGGACGCGCGCCGGGAAAGGTACATGCAGGAATTTGAACTTCCCGCCTATGACGCGGCCGTGCTGACGCAGTCTAAAAATATGGCAGACTTCTTCCAGGAGACCATTGAGGAAGGAGCAGATCCGAAGCAGGCTGCCAACTGGCTGATGGGGGAAGTGAACGGCTATTTGAATTCCAACGATTTGGAGCTTGCTGACACAGCGCTGGCGCCGGCAGGACTGGCGAAGCTGATTACCTTAATCGAAAAAGGTACCATCTCCACTAAAATTGCTAAAACTGTCTTTAGCGATCTGATGGAAAAAGGCGGCGACCCGGAACAGATTGTTCAAGACAAAGGTCTCGTTCAGATTTCGGATGAAGGAGAGCTTAAGCAGATTGTCGATCAAATCCTGGAAAATAATCCACAGTCGATTGAAGACTATAAAAATGGGAAGGACAAAGCCCTTGGTTTCCTTGTCGGCCAGGTCATGAAGGAAACAAAAGGCAAAGCCAACCCGCAGATGGTAAACAAATTAATCCTCGAAGGCATGGACGCCTAGTGTACAAAAAGCTGCTTTCCTGCAGAATTCTATCTGTAGAAAAGCAGCTTTTCTTTCGCTGGGGAGGCGGCTCTGAACCCATATCCGGGAAGAAAAGGGGGAAGCACTAATCTCCAAAAGACGAGCAGAATTCTTATTCACTTGTCTACCGGCATGGAGACGACATGGTACTCTTCGTTTTCGAAAATGAGGGCGTTTAGCTGCATGTCAAAGCCGGCTCCACCGTCAATGCCTATTTTATCAGACTGAAACCAAACTCCAGCATCCTGATGGAGTGTAGGGGTCGGTGTATGGCCAAAGATTACCGTTTTGTCCGCCGAATGCTGTTTTTCCAGAAAAGGAGAACGGATCCATACAAACGTACGAGCCGCGGCGTCCTTCCAATGTTCTTCATACGGATCTATACCGGCGTGAACCAAAATATGCTCCGGTGTCTCTTCATACAGCTGCAGGTTTTCTATGAAATCCAAATGTTCCGGGAAATCCTGCCGGATGGCATGTTCAATTTCATCAAATGGGCTTTCGACAAGCTCTGCGCCAATGTAGCTTTTTAACGTTTCCATTCCCCCATTTTGCATCCACAGCGAGATATCTGTGCTGTCTTCCTGTTGAAACGCATGAAGCATCATATCTTCATGATTTCCCATCAAAAAGGTAATATTATCTCCCGCCAGTTCCTTTAACTGCAGGAGGTAACGGATGACCTGAAACGACTGCGGCCCGCGGTCAATATAGTCCCCAAGCAAAAACAGGCGGTCCTGTTCCGGATCATACTCCAGTTTTGTCAATAGCGACGTAAAGGTTTTAAATTGACCATGTATATCTGAAATAAAAATATCACGTGTCAGAAGGACCCCTCCCTTTCTATGTTCCTTAGTAAGTTATTCCCATTTTGACCTGAATAAAAACTAAAAGAGGATACAGCTGCCTCCTTGTAGAATGTAAAACGGGGACAATAACAAGAAAGAGGGAGACAAATGAATAAGCTGGGCCGCATGATTATACTGGTAAACGATTATGACGAAGCATCCGCCTTTTATGAACAGGCTTTTGGTTTTAAAAAACTGGTGGATAGGGAGGAATCCGGGCAGCGGTTTTTGCATTTAGGCCTCCCGGGACAAGATGATACCGGTCTCTGGTTTTTAAAAGCGGACACTCCGGAGCAGAAAGAAAAAATAGGGAACCAGACCACCCCGCATCCGGCCCTGGTTCTGTATACCGACAATTTTACACAGGCACTGAGGCAGGCAGAACAGGCGGGAGCGGAAGCCATGGGGGAAATCATGGATACCCCGGAACACCAGGCGGTCCATGTCAAAGATTTATATGGAAATATTATTATCCTAGTTCAGCTTTCGCAGGAATAAAACAGAAGACTCGCCAGGACTTTTGGAATCGTGTAGGATAGGGAGAGACAAGAATTTACTAATAGGAGAACCGTCATGAAACGAGCACGAGTAATATACAACCCGACGTCTGGAAAAGAGCAAACGAAAAAACATCTTCCCTATATATTGGACCGTCTGGAAAACGAGGGATACGAAGCTTCCGCTCATATGACCAAACGCGAGGGTGGAGCGAGAGATGAAGCGAGACGGGCAGGGGAGAGTGGATTTGATGTCGTTGTGGCAGCGGGAGGCGACGGCACCATTTTTGAAGTTATCAATGGATTGGCAGAGTTGAAGAGGCGTCCCAAATTAGGAATCATCCCGGCTGGTACAACAAATGATTTGGCCCGCGCCCTTGGCCTTCATCGAAATGATATTGAGTCGGTATGTGATGTGATTTGCTCTAACCACAGCCAGCCGATCGACATCGGCAAAGTGAACGACCAATATTTCATTAATATTGCTGCCGGGGGAAAGCTGACAGAGCTTACGTATGACACCCCAAGCAAGCTCAAGACGATGCTCGGGCAGTTTGCCTATTATGTTAAAGGATTTGAAAAGCTCCGTTTCTTAAAACCAAAATACGCCCGGATCGAATACGATGGGAAACTGTTTGAAGGAGAAATCATGATGTTTCTTATTTCCAATACGAATTCCGTCGGCGGATTTGAAAAGCTGGTTCCAAACGCCCAATTTAACGACGGCATGTTTGATATGATTGTGATTAAAAAAACAAACATCCCTGAACTGATCCGTATTGGCAGCCAGGCCTTGAATGGAGAACACCTGCATCATGATAAAATTATGTACATGCAGGCAAACCGGATAAAAATTGATGTGGAAGAGGACATGGAGCTGAATTTGGATGGGGAATACGGGGGAGTTCTCCCGGCAGAATTTGTGAATCTTCATCATCATCTTCACATGTTCTGTCCGTAAATAGGGCAACAATCAGAAAAAAACGGCCGAAGTAAGTATCCAGGCCGTTTTGTATTTAGTTAGGAGAATCTGTCTTTTCCCACTCGGACCTTAATAAAGCGTAGAGGGTCACATCCCGGCGACTTCCTTTCACCTGCAGGCGTCCTCGCATCACACCTTCCCGGGACATGCCGAGTTTCTCCATTACCCGGATCGACTTCGCATTATCTGCATAACAACGTGCTTCTATCCGAAATAAATTCATATGCTGAAAGCCGAAAGCCGCAAGTTTTTGGGCAGCTTCCGGGATCAACCCCTGTCCCCAGTAAGAAGGGGTAAGAACATAACCGAGTTCGGCTGTTGCGTTTTCTCTCTCCCACCATACAAAATCAATCGTGCCAATGACGCGGCCGGTCGACTTATATTCAATCGCGAAGGGAGCCAGCTCTCCTTTTTTGTATTTTTCAAAAGCAATATTAAAAAATTGCTGGGTATCCTGTATGGATTGGTGGGTGTCCCAAAGCATGTACTGGCTCACTTCCGGGTTGGAAGCATAGTTATATACGTCATGGAGGTCGTCTTGAAGCAATTTTCGCAAACGAAGCCGATCGGTTTCCAGTTCAGGAAAGGGATCAAATAGATTCAAGGGTTTTGTCTTCATAGCTACGCCTTTCTGGGTCCAGACTATAGAATGAGTGCCAAGAAATCTAGTTAGTTTTCTCATAGGTCCCCGAGCTGCTGTCAAAAGAGTCTTCCCAATCAAAGGAATCGTTTGTTTCATTTTCATAGGTGTCCTCAAACGTTTCTCCAAACTGATCCCATTTTTCTTCAAAGGAAGAGGGATCATGATGTAAGGATGATTCTGCTTCAGCGCCTGTATCCGAAGCAGGAGCGGAAAAGCGGGTGTCTCCAAACGCCCCAAACTTAGTAAAATCAAGGAATTCTAAATCTGGGAACGGAGACTCCGATTCAAAAGAACGCCACTCTTCATCAAAATCTTCCAGTTTTTCTTCTTCTGTCCGGTTGTCTTCAGCCGCTTTTTCGGCTTCCTGCTGAGCTTCACTCCAGGTCTCTTCCCATTCTTCCTCCGATGTTGTTTCTGTCTCAGGCGGAGTGTCTTTCTCTTTATTCCAGAACAAATCATTAGGAAATGAAAAAGAAGAAAAAGGAGAGAGAAGGCCGGCTCCTAATATAAGCACGGCGAATGACTTCAAGCTGCATCGTCCTCCTGTTCTTACATTGTTAAAAAAGCGCCGTCACGGCGCTTTTTTCTTCGCGGATAAGAAAATATACGAGGAAAGGTTTTGCGTTGTTCTTATCCCTATGCAGGCAAGGGATTAATACCCTCTGCGAATATTAAAGAAAGACCAAATCCCTGTTCCAATAGATACTAGAATAGTGAAGATAATAAACCAATGCGGCATGAGGGAAGCTCCTTTCTCCTAAGTAATCGGTGAACTTACACTTACTATCAAGAATAGTATGATTCCGAAAAAAAATCAATGAGCAATAAGCGAACGCTTGGTATTTATTGTGGAGTAAAAAACGGATAGGTATACAGCCCATCCGTTTTTTTCGTTATGCTTCGTTTTTCAGGGCTTCTCGTTCTTTTTCGGTATACATGCGGGAACGGGTAAGAAATCGTTTGCCTTCTGGTCCTTCGAGGGAAAACATGCCGCCGCGGCCATCCACCACGTCGATGATCAGCTGGGTATGCTTCCAGTACTCATACTGGTCTTTTGACATATAAAACGGCATGCCTCCGATATCCCCCAGGTATACGTCACTTTCTCCGACACGGAATTCGCCTTCAGGAAAGCACATCGGCGAACTGCCGTCGCAGCAGCCCCCGGATTGATGAAACATCAGCGGGCCGTGTTTTTCTCTCAGCTTTTCAATGAATTCCAGGGCTGATTCTGTTGCTGTCACTTTCTCTACCTTCATGAGATCCACCCTTTCTGTATCATGACTTAAAAGAAACCGAGGGCGCTGTCTCCATAGCTGACGAGCAGGTTTTTCGTCTGCTGGTAATGATCAAGCATCATTTTATGGTTTTCACGGCCGATGCCGGATTTTTTGTAGCCGCCGAATGCCGCGTGTGCCGGGTAGTCATGGTAGCAGTTCGTCCAGACGCGGCCGGCCTGAATTTCACGCCCAAAGCGGTAGGCTGTGTTAATGTCGCGGGTCCAGACCCCGGCTCCTAAACCATACAATGTATCATTGGCAATCTCCAGCGCTTCTTCGTTTGTTTTAAACGTCGTTACCGCCAAAACGGGACCGAAAATTTCCTCCTGGAAAATACGCATCTTATTGTTCCCTTTGAAAATCGTCGGTTGTACATAATAGCCGCCGGCCATTTCTCCATCCAGTTTATTAACTTCCCCTCCGGTAAGAACTTCCGCACCTTCCTGTTTTCCGATATCGAGATAGGAAATGATTTTCTCCATCTGCTCCTGGGAAGCCTGGGCGCCCATCATCGTCTCCGTATCAAGCGGATGACCGGCCTTGATCGCTTCCACCCGTTTCAGCGCTTTTTCCATAAATTTATCATAGATGGATTCATGAATCAGAGCACGGGATGGACATGTGCAGACTTCCCCCTGGTTGAGGGCGAACATAACGAACCCTTCGATCGCTTTATCGAGGAATTTATCATCTTCCTTCATGACATCGGAAAAGAAAATGTTCGGAGATTTACCGCCAAGCTCGAGCGTCACTGGGATAATATTTTCGGACGCATACTGCATAATCAGCCGTCCGGTTGTTGTTTCTCCGGTGAACGCGATTTTGGCGATGCGGCTGTTGGACGCCAGCGGCTTTCCAGCTTCAACCCCAAAACCATTCACAATATTCAGCACACCTGCCGGAATTAGATCTTTAATCAGATTCAGCAGAACGTGGATGGAAGCCGGCGTCTGTTCCGCCGGTTTCAATACAATGCAGTTCCCGGCTGCCAGGGCGGGAGCTACTTTCCAGGTGGCCATCAAAATCGGAAAGTTCCACGGAATAATCTGGCCGACCACGCCGAGAGGTTCATGAAAATGATAGGCCACCGTATCGTCGTTAATTTGGCTGATCGTACCTTCCTGAGCCCGAATTACGCCGGCAAAATAACGGAAATGATCCACTGCCAGTGGAATGTCCGCGTTCAGGCATTCCCGGACGGCTTTCCCGTTATCCCATGTTTCCGCCACCGCCAGCATTTCGGCATTCTCTTCAATACGATCGGCAATTTTATTTAAAATATTTCCCCGCTCTGCCGGAGATGTCCTCGCCCACGCATCACGTGCTGCTTCCCCGGCATCCACTGCCGCCTCCACGTCGTCAGCCGTGCCGCGGGCGATCCGGCAGAACACTTCTCCGGTCACAGGGGAAGCGTTTTCGAAGTATTCTCCTTTTGCCGGAGCCTGGTACTCCCCGCCTATAAAATTGTCATAACGATCCTTGAATTGTACGAAACTTCCGGGTGAATTTGGTGCATCATACCGCATAATGATATCCCCTTTCGTATTTAGAGATAATGACCTGTCCATAACCTATTCATGACCGTTTTCGAATAGACGAGAAAAAATTCAGCTCCTTTCCAGCATCCAATTTTGCAATCGCTTTCAAACTATATTTTACCATTTATGCTTCTTGTTTTAAATAAATGAGATAGGAATAAAACATAAATTTTACATAAATTCTAATTTGACATTCTATTTAATTTGTCTTACAATTTAAAAAAACTCATAAAAACTTTACACCGTTATAGAGAGGTTGCGATGAAAGTGAAAAACGTGAACATTAAAACAATTGATCGAAAAACATTGTCAAAACAAGTGATTGATGAAATTGTTCACTTACTGATGAGTGGGGAATTAAAACCCGGGGACCGTCTTCCCTCTGAAGTGGAATTGATGGAAATGTTTGATGTGAGCCGTCCTGTCATGCGTGAAGCGTTGACATCATTAGAAGCAGTCGGGGTGGTGAATAGAAAAACAAGAAATGGAACATTTTTTTCTGATCAAATTAACAGCAAACCCTTTACGATGATCCTCGCTTTATCTGCAGGGAATATTCAATCCATTATTGAAACAAGAATTTCCCTCGAACTTGGGCTGGTCACATTGGCGGCTGAAAAAATATCAGATGATGAATTGGAGCTAATGGAAGAGAAACTACAGGAAATGAAGAATACGGAAAATTACCAGTCTATCGATAGAGAGTTTCATGAAATAATTGCCCGTAATGCAAGCAATCCCTTGCTTGAATCCATTTCTGAACCTTTATTGAATTTATTTGATGAAACATGGTCCCAGATTCCAATCAGTTACAGAAACTCAGATACCACCATTCGTCAGCATGAGGAGATTTTGAATGCGCTGAAGCAGAGGGATCCAGTGCAGGCATATACCAGCATGTATCAACATCTCAATTATGTTAGAGAGCGGCTCTATCAAAGCCAGACGGAATCAGAAACAAAGGAGGAATGATACGGTATTTCTTCAAATAGATTATAAAACTCAATAACGTAAGCGATTTCAAAAAGCAGATATTATTCGAAATAAGGTGGTGGAACAATGGCTGATAAAACGCCAGTAGTAAGCAAGATGGAGGTCATTCCAGTTGCAGGAACCGATAGCATGCTGCTTAATCTAAGCGGTGCACACGGTCCATTTTTCACAAGAAATATTGTTCTTTTAACGGACAGTTCGGGTCGTACGGGGGCCGGAGAAGTTCCTGGAGGAAAGCAGATTAGCGAAACATTGGAAGAAGCTGAAAGCTGGATCGTCGGAAAATCCATTGCCGAATATAACAATTTGGTTAATTTGGTATACCGTCAGTTTGTAGATAAAGATAATGCCGGGCGCGGGGAACAGACCTTTGATTTACGGATCGCAGTTCATGCGGTGACAGCATTGGAGGCTGCGTTGCTTGATTTAATGGGAAAATACCTGAATGTTCCGGCCGCGGCATTACTCGGAGACGGACAGCAGCGAAAAGAAGTGGAAGTACTTGGGTACCTATTTTATATAGGGGATCGGAATAAAACAGACCTCCCTTATAAAAGCGGAGAAGAAGAAACAGAGGACTGGTTTCGTCTCAGGCATGAAGAAGCGCTCACTCCAGATAAAATAGTACATTTGGCGGAAGCCGCCTATAAGCGTTATGGTTTTAAAGATTTCAAGTTAAAAGGCGGCGTATTAAGTGGAGAAGAAGAAATAGAGGCTGTCACCGCGTTGGCAGAAAGATTTCCGGAAGCAAGAATTACTCTTGATCCGAATGGAGGATGGACCTTGGAGGAAGCTGTACGTTTATGCCGTGACAAACATGACGTCCTGGCTTATGCAGAGGATCCATGTGGGGGAGAAAAAGGGTTTTCCGCCCGGGAAATAATGTCTGAGTTTCGGCAGGCAACAGGACTTCCGACCGCTACCAATATGATAGCAACGGACTGGCGTCAGATGAATCATGCCATGAAGCTTCAATCGGTAGATATCCCGCTGGCAGACCCTCATTTTTGGACGATGAGAGGGTCGGTAAGAGTTGCCCAGCTTTGCCATGAATGGGGATTAACCTGGGGGTCGCATTCCAATAACCACTTCGATATATCTCTGGCTATGTTTACCCATGTTGCAGCTGCGGCGCCGGGTAAAATTACAGCTATCGATACGCATTGGATTTGGCAAGATGGACAGAGGTTAACAAAGGAACCGTTTGACATTGAAGATGGGAAGATAAGTGTCCCTGATAAACCCGGGCTGGGGATCGACATAGACAGAGAAAAAATAGAAGAGGCTCATACCCTGTACAAGGACCAGAAGCTTGGAATCCGGGATGATTCAAAAGCTATGCAGTATTTAATTCCAGGCTGGACGTTTGATAGTAAAACGCCTTGTCTTGTGCGGTAGGCAGTTTTTACATCATTATTGATATATCAGATATCAATTATCAAAAAAGGAAGGGGAGTTAGATGGGATTTAGCGTAGCCATTCCACAACCAGTTGCAGAGAAAGGGATTCAACGGTTGAAAGAGGCGGGTGCTGAAGTAATTATTCCCGATGCCGTCTCAGAGGAGTTGTCTGTATCAACCATAAGAAATTGCGATGCAGTTCTTATTCGAACCATGGAGTTATCTTCGCAAATAATAGAACAAGCTCCCCGCTTGAAGATTATTGCAAGACACGGGGTCGGACTGGACAACATTGATGTCAATACCGCATTAAAAAAGGGGGTGTATGTTACGAATGTTCCCCGTGCCAATATCAATGCAGTGGCAGAACACGTGATGGGAATGATGATAGCCGGTGCCAGGCAGTTTATTCAAGCCGATCAGGGACTGCGGAAGGGCCATTTCAGCATACGAAATCAAATTCTTGGAATAGAGCTGAAGGGAAAAACCTTGGGAATTGTAGGATTTGGTAATATAGGACATTTAATTGCCGAAAAAGCGTATTATGGCCTTGGTATGAAGGTCAACGTTTATGATCCATATTTGGATGCCAGGAACATCCCGGCCTTTGTCCATAAAACGGAGGATCAACGCGAGATTTTTAAAAACGCTGATATTGTTACGCTCCACGTGCCATATCTTTCTTCTACTCATCATTTGGTGAATGAGAACGCATTTTCCATGATGAAGGACTCAGCGATATTACTGAATGCAGCCAGGGGAGAAATCGTGAAAGAGAAAGCGCTGATACAAGCCTTGAAAGAAAAAGAAATCCGTGGGGCCTGTCTGGACGTATTTGAAAAGGAACCTCCAGGTAAGGATCATCCATTGTGGGAATTAGATAATGTGTTTGTCACTCCGCACATGGCAGCGTTGACCGAAGAGGCGATGGAGAATATGGCCGTAACATGCGCAGATGCCATTATAAATGTCATGAATGGAGAAGAACCAGAGAATGTAGTAAAGAATGGGTAATAACTCCACCAATGAAATGAAAAAATCGGTCTCTTTAAATACATGGTAAAAACGATATAATTTTAAAAATCTTAACATTTTTAATTGACCTAATTTTTAATTTGTCTTACAATTAAAATTAATTACAATAAAACAAATTAATTGATGATACTACATGATAAATGGAGGAGGAAAAAATGAGTCAGGATGGGAGCAGATCTTTTCCAAAAGGAATATTGGGTTTTCCTGTAACTCCTTTTAAGGAAAGCGGGGAAGTCGATCAAAATGCGTTGGAACAAAATATTGATTTTTTAGTAAAAGAAGACGTATCAGCTCTGTTTATAGGTTGTGGGTCAGGAGAATTCCAGTCTTTAGGGGAAAAGGAATACCGGCAGTTAATAGAAGCAGCAGTGCATGGATCCAAAAATAAAGTTCCTGTTTATACAGGCGTTGGGGGAAATATCAAGGAAGCAGTAAAACAGGCAGAAGTCTCAGAGGAGCTTGGCGCGGACGGATATTTAATGCTGCCGCCCTATTTGATCCAGGGAGAACAGGAGGGTCTTTATCACTATTTTGAAACCGTTATCAGCAGTACGGAATTAAATGCTGTTGTTTATCAGAGAAATAATGCGGTATTGGATGTAGACACAGTAGAACGCTTAACAGCATTTCCGCAGCTTATCGGCATGAAAGATGGGCTGGGCAATATGGAGCTGAATGTCGAAATCACCCAGACGCTTGGCAGCAGGCTGGAATGGATGAACGGCATGCCGTTTGCGGAAGTCACGATGCCGGCCTACTACAAATTGGGATTCGAGACGTATTCTTCTGCTATTTCCAATTACATTCCTCATATTTCCCGGATATTTTTTGAGGCATTAAAGAAAGAACAGCACGACAAGGTTCAGCAGTTGTATCAAGACGTGATTCTGCCGATCAATCATATTCGCAAAAAACGAAAGGGATATGCCGTATCTTTAATCAAGGCGGGGATGGAAATCATGGGAATGCCGGTGGGCCAAGCGGTACGACCGCCTTTGGTACCGGTGGAAAAAGAACACTATACGGAATTGGAAAACGTATTGAAAACAGCAATGGAGAAATATCCACTTAAAAATAAACAGGAGGGTTAGCGTGGGAGTTACTGTACAAAAGCAGGAATACTTAAATTTAATCAAAGGAAAATGGATGCCGGCGGCTTCAGGGGATCAGCGGTCGAGCATCAATCCAGCGGCCCCGGAGGAAGTCGTCGGCTATTATCAATATTCCACAGAGGAGGATTTGAATAAGGCGGTGGAAGCGGCGCAGGAAGCTTCAACAGAATGGAGAAAAAAGGCAGCTCCGGAAAGAGGAAGTTACTTATATAAAGCAGCGAATATTCTGGAATCCAATGTCGAAGAAATAGCAGAGACCATGACGAGAGAGATGGGAAAAACATTTCCGGAAGCAAAAGGAGAAACCATGCGCGGTGCGGCTATTTTGAGATACTATGCTGGAGAAGGCATGCGCAAGACTGGTGATGTGATTCCGTCTACGGATCAAGAGGCGCTCATGTTTACAAAACGGGATCCGCTTGGGGTTGTAGGAGTCATCACCCCCTGGAATTTCCCTGTTGCCATTCCTGTATGGAAAATGGCCCCTGCCCTCGTGTATGGGAATACCGTGGTTTTCAAACCGGCACAGGAAGCGGCAGTAACGGCGGCAAAAATTGTAGAATGCCTGGCACAGGCAGGACTGCCTGAAGGTGTTATTAATTTTGTCACAGGCTCAGGATCGACAATAGGACAAGGCCTGGTGGATCATTCCAAAGTAAATGGCATTACCTTCACCGGATCGGAACAGGTTGGCCGGGACATTGGGCAGCGGGCGCTGGCAAGAGGAGCAAAATACCAGCTCGAAATGGGAGGTAAAAATCCAGTCATTGTGGCTGACGACGCAGATATTGATTTAGCCGTGGATGCTGTCATCAGCGGGGGACTGAAATCCACAGGACAAAAATGTACAGCCACCAGCCGGGTCATCGTGCAAAGAGGAGTTTATGAAGAATTCAGCCAAAAACTGCTCCAAAAAGTAAAAGGTATTAAAGTGGGGGACGGGCAGCACGAAAACAGCTGGATGGGACCGTGTGCGAGTGAAAATCAGTTTCATAGCGTATCCGGATATATTGAAAAAGGCAAAGAAGAAGGAGCAACACTTCTTACCGGAGGGGAAACGTTTCCGGAAGAAAAAGGGTACTATATTACCCCGGCGGTGTTTGACGATGTGACCAGGGACATGACGATTGCCAGGGAGGAAATCTTTGGACCGGTCCTGGCTTTAATGAAAGTCGACACCCTGGAGGAAGCATTTGAAACAGCCAACGACGTAGAGTATGGGTTGAGCGCTTCGCTGTTCACCACCAATATTCAAAAATCTCTAGCTTTTATCGATGAAATTGAAGCCGGTCTGGTAAGAGTGAATGCAGAAAGTGCCGGCGTTGAACTGCAGGCTCCGTTTGGCGGCATGAAACGGTCAAGCTCTCATTCAAGAGAACAAGGAGAAGCAGCGATTGAATTTTTTACATCTATCAAGACAGTACTAGTGAAATAAGAAATCGCTGTCCTGAAAGGAACACACCCCTATCAGGGCAGCGGAAATGAATTTTTACTTAAAAAAGTAAGCGCTTGCAAAAAAACGCGTGGAAAGGGGTTCTCGCTTTATGCCTGGGCTGTTAAAAATAAAAGATTTAATTGCTGCGGTCTTATTACTGATACTTTCCATTGCGATGTATCTCATGACCTTTAATTTTGAAAGATTGACCGTGTCCCAGATTGGGCCGGATTTTGCCCCCAGACTGACAGCGGGCGGAATTTTTGTTTTAAGTCTTGTTCTTCTTTTCCAGACTCTGCTGGACTGGAAAAGAGCGAAAAAAGAGAACAGCGGGAAGGTTACAGAGGGCCACGCCGAGCAGGAACAGGCCGAAGTCGTTGAAGAAGATACTCCAAAGGTTGAAAGATACCGGAATGTTGCCTTAACAACCGGACTTATTCTTCTTTACATTTATCTGATGCCTAAACTCGGTTTCCTTATAACCACAACGGTTTATCTATTTGTCCAGTTTTGTTTATTAGGACAGAAAAAAACCTGGAATTTTCTGCTGTTCACCTTTTTATCTGTGACCACAGCAGTTGTGGTGTATTACGTGTTTCGGTTTGGATTTGAATTAAGGCTTCCAGATGGAATCTTAGGATAAGGAGGTGTGGATATGGCAGCTGATTTAATAGCAGGTTTTTCTTCGATGTTCACTCCCTATAACATGCTGTTAATTGTAACAGGAGTGGCCATGGGACTGGTGTTTGGTTCAATTCCCGGTTTAACAGCGACAATGGCGGTGGCGATTTGTCTTCCGATCACATTTACGATGGATCCTGGCTCCGGCATGGCGCTGTTAATGGGATTATACATTGGCGGCGTCTCAGGCGGGCTCATTCCAGCCATCCTATTAAAACTGCCGGGAACCCCTTCGTCGATATCAAGTACATTTGACGGCTACCCTATGGCTCAAAAAGGGGAAGCAGGCAAAGCTTTTGGACTAGCATTTGTTTTTTCGTTTCTTGGTGGGATATTGAGCATTACCGCTTTAATTTTAATATCTCCCCCATTAGCTGAATTTGCCTTACGATTCGGCCCAATTGAATACTTTGCTATTACGATGTTCGCATTAACGCTGATTTCAAGTTTATCCGAGGGATCGATCGTAAAAGGCATGCTGAGTGCTTTACTTGGTATATCGCTTGCTATGGTGGGGTCGGCCCCGATTGATTCCTTCCCGAGGTTTACCTTTGGCATGGGGCAGTTGGATGCTGGTTTCAATTTACTCCCAGCATTAATAGGGTTATTCGCTGTGGGGGAGATATTAAATATCTCGGAACGGAAAATTAGTCCCTTAACAAAAGGGAACACCCCTCCCCCTAAAATGAAGGGATTTGGATTTTCCCTTTCGGAATTTTTCAGTCAGGGCTGGAATTATTTACGCTCTAGTTTAATGGGAGTAGGCATTGGTATTTTACCAGGAATAGGAGGTGGTACAGCTAACATCATCGCTTATGCAACAGCTAAGAACCAATCCAGGTACCCTGAAAAATTTGGAACCGGAATCCCAGACGGCGTTGTCGCCTCGGAATCATCGAATAACGCAGCGATTGGAGGAGCGCTTGTTCCATTAATGGCGCTCGGTATCCCGGGAGACACGGTAACAGCAATGCTGCTGGGCGGACTTGTCATTCATGGTATCCAGCCGGGGCCGTTGTTTTTCACCAATGATACCGATATCGTTTATGGTATATTCGCAGCATTAATTATTGCTAATATTGCGATGTTTCTGTTTCTTTCTATGGGAATACGATTATTCGTAAAAATATTGAGCATTCCAAAGCACATATTACTTCCTATTATTCTAGTCCTTTGTGCGGTGGGAGCTTTTGCAGAAAACAATCGTCTGTTTGATATTTGGGCTCTTTTATTTTTTGGGATACTTGGATATTTATTTCTTAAAGGTAAATTCCCTATAGCTCCTGCGATATTAGGATTTATTCTGGGGCCGATAGCTGAAGAGAACTTGCGGAGGGGACTGCAGTTGACTCAGGAGAACTTTTGGCCGTTTTTAACGGAACCGATCGCAGCGGTATTCTGGATAATCGCACTGCTCTCTGTAGTGCTGAAAGGCTGGAAAAACTATCATCAAAAAAAATCCTTAGGAGGTACGTAAATGAAGGTAAATAAGTGGAGATTTTTTATGGTATTGGCAGTTGCAGGTATGATTGCTTTCATGGCCGGATGCGGAGGGGACACCGCAGAAGACACAGGTGGAAGCAGCGCTGAGTCTGAGGACAACAGCACAGATAGTGAAGACGCAGAAGCAAATGACAGCAGTTATCCAGAAGAATCTATTGAAGTTGTCGTCCCAGCCGGGGCAGGCGGTGATACAGACAGAAATACAAGGACATTAACACAGCATCTTGAAGGGGAGCTGGGTGTGGACCTTGTTGTTCAGAATGTCGAAGGTTCTGGGGGCAGTACCGGATCGAGTGAAATTTTAAATGCCGACCCGGATGGCTACAGAGTGCTGGCGTATCATGATGGAGCCCTTATTAATAAACTGCTTGGGCTGACCGATTATGAAGTGAACGATTTTGAAGTTGCGGGTATCAGTGTGCTCGATCAAGGGAACTCCTTTTTGGTAAGCGGTGAATCAGAGTTTAATAGTTTAGAAGATATGGTGAAGTATGCGGAAGAAAATCCAGGGGAATTAGCAGTAGCCACCGAAACGGGTTCTTTCACTCACTTACAGCTGCTGGCCCTGCAGGAAGAAGCGGGTGTGGAATTTAATATTGTTGATGCCGGCGGAGCCTCCGATAAAATCACGGCCCTGCTTGGCGGGCAGGTAGATGTCGTTCCTACTCAAATTGGTCTTGTCGGAGAATACATTGAATCTGGTGAAATGAAAAGCCTCGGCGTTATGGCGGAAGAGAGACTGGAACAATTTCCGGAGGTTCCTACCTTTACCGAGCAGGGATATGATGTTCAGTTTGACAAAATTTTCTTCTGGGCTTTTCCGCCTGAAACTCCTGAAAACATTGTGAACACTTTTTCTGAAGCGATGGAAACAGTGGTAACCGAAAATGAAGAGTATAGAGAAGAAATTAATGGTCATGTCGTATCTCCTGAATATATGGGACCGGAAGAAGCTTCAGAATTTATTGCTGAAACCCAGAAACGGTATCAGGAAATTTATGAAAATAGCGAACAATAAAAAACGTACTCTCGAAAGCAGTAATCGAAGGGGCAGGAAGAAAGGAAGGAACAAATGAAATTTTATCCCGATCAGTTAGTAAGCTTTGTTTCGGACGTACTTCAAACCGTTGATCTATCAGCGGCGAACAGCTACATTGTGGCAGAAAGCCTGGTTTCTGCCAACGTTCGGGGCGTGGATTCGCATGGGGTGACGAGAGTACCAATTTATATTAAAAGGCTTAAACACGGCATTGTTACCCCGAATCCGGATGTGAAAATGATTAAAGAAACAAATGCCGCTACGTTGATAGACGGTGATGACGGCATGGGACAGATCGTGGCAGAAAAAGCGGTATCGGAAGGAGTGAAAAAAGCAAAAGAACATGGTTCGGCCAACATCGCTGTGACAAGGTCGACACACTTTGGCGCTGCCGGTTATTTTGTCAAAAAGGCACTGGAGGAAGATGTGATAGCCTTTGCTATGTCCAATGCCCCTGCCAATATGGCGCCTTGGGGCGGGGTAACTCCCTATTTCGGCACCAATCCCTATTCCTACGGCATCCCAGCTTCCAAACATTTTCCAATCGTTTTTGATATGGCGACCAGCGTGGTGGCCCGCGGTAAAATCATTTCCGCAGAACAACGGGGGGAAGACATTCCAGAAGGCTGGGCTATTGATAAAAAGGGACGGGCTACGACAGATGCGAAAGAAGCGCTGGAGGGAACCGTACTGCCGTTTGGCGGACCGAAGGGATACGCGATGGCAGCCATGATTGATATCATGAGTGGGGTATTATCAGGTGCAGGGTTCGGCCCCCGGGTCCGTCATATTTATGGCGATTATGAAGCTCCCCAGAATGTCGGGCACTTCTTCCAGTTCATAGATGTTAATGCCTTTATGCCCGCAGCGCAGTTTAAACAAAGAGTCGATCAAATGATAGAGGAAATCAAAGAAACAACCAAAGCCGAAAATGTGGAAGAAATATTTTTACCCGGGGAAATAGAAAGCAGAACCGAGCTGGAACGGAAACAGCATGGATTTGATATTGGGAAAGAAGTATACGAAGCATTAAATGAAACGGGAAAGGAGTGTGGAGTAAATATAGAAGAGTACCATTGATGACACAGCGCTGTTTTCCGTTAAAGGGGAACAGTGCTCTCCTTTTGAATAGATCTTCGATGAAAATGGGGTACAAACGATGGCACGTATCAAGAGAGGCTTTCTATTACTGATGTGTTTTGTTTATTTTATAGATGCCTTTTCCCTTTCCTCTCTCGTTCACACGCTTTTAATCTTTATTGTCTGCATAACATTTCTATTATCGATCACCACGGTAGATAAGAAGACGATGGTCATGGGCGGTATCCTGTTTGTTTCCGGGATTGTAATGAACATCATAGTAAATGGAGAAGCGGTAATCAGCACGATGGGAGAAATGCTGCAAAATCTGCCTTTGCTGGTATTAATGACGCTTTCTCCCTTATTAGCGATCCCTTTAAAAAACAGTGGATATATTGATTCGATTCAGCGTTATTTAAAGCAGGTAAAAGACACGCCCCACAAACTATTTACAGGCTTAACTTCTGTTCTGTTCCTCATCACTCCTGTCTTAAGCCTCGGTTCTGTACGCATTCTTCATGAAATACTGCAGGATAACAAATTCGAACCAGCGTTTCTGGCAAGAGCCTATTTTGTCGGCTTTTCTACAGCGATGGTGTGGTCTCCTTATTTCGGTTCCGTTGCCCTGTCTTTATATTATTTGGAAATACCATTCAGTCGTTATATTTTATTTGGTCTTCTTTTAGCATGTCTTCAGCTGGCGGTGGGAAATCTTATCTTCTTTTTATTTCAGTATAAACAGAAAGAAAAGCAGGCTGAGGAAAAGCAGCGTTCGGAACCAATGCTGGCTCTGCTTTTGAAAATAGTGGCGTTACTGGCTGCGTTAATTGGGACACTCGTCTGGATCGAGTCATGGACCCAGCTTTCCATGCTGCTTTTAGTCAGTTTGACGTCGGTAATCATTCCTATGCTGTGGGCTCTTATAACCCGGAAGTGGAAGCTTTTCTGCAGTCATGTTAAAACGTTTGTGAAGAATATGGATCACAGCATTAATACAGAAACGGTGTTGTTTTTAAGTGCCGGTTTGTTCGGGGCCGCTGTGGCCGCTTCTCCATTTTCCGACGTTATTCAGCAAATGTTTGAAGCCGTTTCTTCGATTTCCTTTTTGCTGGTGGCCACCTTCATCATCCTGTTAGTTATTGGTTTAGCCTTTATCGGTGTTCATCAGATCATTACTGTGCCTGTTCTGGCTATGCAGATCACCCCGGAAACACTCGGAACTGACCCAATTTCACTAATTGTCGTTTTATTACTTGCCTGGTTTATGGCAGCGATTATCAGCCCGTTCAACGCCATTACCATTTTTATATCCAACGTGGTTCATCGAAGTACACTCACCGTGGGGTTACGGTGGAACGGGCTGTATATTGCTTCGATGTATGCGGCCGGAATGATGTATGTGTCCATCCTGCACTATATTTTGTAAGGCAGAGGAGGGAATCGTTTGTATATTACGAAGATAGAATCGTACCGGATGACCGGTCATCCAAGAGAATTACTCGTACAGATTCACACGAACGAGGGAATAACCGGACTTGGCGAAACAAATGCTAAACCGTCTCCAGTGCAGGAGATGATTCATACGATTGGTGCCGATCTGCTTCTAGGCAGAAATCCGCTGGATATTGAAGCGATTTGGTCTTCCTTTTACCAGACGTTTAACCATCATGGATCCTCTGGATCAGAAATGAGAGCCCTCAGTGCGATAGATATCGCCCTTTGGGATATTTTGGGTAAGGTGAGCCATCTTCCACTTTACAGACTGCTCGGCGGGGCTTCCCGGAAAAAAGTACAAGTATACAACACTTGTGTCGGTTATTTAAATAATAAGGATAGAGACCGGTTTATAAACGAGCCGGAAACGTTAGCAGAGGAATTTTTGGAAAAAGGGATAAACACATTAAAAATCTGGCCTTACGATGAATTAAGCAAAGAATATCAAGGAAATTATATTTCCCCTTCGTCTGTAAAAAAGGGGGCAGAGCCGTTTCGAAAAATCAAAAATGCGTTTGGCGGGGACATCGAGCTGGCCCTGGAAGGACACGGCAGGTGGAACCTCCCCAGCGCCATCCGTATTGCAGAAGAATTACAACCCTATCAGGTATGCTGGCTGGAAGATTTAACCTTGGTGGATAATCTGGAAACGATAAAAAAGCTGAAGCAGTCGACGACGCTTCCTGTCGCTGCAAGTGAACGTTTGTTTACAAGATTTGAATACGATCAACTGCTGAAAACCGGTGCCGCTGATATCGTCATCGCTGATCCGGCATGGACCGGCGGCATTAGTGAGGTCAAGAAAATTTCGGCAATGACCGAGGTGCAGCATCTGCCGTTTGCTCCTCATAACTGCGGCGGTCCCGTTCTGCATTCGGTCAACACTCATATTTGCTGCAACATTCCGAATCTGTGGATGATGGAAACAGTAAGAGCTTTTTATGAGACATATTACACGGAGGTTGTGACAGAAATTCCTGAAGTAAAACAGGGATATATTCAACCACTGGAAAAGCCCGGCCACGGTATAGAACTAAGAAAAGAATTCTTTCAACGTCCGGACCTTGTGCAAAGAGTGTCGGAGACGAAGGAAGCAGATGGAGAACAACAAGTATATAATACCTCTGGGACAGGGGACCCCTGGAAGCGGTGAGGAGAAAGAAGGAGGCCGGATAAAGGAAGCCGGCATCCTTTTTTTGAAGATTGGCGGTGGCGGACATCTGTTCCGTTATATGAGGAAATCCCCCTGTATTTAACCAACTTTCGGACATTTAATACCTTATTTGCTTTTTTCTTAACAAATACAAACAGGTTTTTGCCGATTAGAGGAATAGATGTCCGAAACACCTTTAAAAAACCGGAATTTGGGAGAAATAACGGAATAAATGTCCGCCTGGGACAGCGTTACAGTTTCAGTTCTTCCAGCTCTTTCAGAATTTCTTCGATTTCATCCAGAATATCATCATTCAGCTCGACTTCTGTTGCCTTCAGGTTCTCTTCGAGCTGGGACGGACGGCTGGCTCCGACGATGGCGGAGCTGACTCCGGGCTGGCGCAGAATCCAGGCAAGGGCAAGCTGGGAAAGTTTGATGTTCAATTCATCCTGGGCGATTTTTTCGAGCCGGGCGACTTGTTCAAGAATCGGCTCAGCGAGGAACCCGCTGACAAATTTTCCGATGTCTTCATGTGCGGCGCGGCTGTCGGCCGGGTATTTTTCTTTGGGCTTGTACTTACCGGTGAGTACTCCCTGGGCGAGCGGGGAAAAGACGACCTGGCCGAGGCCGTATTTCTGGCTGACCGGAAGGACTTCTTTTTCAATATAGCGCCGAATCATATTGTAAATCGGCTGATTAGATACCGGAGGATTCAAGTTCCGGTCTTTTGCAGTGTGTACCGCATCGGTGATTTGCGCGGCGGACCATTCGCTGAAACCGTAATAGAGTATTTTCCCCTGCTTAACCAGGTCATCGAGCGCCATTAAAGTTTCGTCGACGGGCGTTTCTGTATCATAGCGGTGGCACTGGTAGAGGTCAATATAGTCTGCTCCCAGACGCTGCAGGCTGGCATCGCACTGTTCGATAATATGTTTGCGGGAGAGACCTTTATCGTTGGGACCGTCGCCCATGGGGAAATAAACTTTGGTCGCGAGCACATAGCTGTCACGTTTAAACTCCTGAAGCGTTTTTCCGACGACTTTCTCCGCCTCTCCGCGGTTGTACACATTCGCGGTGTCGAAAAAATTAACGCCGTTGTGGTAGGCGGTGCGGATGATATCGGCAGCATTGCTGTCTTCCACCGTCGAACCGTAGGTCAGCCAGCTGCCGAGCCCGATTTCACTTACTTTGAGACCGCTGTTTCCAAGTCTGCGATATTGCATGGTAGATTCCTCCTTTATTGTAACGATACATGATCACGCCAAAAATGAACAGGCTTCCAGCCAAGCAATTTTTTGGCTTTTTCATTGCTTACTAAGGTCTGATACTGATCAATCGGCCCGCGGATATCAGTCACTTCGGGAAATTGGCTTGTCATCAGTTCTTTGCTCGGAATATCCATGCTGGTGTCGTCGGCAGTAATGTTCAGTGCTGCCGTCCCGAGACCGTCTTTCTCCACCGCAAGCCTGTAGGCTGATGCCGCATCCCGGCTGTCAATGTAGCTCCAGAGGATGGGGGCGCGCTTAGAAGCATCATGTATAAAGGACGGGAAGTTCTCATACTTCACTGGAGAAATCACATTGCCGAGACGCAGTGATACAATCTGCATCCCGCTTCGGCGGTGAACGGCTTCAGCGGTTTGTTCATTGACTATTTTAGAGAGGCCGTAACTGTCCTCGGGAAGCTGCGGATGATCTTCATCGACAGGAACATACTGCGGCTCCAGGCCATTCTTAGAAAAAACGATGCCGTACGATGATTCGCTCGAAGTAATAGCTGCTTTGCGGATCCCTAGATGTTCCGCGGCTTCGAGTATATTGTACGTGGCCATGACGTTATTTTGAAAGGTCACTTCGTTGGGATGGGAATAGGCGACGGGAATAGCAGCTAGATGGACGACCGCATCAGCACCTTCCAGCACTCCGTAAACCTGCCCGAGATCCGTCAAATCAGTAATGACGGTGCGACAAAGGGGCTGATCCGGTTTGATGCTCTCTGCGTTTATGACTTCATACTCATGGTCCAGGAATTCCTGCACCACAGAAGGGCCAAGCAAACCGCTTCCTCCGGTAATAACAACTTTTCTCAAACGATTCGACCTCCTTTTCTATTTTTATCTTATAGAGAAAGCGGTAACATTTGAAGAAGTGAATTTTTTTATATATAATGAACGGAAATGAACTTAGTATTATTTTTATAGTTAGTATAAAGGAGATAGAAAAGGAGGGAACCTCATGGCTACACAGGATCCGGAACTTGCCGGTGTCGAATGTTCGATTGAAAAAGCCTTGGATGTGATCGGCGGCAAATGGTCCTTTCTTGTATTGAAAGAATTATTTGAAGGAACACGGCGGTTCAACGAGATAAAAAGGGCTATTTCTACGATCAGCCCAAAAGCTTTGACGGACACCCTCCGCCACCTCGAAGAACATAACATCTTAACTCGCAAGGTGTACCCGACAGTCCCGCCCAAAGTAGAATATACCCTAACGGAAAAAGGCCAGGAACTGCACAAAATTACGAAGGAAATGAAGCTCTGGGCAGCGAAATGGACGTGAAATCT
This sequence comes from Salibacterium aidingense DSM 18341, assembly GCF_000429685.1. Classification (GTDB taxonomy): domain Bacteria; phylum Bacillota; class Bacilli; order Bacillales; family Marinococcaceae; genus Salibacterium; species Salibacterium aidingense. The sequence goes on from NZ_AUCI01000011.1 coordinate 80,333, forward strand.
TAGGAGGTGGTTTTTTGGATTATCCGATTCTACGATTACATAAAGAACATTGGCCGCAGGTGAAAGAAATTTATGAGATGGGAATAGAAACAGAGATTGCTACCTTTGAAACCGAAGCTCCCTCATGGGAAATCTGGTCGGCTACGCATGACCTTATCTGCCGGCTGGTGGTCATGGATCAGGAAGGAGAGGAAGTGCTCGGTTTTGCAGCGCTGTCCCCGTTTTCCAACCGGGAAGTCTATGCAGGTGTAGGCGTGACAAGTATCTACATACGAGGCGATGTACGAGGTAAAGGTGTCGGCACTGCTCTGCTGAAGCAACTGATCCGGGTGAGTGAAGAAGAAGGCTACTGGATGCTCCAGGCTGGTATTTTTCCGGAAAACCGGACAAGCATTAAAATCCATGAAGCTGCCGGATTCCGTAAAGTCGGGACACGCGAACGGATTGGAAAGCTGAACGGTGTCTGGCGCGATGTTGAATTATATGAACGCCGCAGCGATATTGTCGGCTGACCGGTGGCAAGACAGCAGAAGCACCTATTTATTAGTTTGGGACTACTGAAAAGGAGGAAAATAGATGAGTGATTATGGAACCCTGCATGAGGATAATGGACGGTATGCTTTAAGGTTTGAACGTTATTTTCCGTATTCTCCGGGAGATGTTTTCCAAATCGTAACGAATCCTGACGATTTTGTTCAATGGTATCCGTTTGCTACCGGGGAGATGGACCTTCGTACAGGAGGGGAGATTGCCTTTGATGATGGGGAAGGGACTGTTTATGAAGCGGTCATCACAGAGTTGGACGAGCCCCATACCTTTGCTTTTCGCGAAGTCGATGATTACCTCCAGATGTCCTTGCAAGATGAAAAGGAAGGATGCCGATTGATTTTCATCCATACCTTTGATGACGAGGATATGATTATGTATGTGGCAGCAGGATGGCACCGATGCCTCGATGTCCTGAGCCAGATGCATTAATGGAGAACCGATAGAATGGAAAGACAACGCAGTAGAGCTTAGAGAACACTACCAGAAAGCATTTCACTTGAAGGAATAAAAGCAGCGCTTCCCCTCTTTTTTCAATCCTCCCTTACGAAAGAGCGGGCCTTCCCCATGCGTTAATGAAAAAACCCCCGTATAGTCTCTCCACCCATTTCTTTTGACCTGAGAATGGATGGTACAATTGGTATAGGTTTGGAATAATATGGATGAGAAAGATGCCCCGACAATAGAGAAGGATGTTTACTATGAAAAAACGTATTGTATCCCTGCTTGTCGTCGTGTGCAGTGCAGTAGTTCTTTGCGGCTGTAACAGGGAGGACGAGGCAGATTACCATTATACATGGTCTATCACGAAAGAAAGTGATACGTGGAAGCTGGAGGATTACGTTATAGAGATTGTACCGAAGAAATTAACCGCAGGACGCGGCACCCTGCAAATGAAAAACACCGAAGAATACAATACGGATTTTTTTAATTTTGATACGTATGTTGTTCACGGTAATAAAAAAAGGAGAATCCATTCGAAGTCTGTGTCGGGGGCAGCTATTGATATAGCAGAAGAAAAAACGGGAAACATAGAAGAAGATACAAGTTTTTACAATAACGACAGTTTTTTGACTGCCGGTGACATAAACGCTATTTATATGATGATAGAATGGTGGGATACAGAACAAGAGGAAATAGTGAAAGAAAAAATACCATTATACTCGGGTGGTGCTGGTAATTAGCATCAGACCAGATACTTAGGAGGAAGCGGCAAAGCACCGGTTAAATGGCAGGGTTTTGTGTTAAAATGGCGGATAGCAGAATGGAACGGTTAGGAGAAAGGACAACAATGATGGCAAAGAATCAAAACAACAACGCCCCGGTACAGAAAAATGATATCATTACCGCAACATTTGAGGACCTTACCCATGAAGGAGCGGGTGTCGCAAAGGTGGACGGGTACGCCCTGTTCGTGCCATACGGTCTCCCCGGCGAAACCGCCAAAATCAAAGTACTCAAAACGAAAAAAGGCTACGGCTTTGGAAAAATGCTCGAACGGATAGAAGAAAGCAGAGACCGCACCGATGCCCCCTGTCCGATCTATTATCTCTGCGGCGGCTGCCAGCTCCAGCACATGACATACGAGGCGCAGCTCCGATTTAAGCACAAACAGGTACAGGATGCCGTCACCCGCATCGGCGGTCTCGACCATGTACCTGTTCATCCCACCATCGGAATGGAAGACCCGTGGCGCTACCGTAACAAAGCGCAGGTTCCGGTTGGCACCCGCGACGACGGTCATCTCAAAGCCGGCTTCTTCCAAAAACGTTCCCACCGCATCATCGATATGGAAAGCTGTATCATCCAGCAGGGAGCCAACGACGAAGCCGTGCAGATCGTAAAAAATATTGCTGATCATTACAACATCAAGGCCTATGACGAAGAATCGCACCGCGGCACGCTCCGCCATATCGTTACCCGCCAGGCCAATTCCACCGAGCAGCTGATGATTATTCTCGTGACCAACGGCCCGGACCTGCCGCATAAAAAAGATCTTATCCATGACCTCCGCGAAGCGATGCCGAATGTCACCTCGATCGTGCACAACGTCAACAGCAAAAAAACAAATGTCATTTTCGGCGAAAAAACAGAGGTCATCTGGGGCGACGAATATATTTACGATTATATCGGCGACATCAAATTCGCCATTTCCGCACGCTCGTTTTACCAGGTCAATCCATCTCAGACGAAGGTACTTTACGACAAAGCGCTGGAGTATGCGGAACTCCGCGGAAACGAAACCGTTATTGATGCCTATTGCGGCATCGGCACGATTTCTCTATTTCTTGCCCAGAAAGCCAGGCACGTGTACGGTGTCGAAGCCATCCCGGAAGCCGTCAGCGACGCTAAACGGAATGCGAAGCTGAACAAACTCGATGACATCACTACGTTTGCTGTTGGAGAAGCCGAAGAACTCGTCCCGTGGTGGCACAAAGCAAACGGCCTCCAGCCCGATGTGTTCGTTGTCGATCCGCCCCGCAAAGGCTGCGACGAAAAACTGCTCCAAACCATGATCGACATGCAGCCGGAAAAAATCGTCTACGTCTCCTGTAATCCGGCGACGCTCGCCCGGGATCTGAATATTCTCGAAGACGGCGGGTATGAGACAAAAGAAATCCAGCCCGTCGATATGTTCCCGCAGACGAATCATATAGAGTCTGTGACCTGGTTGGAAAAAAGATCTAAAAGAAGCGTTTGAAAGAAGCGGGGGAAAAGGGAGGGTTCCTGTTTTTTTAGGCTTCGTAAATATGGAACAAAACGAAAGGAGGAAGACTATGGTAAAATCGTTTTTAATGGCAGGACAGTCGAATATGGCAGGACGAGGGTTTATTCATGATGTATCTCCAATTATAATGAACGAATACAAATGCTGCGAAATGGGAGATGGCAGATGATGACGGAGCCCATCAATTATGACCGTCCTGTTGCAGGAATAAGTCCGGCCGGTTCCTTTGCAGAGGCATGGTGCCGACAAAATCAAGAAGATACGATTGGCTTGATTCCTTGTGCCGAAGGGGAAGCTCCCTGGATGAATGGGCTGTAGATCAATCCCTTTTTAGACATGCTGTAACGGAAGCAGAATTTGCGATGCAGAACAGTGAGTTAACAGGGATTCTATGGCACCAAGGAGAAAGCGATAGTTTGAATGGCCACTACAAAGACTATTACAACAAATTACATTCCATTATTGAGGCTCTCAGAAAAGAATTACATGCTCCGGATGTTCCCCTCATTATTGGCGGTTTGGGAGATTTTTTAGGAGCGGAAGGATTTGGAAAACACTGTACGGAATATCCCCTCATTAATAAAGAGTTACAAAGATTTGCGTTAAACGAAGCGAATTGTTACTTTGTCACGGCTTCAGGTTTAACCTCTAACCCTGATGGTATTCATATGGATGCCATCTCCCAAAGGAAATTCGGCTTACGATATTTTGAAGCCTTTCATAATAAGCAGCATGTATGGAAGCCATTAATGAACGAAGAGGAGCGGGTAAATCATACTCATGAGAGGACCCACACCAAAACAGAGAAGATGTATATAAAAAGCATGGAGTTAGTGTCAGGCAAAATATCGTATGATGCATTTGAATCTGAAGTCACACAAATGAACAAAGGTTAAACATTGTACATCGTTTGATGAGGAATATAATTGAATGATGGAGATATAGAGTTTTTATGTGAAACAACAAAGCCTAGTAAAATATGAAAGGAGGGGGAACATGCAGCGCTATCTTTATGCGTACAAAAATCTTTCGACCGAAGTGGAGAGTACATTCAGCATCCCTGCAAACTCTGAGGAGGAAGCTGCTTCGAATATCCGGGAGGCCGTAGCCGATGTGGAATTCGCAGAGAAGGAAGAAATTGAAATCCTGCATTTCATCAAGACGGTCTCCACGCAGGACCACTTGTATGAATGCGAAAGCTGTACTTAATGGAAGGGTAACCAAACAAACATCTGACAGAGTGTTGGAAAGAAGGGGTCGATAGACGGTTTCCAGTGCGATGGTTATCAGGCCCCCAGCCGGTTGCAAGCGATTAACATATAAAGGGTTGATATCGTATGAACAGATTTAACTTGTGTGGGGGGATTTAAATGTCAAAAACGGCAGGTACCGAAGAAGCAATTAAAAGATGGGATGCATATGCAGATACCTATTCAAAAAATCATACCGAACAAGGAGACCTTCATAAAGAAATCTTTTTAAATCCTGTTTTATTTTCATTTATGGAAGACTTAAGGAATAAAAAAGTATTGGATGCGGGATGCGGGGAAGGGTATTTAAGCAGGATTTTATCTAAGTTTGGCGCGAATGTGACAGCAGTAGATTACTCTTCAAGAATGGTGGAAATTGCAAAAGAAAGAACACCAAATGATTTGTTAATTAGGTACATAAAAGCCAATTGTGAGGACTTAAATATTTTAAAAGATAAAAGCTTTGATTTAATAGTGTCTAATATGGTTATACAGGACCTTGCGAATTATGAAAAAGCATTTCAGGAAATGAACCGATTATTAGTAGATGGTGGCAGTCTTATTTTTTCAATACTACATCCTTGTTTTGTTACTCCAGAATGTGGGTGGGAAAAAACAGAAAGCGGCGAAAAGTTATATTGGAGAGTAGATAGGTATTTTTACGAAGGTGCGTACGAACAAGGCTTAGGTGATAAAGAAAAAATGCTGTTCTTCCATAGAACACTAACTAGTTACATAAATACTCTAATCAAAACGGGCTTTATTATAGAGCGCATGGAAGAACCAATGCCATCAAATGAAATGTTAAAAAAATACCCTTCATTTGAAGAGGATTTTAGATGTGCTGACTTTATAGTGTTTAAATTAAAAAAACAAAAAGAGGCGAAGACACAATAAGAAGGATCTCGAGGGGGGACGAAAATAAAAAGCGAGTACCCCTTGACACATCCTAACCCCCTTTATCTTTCGACATTAACCAATATTCACATTCTTTTTTTCTCTTTATGTTAAAAATATTCTTATGATATGGATTACCCTTCTCTTTGGTCTCTTGGGAACGGGTATGGAAAATATTCAAGCAAAGTAGAGGCTGGGTGTATTAATTGTCCAAGTTGCCGAATGCATTGAAACTGTGAGCTGCAAATGTGTTTAAGAATTTTTTTCCCTTTTCAAACGACAAAACGAAAAAGGTTAGGCCTATTAATCCCGATAGAATAGATAATGTTATCGGAACTCCTCCTATTTCTCTTATAGCCGTGCCAAAAACTCCATGATTTGTATTCCATCCTTGACCATCATTACCTGCTAACGTTTGCGAATAGACCGATGCAGCAATTAGTGTAGAACTATATAGAATCGCACTCAAAAACAATAAGAACAAGCCAATAATGGTATTTTTCATGCTACCCCCTCCTTCCAACAGACACGAATCAGATTACTCTTATTTTATCATCGATATCCACTTACATAAATATCCATTTCACCTTTGAATTTAGGAAATCAAGTCTCGCTTGGCCTTTGGAATTATTAAGGGTTTTTATATAATAACTGAAGAATAGAGGGCGTCGGACAGCTAGTTTCCGATATTGTCCTGTCGCTTCTATCCTAAATGGTGGAAGAAGAATGAAAAAGTATAAAAACCGCCCATGGGTAAGGCATCGTTATTGCGTAGCAGCAGGGAAAGTATAAAGGCGGAAATAAACGATATCATCCCGGTGCCAAAGGTAGAGATAAATTGGCGTATGATGAAGTTATACGTTCATTAGAAAATGGTGTTTCTGTCATGGATATACATAGAAAAACCGGCCTATCCCGACTACGATTTATACGATAAAAAAAGAAACAACAAAAAACAGATTTGTATGATCCGTTCACAATCGTCAGCGGTTTTAAGTGAAACACAGGCAGAAAAACCTGGTCTAAAGTGGTGTTTCCTGAAGCAGGCGTGATTAATTTAATCCGATGTATGATCGAGTTCTAAAAGAAGAATCTGATTTCTTAAATTAAAATATAATGGATTTTAAGCTGAAGCTGAAAAGATAAAAAACTTGATGTACTATCAGGAGGATAACGTGGATGTATGATTATGTCATCATAGGTGCAGGGATCGTTGGATTATCAGTTGCGTATACTATTCAAAAAAAACAACCTGATGCCTTTATTGCTGTACTAGAAAAAGAAGAAGCAGCAGCTCTTCATCAAACTGGGAACAATAGTGGGGTTATTCACTCCGGGATCTATTACCCCCCTAAAAGTTTTAAAGCTGCGTTCGCCAAAAATGGAAATCGTTCCATGATTACTTTTTGTGAAGAACATGAAATTCCATATGAGCAGTGTGGAAAAATAATAGTGGCGACAGAAGAGAAACAAATGGCCTCCTTACAGAACTTATATAAACGAGCCCAGGACAATGAACTAACTGTGTATTGGTTGGAAGAGGACCAATTAAAGGAGCGCGAACCACACGTGAAGGGGGTCGCCGGTATCGAAGTACCTTCCACGGGAATTGTGAACTATAAAACAGTAAGTGACAAATTAGCAGTACTAATTCAGGAGAAGGGCAACCACATTTTCTTTAATGAACAAGTAATCAGTATTAACGAAAATGATGAGGTAAGTATTAAAACAAGGAAACAAACTATAAATGGCAAGAAAATGGTTAATTGTGCCGGACTTCATAGTGATAGAATTGCCAAATTAGCCGGTTATCATATGGATATGCAAATTGTGCCTTTTCGAGGAGAATATTATCAATTAAAAGAAGAAGCCCGCCATTTAGTTAAACATTTAATATATCCAGTTCCCAACCCGGATTTCCCATTTCTAGGCGTGCACTTCACAAGAATGATTGATGGAGGAGTGGAAGCAGGACCAAACGCAGTGCTAGGATTAAAAAGGGAAGGTTATTCTAAAATGGATTGGAATGTCAAAGACTTAACACAAGTCTTGGTGTTCCCCGGATTTTGGAAATTGGCTTCGTCTTATATCAGGGAAGGTACTGCGGAAATGGTGCGATCTGTCAGTAAAAAATCATTCATCAAAAGTTTGCAGAAATTAATTCCTGAGATCACAGAAAATGACATTGAAAAAGCACCAGCAGGAGTGAGAGCACAAGCTCTAAGATTAAACGGTAAACTTGTTGATGATTTTTACATTGTAAAAGGCAAGCACAGCCTTCATGTTTGTAATGCCCCATCCCCTGCAGCTACAGGTTCTCTTCAAATTGGGGAAGAAGTGTTTCAAAGATTTCAAGAATCATGACTGAGATGATAATAGGTAATGTACCTAATCTCAAGTAACGTTCGATTATTTGATAGAGAAAAACTCATCTCATGGTTAGTTAGACATAAAGAAAGTGTTTAATCTACATGCTCCTTTGGGATGGGCAACCCCCCTACCGAATAAAAATGGGAGAATGTCTGATTACCAGACTATAGTGGTGATACTGACTGTATTGTTTATCGCTTTCAGACAACAAATAAAATCCCATCCTTAGAGCAGCAACTCTCTAAAAGGTTGGGGTTTCAAATATCATTCAGTCTTGTTGCCCTCGTTAAAGGGCTATTTACATTGGATCAAATAGGGTAGGGGCAAATACGTTGTCCCTGCCTTTTTATTTGTATGCTCCCTTTACACGTCAGTGGTATCGGTATCATTATTTCTTTTTCTGTTGTTTTTGAGATGGAAGATGATACTTGTTGGATAAAGCCTTTATTCGCTTTGCTTCCTTTTTCGCTTCTTCTTTAGACATTTTAACTTTCACGTGTTTTCCCCTCCGTACTTCGTCTTTTTCCTCCATTTTCGCCAATCCATAAAAGGTTTAAACATGCAGTTATTCTTGGGACCGTAGGAAAGTGTCCCAGAGTTAAGGGACGGTTATCTATTTGTCCAGAGCAATAGAATGGCACTTACAATAGGATATTTTAAAAATGCACCAACAGGAAAAGCACGGCATGGGATATCTTATTTAAGAGGCATAACGTCTTCCCCACTCCAATATAGATGAAGATAGATGTGGGACGTTGGGAAAGTGTACCAGGGATTACTTTGGTTATTTGGAGGGATTATCCGGTGGGGGATACAAAAGAACGAGCTGTTCGTTCCGAAACATGCAGCAGCTAAGATTAAGCAGACCACTTTTCAATAAGAAGAACCCATGATTGTCATGGGGTCAACTTTTGTCTTCTGTATCGATTTCTTCTAATGGCGGCATCGATTCCATGATTTCGCATGTTTTAAGGCTTACAGTGATAATCCGCTTCAAAAGATCCAGGATATAGCGCGGATCATCCGAATACTCGTTGGGATCTTGGACAATACCACTGGCTTTATCTGTTTTCACTTGGTATTGATCCATAATCCATTCGATAGCGGAGCGTTCGTTCACTTGGTATTCATACGCTTTTTCCGGAATGCCTTCGAGGGTAATGGTGTTGTTGTAAATGATTTTAGACTTATCTTTTTTCTGTCCGAATTTCATTTTTTGGACACGATAATCCGGTGTTCCGGTTACTACTTCGTCAACGGAATAAGGCACGACTTCTTCATACTTTAAATGCCAATGACTTAAATCCCTACCTACTTTACTAAACTCCCTAAATTGTTGTACTAAAGGAATTCTAGGCAACGTTTTTTGTAAATTCGCTTGATACTTCTCCTTATAATCAGGAGAATGTAGTATTCCGTATATGTAATAAAAAACATCTTCCTTGTCTACTTTCTCACTAGGGAAAGCATCTTTAAATCTTTTTAATGTTTGATCGGTAATGTTTTCATGAGTTAAATAAAGAGTGTCTTTTGAGTCATTCTCTTCATAACGATAGAATGCAAAACATTGCCCGTTACTTTGTAGTTGTACGTCTGGAAGAGTGTCGGTAATAATGGCGGAAAATTCTTTATTAGACCCAACACCACTAATACAAATAGCTTTATTGTTTACTGTAGCTGGAGGAAACATTTTATACATTTGATATACTCTGTGATTTATCATCGAATCATAATAAACCCATTTTTTACAGTAGGGACGGTACAGAGACTGATAAATGCGTTCTTCTGAAGGAGCGATCATTGCAGAAAAGATAGCGGCTGGTTCCATCACCACAAACATGATTGATAGTGCTGGTATCAATGCAGGTGTCATCACGGCAGGAACCATGCTGCTCAACCGTTTAGAAGGCGGAACACTTACGTTAGGCGGCGGTTCACACGGAGACGGTTCATTATTAGTTATGGAAAATGATGAAACAAATATAGCCGAGATCAATAAGGATACGGTTGCTTTCTCTGAAATCACCGTCGGTACAATTAATAGCCCCGATATTGTTTATCGAAATGAAGAAGATTACACCATTTATGTTCGGCAAACAGGTGACGACGATAATGACGGTTCTCTTGATTTTCCAAAGCAGACGATTCAAGCGGCAGTAAGTAGTATCCCGAAATTTAATAATGGACGTGTGACTGTGGTTATATTCGACGAAGGCGTAGACAGTACCGTATATTGAGGATGTTGTCATAGAAGGGTTTTTCGGCGGCGGAATAATAGAAATAGACATGCAAACAGAGAGGAACTTCTTAAATGGTCATTTTAATGTGTTTTCCTGCACGAATGACATTGTATTAAACAACTGTTATTCCAAAAATCCGTACACGTATCCAAGCACAGAATATCGTGAGTCCTGTCTTTATGTTAGAGGTTGTACGCATGTTGATGTAAATAACAGTTACTTTGAAGGCGGTATTGACCGAAACATGGGATATACCGTTCTATCGTATAACTCTTATCTGCAAATGAGTAACTGCAATACCCATGACGGAGACGCAGCTAGTATTGGTTCACTTTACGGATCAAGAGTAGATGTATTCGATGGGAAAGGTCGTGGTGGTGCTTATGCCTTTCGTGTTAGCGGTGCTTCTATTGTAGCTGGTTCTGGTACGTATGCGAGAGGGGATACAGCACAATTCAATGAGACAGATGGTGGTCTATATACGGGGGTTCATGCGACAGAAGATTAGGTATCCGTATCTATCGGGATGATCCAAACGATGAACCGCCTGATACCGGAACACTCGTTGCTACATGGGAATCGAACGATTCTGCTTCTTGGCGTACCACTTACGGTTGGAGAACAGATAACAACTATGTGTATCAAGGAGAATATGGCGGTTGGGGTGTTCAAGGGAGTGTGAGTTGTATTGGAAAGATAGAAATGAAACTAGAAAACGGAGAGAAAAAAGTAGAATTATGTTTGCAGGAATTGAGCGAACACACTTCTAAATTCATTGCTGAATTGTTGTGGAACGGTTTGCAAGAGAAAGCGTTCCAAATCAAGACGAAGTAGAAGAGAAAGAATCGTCCAGCGATGACTTTGAAAGTCCAAAATTAGGATATCAGACTTTCGAGAATGGAAAAAAAGGATTGCACCATCCTACATCAGAATATGAAAATGCACCAGAAGTAAAAAGGGAATATGGCGTTAAAATAATAGAAGGAGAAAAGCGGTATCAACTTTTTTATATTTGCCCCGACTGTGGAAATAAAGATAAGCATTTTGTTCCAAAAGGAATGGTATATGTCAATTGTCATGAGTGCGGAAAACGAATGAAAACGAGAACAGCGGATCACAGAGGGTTGCCGAATAAAAGACGAATTTAGCAATTTCTATATAGCTGGTGAGTTTAGGCGTTCTTTACATGATAAAGAGGAAGAAGATAACGATATGAAACATGCAAACTAGTATAATAGACCAAAAGGCTGTAATAGGGTACATACTTTAGCAGCCTTTTTTCATTTCGAGGGAAAAAACATTTCAAAGGTTATCTTTCTCTTGTACAATGACTGTGAAAATAGAAGGAGGATGAGGAATATGAAAAAAATAGCAGGGGTGGCGTTGTTATCAGGTTTACTAATTGCTCCATCGGCGGTATCGGCGGTTGAATTTCCAGATGTTCCACCAGATTTTTGGGCGTATGATTCCATTGATAAACTATCAGACAGAGGAACCATGAGCGGTTTTCCTGACGGAAGATTCGGGCCGAATGAGCCAGTAAAACGAATTCAAGCAGCTTCTATGATTAAGAAGGAATTAGGATTAGAAAGGCAAGATGATGAAGTCCGAGACTTTAATGATATTCCAGATGACTTCCCACAAATGGATGTCATAGACGTGATGGATGAAACAGGTATTTTGCGAGGTTCAGACGGAAACTTCAGACCATATGAACCCCTGACAAGGGCACAAATGGCTTCCGTTATGACAAGAGCATTAGACCTAGAAGATAATGAAAATTTCTTCTTTACGGACATACAGCCTGACTATTGGAACTATGGAGATATAAGCGCTTTGGCACATAGCGGTATTACAGGCGGTAAAGATGACGGAACGTTTGCACCTTCTGAAGCAACGACAAGGGCGCAATTTGTCACGTTTCTCCATAGATCCACAGACGAGGATTCAGACAGAGAGCCTATTGATCCAATGGCAGGAGATTATGGGAAGTACGTTGTCAAAGATGATTTATTATATGGTGTGTCTGATCCTTCTACATTAAGTGCATACCAAAAGAATGAGAACGGTGAATATGAAGAAGTAGAAAGCTATGCTATTGAGGATACAGAGGTTTACAAAGAATCGAGCGAAGAAGAAAGAAAGCTGATAAATTTTGATATGGATTCTAACTTGCGCGTTGGACTTGGCAGCGGAAATATTGCTGTTCCTATTACAACAGAAGAAGGCACGGACGGATATACGCTTAAAAACGGAGAAATAATAGGAACTCGCAGTAGTATGAATCTAAATTACGTTATCGTGGAAGATGGGTACACCCATTTTTATTTCATAGAAAACGGCGTGTTAAAAGACGAAGTACATTCTCCTGGGGATTACAATTATGAAGTGAAAGAGATCATAGAAGTTTCTAGTGACCAATTACATTTTGCTGGTTCAAAAATATTTTTCCGAGATGGAAACAGCATTGTCGCCTTTGATATGTTAAGTAAAGAAGAAGAAACCGTGTACACTGGCAAAATTGACAAAATGACCATTTTGGAGGATAAGCTCGTCGTCACCAGGCAGGACGGAATGACAGTCATGGACCTTGAAGGTGATGTGATACGAGAAGAGGAAGATGAATGGCTGCAAGGTACGTTTTTCTTGGAAACAGCGAATGGATTAGAAGTTAAATTAGCAGACAACGGAGGAATGGTTGAATACATTGAGCGTTAAGAAAAGGGAGCTTTTAGCTCTCTTTTTTTTTGTTTTTTAACCAAAAATAGACCTTGCTGCAGAATCCGTGTACCATGTTTCAAAGAGTGTGAGATAGCTAGAATTTTGCATTTACCCCTACAACTACCCACGAAAAACGTTCTTGAACTGGTCAATAATCATCCCGACATATTTGATATTTACATAGCACAAGCGGACACGTTGGGCGTAACCCACAGAGATATTCAAGTGGCTTGGGGGTTTATAGGATACTTTTTTGGTCCTAAATATCCTGACGCGAAAAGCTGGTCCTCTATGGATCATGACGATGATGAGAAATTTTTGTAGAACAGGTGGAGAAAATTGAAAGAGAAAGATATTGAATCATTAGCAGGTTTTGTTGTTATTGGATCCTTTCTATTCGTCTTATGGCAGACAGGGTCCTTTGGGTTGTCGGTGGCAGCAGGTATTACCGCGTTTTTTTTGATCATGGTTTTCATCGTTGGAATGGAGGTGCTCAAAAGAAAACGGATTCGACATTCCGGCATTAAAGGGGTAGATCGCATGAAAGGGAAAACGTTTGAACTATTCCTGGAGGAACGGCTGAAACAGGAAGGGTATAAAGTGAAACGAACAGCGCAGGGGGCAGATTACGGGGTGGATTTATTATTAGAGCAGGGTAATACGACCATCGCCGTTCAGGCGAAGCGATACCAATCCAATGTAGGGGTGAAAGCTGTCCAGGAAGTCCGAAGTGGAATGGATTACTATCAAGCGGATCAAGCGTGGGTTATCACTAACAGTCATTATACATCCAACGCCTATCGCTTAGCCTACAAGAATAAAGTCACTCTGATTGACCGGAAGCAATTGATCACTTGGCTTTCCAGGCAGCAACAAAGTGGATAATCATTCCTTTCTGTCCGTTTATAATGGGATGTTATATAAATCTTTAGTAGACTAGCCCCCTACATGTATAAAATTTCTCTTAGGTACTAACAATTTCATCCCTTTAGTTGGCTCCATACCATGTAACAAAAATTTATAGCCCCATGTTATTTTTTCTTTTTCCTTGAGAGATGATATTTGTCAGCCAGTTTTTTTATTTTTACGGCCTCCTTTTTCGCCTCTTTTTCAGACATCTTAATCTTCATGTGTTTCCCTCCGTGTCTCTTTTTTTCCATAATCGCCATCAAGACAAAGATTTATACCTCCATTTTTCTAAGGCTATTCTTGGGACGAAGGGAATGTGTCCCAGGAGTAGTCTATAAATTTATGAATTTTGGCCTGCCTTGTTCATTATCATTACTGTGCTTATTTCAAAAGTAGGGTGACTTTATCACTTCGAAGCGTTCATAACGTCTTCCCCACTCCCATATGGTTACTGGGATCGCTGGTTTATTGGCTGGATTCAGCCTATCACAGAACGTAAATTCAATTTTATCTCTTAAGCTGAGAATCGATCTTTATATCCTTGGAGTGGGAATAGCTCTTCTTCTTCTCTATTTTATTTTTGGCGGAACTTTCCTCCTGATTGGAACAATTTTAGGAATTATGCTCGGAATCACAAATTATAAGAAACATAAGGATCATTTGAAAACATAGAATAGTTTATCAAGTGAAAAGGGATAGATATATTCAAAAAGGAGGAACTGGAAAACCCCTCCCCTGTTATATCAATGAACATATGAGCATTTATTTTTCCATCGGATAGGGAGCTTATGCTTTTATTCAGTATCGTCGTTCGATAACTCTATAGCAAGATTAGTATCTTAAATAAAAATTTGTAAGCACAAAGTCTTTTAATACTTAGCTTAAAAACATGCAGAAGCATGTATTTTTTATTAATAAATACCTTGTATTATGAGGTATTATTTTTTACAATAAATAACAAAGGGAGGGTCGATATTGGTGCAGATTTCGAAAGAATTGATGAAGGGAAATATCGATACGATAATTCTGGCTCTGTTACATGATCAGGATAGGTACGGGTATGAACTGGCCAAGTATATTCGCATTAAAACAATGGACCAGTTTGAATTGAAAGAGGGAACCCTTTATGTTTCTCTCAAAAGGCTTGAAAACCAAAAGTGGGTACGCTCCTATTGGGGAGATGAGCAGGGCGCAGGCGGGCGGAGAAAGTATTATACCTTAACGAATGCGGGCTGCAAAACACTGCGGGAAAAGAAAAAAGAATGGGGCTTGATGAGTGACATTATGAATGGCTGTTTGAGCGGGGTGACAGACCTATGAGACAAATTGATACATATGTAGAACAAGTGTTTCAACAACGGAATAAGGATAAACAGGAAATTCTGGATCTGCAGAATGAAATGAAAAATCATTTATATGAATCAGCTGAAGATATCAAGCGGAAAGGTTTTTCTCAGGAAGAAGCAGAAGAATTAGCCATTCAACGATTTGGAGGAGATACTGTTATTCCCCGTATCCTGGATGAAGTTTCAAAGCAGCAGAAATCCTTTGCGAATAAGCTGTTATACGCTGGGATTGTGATACTTTTCCTTTCCATCGTCGGGGGATTTGGTCTTTCCAACTACAGTGAACATATGGTCATGGAACAATCAAGGATAGCAAGCAATGTAATGAACATCATCATAGACGAACACAAGGAAATTTCCGATGAGGTAGAATGGCAAATTCATCAGGAAATAGACAGCCCTTATCTCCAAGAACTCTCCGTATATCATGTCAATGAAGAACCGATTGACGATGCTGTATCAAAAAAAGTGGTTGAAACAGAACCGCGTTTTTCTTTCAGTCAGGAACCTTCAGGGATAGGCAGTGTTTTTCTTAGGGGAGGGATTACCGCGCAGCAAAATATGAATTGGAAAATAGAAACGGATATAAACACCTTCTATGAGCTTTCTGCCTTGATTTTCTATACAGGTATCCTGCTGTACTGGATCCTATTTTTCCTATGGGGAATTATTCATGTCCACCATAAAAATGCCTCTGCCTGGCGTTGGGGAACGATCATTTTTCTCTTCAATGTTGTCGGTTTTCTGATATTTCGATGGTTTCATCCAAGCAGTGGAGAGAAAGAAAATTCGAAGCATAGAATTATCATGCTGTCCTGAAGACATAGTAAAGAAAAAGAATGGGAGGGAGAGGGTTTTGGTTTCTTTTTGTGCATTGTATCAAGAAACGCATCGCCCATAATAGTAAAAAACGGAAACAAAAAAACATAAAAGATTTACATTCCATCATAAATGTCAAATCCTCCGAAGCTTGGCAGGGAGAGACAAATGGATGCAGTGATGATTCATAGTGAACTGGAGATTATATAAAGCAATATATCTAAAGGAATAGAAAGGAAGGGTTTGCTTTGAATTCCAATAGGTCTTTGGCAGCAAGTATTATTGGTGGAATTATTGTGGTAATGACAGGGATTTTTCTTTTAAGTCCTGATGGAATATCTGATAATGACCTACCAAAACAAGCAGGAAACACAAATGAAAATACAAATGGAGCCAATAATACAGTGGATGACGATGACGAAGAAACATCCCAAAACACCGTATTGCTTCCCGATGGAGAAGACCTTCCTCAAGGGATTGATGAAAAGGGAAATACCCAAGGCCATAAGATCTCAGAGAATGGAGAGGAACGTCTCAATTCCACCGAAGCAAATCTTAAGGAAGGGGATTCGTTAAATAACAAAGACCTGTCATACATTGAAACGGAATATGCTTCCAACGATGACGAACTGCGAGAACTCTATATTGTTCAGAGTCCTGGCACCAGCCTCCCCCCAAATAAAGAAGACCTGGAGAAAGAAACCTTTGATAATGTAACGTTTTATTTTGAGTCAACAGAATCTCCTAAGATAGCAGATCGTTTTTATTTTATATATCAGGATGCCATGTTTAATGTAGGCGGCACGAAAGTCGACAAAGAGGAATTAAAAGGTGTGGTTCGTTCCATAATGGAAAACTAAAGATGTATGCCTTATTAAAGAAAGCAACTTAAAATTTTCAATAAGAAAATCTTGAAAGGGGCGGATCAGATTTCTACACTGCTTTTTTATACATAACTGTACAATTATTCAGTAACAGTTCATTCACTAAAAGCTTCCGGCAGCATTTTAAAACCGTCCACCTCTGCATCCTCATCCACTTCAATCATAATACAGCGTTTCCCCTTATAGTTAACTTGTCTGACGTACTCCAGGTCCTGAGGGCTGATGGAGATGTTGGCTATTTTGGTGTTGATCTTGATCGACTTTGACTTGTATTTCGGGACGATGCTGCTTGCTTTCAGTTCGTAGGTTTCATTATCGGCGGCCCGCTGGAACGCCGTTTTCACGTTTTCGGAATCGACTTGTTCCCCGCTCTGTTTCAGTACTTGCTCGACGTCTTTGTAATCGAGAGTGGGCGGCGTTTCTTCTTCATTTTCTTCAACAACGCGGTTAATTTCTCCATATACCGTTGCGAGGGTGGAAGGGCTGACCTGTTCTCCTACGACATCTTTTATGACTTCATCGAATACCGCTTTGTCCTCTTTTGCTGTCATGATCTCTTCTCCGTTCAAGACTTCTTCGATGAATCGGTAGTCCGGGTCACCTGCTTTCCCTGCCGCATAGAGAATACGGTTCACATCGGAAGCCCCATCTGTAATGGAGGGAAAAAGAAAGCCTGCCATTGGGTTTTGGAGATCAATAACCGGATCTACCTCAATGTTGTACTTAAACTCCTTCTCGATATAGTCGAACTGCATTTCTTTTTTTGGCTCTTCTGTTTTATTAATGCTGCAAAGAATAAAAGGATTCGAATAAACCGCATCCCGCTCGTTTTCCTCGGATTCCTCATTCCGACGTTTTGTTGGCTTTAAGTAGTCCGCGCGAATGAAGGTAATGACGATATCCTTTTCATACGGATGATCTTCAATCATCTTTTGCGTCATATGCAGCATCTGTTCTTTCCAGTCCTCCGTGTCCCTGCTCAAAAGTCCTTTATGTAAGATCAGCTGGCTGGAATGTTCCGCGTCCCGCCGAAATTTTAGTTCAAATAATTTTTCATCCAATTGACCGGTCAGCACTTTTTTAAAATTGTTCATGAAAAGCTCCTGCTGGTCCCGGTTAAGCATCTCAAACGGCTGACTCTGATGGTGATAAATCTCTGTCGTTTCCTTCATAACATATACATTGAAGATGTCGGAGATCTGTAGTAAATCATTATCTACTTTCAATTGCCTGCGTATCGCTGCTATGTCTTTTTTTTCCATGTAAGTTCACTCCTGAGATGTTTCGCGTATAGAAAATCAATCTTTGATTTTTTCATTTTAACATAAGTAGCCGTTATTCTATTAATTTAGTTGTAAATGATGAAATTATGGGTTCACTATGAGACATTACATACAGAGGTATATTTAAAAGGGGCGCACGGGCTGCCTACATAGTGATAAACAAGGTGAAAAAAGTAACGGGTGGCATAGGGAGAAATAAGTTATGTTATGGTGGAAATGATAAAGAATGAATCGTAAAAGAAGATCATCCCGGACAGTACTACAGACACAACAAAGTTGTTACAGTCTTTTGATGCTTGAAGATGTAAAGCGAAATTTGTCAATACCACGTTCATGAAAACAAGTAAATAAAATCGATAATGGAGGGATAGGAATGTTGATTCAATGCACGAAAGCATTGCGTGAAAAGATTGGAATAAAAGACGGGGAACTGGCCGCACCTGGGGATTATCAGGAATTCCCCAGCCGTTTTATGGCGTGGCATGCCAATGTTGTCTCGATGGATAAACGCAGCGTCGTTATTTTAATAAATAATGAAACAAGGTATCCTGTCGTAATCTATGGCATGCTTAAAAAAGATTTTTCTAAAATAAAGAGTTTGATTGATGAAGCGGTCCGGAAGATTTTACGGATAGAGGGAGTTCGGGAAGAAGTGATCGAACACTACATGAGACAAGCCGGAGAAATTTCTTTTTCTAAAACAGCGGATCGGAGTATGATCTCAAAAATGAATAATACGGTGCGTGAAGTAGAGTTTTTGGAGAGGTATATAGATAAAGACAGAAATATCCAGCCATTTCTCAGCATGAAGATGGGCCGGAGGGTACAGCTGGAAGGAAAAAACGATGGTTTCTATCCGGTGGAGCGATTGCTTGAGGGCCTGGGTCGTGTCTATGGAGCGGCTGAAAATGAAATCTGGGAAGAGGTGCTGGAGGTTAAGCTGTATCAGTTGAAGATTCAACTCAATCTGGAAGAGCATGACATTTGGAGACGTGTGCAGGTGCCTTCCACGCTCTCTTTTCAACACCTTCATCATGTCATCCAGATCGTGTTTAACTGGCAGGACGAGCATTTGCACCAATTTTTTGTGAACAGAGAGAAAAAGAAGCCTATCAACATCGTGATGGATGACGATCCGGCTACGATGGATTTCCTAAATGAAGAGGCCTTTGAGATACAGAAGGAACGGTTTACAGCACTGGAAGATATTTTATCCAGCAATAATGAGGCAATGTATGAGTATGATTTTGGAGATGCCTGGGAGCATATCATCACTAAGGAAAAGGTTGTGACATCCAACGAGCTGAGAGCTTTCTACCTGGATGGAAATGGGGAAAGACCTCCCGAGGATATAGGTGGAGAAGGGGGATTTGAAGAGTATTTGAAAATTATAGCAGATAAAAATCACCCGGAGCATCAAGAAACTAAAGAATGGCTGGAGAGTCAAAAAGAACAATTGCTTACTTATGCAATGATCGAAAAACGGCTGCAGCTGATCGCCAGCCCGCACCGGCCCCCGCTGTTTTAAAGGAGCACCAGAGCTGTTACTAACCGGATCTTATCAAACAGATTGCTTTAGGAAAGGAGGATATTGATGCCTGTTATTCAACATAAGCAATGGATCCAGGCATCCAGAGATGTATGCTTTGACCTTGCAAGAGGCGTAGAGGTCCATACAAAAACGACAGCTGAAACAAAGGAAAAAGCGGTGGGAGGCGTAACACAGGGACTGCTGGAAGAAGGGGATATGGTTACCTGGGAAGTTGTTCACTTCGGGATCAAACAGAGGTCGACAGCAAAAGTGATACAAATGGAAAAGCCCGTTCAGTTTGTAGATGTTATGGTAAAAGGAGCCTTCCGCTCTTTGCACCATACTCATCAATTTGTAGAAGAAAAAGAGGGGACCCTGATGATAGATAGGTTGGAGTATACGTCCCCTTTTGGACCGATTGGACGTTTGGCCGACCACGTGTTTTTGGAGAAATATATGAGAAATTTTATTGTGTCCCGTGCACAAAAATTAAAAAACAGAGCTGAAAATAACAACTAACAACTAACATTCTCTGAATGATGGTTGAGGATATCAGAAAAGAAAATTTAGGGGAAAAACAATACTGCAAAATGAGCGGCAGAAGATTTGATATAATAAGCGCAAACGCCGAAAGGGCGATGGAAATGTCTGATGAAACCACGCCATTATTACATACTCTGCTGGATGGACAGAAAGGAACAGCTGCCAATATCAAATTCTTTTTTGTACCTCGACATGAAAGGGAAAAACACAGTTCCCTTTTCCCTGAGAACTGTGCTTTTGATACTCTTTACTGAGTAACCTTCAAATAATCCTCCAGACAATCCCAGGTGCTGATCATGCCGTCGATGATACCCATGTCAAGCACTTGGTTCAACTGTTCTTCGGATGGGAACTGGGCGCGGCTGATCAGCTTTGTCTTACCGTCATGATTTTCAAAGTGCAGGGTTACGAGTACCTGGGGCATATTTTCAAGGGTATTGCCTTCTTTGTCCGAAAAGACGTCCGTATAAACCAGCTTTTCCGGGTCCGTAAGTTCATGATAGATAACTTTACCCCAGGATTCTTCTCCTGCTTCGGAGCGCATGCAAAAGTGCCAGACACCGTCAGGCCTTACATCCATTTGATAATTCGTTGTCGTCCACCCCTCAGGCCCCCACCAATTGGCGAGATGGTCCGATTGCGTAAAAACCTTGAACACCAGTTCTCTCGGGGCATCGAATACACGTTCAAGAATGAGATCTTTTCCTTCTACCTTGGACACTGTTTTTTGATTGGACATGAAATCCCTCCCAGAAATGAATATCCATCATTTTTTGATGAAGCTTACTTGCGATCCCCCTTTTTCTGAATATAATTCAGGTAATCGTCCAATTGATCGAACCTGTCTTCCCATATCTGACGATAGGATGCCAGCCAATGGTCCAAGTCTGTAAAAGCTTGAGGCCGCAGTTTGTATACACGCCGGTTGGCGTCGGGATGCATCTCCACCACTCCGGCCTCATGTAAAATGCGTAAATGTTTGGATACCTGGGGCTGACGGAGGTCTGTTTTATCTACAAGCTCCCCTACCGTCAAGGAGCCGTGCTGACGTAATAATTCAACGATGTCGTAACGGTTGGACTCCGAAAGAGCTTGAAATACTTTTTGCATACTTGAAGTATACCACAAAGAGAATATTCCTTAAATAGAATATTTAAATAAAAATAAATTTTCGTTAATACATTGACAATACAGGTTAACAATTCTATCATTTTAAATGTTTACTATTTTTTATAAATGGTTTACATTTTAAGTGATACATTGGAGGAGATGGAATGAATCAATGGAGCGAACTTGCGGAGAAGGTGTTAGAGGGGGAAACGATTACGAATAAGGAGGCTCTTTCTATTCTGGAGTGCCCGGATGAAGATGTTCCTTTACTCCTGCATGCTTCCTTTCAAATCAGAAAAAGATATTTTGGCAGAAAAGTAAAGCTGAATATGATCATGAATGCCAAATCCGGCCTGTGTCCGGAAAACTGCGGCTACTGTGCGCAGTCGTCGATTTCCACAGCTCCCATCGATACATATAAAATGGTGAATAAACAAACCTTGCTCGAAGGAGCACAGCGGGCATATGATTTAGATATTGGTACCTATTGTATTGTTGCCAGCGGCCGCGGCCCTTCCAATAAAGAGATAGACCATGTTGTGGACGCGGTGGCAGAAATAAAAGAAGCCTATGGCATGAAAATCTGTGCCTGTTTAGGATTGTTAAAACCGGAACAGGCATCGCGGCTGAAAGAAGCAGGGGTAGATCGGTACAATCATAATATTAATACGTCCGAAAGAAATCATTCCAATATAACCACCTCCCACACCTTTGAAGACAGAATAAATACCGTCGATACAGCAAAATTTGCTGGAATTTCTCCCTGTTCCGGGGTTATTATTGGAATGAAAGAATCAAAACAGGATGTTGTCGATATGGCCTATCGTTTAAAGTCATTGGACGCAGATTCAATACCGATAAATTTTTTGCATGCGATCGATGGAACGCCGCTGGAAGGCGTCGATGAATTAACCCCGCTTTACTGTTTAAAAGCCTTAGCACTGTTCCGTATTGTGAATCCGGCAAAGGAAATCCGCATGGCCGGGGGAAGAGAAGAGAACCTCCGTTCCTTACAGCCTCTTGGCCTCTATGCAGCGAACTCCATTTTTATCGGAGACTACTTAACGACGGGCGGCCAGGAGGAGACCGAGGATCACAAGATGCTGTCCGACTTAGGGTTTGAGGTGGAAAGTGTAGAAGAAATGAAAGAAAACATAGCAAAAGGACAGTAAATAGATAAGATACGAGGGGGTATTGAAGTGCCGGTAAAAGGATTAAACCACTTTTTGTTTTCCGTTTCAGATTTAGAAACGTCTATCGCGTTTTACAAAAATGTCTTTGATGCACAGTTGCTGGTAAAGGGGAGAAACACTGCTTATTTTGACTTGAATGGCATGTGGCTGGCACTCAATGTGGAAAAAGATATCCCTCGCCGTGACATCCACCATTCTTATACTCACATCGCGTTTTCGATTGACGAAGCGGAGTTTGACAGCATGTATGAAAAATTAAAAGAATTAAATGTTAACATCCTGCCGGGGCGTGCAAGAGATACAAGGGATAAAAAATCGATATATTTCACAGACCCGGACGGCCATAAATTTGAATTTCATACCGGCACTCTGAGGGATAGACTGGACTACTACAAGCAGGAAAAAACACATATGAAATTTTTTGATAAGGAATAGGAGAATGGACAGGGTCCTCTTTATAAAAGCTGGATGATACAGCCTGCCATTTATTAAGACATGGATGAATAAAACCACTGGTACCGGCTATAAAGAGGAAAAAATGAAGATATTCCTCGTATATCTCGTAAGGTTGGATAAAGTCTGAGATTCACGGGAAATACAGACAAATTTCTTCGCAAGCACGATTTGAGTGAGGTTGGAAAATTCATTAGAATTTAAAAATAGTTATTAACAGATAATAAAAAATGGATCCATTATTTCTGTTACCAAAAATTTAAGGACTCAACCGCCCAGAAGGAGTGTTTGCACGAGTGAATAGGTTTTATTGGAAAAAAATAATCGCTGCCGCTGGATTATCTCTAACTATTGCAGCAGCAGGGTGTGGACAGCAAGAGGAAGAAAATAGTGCTGATGATAATACAAACGATAATGCAGGGGACAGCGCGGAAGAACAGAATGAATCTGCCGCCGGTGTTGGAGAAGAAGTTGATTATACCATCACTGGCATTGAGCCGGGGGCCGGCATTACTGAATCAACGGAAAATGCGATATCGGAATATGACAGCCTCTCCGGCTGGGAACAAAATACTGCATCAACGGCCGCCATGTTATCTGAACTAAGAACCAGGTATGAAAATGAGGAACCAATTATCATTACCGGATGGAATCCCCACTATAAGTTCGCCCAATGGGATCTGAAGTATTTGGAAGACCCGCAGAATGTCTACGGAGATGCTGAGGAAATTAGAACTATTGCGAGACAGGGGCTGGAAGAAGACATGCCTGGCGCCTATACTATTTTGGACAGATTCAATTGGACGCTTGAAGATTCCGAGTCCTTCCTGCTTGAGGCCCAGGAAATGGAGATCCCTGAAGTTGCCCAGCAGTGGGTGGATAACAATCAGGATAAAGTAGATGAATGGATAGACGGAGTAGAATCTGTGGATGGGAAGTCCATTGAGCTGGCACTGACTCCCTGGGATTCCGAACGGGCGTCCTCAGAAGTTGTAAAACTCGCACTGGAACAAAAAGGGTATGAGGTAACGCTCACGCCGGTCGATCCATCTGTGGTGTTCGAAGCGGTTGCTTCCGGAGATGCCGATGGATCAACGGCACCATGGATGCCAAAAACCCACGCCAGCTTTTATGAAGAACACGAAGAAAACTTTGAAGACCTTGGTCCCAATCTGGAAGGGGCCAAGACCGGATTGGCTGTACCAACGTACATGGATATCGATTCTATTGAAGACCTTGAACCTGCGGAATAACACTCATTCCCCACGCAATAAGATAAGCTCCCTTGTCGCATCTGACGACGTTAGAGGGAGCTTTTTTGTATCCAATTTATCATTTCAGGCGAGAAGACTCCATTTAGAAACAAGGAGGGGAAATTCTTTAGGATTCCTTTTCCTTTTGGAGTCTGGTAAAATAAGAAGAACAAACGTTCCTTATAATGAAAAAAACAACGGTGCTGGTGAAATGAAGCATACCTTTCGTATGTAACAGCCGGTGAAAGCCCTGTCATTAAGCAATGTTCAATGAAATGGTGCACCGGACGTGAATTATTGCTCCCTGCCCTTATTAGCTGGAGGGAATCACTCGAAGGTATAACATGCAAACATAAATAGGATGAGGAGAATGCAATGTGGCGGATTTAAAAGATGGGTTCAGCTTGGAGTTCATCGAGAATTTCGGAAAAAAAGTTCACGGTGTCTATCCTGTGTTTGAGACGGGGAGATTTGTAGAGGACGTTACCGGAAACGGGTGGGAGGATCTTGCCTTTAAAAACAGAATACGCCGCATCAGCACGGTTTTAGGAAAATATCTGCCGTCTGATTTCAAAGAAGCTCTGAACGTGCTTTACCTAATCGATGAAAAATGCACCGGCCTCCGGTATTTATTTTTTCCTGACTTTGTGGAAGTGTATGGTCTGGCAGAAGAAAATTGGAGGGAATCAATGACAGCGCTCGAGCGGTTCACGAAAAGGTCTTCGGCGGAGTTTGCAGTACGCGCTTTTATTCTGAAAGATCCGGAACGTATGATGAAGCAGATGAAGACATGGGCTGGGGATCCGGATGAACATGTGCGGCGGCTGGCAAGCGAGGGGTGCCGGCCGCGGCTTCCGTGGGGACAGGCCCTGCCGATGTTCAAACGGAATCCGGAGCCTGTTCTGCCTATTCTTGAAAATCTGCTCGACGACAGCTCCTCCTACGTAAAGAAAAGCGTTGCCAACAACTTTAATGATATTGCGAAGGATAACCCGGACGTGGTGGTGGAGATGGTGCGGAAGTGGAAACATACGAGCATCGGCACGGACTGGATTTTACGGCACGGCAGCCGGACCCTGATTCGTCAGGCAAACCCTGCCATCATGGAGCTTTTTGGATATCCTGCAGTGGAGACGGAGGATGCTGCCATCACCATGACCCCAGACGAACTATCCATTGGAGAAGACAGCACCCTTCACTACAAAATCAAAATTCCAAACGGCCGGCCGGTGAAAGTCAGAATCGAATACGGCATTTATTTTGTGAAATCGCGGGGGAATACCTCCCGTAAACTGTTTTTGCTCACCGATAAAGAAGTCCAGGGCGGCGCAGTTATAAAAGGGAAACGGACGCACCACTGGGCCGATCTTTCCACCCGGAAACATTACCCCGGCATCCACCGCATCGCGTTATTCGTAAACGGCGTGGAAGCAGCGTTAACAGAAATTGATCTTAAGGAAGCGTAGAGGGGGAATTCGATGAACCATACGATAAAGAGTTTCACGCGTGCCGATATCGCTCCTTGTACCGAGCTTTATGTCAACGTGTTTAATGCAAAACCATGGAACGAAGAGTGGTCCTACGAAATAGCGGAAGAACGATTGCGTGATTTGTACATGACACCAAAATTCTGTGGTTTAACGTTATATGACGGAAAGAACCCAGCTGGTTTTATCGGGGGAAACAAAAAGCAAACGCCTCAGGGTGTAGTGTTTTATATTGCAGAACTTTGCATTGCCCGTCCCGCCCAGGGCCAAGGCGCCGGATCAGTACTGACAGACGCTTTGGAAGAAAAACTTCGGTTGGAAAAGGTGTCTGGCATTTACTTGATTACGTCAAGAGATGGACCGGCAGAGCGGTTTTATCTAAAGAATAATTATGTCCTGAACAATAACAGAATTATTATGAAGAAAAATTTTTGACAGTTCTACTACAGGATTTGGAATGCAAAGGGTTATACAATGGCAGGGGAAGGGTATATTAAAAAAGGCATTCATATTTGTCATTCCATGGTTTTCTACCGTCAGGCGGATGAATTGAAACAAATGGATGCTCGGTATAAACTGAGTTTACCCTTTGATAAAGGGAAGGAATACACAGACACAAAGGGGGAGACATCCAATGTATGAAAAGGAAATCACCGTGGAGGCCATCATTAACGGAGAGAAAATAACATCGGAAAAACATGAGGCCCGCGAAAACCCTGCCCATCCTGACCAGACCGCCGGTTTTTTCCCGCTCAACACCCGGGAGGACACCATCCGCGCGATTGATGCGGCTCATGCCGCCTTCCCGGCATGGACAAACATGGCCATGGATGAACGAATAGAGCGGATGAGAAAGGCAATACAAAAGATAAAGGATGCCACGCCGGAGATAAAAGAATTATTATCGAGAGAACACGGGAAACCCCTGTATGATTCAGAGGGAGAAATTGGTGTCTCCCTGGCGTGGATGGAATTTGCCTGCGATAACGCAAAGGAAGTCCTTAAAAATGAAGTGAAAGAAGACGAAAACGGGAAAACCATCATCGCCCGGGATGGCATCGGGGTCGTTTCCGCTATTTCTCCATGGAACTATCCCTTATCCCTTTCTACAATAAAAATTGCACCGGCCCTGTTAGCTGGTAACACGATGGTACTCAAGCCAAGCCCGCTGGCACCGCTTGCTGTAAGCAAAGTCGTGGAAATGATCGCAGAAGAAATGCCGGACGGCGTGCTGAACCTCGTGCACGGGGAAGCGGAGGTCGGAAAAGAGCTAACCTCTCACCCCAAAGTTGCCAAAATTGCATTTACCGGAGGCACAGAAACGGCTAAGCATATTATGAAGGCTGCGGCAGATACGATTAAAAAAATGACACTGGAGCTGGGCGGAAACGACGCAGCTGTTGTTTTGAATGACTTTGATGTGAATGACGAAAGAGCGATGCGGCGCCTGGTTATTTCCAATTTCTTAACCGCCGGACAGATCTGCATGATTGCAAAACGAATATATGTGGACCGCTCGATTTATGATCAGTTTGTGGACAAGTATATTGAGGCTGCCAATAAATGGATCAGAGTCGGGGATCCGTTTAACGAAAACGTGACCATCGGTGCTGTGAACAATAAAAACCAGGCTGACCATGTGCAAAGCCTGGTAGATCAGGCGGAAAATAAAGGGGCCGAGGTTGTGAAGCTGGGAACCATTTTGGATGAGGACGTGTTTAACGAAGGTTATTATCTTCATCCAACACTGGTACTTGGTGTGGATGATGATGATCCGATCGTGGAAGAGGAGCAGTTTGGCCCGACCGTCCCGATCCTGCCTTTTGACGGAGATGAAGAAGGCATCGAACTGGCCAATAACAGCATATACGGCCTGACAAGCTCGGTATGGGGAAAAGAAGACCATGCTGTAAAAGTAGCCGAACGCATCCAGGCCGGCACAACCATGATCAACACCGCAGCCGTGCAAGGGCTCGATGTGCGCTTTCCATTCGGAGGCGTAAAACAGTCCGGCATCGGGCGGGAATACGGAAAAGAAGGTCTGCTCGCCTACACCGATACCCATGTGATCAACATTCCAAAAGACGGGGACCTGCCTTATATTCCGGAATAAAAGAGCCATGAATGATAAAGAACGAAGCAGCCACAGCAGGATGGAACCCTACTTATGGCTGCTTTTTTATTGTGAGAAGAATGTTATCAGGCCTGAGAGGATTGAATACCATTCAATTCAGAATATGAACTTCATCACCAACGTGGATGTCCCCAGTTTTTATCACAGAAGCATACACCCCGAAATTGTTGTTTCTTTCTTGTATAACCGTTTTGTGTAAACTCGAATCTCGTTCG
This sequence comes from Salibacterium aidingense DSM 18341, assembly GCF_000429685.1. GTDB lineage: Bacteria > Bacillota > Bacilli > Bacillales > Marinococcaceae > Salibacterium > Salibacterium aidingense. Next base: position 108,245 of record NZ_AUCI01000011.1, read on the forward strand.
GCGTTATCAGGATTCACCGTAATAATCATACACCGTTTGCAATGACCTACGAATTCCAATTCTACATCCGCTCCTATCTTAATACGCCGGCCAATCCATTCTTCTTCAATAAAAGGAACTTTCTCCTGTAATGAAATAAATAAATTAGGTCGAAAACGTCTCGAATCAACTTCTTCTTTTCCCCATAGTTCTTTCAACTGATCTAAGGATGCATCGGTTGCAAGGAGAATGTGTTCTACTGCAATTGGACCTATAGGCACATGGGAAGGTGAATAATCGATGGTGGAGATTTTTCGGTTCGATTTGTTTTCGATTTCTTCTATTAGTTCAGGGTCTTTCCAATCGACAACCTTCCCCTCCGGTGTCGTCACATTGACTTCAGGATATTCGTCCATTGATTCTTCCCCAATAAATTCTGCCTTATATCGGACCATTTCCGAGAAATGCGTGATGGTTAAGAAATTTCCTTTTTTTGTGTCATCTAAATAAGCATGGCTCCGGTCTCCATATAAACCATACTCCATGATTTTCGTTTGATCTACACTTTCCCCGCGAAAAGACTTGACCGGATGACGAACAATTTCTTCAATTTGACCGACTAACATGACGTTCACTCCAATATTAAGTAGTACTATTGTGAGTTTAACAGAACATGATTCTCGACTCTACTGCCGGTTAAACCTTACGTTGCATGGCACATCCATCCCGCCATAATCCCGGTGGAATAAAATTTACTGCTATTTGTAAATCCGGCTTCCGTTAAAAGCTGTTCGATTTGCGCGTCCGTCCGGAAAGAAACATGCTTCTTGAGTTTCGTGATCATTTCATCGAGGTGTTCTGCCTCATGTCCGGCATCGAGCCAGAAGCTTTCCCAGACGTTTAATCTGTTGTGAAGCTCAGCACTATCGGGATCGCCGTTTGCGCTGACGAGGACGAACGGAGCCTCTGGTTTCAGACGACACCTGATGGAGGTGAGAAGGTTTTGTTTCTCTTGTTCATCCTGAATAAAGTGAAGCACGAGGATGCAGCTTGCTGCATCAAAGGGCGGGTTCTGCAGCGCCACATCGTCGACCGTCCCCTGTAGGAGACGGACACGGTTTTCTATATCCAACTGCCTCGTTTTTTCCTCCGCGGTTTTCAGCATGTCTTCCGAAGGATCGACGCCGGTGAAGGTCCATGGCGGATTGGACGGTCCCCAGGCGGCGAGTTCGTTGCCGCCGCCTGCGCCTGCCACCAGCAGGGAAGCTTCGTTTTCGCCCAGGTGAGCGCGGAAATAGGATTGAACCATGGAAAACAACGAATCATAGCTGGGAAGCGAGATTCGGGTGTTTTCCTCATAGGCATGAGCTGCTTCGGAAGTGAAAGTAACTTCTTCATTCATTGGGCATCCTTCCATTGTTTTTAAAATCTTTCATCGGTAATGTCCATGTTTACTGCTCCCGCCGCCTTATTTCCTTCGGCAGCACTTATCATTAAGGAAGAAGGAGCTAATTGGGCACCTTCCCCGGCGGCATAAATATTTCTTTGGGAGGCGCGCCCCAGCTCGTCGGTTATAATTCGCCCGTTCTCGTGGATATCACAATCCAGATGTTCGGCAAATAGGTTCGGCCAAGTAAAACGAGGGGGCAATAAATCCACCTTTTCTATGGATTTCAACACCGGAAGCAAACATCACTTTTTCGAGATTTCCATTTGTTCCATCCAAACTTTTTATCGGTTCGGTTTTGACGATGATTCCTTTGCGTTCCAAATCGTTTTTGAGCGATTTGGACATTTCCCTTCCGTTGGTGGCCACAACCAAATCTTCTGACCAATTATAAAGCAGTTTTCCCATATGGTGCGCGGCCTCCTCCTTTTCTGCGATGACAAGTAGAGGTTCTTAATTCCCATCCATCACAATATGGACAGCTGAACAGGCTTTTTCCGTAATAGGTTCTTATTTCCGGAATCTGCGCGAATTCTTCCTGTATCCCGGCGGCTAAAATAATTCGTTCTGCGAGATGCTCTTCCCCTATCGATGTCGTAAGCTTGAAAAAGGCATCATCTGATTGTTTCGCAACGCGGGTCACTGTTTTCTGATAGAAATGAATCGATGGATACTTCCTCAATTCCTCGAGCGCAATAGTTTTGAACTCTGCCGGCTTGATGCCGTCCCGAGTGATAAATCCATGAGATTCCTGAGTCACACGGTTTCTGTTCCTTCCGTCATCAAATAAAGCGATGGTTCTCCGTGCTCTCCCTAATGTCAAGCCGGCCTCCAACCCCGCAGGTCCGGCTCCGATAATGGCACAGTCAAATACCTCCACGATGGTCCTCCTCCTTTGAAATAAAGATATAATAGATTTTATAGATTATTAATATCTATAATACGTGGGAAAAATAGCACCGGCTTAAAGAACGGACGGTGCTTTTTCCGCAAGATCAGAAATTTTCTGCTGCTTCAATTCTTCTTCCATTTTACCCTCCGCATCGTCCATGACACGTTGAATCAGGCAGCCGGGGTTATGGTTCAAACAGCCGTCAAACATAGAGACGGGTCCTTCAATCGCATGAATAATATCCAAAAACGAAATCTCTTCCCAATTGGAAGGCAGCTTGTATCCGCCGCCCGCTCCGGGGGAAGATTCAATCATCCCGGCTTTGACGAGCTGTGTCAGGATTTTGGATAAATACGTAGGAGAAACCTCAAGCTTTTCTGCCATCGGCTGCACGCCAACACGCTGCTTTGGACTGGTTACAGCGAGATAAAGCATAGTATGAAGAGCATAGTTGGTGGCTTTTGAATACTTCATAGAGCATTCACCTCTATTAAGGAGTTATAATGTCTATAATATATCTGGACACATAATATGTCAATCCTTTCAGTTTTGAATAATAGACCCTGGCCTAAACATAGACCAGGGTTTCACGGGTACATTACTTCTGCACAATCTGAATAAGGTTGCCGCATGTATCATCGAAGACAGCGATGGTGACCTCGCCCATTTCGGTCGGCTCCATCGTAAATTCCATGCCTTTTGCCAGTAATTGCTTGTACTCTTCATGAATATCGTCCACGCCGAACATGGTTGCCGGGATCCCATCGGCAGTTAATCTCTCCTGATACTCTTTGGCGGCAGGATGTTCATTCGGTTCAAGTAAAAGCTCGGTACCATTTGGATCATCGGGTGATACAACCGTTAACCACCTGGCTCCACCGGCGTGGACGTCCTCCTTTTTTACAAAACCAAGCTTTTCTGTATAAAATTCCAGAGCTTTGGCTTGATCTTGCACGAATATACTGGTAACAATGATTTTCATCTTTTCTTTGCCTCCCTTGTTTAATTATGACGCTTGGTCTAATACCTGCCAAATTATTCTATCCATCCTTTCAGTAAGTTTTGCAGTGGTTCGTTGTGAAATACAAGCACGCGGTATTTTCCTATGCGTTTTGATTGGACAAGCCCTGCGTTTTCTAAGGAAGCGAGATGTTTAGCGATCGCCTGCCGCGAAATGGAAAGATCGTGCTTCATTATGAGCCGTGCTGATAGTTCATACAATGTCAGCTCATTTCGTTCAGATAGTTCGTCTAACATAAGACGTCGGGTTGAGTCGGCGAGTGCTTTGAATACAGCATCTTTGTTTTCGTTCATAGATCAAGTATATGCAACCATTAGGTTGCTGTCAATGATAAGAAACCAAAAAGTTGCATATGAAGAGTAATGGGAAGGGATTAATAATCGCCAACCTCGATCTGTTTTTTTAGATATTTCAAAAATTCTTTAGCGACAGGGGAGAAGTAGGTGTTTTTCATACGAAGCCATCCGTAGGAGATCTCCAGGTCGTCGAAATTTTTTAAAGGCAGAGGGACAATTTTTCCATTTAAAACACGCGGTTCATTTCGTAATAGGAGGCCGTTAATAAAACTGATGGCAATGCCTTCCGAAATTGTTCTTTTAATAATTTCAAATTGATTGGATTCAAATAAAGAATTCATGGAGGTGTTATGGTCTTTGAAAAATTTACGAACTATCCTTTTCGAGTTGATTCCGCTATACTCTACTATATGCTGATCCGACAAATCAGAGGGTTCTATGGATTGTTTTTCAGCTAACGGCGAATCCGCCTTACACAAAAAAAGAAGGCGCGAATGTCGTCATCCTTGATTTGGATCAACAGGATGTTCAACGAGCCGTCGCTGATTTAGAAGAGTACCAGGGAGAAATAGATGGAATTGCTGCCGATGTCACCGATAAATCCTTAGTGGAGGAAGCGGTTGAATTCACCATAGACCGCTTCGGCTCCCTGGATATCTTAATAAATAACGCAGGGATCACAGCGGATGCGCAAGTTTTAAAAATGGAGGAAGCGCAGTGGGATAACGTGATAGATGTTAACCTGAAAGGCGTCTTTCTCATGAGCCAGGCTGCGGCTTCGAGGATGAAAGAGCAAAAAAGCGGCGTGATATTAAATGCTTCTTCTGTGGTCAGTCTTTACGGAATTTTGGGCAGACCAATTATGTGGCTGCCAAATCCGGCATCAATGGGATGACCAAGACGTGGGCGAAAGAACTCGGGCGCTACAACATTCGTGTTAACGCTGTAGCCCCCGGCTTTGTAAAAACCGACATGGTGAAAGACATGCCGCAGGAAGTAGTAAGCATGATGAAGGAAAAGTCCGAATTACATGACATCGGAGACCCTAAAGACATAGCTAACGCCTATTTTTTCCTGGCCTCCGAAGAAGCGAGATTTGTGACAGGAACGGTTTTAAGCGTGGATGGCGGATTAACCATTTAAATTTTTATTATTCAGGAAGCTTTGCTCTGTTCAGATTAACGAACCGGTTGAAAGGGGGAGTGAGAGCCAGCCGCATGCCGATCTCCCGGATCCAAAGGGTTATATGATTTTCCGGCGCAAACCATTTTGCATATCGGCGGCCGGATTGTTGAATGTCAGCAATGGCAGGCCGCATCAGTCGCTCATAATGTTGGAGGGCAGTGGAAAGATCCGGTTCTTTTTCAATTTCGCGGGAAAGAACCCACGCTCCGGCCATGGCCATGGAAGCCCCCTGACCGGCAATTAACGAAACCGCCTGGCAGGCGTCTCCTATCAAAGTCACGCGCCCTCTCCTCCATTCAGGCATCTGAACCTGGGAAACCTCGTCAAAGTACAGGTCCGACGCTGTTTCGACCGCATCGAGCAGCTCGGGTATAATCCATCCCAGATCGCCATAATGGGACCGCAGCTCCCGGGCAATGACTTCTCTGGTCACCGGTTTCTCCAATCGAGGGGATTTATACAAGAAAAAAGTGGCCAGTCTTCCCTCACTGATGGGATAGACCGAAACCTGCCGATTGGGACGTATCAACATATTAAAGGAATGACGATATTTCTTTTCTATTCTTTGCTCCTCCAAAATGAAGGCAGCGGTGTTGTAACCTAGGAAATGAAGAGGAGATGGATCGTTTCCAAAGATTAACGAACGTACCTTGGAATGAATGCCGTCGGCCCCTGCCAGCAGATCACAGGGGAGGGATGAACCGTCAGAGAGTGTAGCATTCACGTGTTCGGGACTCTGGGTAATGGATTGAACCGTGGTTCCGAGGCGAAAATCCACATGCTCTTTGATGCGATTGTATAAAAGACGTTCCAAGTCTCCGCGCATGAAGTTGTAGTGCCTGTTCTGCAGCATATTTCGCAGGGACTGGTAGGGAATGGATGATTTTTCTTTCCCATTCGGGCTCAAAAACTTCAACGATTCGACTGGGTAGTGAATTTTCTCGAGTTCATACAGCAGCCCCATTTTTTCGGCGGCTTCATATCCGGGTCCAAAAAAGTCGATCATATAACCTTCCGTGCGAAGCTCCGATGCTTTTTCCACGATGGTCACGGCGTGTCCCGAGCGAAGCAGACAATCGGCCAGGGTTAGACCGGCAATACCGCCGCCAACAATTAAAACCTTCATCATGTTCCTCCTTTCATGCGTTCAATTACGAGCGAATTCATGTCGAATACGATCGAAAACAGGGCATTTGCAGGCAATATCCGCATGGTCTCACTGGTTCACCCGGGCTGTAAACAAATACCCAATCACCGCAAGAAGCCGGATTTTATTCTGATAGGATAGTTGATCCGACAACTCGACAATATCATTATGTGTACCTCTGAAAAGGCTGGTGTATTCGTGAGGAAACCTGCCGTTATAAAAATAAGCCCATTGATTTCCTTCTTTATCTTCCATCTAAAATCTCCGGAAAAACCCGACGCTTGTATGGTCATAATCTCCTCTTGCTTTTCGTCTAACAACCTCCCAGTAATACGAAACAGCGCCTTCAGTTCTTCTTGGATGTATGTACCGATTTCTCTATTCTCGCGGTCTAAAATCGTTAACGTCACCTGCTTCAACCACCCTGTTTTTCGGAAAGTGAATTGGGTTGTACTATCATGAGAGATAAATCCGTATGTGAATGGAAAGAGGCGAAATAGTGATTCGTTAAACATGCCAAAAGGTAACATCCACCATGAAACGTGCAGCGGCTTCATCATTCCGATAAATTTCCCGTCTTTCTCAAAAAGCAGAAGCCGTGGGATAAGCCCCGCATCCTTTTTGATCACTACATGATTTAAGTCGGGCAGCAGCTGCTTCGAATTGGGAATGTCCAACCCCTTTACTTTGTTGTAATGAGAACGGCTTGTGAAAATGATGGAGAAAATCAACCCAAGTGGTAACAGAAACACCAGCATTTCCAGCCATTCTCCTGTTGTCTCGGGTGGCTGAAACAACGGCCACCCTGCGAAAACCAATATCATGAACCCTAAAAAGACATACCCCAAATTTTCCCGTCGCTTATACATTTCTGCAATCACACTATGTGCTCCTCTATATTTATCAATGTTTATATTTTAACACGAAATAGAATGAATTCTTGTGATAAGATGGAAAAAAGCGGTATCGGTTGTTGCAATAGGAGGCCTTGATCTTACGGCCTTGCAGCAATGGACAGTTCTACTGATCAGGCTAATGCTGTTATTATTCGGATGCGGAAATATCAATACTACTCCTGCTCCAAAAGGGCGGATGACACAAATAACAGAATAGAAGAAGAAATTATCCCATTTTGAAGATAGCGGAAGATAAATTCCAAAAATGGAAGGAGTACTTATGTTGAGGAATCTGCGGCACGGGCTTATCATGTGGATTCCCTTTGCCCTGCTGTGTACCGCTGCTGGTTTCGGAGTAGAGCTGGTGGAGGGAAGCAAGATTACAATAACAGCCTATTTTGGCTTTCGAAATATCGGCACAGGTTTTCTTCTTATGATCTGGTTTGCGGCGGTTCTCGTTTATCCTATTACCTTTCTGCCGCTGTCCCTTTTAATAAGTGAAACCGCAAATCGGCTCACAGCGCGGGTCTTCATTTACACATTGATCAGCGGTCTGAGCGGTCTCTGGTATTTTAATAGTGCCTACGAAACTTATTGGCAGCAGTATGCCCTGAACAGCACCAGCGCTGTCCTCTTTTTTGGAGCGGCAGGAATGTTGTATGCGCTGCTCGATCATTATCTTTTTAACCATCCGAAGGCCTTCCGCGGGGAAAAAGAATAGAAACAACCAGCTGTACAAGAATATGAAAGTAAGGTGGATGTAAATGAATTTCAATAGTTTTACAGCTCATCAAGTCAGAATCGCCAGGCCGACGGATAAATTAGAAGAGGTCATCGATTTTTATGAGAGAGGATTAGGTCTCAGCAAAATCGAGGAATTTAAGAGTAAGGAGTATGCAGGAGTGATATTCGGGCTGCCCGGGGTTGACTATCACTTGGAATTCACCCGCCATACAGATGGAAGTCCCTGCCCTGCGCCAACGAAAGATAATCTCTTAGTATTTTACATACCAAATGAAAATGAACTTCATCAAGTCTCCGATCGGTTAAACAACATGGGGTATAAAGAAACAGCACCTGAAAACAGCTATTGGAAAGAACAAGGAAAGACAATAGAAGATCCAGACGGCTGGAGAATTGTTTTGATGAATAGACCGTATGAATAAAAGTAATCTCCCTCTTCTGCTCCAAGTAAACATTTTATAATGGAACTGACAGGACAGGGAATTGTATTTAGTAACCAGCAGCGTCCGCTTAATAGATTTAGATATCATGATGAAAGAATACAAGCACTCCCTTTTCTCTAGCATATTCTGTTAGAGAAAGGGGGGACTGAAAGTGAGAGAACACCACAGCCATCACCACAGGCGTAGATCCCGATGCGGATGCGAGGACAGTATAAGAAAATTAAAAAGATCTCATGACTGCGATTGTGAAACCAGGCGTGAATGCCTCATAGAATGCAGCGAAAAATTAAACAGGTGTCTTATAAAATGCAGATCCTGCGACGACTACTGTTTGGAATGCTGTGTGCAGGATGCCATCCGATGTTTCGACCGATGCTTTTATTAAATGGAATAGTTGCTTCAGGCGGTATAAGGCGTCGTGCCTTTAGCCGCCTGAACTTTACATATGATGAAAAGTCTTAAACTGCCTGAAAAGAAAATCCATTTAAAAACAGAAAGGAGTTGAAAATCATGAAGGCTTTGGGCTGGGCTGTTTTAGCTACGATTATTTTATTTTTTGGAACAATATTTATCGTATCTCCGATTATGTCTCATTTAGGTTATAGTTCAGTTGAAGCTTCCTATCATTTACAGACTCATGCGTTAATTGTCACCCTCATTTTTACAGTTATCTTTTGTACTATTGCTGGATCGCAGTATGTCGTAGAAGAGGTCAAAAATATCATGAAACATAACAACGAGGAGTAGTCCACTTTTTATAACGGAAACCCAAAATATATACTTTTTTAGGGTTCTATAACTTCAATATTCCTATAAAACCGCCTATGCACGACAGGCGGTTTTTTATGTTTTTACACCGCGTTTACTAGTCATCTGTTCCATTTTAAATGTTTGTATTAAACATATATAATTGACATATTTGTTTAAAACAAACATAATATAAATATAAAATGATAAAAACAAACAAAAAAGGGAGAAGAATCGTGAATGTAGAGGAACGAAGAGAACAGATTATAGAGATGGTCAAACAGAAAAAAAGGGTGGATCTAGAGAAGCTGACAGTTTTTTTCAATGTTTCCACGATGACCATCCGCCGTGATCTGGCTCAATTGGAGCAGGATGGCGAGATTATTCGAACCCATGGCGGGGCTGTTCCCGCGGAACGTGAAAAGGGAGAAACTCCCTACGTTCAAAAAGAGAGCGCCAATAAAGAAGCGAAAAAAGCCATTGCCGTCAAAGCAGCGGAACGGGTTCATGATCACTCCACCCTGATTCTGGATTCCGGCACAACGACGCTGGAGCTGGCGAAATGTTTAAGGGAAAGAGAAAGTCTCAGAATTATTACCAACGATATTCTTATTGCGGCGGAATTACTATACAGTCCTGTTGAGGTCATCGTGGCAGGCGGAGAACTGCAGAGGGACGTTGGCGCCATGTTCGGTGCTTATACGCAGGATCTGATATCGTCCCTCTATGTCGATCAATTCTTCCTTGGCGCCCATTCCGTGGACACAAAAGCAGGGGTAACGGCTCCGACCTTAGAAAAAGCCCGGATAAAACAGCTCATGATGAAGGCCGCCGCAGAAACGTGGATGCTGGCAGATTCCAGCAAATTCGGTCACACATCCTTTGTTCATGTCAGCAGCTTGAAAAAATTAGATGGCATCATTACAGATGATGGATTACAAATGACCGGGCTCATCGATTCGTATCATGACAATGTGCTTCTAGCTGAAAGCAAAGGGGAGATCGCGGATGAAGATCGGTATTATCGCAGATGATTTAACGGGGGCCAATGCTTCTGGCGTTCGCTTGTCAAAACAAGGCTTTCGCGCGATGACTGTCCTGCACAGCGCTGCTTTTCCTGAAGAAGAGCCGTATGATGCGATCGTGATGGATACAGACAGCAGATATATGGATGAAACCATAGCGAAGCATAGAGTGCAATCCGCTATTGGTGAGCTTGATAATTGGGGAGCAGCGGTACTATCCAAAAGAATAGACAGCACCCTGCGTGGTAATGTCGGGACGGAAATAGATACTATTCTGGAGGTGAAAGACGGTGCTGTGGCGGTACTGGCTCCTTCCTTTCCTGATTCTTCAAGGATTGTGTCCGGGGGTTACATGCTGGTCGAAAACGAGGCCCTGGAAAGTACAGATGCCGCCAGGGATCCGGTGAAACCAATCACCCAATCCTGGGTCCCAGGTATTCTTGAAAATCAAAGCAGCTATAAGGTCGATTCTATACCTTTGCAGGATATTTTAAGCTCGTCTGCACATGTTGCGGAGATGCTGAGAACCAAGATACAAAACGGGTCCCGCATCATATGCTGTGATGCGGTTTCGAACAAGGACCTGGAGACGATTGCCAGGGCAATGAGCAGTATCGATACCCCCTTTTTATTTCCCGTCGACCCGGGGCCGCTGACAGCAGAATACGTGAAACAACGTTTCGCTCAAAAAACATTCGCAATTCAAGCCCCGGTTTTGGCATTAGTAGGCAGTGCCACCGCATTGACAGGGGGACAGCTGGAGTACGTGATGAAAAAAATGGAAGCAGACGTGATATACGTAGATGCAGAAAAGCTTGCCAGCTATACGGGTACGTGGGTAGAAGAAGTCGATCACACAGCTGCGAAAGCAAAAAAGCAGCTGCTCACCAGTGAAATCTTGATCATCACAACCCACAAGCCAGGGTTCGGATTGATTGATCTCAAAAAACAGTCACAGAAGGAAGGATACAGTGAAGATGCCCTCGCCAAAAGAATAGCAGATGGGTTAGGTAACATTTTCAGGAAGGTGATGCAGGAAAATGATTTACCTAAAACAGCCTGCTTTTCCAGCGGCGGCGACGTCACGGCTTCTATCTGTGCATTTGCTCGTGCAAACGGAATTGAGCTGATAGATGAAGTCCTTCCCCTTACCGCCTACGGCCAGCTGACAGGAGGGTACTTTCACGGTCTTCCTATCATTACAAAGGGTGGCATGGTAGGAGAGGAAACTGCCATGTATGAATCGTTGAAATTTTTACAGACGACATTAGCGAAACAAGGAGGAAATAAGAATGCTAGAGAAAGCGGTAATTGCTGTACCAATGGGGGATCCGGCCGGCATAGGACCGGAAATAACAGTGAAAGCACTGAGTCAGCAGGAGGTGTATGAGGCAGGAAAACCATTTGTTATTGGGCAGACAGACATTTTGGAAAAAGCCGTTGATGTCACGGGGGTAAACCTGAAGCTGAACGAAATCACGGATCCAGCAGAAGCAGATTATCAGTTTGGACAGATCGATGTCATCAACCTGAACAACGTGGACACTCCTTCCTGGGAATACGGAGAAGTGCAGGCCCAATGCGGATGGGCGGCTTATGAATATATAAAGAAAGCCGTCGAGCTTGCCAGAGATAAAAAAGCGAATGTCATTGCTACCACCCCCATTAATAAAGAATCGCTTCGGGCGGCTGAGGTTCCTCATATCGGCCACACTGAAATACTTGCTGATATGACAGACACAAAGGATCCGTTGACGATGTTTGAAGTACGCAATTTAAGAATATTTTTTCTGACCCGCCATTTATCTCTTAAAGATGCGATCGATCAAATGACGGCGGAACGTGTATATGATTATCTAAAAAGATGCAACAACGCCCTGCAAAGAATTGGCGTAGAAAACAGAAAAATGGCAGTGGCCGGGTTGAATCCCCACAGTGGAGAGAATGGATTGTTCGGCACAGAAGAGGTGGACGAAATTACACCAGGAATTGAAAAAGCCAAACAGGATGGATTGGACGTAGAAGGGCCGGTGCCTGCGGATTCTGTCTTTTATCAAGCCCTGCAGGGTAAGTACGATGCCGTTCTCTCGCTGTATCACGATCAAGGACATATAGCCGCGAAAATGACGGATTTTGAAAGAACAATTTCTGTTACCAATGATCTCCCGTTTCTGCGGACATCGGTGGATCATGGAACAGCCTTTGATATTGCCGGCAAAGGGATAGCAAGCTCTGTCAGTATGGAAGAATGCATAAAACTGGCCGCGAAATATGCCCCGCATTTTACAGGTGCGGCCACCTGATGGAGAGGATGGATCAAAAGCTGATGAAAAAGGAAACCATCAGCTTTTGATTTCCTAAATAAAATCTATTCATGAAAAGGAGAGGTGAAAACGATGGAGGTTTCCGGAGCGCAAATGATTATTGGCCTGATCCTTGGTATTTTTGTTTTGATTGCGCTTGTGTTAAAGACGAAAATCCATGCTTTTGTAGCTTTGTTGATTGCTGCTTCCATTACGGGGATTGTTGGCGGGATGGCACCTCCTGATGTCATCGGTGCGATTACCTTTGGTTTTGGGGACACATTGAGCACGATTGGTATCGTTATCGGACTCGGAGTCATGATGGGAAGAGTACTGGAAGTGTCAGGCGCCGCCGAACGGATGGCTTACACTTTTATCAAATGGCTTGGAAAAAAGAAAGAAGAATGGGCCATGGCTATCGCAGGGTATGTCGTTTCTATTCCCATCTTTGTGGATTCTGCATTTGTTATATTAATGCCGCTTGTGAAAGCGCTGTCATCGAAAACCGGCAAATCCGTAGTCAGTCTGGGAGTAGCTCTAGGCGTTGGGTTGACAGCAACGCACCACGTCGTTCCTCCGACTCCGGGACCGTTAGGGGTTGCCGGCATTTTTGAAATCGATGTAGGTCTCATGCTGTTATGGGGGCTGCTCTTTGGCATTCCTATCGTTATCTCCGGTGTTTTTTACGCAAAGTGGATAGGGAAAAAAATATATCAAGTACCAGCCAAAGACGGACTGGATTACGTCCGGCCTGATCAGCCGGCAACCCTGGAAGAATATTACGAAATGCAGGAATCAAAAGACCTGCCCGGATTTGTCATTTCTGTGGCTCCGATTATTCTTCCTGTTATCCTAATTTTTTTGAATACCACTATCGATGGGCTGGGGATGGAAGGCGTTTTCGCGGACTATGCAGCGTTTTTCGGCTCTCCGGTTATTGCTGTGGCGATTGGGTTGATCGTCGCGATTTACGGGCTGTTTCATAAGGTGAGGCAGTCCGATGCGATGGAACGGATGGAAGAAGGCATGCAGACCGCTGGTATTATTCTTTTAGTAACCGGTGCCGGCGGAGCTCTTGGAGAGGTTTTACGGGAAAGCGGGAGCGGCGATTTTATCGGCGAACAAATTGCTGCCACGCCGCTTCCCCCGATTTTAATACCGTTTTTTGTCGCCACCTTTGTCCGGCTGATTCAGGGAAGCGGAACCGTTGCTATGATCACAGGGGCCTCCATTTCAGCACCGATCATCGCCGGGATGGATGTGAATATGGTCTTTGCTGCGATTGCTGCAACGCTTGGTTCCACCGTATTTTCCTACTTCAATGACAGTTTGTTCTGGGTCGTCAACCGGATGCTCGGAATTAAAAACGTGAAGGAGCAGCTCTTGGTCTGGTCGGTGCCGACTACCATTGCCTGGTTTGTATCGCTGATCATGCTCGTTGTTGTTAATGGATTGTTCGGGTGAGGCAGCCGAAGTTAAATGTATCAGGAGCAAGCTCTATGATTCTCTAAAAAAGAAGCCCCATATTATATAGAAAGCGGAGCGAACATCAGGTACCCAGTGGTTATTAGCGGGCGCCTATCTGGTAGGAGAAGGCGCCTTTCCTGATTTTTGAAAATAAGCGGAATAACACAATGATGTTATTTCATGAGTTCCATAATCCTATTATAGGAAAGAACCATCCGTTATCTGATGAAAGGTTTGATTGTTGATGATCTCTTCATTGATACTCTGCAACAACGATACGCTGGCTCTGAATGGTGCCGACCCGCAACTCAGTCTTTCAATTCCAATATTCGATAATTCCGCTAATGAAGGAGTTTCAGCACTAACAAGCAGATTGATGGGAAGAGAAATTTCCTTTCTGATTTTTTTTAATAATCTCCCTATCATTTCGCAAACGGCCGGGATAACAGAAAAGATGGAAGATGTAATGGGATGGTGAAGAAACAGCATACTTAATGTAGTTGGCTCAATACATCAAAAAGAGCAGCGCAGACTTATGTGCGCTGCTCTTCGCAGCTTATCGGTTCGGTGCCTTTAACTTACCCTCAGTAAAATGGCACTAATTTATTTCTTTCGAACAGGAAGCCATACTTCACTGTAAGCGTAATCCTTTTTATCCGGATCCATGTTCGTGAAAGAAAAAGCGGGGGTGTTGATTACTTCATAATCAGAAGCAGGCAGCCATTCGGAATAAGTTTTTGCATAGGTTTCCTGCAGGGTGGACGGAAACGGGCCTTCATTTGGAAAGACGGCCCATGTACAGGCTTCCACACGTACTTTTTCCAACAGCTCGCTGACTTGATGGTTCGTGGTTGGTACACCGATTAAGTGGGTTAACTCTCCTTCTTCTTTTAAGAATCCAGCGTCTGCCTGATAGGAAGCATTCACTATTTCAAAAGGCTCCATATTCTGCAGGGAATGCATTTCTTCTTTTTGTTCGTCCGTTATGCTTTCCGCCAGCTTTACAATCTCGTTATTCACCCCTTCGAACTGCATTGGCACCCGTTTGCTGACCCCGGCTAGATAAAACGCAGGTTTTTCTTCGATTCTATATTCCATCGTAATTCCTCCTTTAACTGTTATGACAAAGGAAAGCTTCGGAAACGACTGGCTCACCCCTTTTTTTATAACCTCCGAGGGTAAAAACCCGCTCCATTTTTTAAATGCTCTTGTAAAGCCGTCTACGGACTGGTAGCCGTATTTAAAAGCGACATCCGTTACTCTCTCCTCCTTCAATAAATCCTTGTTTGCTTCCGCCAGTTTTCTGTTTTTAATATATTCACTCAACGTCCACCCGGAAAGATAAAAAAATATCTGTCTGAAATGATAGTCGGAAACCCCGGCATAGGCAGAAATGTTTTCAAGCGGTAGTTCTTCGGTTAAATGATCTTCAATATAGTCCATCACCACGTTTAGCTCTTTTAGCAATATATCCCTCCTTTCGTGTTCATCATAGCAAAGCAATGACCAAAATACTCGATAGGTTTAACATAAAATATATCGTATTGTCCCCCCTCGCGAAGGGATAACACAAGGATTCCAATGCGGAAAGTCTTTACGGAGGAATTAATCCAATCAATTTAGAGCTTGTGTTAAAAATGGTGGATGGTTTTGTACTAGTTGAAGAAGAGAGTATAATAAAGGCCGTTACACTGGATGGCAAAAGAACACCATTATTGATAAAAGGGGCGGCTACAGCTGGAATTGCAGCAGTCCATGATGGTTTTTTGCAAGGGTTAGGGTAAAAAGGTACTTACATTGAATACAGGAAGCAATATTGAAATGAATCGATGAAATCAATTTGCTTAAACCTACGAGTAGGCTTTGCGGAACAAAAACTACTGTATAATATATAATCAGGCGATTCATAACTGAACTTACAGAAAGGAAAGATGTATCATGGCCAAACATAAGATCTATACAATGAGTGTCGCAAGTGTCTATCCCCATTATGTTACGAAGGTGGAGAAAAAAGGACATACGAAATCAGAAGTCGATGAAATCATCCGTTGGTTGACAGGGTATAGCCAGGATGAGTTAGAAGCGCAATTGGAAAAACAGAAAGACTTTGAGACCTTCTTTGCGGAAGCTCCCCAACTGAATCCTTCACGAACTTTGATCAAAGGGGTGATCTGCGGTGTCCGAGTGGAAGACATTGAAGAACCAACTATGCAGGAAATTCGCTATTTGGATAAGCTGATCGATGAGTTAGCAAAGGGGAAAGCGATGGAAAAGATTTTGCGGAAATAATAATTAAAATTCCCTGCTATAGAACAGGGTGAAAGAACCTTTTCTTGAAATTATAAGAAATTTTAAACAATATAGAAACCTTAAGCTCGTAATAACGGGCTTTTATTATGAAACGTTTTGTTCTTGACAGTTTTGCTATTCTGCGTTACTATATACCAGTAATAAGTAATACTTATTATCTGTATAACAATATACCTGTGATACAGACTACTGAAAAATTATAGAAAAATACAGATGGAAGGAAATAGTTTGGAACATCAGGGATGCTCAGCCATGGCGAAACGAACGGCTTTGAAAGCACGTAACAGCTGCGAGAATTTGGCTTCCCTGATGAGGTTGAAGGCACGTTTATCCAATGACTATGCGGCTTGAGATGAACCTCAAGAAAAAGCCATCCACTATGGGATTTTCCTGGAAAATTTTTTCACAATCAACGCAGCAGGTGAAAAGCATCTTATAGCCTTTTGAATAAATGGGAATTCAACTCAAGCAAACTAAAATAAAGGAGACTGCAATGAACTTTTCAGAAAAAATAATTGGCAGCGATATGACAAAAGCAATGAAAGGGTTTGAAGCACGAGCAAAAGTCTTGCCAGCTGAATATCAAACGGCTTGGAAAGAAATTAATAATAATCTCTGGATTCACGGAGATTTCACCGGTCGTAATCTGATGCCGATTCTTGACAGTGCTCTAGAACTGCTTGAAGTTACATCAGCAGACGGCCAGAGCATCGAAGAAGTCCTGGGAAACGATATCAAAGGTTTCTGCGCAGCGCTTGTTGGGGATGAAGGCGCAAAAACGTATAGAGATAAATGGCGTGACCAACTCAACAAGAACGTAGCAAGAAAATTAGGAGGCGTGAAATGAGTATTAAAGAAATCATCGAAGGAAAAAAAGAATGGAGAGCCCATGTTTCGCGTGTCAAAGCGCTTCCATCGGATTACCAAATTGTCTATAAAGAGATCCAAAAATATCTTTTCAAAGTTGGTTCTGTTGAGCTGAATGAGGGTATCGGACTGCTCTCGGAAATTCTCAGCTTCTTTGAAGAAGGCGCAGCTGCTGAGAAAAGGGTACTTGAAGTCACAGGAACAGATGTTGCTGCTTTCTCCGATGCCCTGATTGAAGAGTCAAAAATGCGGGCTGATCTCTATTAAATATCGGTGGTTCAAGTAGTTGGTAGAGATAGGGGAAAATAGAAAAATCATAGTTGTTGACGGTAACATTCTATCGGAATTTAGCCTAAGTATTGCGCTAATCTCCCAAACTCGAAAGTATTGCTCGAGTCCGGGAAATATTGGATATAGAAAAAAGAATTAAAATGGAGGGAAAAAATTGGATAATTTCAGAGAAATGCTGAAAGGGGTGCTTGAAGGATGCGTGCTTGAGATCATCAGCCGCGGCGAAACGTACGGCTATGAAATCACGCAGCAGCTGCGGGAACTTGGCTTCACGGATGTAGTTGAAGGCACTGTTTATACGATTACCATGCGGCTGGAGAAAAACAATCTGGTGAACATCGAGAAAAAGCCATCCACTATGGGACCGCCGAGAAAATTTTATACACTTAACGCAGCAGGTCAAGAACATCTTGAAATGTTTTGGAAAAAGTGGGACTTTGTCTCAAGCAAAATAAACGAACTCAAAAATCAAAAATCAAAAGGAGAAGCAATATGAATATGATGGAAAAAATGATAGGAAGTCTGGAAAACAAACGGGAATGGAAGTCGATGGAGGCCCGTGCAAAGGCACTTCCAAATGAATACCGCAAGGCCTACAACGCTATCAAAAAATATATGTGGACCTCTGGCTGTCTTACGGATTGGAAGGACATGAGCCGTATTTTTGGCGGTATTCTTGATTTATTCGAGGAAGGTGCCGCAGAAGGCAGGAAAGTGACAGACCTCACAGGTGAGGACGTGGCCTCTTTCTGCGACGAACTAGTGAAGGATGCGGAAACCTGGCATGACAAACATCGCTCGAAGTTGAACGATACGATTGGCCGCAGCTGACGGTGAAATCCTGGCGGACTTTCGTCTGGCTGATATGATGAAGATCTCAATTAGAGTAACATGTGGCGATTCGAAAAAGAAAATCAATAGATAATATCGACTGAATAGCTGGTAACAAACGTGAATGGCTGGCTGCTTTCCCTATTCAGTTTTATTTTTGCCCCTGTAATAAGTAATACAGATTACAAGTAATACTAAGTAGAGAATTATAGGCAAGCCGGCTCCGTACGGCGCCCGGCCGGATAATTGCTCCGCATTGCAAAATGGAGTGATTACAGGATCTCACAAGGGGCCTGCTGTGCTTTTAATAAGAGGAGGAAAAAAGAATGAATAATCCAGCGATTTCTATAGAAGGGTTAACAAAATCATTTAAAGACAAGGAAGTTTTAAAGGGGGTGGATGTTGAGGTACGACATGGAGAAATTTTCGCCCTGCTGGGCTCAAATGGAGCGGGCAAAACAACGATAGTCAACATCCTCTCCACGCTGATGAAGCCAGATGGCGGCGAAGTAAGTATTTGCGACTTTGACGTTCAGCGTCAACCGGATCATGTTCGCCAGAGCATCAGCCTGACAGGACAGTTTGCAGCTTTAGACGGCATGCAAACCGGGCGGGAAAATCTGATGATGATTGCCAAGTTGCGGGGAGTCTCCAATCCAGTTCAAGTCGCCGACAATTTACTTGCAAGATTCAGCCTGAGCGATGCAGCCAACCGCCGTGCCGACACTTATTCTGGCGGAATGAAGCGTCGGCTTGACATCGCTATGAGCCTGATCGGGAAGCCGGCAGTCATTTTTCTCGATGAACCAACCACAGGGCTTGACCCCGAAGCGCGGATTGAAGTCTGGAATACCGTCAAGGAGCTTGCCGGCAGCGGCACAACCATCTTGCTGACGACCCAGTACTTAGAGGAAGCCGAGCAGTTGGCGGATCGTATCGCCATCCTGCATGGCGGAAAAATCATCACGACCGGTACCCTTACTGAACTGAAGGAGATGTTCCCGCCAGCGAAAGTGGAATACATCGAGAAGCAGCCGACATTGGAGGAAATTTTCCTCGAAATCATCGGCAAAAAGGAGGAGAAGTAAATGAAAAGTAAAGCAGGAGTATTATTAGGGCGTTTAATGCGCAATATCATGCGCAGCCCGGATACGATTATCACGGTGGCAATTACGCCGATTATGATGATGCTGTTGTTTGTCTACGTATTTGGCGGAGCCATAGAGGCAGGGACAGATAATTACGTCAATTATTTATTACCGGGAATCTTGCTGATGGCTATCGCATCCGGCATTTCTTACACTTCCTTGCGCCTGTTTACGGATGTAAAGAGCGGGCTGATGACGCGTTTCATTACCATGCCCATCAAGCGTTCGTCAGTATTGTGGGCTCACGTGTTGACTTCGCTTGTTTCCAATACACTTACTGTCGTGGTGGTTATCCTCGCAGCGCTCTTGATGGGTTTCCGTTCCAGCGCGGATATCCTACATTGGCTCGCGGTAGCTGGGATACTCGGGCTGTTTACGCTGGCGCTGACATGGCTGGCGCTCATTCCCGGATTGAGAGCAGGGTCTATGGAAGGGGCGACAGCCTACTCGTACCCGCTGATTTTCCTGCCGTTTATCAGTTCGGCCTTTGTTCCCACTGAAACCATGCCTAAAATTGTCCGGGGATTTGCTGAGAACCAGCCCGTCACTTCAATCGTGAATACGATTCGTGCCCTCTTGTATGGAGGGTCAATTGGCAATGATATCTGGATCGCGCTTTCCTGGTGTGTCGGTATCATAATCGTCGCTTACTTCTTCGCAGGTAGAGAATTTAAACGTAAGTTTGGATAAGTACATCCTTATGGGATTAGCAATATCAAAAGTCTGCTGTGATGAATGTAGAGTCCGAACTAAAACCGCTGTAGTAATCCATGTCATTAACTTTAGGAACTATGGATTGATGATTGATTTTTCAATCTTTAGTCCAATTTTTCGTTTAATGAGCCAATCTTGAATAAGATTATGCTGATTCCTTCGAGTAGCAAAATCAAAAATGCTAATGAATATTGTAACTCCACATGGAGGAAGAGCCCGATAATTTGGCACAGTAAATTGAAGAGCATCCGGATTTAAAAAAATCCTGCAACGTTTTCTTAATAACCCGGATATGAGCCGTTATACCGCGGAAGAATTAAAGGAGTCGCGGCATGACAGAAGGTAACCAGAAGTTTTCGGTTTATTTTACAGAAGATTTTACAGGTGCTTGGATCACATCCAAGCCTTCTTTTTGGATCAAGGAGAAGACGTGCTTGAATGGTGGTTTTCTAAAGAAGATAACATGATTGATGAAATGGATCGGTTGTTATCTTCTTTTCCATGGGAAGGTGGTCGAGCAGGGACCATTTAGAGGCTTGCGCTGTCTTACGTACGGAAATAGCCGGCATCGCATGTTAAACTATGTAATTTTTATGCAATTTATGAAGGTGATTGTGAAATGGATGTTATTAATATTCTTCCCGCACGTTCAAATCGGGAGAGGAAAAAGTAATTCCCAGGGAGAGTGCCCTCAAAAGCTAGTGTTATAGTATATAGTTTGAGTTCTTGACGGGACTTAAGCCCATTTTTAGTTGATTCGATGATGATTAGGGATATATGCTTCTTTTCATTGGTTGAGTTCCTCATGAGATATAAAAGCTCTCCGAAGTACATAAGCACTAACCTTTTCTGTCGAATTGGGAAAAGCCACCGAGTTAGACCGTCTCTTTTCATTATTGAATATTCTTCTATTTTTCAATAAGTACCTATATTTTCATCCTCTTCAATCGAAGGGAATTCAACACGACGGAGACGGAGCTCGCGGCCATGGCAGCGCCGGCCAGCCAGGGGGCCAGAAACCCGAGCATGGCAATGGGAATCATGAGAACATTATACAAAAAGGCCCATAGAAAATTTTGTTTTATGTTTCTTGTTGTCTTTTTGCTGATGGTGATAGCATCGGCGACACGGTTTACATCATTGTTGACGATGGTGATGTCTCCTGATTCCACGGCCACATCGGAGCCTGTCCCTATCGCAATCCCGACGTTGGCAGCCGTTAACGCCGGGGCATCATTAATACCGTCTCCCACCATCACCACTCTATTGCCCTGCTGCTGCATTTGGTGTATGATGTCTGCCTTCTCCGCGGGTGTCATCTCTGCATAATGTTTTTTGATTCCCGCCTTTTTCGCAACAGCGGCGGCAGTACTTCTGTTATCTCCTGTCAGCATCATCACTTTCATCCCCATTTGTTTCAAACGGGATACGGCTGTTTTCGAAGAATGATTTATTTCATCGGCGATGGCAATCATCCCGGCAAAACGGGAGTTGATCGAAGCGATCATCACTGTTTTTCCCTGCTGCTCCCATTCTTTCCCCATTTTTTTTGCTTTTTTAGGGAGAGAAACCGGATGTTTTTTATAATACGTTGGATTAGCTATCACCGTTTTTTTACCGTGGACCGAGGCCTGAACCCCGTATCCCGGGAAAGAGAGGGCGTCCGTGGCACGGGGCAGGGGATATCCCCGCTTTTTCACTTCTGTGACGATCGCTTTGGCTAAAGGATGATCTGACGTATTTTCCACTGCCCCGATGATTTCGAAGAACCCATCTTGACTTCTGGGTTCAACGTATATGTCGGTGACCCGTGGTTGTCCTTTTGTAATGGTTCCCGTTTTATCCAGGGCTGCTATATTGGTTCTGCCTAATAATTCAAGAAATCGTCCTTCTTTAAAAAGAAGACCCAGCTGTGCGGCTCGTCCGCTTCCAACCATCACAGACGTAGGGGTCGCAAGTCCAAGGGCGCAGGGGCAGGCAATGATCAAGACGGCGATCGCTTTTTCAAGCGCCCCATAAATATAACCCGGCTGAAACATCATATACCATATGGCGAACGTTACCAAGGCCGTAGTAATCACTATCGGGACGAATACCTCTGTAATTTTATCCGCGATATGCTGAATCGGTGCTTTCGAAACCTGCGCTTTTTCCACAATGCGGATAATGTGGGCCAACGTCGTTTCCGTGTTTTTTTTCGTGACTTTCACATTCAATAATCCATTCTTATTCAGGGTGCCAGCGTATATGGCGTTTCCTTCCCGTTTTTCTACGGGTATGCTTTCTCCGGTTAACAGCGATTCATCCACCGTTGAAGTTCCGTGTAGGACTTGTGCATCCACCGGCACCTTTTCTCCAGGACGAAGGACCACGATATCTCCCGGTAAAATATGGTCCACAGAAACGCTCGATTCTTCCCCATTTTTATATAAAGTGGCTGTTTTTGTCTGCAATTGATACAGCTTTTTTACCGCCTCCGTTGTTTTCATTTTCGTTCTTGCTTCCAGTACTTTGCCGAGTAAAATAAAGGTGATGATAAAGGCACTGGTTTCATAAAACAATCCGAGAGAATGAGCATCCCGGGCCGTGGGAAAAGAAGTAAACGTTAAATAGTGGCTGTAGAAAAAGGCGGTGGAGGTACTTAACACAACTAAACTATCCATAGTAGCGCTTCCCTGTTTCAAGGCCTTCCAGGCTCTTTCATAAAATGCAAACCCAATGATAAATTGAATAGGAATGGTAATGGCAAGTTGAAATAGCGGATGCAGAAAGAGCTCTGGTATATAAAGAAAAGCCCCCCATTTGAAATGTGCCAGCATGGCCCATGCCAGCGGCAGAGTAAGCAGGGCAGACACGATAAAATGCCATTGGAGTGTCCGGATTTCTCTATGTTTTGCCCGGTCCGTCTGCCCGGTGGTCTTGCTGGCTTGAAAGCCGATTTTATTGATTCTATTTATGATGTCAGACATTCCCGTCTGCTCTTTATCGTATGTGAAATACCCCTTTTCTGTTGTTAAATTTACATGAGCCTCTGTGACCCCTTCTATTTTTGAAACGGCCTTCTCAATTCTTGTGGCACAAGCAGCGCAATGCATTCCCCTGATCTCCAGATCGTTCGTTTCTTCCATGATCCTCACCACTTCTATGATTTTACCTGCATTCTATGAATCACTTCCCTTATTTATAACAAAGAAGCGGGGAAACCGATGGCCTCCTCCTTTATTATCAAAACGAGAAGCCAGAAGTAACCCCATTTTATGGATCGCTAACATAAGCATGCCCGCTGTTAATTGATCAGAGGTTGAATTGAAAAAAGGCGGCAGCAGCGTATGGGAAGTCCCTGGCGGTAAACAAAGATGGGCCGTTGTCTCGGAAAGAAAAGGATTGTTCATGCCGCTCAGGAAGGCATTGAAAATAAACAGGAGACAAGCCGGCATGATGAAAACACCGCTCCAAAAGGCAAACCGTTTCTTTCGTTTCCTGTCCAGGCGCTGCTTTGGATCAGGTGCTGTAAGAGGCCACCACATACTAAAAGATAATAGGAAAAGCACAAAGGTATAGCCATCCCGAAGGAAAGGCGATTGGGAAAGACCTTCTAAAACCAGCGGGGTGTGGTACATCAGAAACAGGACGGCAAAACCACTTAAAGCAATCATAGGGGGCAAAAATAACTTACTTCCCGTTTTAATGATGGGATGCCTGCCTATTTGTTGAAACAGCGGCTCAGGAATTCCCAAGAGAAGAAGCGGCGGAATGATAAAGTACAATATACTCATGTGGAACATATGCAGACTGAAAGCCAAATGACTCATCACCGCGAAAGGACTGCCCGTCGTTATGTATAAGATACCCAGGCCGAGTAAAAACAGAAGAGGCTGCTTTTCGTTCATTTTTATAGTGGTCCAACGCTTTATGAGAAACGTATAAATCACAGCAGCAGAAATAACGACCGTTAATAATGGAATATGCCAAACCAGCTGACCATCTAACAATATTTCATAAACCATATAACCCTCCTCTTTCCTATGCTGATAATACATGTTTATGGTGGTTTATTGGGATTTATAACATTCCACTACAATCTTTTCATAACTTAAAAAGGAATAAAAAGGCGGCCTCCGTTTCCAAATTCTATGATATGGTGGAAGAGAAATAATATCGAAGGACAGAAAGCAGAGGGCAGGAGGAAAACCATGACGCTGACTATTATCCAATTAATCGTCTTTCAGTTCCTTTTACCGGCGGCATTCATGATATCACTGGCACGAGGAAAGTTTGAAAGCAAACTCGAGTGGCTCGTGCAGGGGCTGCTTACAACAGCCTTTATCAGCTGGCTGTTCTTCGCGCAGCCGTGGGACTGGTTCAGTTTTTACCTGCGATTTGGGTGGCTTCTCGTACTGCTTGTGCTGTTGGTGTACACATGGAAAAAAGTAAAATCACTGCCATTTCGCAGCGCGTACTCCCGGAATCAGAAATGGTCGCTCGGCATCTATACGGTACTCCTGCTGATTTTCGGCATGTATAATGTCTGGATTTTCGGTGGCTACAGCACCGATGAGGAAGCGGTAGAACTGGCCTTTCCGCTGAAAAACGGCGTGTATTACGTCGGGCAGGGCGGCAATCATCCCCAAATCAATTACCACAATACCCATCCCGCCCAGCAGTTCGCCTTGGATATCGTAGAGCTGAATGCCATCGGTTCAAGAGCCGCCCGAATCTATCCCGAGAACCTGGACGCCTACCGCATTTACGGGGAAGACTTATATAGTCCATGTGCCGGGGAGATCGAGGAAAGCCGGAACAGCCTTCCGGATCTAATACCGCCCGAGACAAATGCAGAAGAACCGACGGGAAATTACGTTCAGATTACTTGTGAAAGCGAGGATGTCCAGGTCTATATCGCTCATATGCAGGAAGGAAGTCTGGCGGTGGACGAAGAAGACAGCGTCCAGCAGGGAGATCCCATCGGTGTCGTCGGCAATTCCGGCAACACCACTGAACCGCATCTCCATATCCACGCCGAGCGTGACGGGGAAGGGGTCCCAATGCTGTTTAACGAAAGGTTTCTCGTAAGAAACGATCTTGTCTGGTAGGAGGGATCGTATGTATGTTTATCACGTCTTTGGACTGATAAATTGAGAACATGATTTCTATATTAAAAGAAGGATTGAACCACACGACTCGTTCAAGCTGGAGCACGGACGGTGTAGGAGGCCTTTAAGACGAACTGGGGTCTGGTTTTATGACCCAAGGCCTTCCAACAAAAGAAACACTGATGCAGCTATTCTAGGAGAGCCGGATGCCCCTGCCTGCCTATCTCAAGGAAAAACCTTATCCCAATCCAGAGTTGTTGGTTTTCGAACTCACCCTGTTGGAAGGGTTTATAAATGGAGAAAAGGTGAACAATGGGGGAAATGCTGAATAGAGAAAAGACGACAGCATAAAAAAAGGGGGGGAGAGCATGAGAGGGATCATCATAGCAGCCCTGACAGCTGTGATCCTAACAGGATGCAACAACAACGCGGACATAGAAGCTAGATTCCAGCACTTTGTAAAAGAAAATAATTACGAGGAGGATATTTCTCATGAAGAACCACCGGGAGAAGAGAGGGTCGAATTTGACTTAAAAGAGCATATCTCCGTGGAGCACTATACGCGCGATACCTGGTTCGACAGGGGCGAGATGCAGTTGGGAACAAGAATCAGGGGGCCAGCGGGAGAAAAATGGATCGATGATTACGTGGCGCTTCTTGAGTTTTCGTTGGAGTCCCCGGACACAACAGGGTTTACGTTTGAAAGGATGCTCGAAGACTTAATGGTGCGGGGATATCCGAACAGTGAGAATTATTTCACAGATGGGATTCATATTCACATGCAGCATTATTCGGACGACGAATTTGAAAATGGAAAAGTTCTCAACGTGTATGTATATCAAAACTTCCCCGAAGAAACGTACGGAGACGGTCGTTCGGAAAAAGTAGAAGAACGCGGCATCAAAGAGAGGCTGAAACCACAGCCACGGTATCTAGAAATGACGGAAGAAGAAAACAAATTCTCCGGTATTCATAAACAAGTAAGACGTTTGATAACGCAGGGTAAGGAAAGAGTGAACGGATACATCGAATGGGGCGATGATGAAGATCTCTCCTATTACAACCATCTGGATAAGACATTGGAAAGCTATATTCCTTATACTGAAAAGGTGCTGGACATCGTTGAAAATGAGGCTGTAAAAAAGGATTTGGAAGAAACATATGAATTATGGCAGGATTTGGATAAAAACACCGGAGAAATAGAAAGTTATGCCGAAAACGAAAAGATGTTAAGGTTATCAGAAATCTACAGAGATTTAGACTATTACGTGCTGGGCAGCATTGAATCAGAACCCTCGGACTCGACTTATTTTTTTAAGAATGTGGTAGAAGCGGAAAACGAATAATAGAGAGCTGGGGTAAAAAGGAACCGTCTACATTAGAAGAGGGGCGGCAGGACAGGCAGACCCCTTTGCTTACGGACATTTGTTCCGTTAAATGGCAGAATGAGCGGTCCGTGGGGTCACGTCAATAATTTTGTGTAAGATGGCAGGGACCCTTTATGAACACTAGAATTATTTCTTTTATTCCTCCCACCTTCCCCTAGGGGAAGGTGGGAGGAATTTTTCATTTTAGCTCGTGGTTCCATATTTTTCCCAAAACTTTTGTTGAAGCTCTGCCTTCTTCTTCGCAAAGCCGTGAGCCGTTTGTTGTTTGTTCTCATTAAACCGAATGCATTGGAGATAAATCATTTTCTCCACCGCCCGTTCGGTAGGGAAGGTGACACTCTTTTTGCTTCGGCGTTTGATTTCCGACATGAAGCGTTCTATCATGTTTGTACAATAAA
>NZ_AUCI01000012.1 GCF_000429685.1 Salibacterium aidingense DSM 18341
CCTGTTACACCTCCGGTATAATCTTTTCCGGTCACATTTACACCGGTGTAAACATTTTTAACCTGACCCCCGTTCTTTCCGGAGAGGCCTCCCACATAATGATAATGGCCTGTGATCGTACCGCTTTCTACTCCTACATTTTCCACTTCGCCCTGTATGGACCCTGCCAATGCCCCCACATACTTATATCCCGTGATATCCACATCCGTTAATACGAGGTCTTTTATAAGTCCATCATTGCTTAATAGACTGAACAACCCAATATATTCTTCCGTTTCCCGATTGATCGTCAAACCACTGATGGTATGACCGTTACCATCCAGCGTTCCGGAAAAAGATTCTATCGGCTGCCAGTTACCGGCAGCGCTTAAATCGATATCAGCCGTTAATTTAAAATCACCAGAAGGGTTAGCACGCAGCTCATTGTGTAACTCCATAGCCGAACTAATCTCTGTAACATCTGCCGCTTCAGCAGTAGACACCTGTAGAGTCTCCTGCAATCCCTTCAATGGATTCGCCATAGCATTAAATGGTACATCCTGATCCTGGCCAAGATTCACATCCTCTGATAGTTGCATCGCAGCCGGTACTACCATGGTGGTTGCCAATGTGGCTGCAGAATATTTCAACCACCTATATTGACGATGCCGACTTTTTCTAACTTCTTTCATTCCTTTCATTCCTTTCATTCCTTCCTTGTAAAAATGTGTGAATAAAAATACCCGCGAAGCATAAAAAACCCCGGCATTCCATATACAGTGATCCATCTCAAAAGACGGAATCACTCCATATAAAACGCCGAGGTCTTCGGTAGTTTTTATTCATTTGTATAAACAAATCTTTATAATACACATTTTATTATACATATTGTTAAATAGCAATGGTGGATCCTTCTTCTTAGTTTTATTCTCACACTATCTACTTTACAGCCAACACTCCTAAAAAACCTTCTGTTGCTTTCTACCCTCATTAATTACTACCCTTAAATTCCAGACAAAATAAAATACTACAACCTTGAAACTATAATTTTCTATACAATTGTATGTTTTTGGCAAAAATACCACCCTTTTATGATACAATGGTCTTAATTAATATTGCTGTAAAATAGGTGATGAATAGGAGTGGTGAAGGTGAATAAACAACGAAAACAGATCCTTAAATTTTCTATTATAAGTTTATTCTTATGTGGTATTCTTTCAGCGTGTGGTGCAGGACCAGCCGTTGATGGATCAGAAAAACAGTCAGAAGATAATGCACAACAATCTACCAATGAGAATAATGAAAGTTCAGAGAACGATGATAAGGAAGAAATAACTATTGAAATGGATGAGTTTTCTTATTCAGAAGAAGATGACAATTATCACATTGAAGGAACAACAAATTTACCGAATGACGCGATTCTATGGGTTGTATTACAGTCACAAATAGAAAAAGAATCATATGCTTATAATGACACAACGGTCGATGATGGCCATTTTGTGATAAATATAAGTGATTCATTCAATACTTTAGTAAATGGAGAATATATTGTCACTGCTAGGTTTGGCGGAGAAGAATTAGGTCTTGACGGTAATGAAGAAATTAAAAATGCCTATGGTGATTTTGAAGAGTTTAAGAAAAATTATAAAGTAGATGGAAAATTGATAGAAACAGAAAATGGGTACAGGGCTTATAACATTGTACTTGGAGAGCAGGAATTAACAGAAGAATATACGGTAGAAGAGTATGAGGAAGAAAAATTAGCAGAAAAGAAAGCAAACGCCAAAGAAATAGATTATGGCCAATTGTCTAAGAATCCTGAGAGATATTCAGGTGACTTTGTAAAATTTGAGGGAAGAATTTTACAGATACAAGAAAATAATAGTACAGGAAGTACAACAATGCGTGTAGCAGTAACAAAAGATGAATTTGGATATAATCAGGATGATGTCATTTGGGTAGAATATGATGATTTTACTAAGTTTGTAGAAGGTCATACGATTGCGTTTTATGGTGAGGTTGTGGGTTCAAAAACTTATACATCACAAGCAGACTTTCAGATTACTGTTCCAGAAGTAAAAGCAGAAGATATTGAAGAAATTATAGGGTGGAATTAGATGAAGATGTAAGTCGTCATTATTAGTTAAGCCTTCATGTCAGCAATATGACGGACATGAAGGCTCGATTTCCTTACACTTCGATATCGAATATTCGTCTCAACTGGTTTACATGATATTGCATTCCAAGTTGATCGATATTCAACTCCAGGATACTATTTCGATCATTCAATTGGATATGATAATACGGTACCTGATTATTGATCAAATTCCGTTCAACTTTTGCAACGTTCTGCTCCGACACCGGACACCGTCCGTCTTCTAACAGCAATTGTAATGTACGAAAAAAACCTTTTGGCATTGAGATAAACCCCTTTCTTTTTAGATACTAAAATACCGCTCCACATTCGATTTCGCTGCATGAGTAAATAAGGAATGCGTGAATGGAACATCGTCATACGTGACCAACAGATGCGCGTTGGGAAATTCGTGATACAGACTATCCAGAAGTTCCGCTAACGCTTCATGTTCTTCTTTTTCGTAATAATGCCGGTATAACGTTTTTCCTTTCCCCACATAAGGTGGATCCAGGAACAAAGTAGCTGCCGGTAGCCAATACTCTTCTTCAATGAAAGAGAATGCATCCTCATTGCTGATGGTTATAAGATGCCGCAGTTCGTGGATCGTTCGAATGCGTTGCACTAGATCTTTGGGGTTCCACCGAGATAACAATTTTTCAAGACTCCCATGCTTTCCACCGAGAGGATTCGCGTAATAAATCCCGGAATAAGCGAGGCGATTACATACGAGCATGAACCAGGCTGCATCCAACCGGGAAACATTATCATATTCCTTCTTTACGACATCCCTGGCTTCTTCAAAATCCTCATGGGACAAGGACCAGAACCTAATCCGATTGATCAACGGTTCCGGATCCTCAAAAATGGTGGAAAACAGCGCATAAATGCCATAGTCCACATCATTGAGATGGGCTGCACGGAATAAACCAGCCTGCACATACGCTAATTCCAGGCTGGCTCCCCCGCAGTACGGGCTTACCAAAACCTCGGTGTAGTCCGGATGAATATATGGATAGAGATTATTTATGACTTTGGATTTCCCTCCAGGATAGCGAAGAGGACTTAGTCGTTTCTTGAAGACATACTGTTTCGGATTCGCTACTTGATGATTGGAGGATGCTTTTTCTTCCAGCACAAGATGAAAGGAGCGCTGTTGTTGTTCCACCTTCTCATTCCAAAAGACAAAACGATCGCAACTGTCACACCAATATCCCCGCTCGTTTTGGTCCAAGTGCTCCATATCGTTTTCGTCATATGGTTCACCGCAAAAAGGGCAGAACCAGGTTTGATCGTCTTCCATTGCTATCACCTTTTTCCATGTCCTTATTTTTATTTAAAAGAACACGTACCGCGCCTGAATAAGAGGCAGATCGGTACGTGTCTTCGTTTCGCTTCCATTACCAGGCCGCTTGGAGCGGTTTTTTCGTTAATGCTTCTTTCACGCTTTGGGCAATTGCTTTTCCCAAGGAAACGGGAACCGCGTTAGCAATTTGCTGTTGCATCGCATTCAGGGTGCCTTTGAATGTAAATTGATCCGGTACATCAAACAATCTAGCGCACTCCCGTACTGTCAGAATCCTATCCTTTTCAGGATGAAGGATATGAGCCTTACGTGGATGAACAATCGACGGAGCCGGCGCTGTCTTCCTCAACCGTTTATAGAACGTGGAGTGTGTTCCATTGGGACGAATAGATGCTGGTATATCCATCACATTACCGCCCTCCGGAACGTGTTTGTACC
This sequence comes from Salibacterium aidingense DSM 18341, assembly GCF_000429685.1. Taxonomy (GTDB): domain Bacteria; phylum Bacillota; class Bacilli; order Bacillales; family Marinococcaceae; genus Salibacterium; species Salibacterium aidingense. The sequence goes on from NZ_AUCI01000012.1 coordinate 3,858, forward strand.
GCTCCAACGTTTCCCCTCCTGTCGTCGTCACATCCGTTTGATTGGGAATGTCGGTATGAAGCCCCTGAAAGGCTTCCTGAACCGTCTTTTTCGGGCTGTTGTAAGGAATAGGGAGCGGGATCTTTCCCACTTTGCTACCAATGACAAACGCTCGTTTACGGTACTGGGGAGAGCCAAACGTGGAGGCTTCCAAGACACCGGATGTGATTTCAAATTCCGCTAAAGCGGCTTCGATTTCCATTAAAAACTGGCCATCTCCCGCTGTAAGAAGCTGTGGCACGTTTTCCAGTACAAATACTTTACATTGTTTATTGGCCTTCACACTCTCGATAAAGTGCCGTACCAGCTTATTATTAGGGTTATCCAGGAAGTGGCTGTGGCGGTTGCTGTTGGAGAAACCTTGGCAAGGACTGCCCCCGAAACAAACATCCGCTTGCGGCATCCCGGCCGGATCGAAACGAATAATATCCTGATGCTGCAACAAATGCGGAAAATTGGCCACATAAGTCTGAGTAGCATGCCGGTCTCGTTCGATGGCAGCCACAATATGAAAATGTTCTGCCCAGGCAATATCAAACACACCGGCGCCACTAAACAAGCTGACTGCCGACAGCACTTCATCAACGGGACCTAAAACCTCATTAGGGTATCCCGGTATATTCCAGGATGGGTTCTCACGTACCACTGCAGCCAGCGCATCACGAGTGAAAGTGATCTGGCCAGTCGTTACCGGTTCGTTTTCCCGGGGGGTCTCCTGGTGACCCGTTACGGTGATATGATCGTCAAAGATTTCGATCGTTAAGTAATCCGCTCCCTGTAAGGCAGACAGAGCTTCTTTCTTACGAATATCAATGACGGATTTCACCTTCTCTTGATACCAACGTTTTGACACGGTATTGTTGCTGTCTGATGCCGGATGAATCATAATACTTTGCGACTGAGGATCCACCGTGTACTGGTACGATACCCCTGGTTTAAAGGCTGTCTGCATCAATTCCTGATCCTGCAGGTAAATACCCCTCTTGGATACTTTTGCTTTTCGTTCTTTGATTAAAGCCATATAATTTGATCTCCTTTACTTAGTTTTTGAACATAAAAAACGTACCGAACGCACATATGCCATGTGATTCGATACGTTTTGAGGATTACTTTTTTATATTTTTGGGAGAGTTTCTCTTTAACGTCGGTAAGACACTGGACCTCTAAACTTTTCTTCAAACGTTTCCGCCTTTTTGAACACAGCACCGTCTTTTTCCATTTCCCGCACTACATCATAAAGGGATATATCGGATTCTTGATGGTTTTTTGAATCAAGCGTTTCCTGTTTTATTTCTACTTGTTGTTGGTGCTTATTTGTAAATAATTTCCTGAATAACTTAAGGAACATGTTGAACAGCTCCTTCCTTTTCCTTTATTGTATCAAATCTTCGCCTTTTTCATCCACTAAGTTATTAAAAGCAGTCATGATCTTAGAGATGTGTTTCTTTCTTTGTGAGACCTCCATATGCTTAATGGCCTCAGACAAAGTGACAAGCACCATATATGGTTTATTTGGCACTTTAAAGGAAATATAGATCCTTCCATTTTTTGAGGATGATGTTTTGTTCCAAAACACGTATTGATCCCTTTGTAATATCTCTGCGTTCAAAACAGCACGGAATAAGCCATTGTTTTCATTTTCTACAACAGCAGAGGGCACATCTATATCGGGTCTAAAATGAAAATGAACAAATGTGTCCTCTCCCGATTGATCACTCATCCTTTTATTAATGAATTCAGCTAGAAATAAAACAAGTGAATAATAATTCGTTGCCTTTCCCAATTTTCCATCCTGTATGCAGATTTTCACTTTTTCTACATTCTCTCTGTATAGTTCCAACAGTTCTTTATATTTCACTACACCATTATAGATTTCCAGCAGATTTGTAAACGTCGCTGCATCAAGTTCATATACATGTTGCTCTATGGTTTTGATATTTTCTCTTGCGGCATACGCCCCGTTAACATGTCGAATGAATATTTCCCCTTGTGTTGGTACATACTCATAACGGTATACTTGTGTTCCAATCACATAGGAAGAATGCAACTCTTTTGTTTTCTTCTCCAGTATTTTATGAGGGTCCTTTTTTGATTTCTTTTCCTTTTTTATGGCTAATCTAGGGTAAACAAACACAGCCAATACAATGCCAAGACAAACAACGCCACCAGCATCTTTGAGAGAAACCTCTTTCTCAGGTATCCGGGAAAAGATATTTTCCGCTATCCAGTACCCTAAATATCCGTAGAACAATAGAGAATAGGTACCGATAACTATAACGCTACCCATTGCTTTCCCTACATCTTTGCAAAATTTTATCATGGATTACCTCCTTTTCCCTAAAAGATCAGGGTGACTGCTTGTCCACCCTGATATCTTATACTTTAGATAACATCAATGAATTCCCATAAGGATGTTCGAGCTTGAATCAGTAGCGGCGGTTTCGTGAACAACCGACCGTGAGTATCGACTTTCAGCAGCACATACTCACTGTCTGTATCATCGGTCCAAAGAGCGGTAAAATACATCTCCCCGTTCTTTTCAATCAAGAACGAAACCTTATATAAGGTAGTAAGACACCGCAACCGATCCGCTACATTCTCTATTGTCCATTCCATTTTTGATTACTCCTTTACATCCTTTATTTCAGATTGAATATACCCCGGTCACTAAAAATACGGATCAGAGATTTTGGCCTGGTGGTGACAACCTTCTCCTCTTTCCCAGTCTTGTCGTTTATTTGCTGCTTTTCTTCTTTGACACGTTTGGTTACACCAACCAACAGATGATCGGCTCCCATTTGCTCCGGCAGCACACCGGATGCAATAGCGGTTGCAATATGAGCGGTTTTCAAAGGCATGGCAGGCGTTAACTGGACATTTTCATCCTGGTATTCCAGATCAGGCATGGCCCGTGCCAGTCTTTCTTCAATCTCCTGTCCTTCTTCCCCGGTCATCGTGGCTTGAATATCCTGGACCGTCACTTTATTGGAACGGAATGTCAGCAACGGAGCTGATGGTTCTTCCACGATATATTGCACTTCATGAGTATCATCCGTATCTAACGGCTTCACCGCGTGTTTACCTTTTTCTGCAGTGGTTTCAAGACGCGTCTTAATCATTTCTTGTCTCATCTGTTTGTCTTTAGTAATGATGCCGCCTTTTTGACGGGTTCCATACACAATGACCTGCTGATACTGATCGTAATTATCATCCGTAAAGCGGTAGACGCGAATATTGTCGAATCTTCGTGCCAATAAGTCCGCGCAATCTTTCAATACAGGCTGCGGAAGATTAAAAATGAACAATCCGTTTGCTCCCATCCGATCCATGGTGAGATCCCGAAGGAATGTTTTCTCCATCCGCTCCTGGTCATTGTCCTGAAACGGCGGGTTTAGGTATAGCAAACTGAACCCCCGCTCCGTGCTCACCATTTCTTCATACGAGCAATGCAGCAGATGGTCAATGCTGATATCCGCTTGTCGAGCTCTACTTTCTTCTATTTCGACACCGTAGGATGTAACGTCTGCTCCCTTTTGCTGTAAATGCTGTTGGATAAGCTCCATCGCTCGTCCTTCTCCAGCGCATGGATCCAAAACATTGACCGGTGTATCAGCCTCAGCGGTCACCCGTTTCAAAATCCACTGCATTTCTTTCTCCGGAGTCGGGTAAAATCCTAATTTCTGTTCACTAGCCATTCGTGCCATTATTGTCGTCCTCCTTTTATTTTTGGTTATAACAAACTTTCGCAGCTTCCATGAAAGCACCGCTAATCCCTCTACCTTGCGAGAAGCGTATCGGGATTTCCAACTCTTTGGCGAGGTGTTTTGCCATCCACATCGCCTTATGGGAACACGCCCCTATCAAAACGATTACACAATCGGAGTCGCTAATCATCCGGCGGTACTTCGGTTGTTTCGGTTTCAATGCATCGTCAAACCAAACATAAAAACCAGCTTTTTGCCCCATTTTTTGAATGGTTTCTTTCGAAGTGCCACCGATTATCGTCAGCGTATAATAGCTGCCGGCAGCCAGTTGTCGGTTCTGTTTCCACTCATTTTGTAGTACCTCATTCATGTCTCACCATTCCTTCATTGTGGCGGTTCCGGTACTTGCGGCAGGCAATATGCTTGCTGCTGTGTTCCACCGGATAACGGTAGGCACACGTCAGAATGCCGTTTTTAGTTATACAAAAAGCGCAGGACTGACATTTCGCCCTGGCGCCTCTTTTTCTCCCAAATGCTCTTACCATCGGGTTCCGATTGGCTTCACCCCAGTCGGATGAATGCAAAGGAAACATGATCATAACAGCACCTTTCTTTTTGGTTTCGTTTTTCTCTGACGAATCCGGATTTACTCGACCGGATTTAGTTCTTCAAACGTCTTTTTCAGATCTTGTTTTATGTCATATCGTCTTTTTTCGCCTTGATAAAGAACGTACTCGGGATCCAACTGAGACGAGTACATCGCCCCCGCATAGTTTAATATCTGATGTATGGTTTGTTCTTCTTGGCTTTCAGCCAGACACACCGCCTCAAAAAAGGTGGGCTTCAGTATTGCTAGATCAAGCATCGATATCGTCTCATGGTTAATCCATGGTGCATCTTTGTTATACTCTCTTATTCCTTTACACAACGCATGAAGCTCGAAATAACACTCCACTTGCTTTGGTGTCGTCAACATCAGAAGATCCCGGACGACCCTGTTTTTCGTAGCACGATCCAACTTCTTGAACACATCCATTTTGAAACCTGCAGCTTTGGGATTCTCTAAAAAGTGATCAAGGCCTAATTCCAAGGCAATCAAATCCAATCGCTGGCTGAATACTTCACTCAATGTAATAGGTGCATCAGGCGAAATATTATAATGCAACGAAAAGGTGGTACGCAGACTTAATAGATCATAGAAACAAGCTCCGTTTTCGAGAGCCTTGTAACAATCATCAGTAAACCACTGATCAATCTCACCTATGTCATGATAATCCCGATATTTTTCCCGTAAGGACACGAACTCTCCGTCATAATGGATATATCCTGCTTCCTGTAAGTGTGGAAGCATTGGAATAATGGACGGGGGGATTCGTTCATTTTCAATTTGGCCGTAGGCATTAACCCTTATAGATTTATCTTTACTTAGGCGCGGTGGGTTTCCCATCTGCTTAAAATAATGTTGTAGCTGCTGCAATGGTTGTGCCAGGTCTGCAGCTGTCACTTCTTCAAATGAAAATTCAAACAGCGATACACTCATAGCTGCTCTCCTTTCTTTTGGACATATCCCGTTTCATACAAAAAACGTACCAAGCCACTTGTAGTGGCGGATGTTGGTACGTTTTCCGACTTCGATGTAACTTGTTCATTTTTTTGAATTAATCTGCATATTTAAATATCTGATCGCACTCCATGCAAACATACAGACCGTCCCAGCCAGAATCAATAGTTGGTTCCACCAATGAACCATCTTCCAGGCAGGCAAAAAACCCCGATTGAAATGATGTGTTACCACAATCACATTCGATTTCTTCTTGATAAACGTAAATAATTTTAGGCATCTTACTTCCTCCATTTTAAATCATATAATCCATCCTGAACGTCGATACGTTTATTAATCAAACAATTCTATAACTTAATACACCATCAATATCGTCTAATCCGTCCATGACTTTCCAACCGTCCTGTTCGTCTATGGTAATTGTCTCTGTGGTACCATCTGTGTAAATTATTTCTATTAGCACTTTCATTACCTCTCTCTTTCAATAAGCAATTACGCTTGTTCTTCTTACCAAGAAATTTTTTTATTTACAATAGGCTATGATGTTAATGGCATACCGGTAATTACAACGCTACTTCCCTCATGGACATGGGCAAAGGCTTTTTCACTGTTGGTGGTAACCATTATTATTTCTTGTGTCTCTCGTTTTTGAATCACAAACGCAACCTCTGTATCAGATCCTCCCCCATTAGCAACTTTTTGATAAAACGAATCAATATTGTCGATCATCGTGCCAAGGTCCGTCGAATCCTTGCTTTCATCTTTCAGTATTGTCTCTTCAAGTTCGAGCCATTTCTTTTCCAACAGATGATCCATCCCTTCATTGTTGGCCGTGTACATCATGGCCAGAAAAGCATGTTTTACATCTGATTGTTCCATTTTTGATTCCTCCTATGTGGTTAAAATTATTTATATAAACACACAAAAAAGGCGTACCGAACCCACTGGTCATCAGTGTTTTCGATACGCCTTATGCGTGTATATATCTCATTTCATACTTTCTTTTGAAACCTTTACTCATTGTCTCTAGGCCGGAATGGTAGAGTGTATGAGTCCAAAAACAACACGACAAGGATTGCTGTCCACCGGCAAAAATGGGTGGTCTGCAACTTCAGCAACAACATAAAATCTTACATCTTCATTTTACCACAATAAGACATAAAAAAATAGGATGAATCAGGCCATTAACCCGATCCATCCCCTGTTAACTTTAGATGGAAAACGCCTTATTCAACACCTCTTCATCCATGAAATCCGCAGCGTGTACTACACTGTCAGAGAAAGGGCGCACATGCTGATCGGATACGCGTTCCCCGATCAGTACCGACATAACATTACACGAGTAGTCTTTCCGCATTTTCCACACGGATTGATAATCATGCTCCTTCTTCATATCAGAAGGTGCGCCGTCTGTTACAAAGAGGATATCCGCTTTTTTCCATTCCTTTTTCCCTTTTAGCAGCTTTTCTACTTCTTGGAACGGAGGATGGTACTGGGTTCCACCGTTTAAAAAGTCTGAAGCCATGTCTTTGAACTGTTGGCTGGTCATCTTCCCTCGAAAAAAGGTTCTCGTATATGCTGTCGTAGAGAAAGGAATCAGCGCAAAATCCCGCTTCTCTTTCTTGGCCACCATCATCATAGCCAACGTAAAACCCTTGGCCATCGTATCCATGTGTGTCATGGAACCTGATTGGTCCAAGCAAAGAATAACCGGCCCCTTCCCCATATTCTCCTTCCCTTCCTGCTGAAGCATCATCGTTTCCTGCTCAGCATAACGACGGAGAAAGTCTTTTTTGGTAGACGTTTTAGAAAAATACGCTAACTCCTGCGGCAGCAATCGTTCCACATCAGAACCTACTGTTACGCCATTCCGCTCAACCGAATCATGCGTTTTTTTCTTGTGTTTCTCTTTTGCTATTTTCCTAAAAGTTCCGGCCCAATCCGCAATATCTCGAAAGTTCACGGAGGAACGGACCGCCTCGGCCAATTGGAACTTTTCATCCAAAGGTACTTTTTTGTGGTCTGCCACTCCGGTGCCTCCAATCAGTTGATTTACTTTTTTCGTATGATCCGCAGCCATTTGACTTTGTTGTGCAAGAGCGCTTTCAAGCTCTTTTCCTGGATCCGTGTGTAAATCGTTCTCTATGATGGTGGCTGCTTCCTTTTGGGCCTCTTCTTCTTCCTGTTGCAGCTGCTCCGCTTTGAATTGAGCTTCCTGGCTGTTCTCATAGTACCCATCCTGTTCCAATTGTTTTGCCATATCCGCTTGAACTTCCGCTTCCTCCGCTTTCTCTTTCGCTACTTGAAGTTTATCCTGAAGTGCCTTATTTTCTTCTTTTCGTGTTTCCACCCATTCTTCAATTTTCTCACTATATGTTATCGTGGCTAGTCCACAGGCAAAGGAATCCCCCTGATTCAGTTGATGATATTTCTGATAATCGCGTGTATCCATCATTTTCCGAAGAATGCTTTGATTCATTTGAAAAGCAGCCGGTACGTCTTCTTTCAGTACCAGTTTCACTTTATAAAAGGCGCTATATATATCACTCAATAATGGGAAATAATGTGGCTCATCCTTGTTTTGCTCTACCATCTTTTGCAAGTTTTTCGATTTTTCAAATAGTGATAAAAACTGCCGGCGGTCATACCTATCACTATTGATCACGGTTTGATGCTTATATAAACGATATTTCGACATACTAGTACCTTCTTTCTCTGAGTATTCCACCTGATAATAGAAAATCTAGCCGGAGAAGCGGCTAGATTATTTGGTTTCGACTTCCCCAATGAAGATAAACTCCATTTAAACAGGGGTATCTAAGAACGTTTTGGATATTTCATGGCGATACGCCATTACTTTTTCTTCCAATTCCAAAATTTCATCTTTCCGATCGGGATTATCATTTCGAAGGTCAACCAGGTTTATGACAATTGATTTAAACTTGTTAAACCCTTCCGTGGCCGCATCAGTGGTTTGTTCTTGTTTCAGGTATTCCCAAACCTCCATTGCCTCTTTTCGGTACTGCTCCACTTCATCCTTTACGTCATCTCTGGCATGTTCTTCAACAATCTGCCAAACTTGATTCCTTTCTTCGATATCTTCCCATAAGGCATTTTTGAGTATCAGCAGGTCTTCTTCCTTCACCGCATCTCGCTCATCGAGCATGGCTTTTGCTTTTAACACCATAAGCGATTGTTTGAAGCGGCGATCTGACGGATAAAAACCTTCCTGCTGCAACTCCACCCGAATATCATTCATTTTGCTATAAACTTGATCCGGAATATGAATGGTGTCACACTGCATCCCCATAATCTGCAACTCAGGTAACGTAATCGTAGTCCGGCTTGAAGAGTTATGTTCCTGTTTTAGCATCGAAATAAAACTAGCATCTTCCTGGATGTACGGAATTTCAAACCGAAGTAAAAATCGGTCAAACAGGGCTTCCAGCCCTTCTTCTTCCGGATATTCGTTGCTGGCTCCAATCATCGTCATGAGGTTCGCTTGTTCCATCCCGCCGTTGTTGTAAAAGACACGTTCATTTATTAATGTCAGCAGTGCATTCAATATCGCGCTATTGGCCTTGAAAATTTCATCCAAGAAAGCAACATGAGCGGTCGGTAATTTATTTTCGGTATTTCGTTTGTATACCCCCTGTTCTAATTCTTTGAGACTGACGGGGCCAAATAACTCCTCCGGCGTGGAAAATCGGGTAAGCAGCCACTGAAAATACTCCATGCCTTCTATTCGTGAGACAACTTCAGCTATTAGCGCACTTTTCCCCGTTCCAGGTGGACCTATTAAAAGGCAATGCTGTCCGGAGATCAATGATGTGAATAGTGCTTCCAAAATATCGTCCCGCTCCATATGTTCCTGGCTGATTTCATGCTTTATTTGTTTGATTTTTTGAACACTCATTGTTCCTCTTCCTTTCTTTTGTTTTTAATTGAAAAATGGATGTTTTGAGCGTCTCTCGTCTCTATTGGAATAGCCCAAAGCCCTCCATTTTCCTTCCGTGCTGCTGTAGCGATAGATAGATCCATACCTTCCATGATCAGACCATACAAATAACAAAACAGGCCCGACTGTCTTCTCAAAGTGCGTAGATATATCATCGACCGATAGAAAAAAGTTGTCAGGAAAATACTTTTGTTTCCACGAATCAAGGATAACTGTTGTCAGCTCTCTCTCCGAATTATCTTCTTCGTTTTTATAAAAGATCACTCCATCGATAATGTCATCATGTATGGTTGAAGGTACTTGTGGTTTCATCTCTGTTCACCTCGTTTGTAAGTTGATATCGACGTCCAGCGATGAAATTGCCGTTCGTCATTTTTTTGTTCCATTCCATTTTTGATTCCTCCTGTGCCTTCACGGTGACATTTCTTTCTAGCGGTTGATGAACATGAAGCATTCCTCCTTTTTGTGATGATGTCAAACGCAAAAAAAGACGCACCCAAACGATGAATACACGTTTTGGATACGTCTTTATCACGTTTCTATATGATGAACGAAAGGTACACCTTTCGCTACAACCTGCTTTGATCGTTCTTCCTCTTCTCACCAGGTCTGCTTTCTTCCAGCCATCAAAAGGGGAAGTCTGCAAACATAAATAACCAACTGTTCAATCTACGTCCTTCAGCTCCTACAGGAAGGTTCTAGATATAACATACGTAAAATAACTACATTTTTTATTATACGATACGTATAAATCATCTGTACACCTTTTCCATGAAAATTCGCTTCAGCTCTGCTTATTTTTATATTCTTTAGTATTACCCCAGATCTGTTTAGAGTTTCATCATTTAAAGTTCATCAAGCAAAAGCAAAAGAACAAGTTTTAGATATCAAGCAGGGCTGTGGGTCTGCTTTTTTGTTTTTTATTATTTTGTATTGATTTTGTATTGACATTATAAATACAAAAGTGTAGAATGAACTTAACAAATCAACGAAAGGAGATATTAAAAATGAAAAAAATCATGAAACGGGCTTGGGAGATTGCATACGAAGGGGTTAAGAAATTCGGCGGATAGGTAAAAGAATACTTTGCAGAAGCTCTCAAGCTCGGCTGGGAGGAGGTGCAAAACGTGAATCTCCCGACTTTAAAAGGAAGTGAAAAGCAGGTTAAATGGGCTGAACAAATTCGGGCTAACACGGTGAAAGCATGGGAAGCGTTTGAAGGTCTTGCTCCCGTTAAAAACGCAGAGAAATTTGAACTGACAAAGCAGTCTGTTAGAGAGTATTTAAAAGATGAGAACGCTGCTTTTTTCATCGACAATCACAAAAACGCTTCAAAATCTGTACAACAAGCATTGCTCGAATTTCAAGATTTAAGAGAAATTCTTGAAAGTGGGTATGGAGTACAACGCTGTAACATGAAAGTTGCTCACGAATTGTTTGGTGTAGAAGCATAATAAAAAAAGGAGAAATTGAAATGAAAGCTATAAATAATGTAAGAGTATTTGAAAAGGATTGGGGCCGTGAGGTTTATGTAGATAGTGCTAAAGAGGCTGTGCAGTATCTGGAGAAGAAGGGGGAACAGGCAGCAGTTGAGGCAATTAATCGACATCTTGAAACTGTACGAACCGGCGCTATTAAAGAGTATATTATAAGTGAAGATAAGCAGGGCGATACGTTTGAAGTTGGTTCAAGCATGGTTGAAGCATTTAGCTACACTACTATATACAAAAAGTAATCGGAGGCACAGCCATGGAAAATGTATATTTACAAGTCAGAATAGATAAAGATTTAAAAGAGCGATTCAGCGCTGCGGCAAAGAAAAACGGGACAGATGCTTCCGCTTTGGTTCGCAGCTGGGTAACAGAGTATGTGAGAGAAATGGAATTAAATGACGTGGACCGAACGGAGCAGATCAATAATTTATACGATGCCGGATACAAACTCAAAAAAGCTATCGATAATAAAAACAAGGTCAAAAAAGAAGCGTGGGAATTAAATAATTTAACGTCTTCTAATCTCAGTAAGTTCATGGAAAAGGTGATGACGCTGTACACACAGTATGAAGTGTCAATGCCGCAAGAGATTTTAGAAGCTAGGCAACACTCAGAATTAGCGCAAGCGCTTGTCATGGGGATGCTCGGAGAAGAACGGACATGAAAAAAGCCGGGTCTCAGCCCGGCTCCCACTACGTTCAGATAAACTTTTTCAAATAGACTATAACTAACTTTATATCCCGCAAGTTCAATTAATAATCAGATTATAACACAAATGAGATCAAGGGCTAAACCGTTTCTCCATTGCATCCTCAATTCTCGGCGCTGCCCGTAGGGTTTCTGAAAGTATTAAACTTCTCCGATATCAATATTGATTCCAGCTCTGTGTTGTGAGCGTACTTGATCTTGTTGCTGGACCGTTTCATGATTTAGCTCCCAACGATGTGCCGCCTCTGACGTATTCATAAATTTGTCAATTTCCTTTCGTTCCAGCCATCCCCGTATCTTTTCTACGTTGACTTTCCTATCTATCTGCAGCACTGATACATCCCATTTTTTGGTCGATTATTATCAATTTTTAAACAACATTAAAATGCTGATGATAAATCCTATAAGACTAAAAATAATAAAAGATGTTACATGCACAATTTTTAAAGATAATTCAATAATAGCTATATCCATATTAAAATTCCACCTTTCATAAAATAAAAAAACATTCTAATCCATTGGGTTAGAATGTGCTGTTTGTAAGGTAGAATATCGGAAGGGAAATTAGCTTCTGTTTCCGCCACACAAACCATACACAAAGTTAACCCAATTTGGATTAAAAAGTGTAGGCAGGTCTCCTGACTTGTGTTTGTCTACTCTGAGAACAAAACTCATTTCGTCTACACTTACAGTGGCGGAACCGTTTTGGATTTTCACCAAATTCCCTAATTAAGCTATATCAAATCTTGATTATTGATTAGCACCTAACAGTTTCATTTCATGGTATTGTACACTTTTCTACAAAGAAAGTCAAGGTTTTCATCTATTTTCGTCAGAGGAAATAAGTACTTGATAATTCCTTCTAATATGCGGAAATGCAGCAGAAAGAGGATGCGGTGGCAGCCGAAGAACAGCAGCTTCTCGATGACCAGCAGAAACGAGAGGCATTGCACCACTGGCTGGTCGATGAAGCGTTGTCCCTGCTTCAGAAAGACAGGGATCCGGAAGCGGTGTATGTGACCGATGAGGACAATGATATTTGGGACAGAAACGCATTGAAGGTGATCGGCCGCCATATGCCACTACGTTGATTGATGCTGCCCATATCGTGCTGTATGGCACATTGGAGAAATGGTCAGCTGCTGAGGCCGAAGAATTGCGTTTGCAACAGCAGACCGTTCCTTTGTTCGAAGATTCGGTTCAAGAATGAATCAGATGAAAGGGGAATGGATTGATTCACTCCCCTTTTTACATTTCGATTTTAAATGGAGGAAAATGTTATGACGTTTGAATTTGACCTAATCGATCATTTCTTGTACACCGCAACTGGCCTCACTCTAGGAAGCCTTTTCATTACCGCAACTATTGCTTTTTCGTTTATTCTTCAAAGTGTCTTGGCCATCAGAATGTCGGTTTGTTTTTCCTGGCCCATATAAAAGGAGTGCTCGCCGGTTTTAACAAATCCCAACTTTTGATAAAAAGCTAGAGCCTGTTCATTTTTCTCCCACACGCCCAACCAAATGCTTGTTTTATGATGCTCCAAGGCCATATCTACAGCCTTTTGGAACAGTTCTTTGCCAAGTCCTAGTTGGTGAAACGGCTTTTTGATATAAATTCGTTCAATTTCGAGTGCTTGAGTACCCATTGGTTCGGATTGAGCCTCCTCCATATTCACTTTTAGGTATCCAGCAAGCGCCTGATGCCAATAAATAAAAAAGAAATAGGACGAAGGGGTGGAGAGTTCTTTCTCGAGTTGATCCAGGGCGAACGCTTGGTTGATATAGTTCTCCAATTGCTCAGGAGAGTTTTGATCTTCAAAGGTCTCTCGGAAGGTGTCCCGGCTGATCGCTTGAAGATCATGGAGATCCTCGAGTACGCACATGGTAATGGTTACGTTCATTTGTATCTGCAGCTCCTTTGTACGTTATAATTACGAATGACATGTCTTCCCGAAGTTTTCGGGCTACAACCAATGGAAAAAGCATATAGTCATCGCTTTGGAAGCATTCTTAATTTCCTATGGGGCGCCTGCATAGGCCCATGACTTGGCCCCTCCGGTTTAATTCCTCTTTGATGTTTTGAATAGCAGCGCCCCCATTGTAAACGTTCTCCAGCACCTTGGTGATACTCTCAGGTAGCCATTCTTGTCCCGGGCTATCGAAATTTGAATGCTGAAGCGTTTGAAACCAATGCAGGACATCAGCAGGCGCTAGATTTCCCGCGATAGAAGAAAGACGGTCAAAACCCATTTCTACTTTGGAAGCAAGGCCCTGCTCGCCGCCGGCGTACAACAAAAGTTCTGGCGAAGATGCCTTGAGGGATTGAATCGTGTACCTATCTTTCGCTCCCGCCTCTTTCAGCCCAATGATATTTTGATGGGCGTGAAAGAGTTCATGAACACTCTCTGTACTTAAGTCAAAGCCTGTGCGGGGAGGATTGTTATAGAGAATCGTCGGTTTATCAGCCAGCAGCGTGATCGCTTTGGTATAACCAATGGCTTCTCTCTGCGATGGCTGAATATAGGGAGGATAGCCAATCATGATGCCGGCGATCGAAGTCGTATGGACCATCTCTGCTAATGCTTCTGCTTCTTGTTGGCGAGTAGAAGAAATGCCAAAAATAATTTCCATCTTCTGCGTTAACTCTGTTTCCTTGTTTATCGCATGCATAAGTTGTTCTTTCTCTTGAAAAGTAAGGCTGTGCTGCTCTCCGGTGGTGCCACAGACAAGAACAGAATTGACCCCTTGTTCGTATAAAGAGGTTATATGTTTTAAGGTGTCTTCCACATTTAATGACTCGTCTGGATGAAAGGCGGTGGGGACCGCGACGTGAAAAGGTTCCAACAACATTCTCTTTCTTCCTCCTTTGGCAATATAATAGCCCATATTCAAACCCCCGTATGGCTATATTATTCTATTTTTTAGCAAAAATCCTGCTCGCGGCAAAAAAACCAGCAGCAAAAATACTGAGTACCCCCATAGTGAGAAAGGCAGCATTTATTCCATCATAAAGGTTGTTTTGATTGTTAGCCGATAAAGTCACCACAGTGGTCAGTGAAGCTACTCCAACTGCCATGGCAAACTGGCGCAGAGCATTGAGCACGGCAGTGCCATGGGGCATGATGGATGATGGTAATGCGTTCATAGCGGATGCTACTTGAGGCATCATGGTGATGCTGATACTCAACATAAAAATGCCAAAAGTAATAATAACGATTAACGAAGGCGTATCGGGCTGAAATAAGCAAAACACCGCTAAAGAAAGGATTAGGAACACAAAACCAATACTGATAATCACTCGGCCGCCGTACCGATCAAATAAAACGCCACTGATCCAGGAAAATACCGCAAGGACAATGGTCCCCGGCATTAAAATCATTCCAGAGACAAACGCTGAAGACCCTTGGACATTTTGAGCGAAAAGCGGAATAAGGGTTTCCATGGATAATAAAAGCAGGGAAACTATCAGCACAGATAACGTGGCTAGGCAAAAAACTGGATATGAAAACACACGTATATTCAACAAAGGGATTTGAAGCTGCGTTTGCCGGTAGCTAAACCAAGTAAACGCCAACATACTGATAACAAAGGCTGCTATCACGCGCAGATCCAGAATAGAATACGTACTGATGGTGCTAACCCCTAAGAGTAAAGTGATAAAGCCGAGACTGGATAAGAAAAAAGAAAACGTATCAAACTGGGCTGGTTTGGAGGGGGTGATGTTACGGACATACATATAGGTGAGCACATATAATAATATGATGGGGAGTAACGTCAACCAAAATAAGTATCTCCAATGGAACACATCCACAATCAATCCTGCTATTGCCGGCCCTACAGCCGGAGCCACGTTCATAATCAGCCCTAATACGCCCATAGCCCGGCCACGTTGGTCTGAAGGATACACCAACAGAAGCACCGTTTGAGCCAGAGGAAGCATGATTCCTGCTCCTAACGCCTGTATCACTCGTGCAACTATGAGAGCAGGAAAAGAAGGAGCGATAACGCCGAAGACTGTGCCGATAAGAAAGCAAGTGATCGACACAAAAGCAAGACCTCTCAAGGTAAAGCGATCAACCAAATACCCATTAATGGGAATCATTACAGCGGTTGTTAAGAGGAATGCAGTAGTTAACCCCTGCACTTCTGCTGCGTTCACCTGAAATTCCTCCATAATGGTAGGGAAGGCTGTGATCAACAAAAATTGGTTGAGTAGCAAGAAAAAGTTCGTACTAACGATCACCCACAGTGTTAGCTTGTCGTTGTTCATACAATCCCTCGCATTGACAGTAGCAAGTATGTTCCTGCTAATGATTTATGTTGAATAGTCAGTTTTCTTATTCTAAACTAGCATGACACTATACGATCCTATGGAGAATAAACTCCACAAAGAATCGTATTATTTTGCTTCAGTAATAATCAACATGGTTAGAAGAAAAAGCTTAGATATTAACTTTCCCACTTAGAGTGCAACACACATGAACAGAAGTTCGCATGCTGGTAGTGGGGATCGAAGTGGCTGATGACGTCGGCTTTGATATTACCGAAAGTAGTTTCAGGCTTGTGCCTTAAGCCTTCATAAAATGCTTCCAAAATGTTACGTTTAAAATTTTTCCTCGGAAATTTTGTCGTAATCACTTTCCGTACGTCTTCACTAAATTGATCGAAATTATCGCCCATGACATCCATTCCAACTCCATGATAAAGGAGAGCAACATTGCTTTCTTTGTATTCAGCCACACCTATCGTCGTATGAAGAGCAATTGAATCCCATACGAGTTGAGTTTTTTCGTTATTTAAATTATACGCAGATAAAAACTCTCTGGCAGCGTTTGCTCCATCAACTTCAAAGCGTTTATTTGGACTACTATAAGTTGGTGTTAATCCTAAATCGTGGAATAAAGCACTTACATATAACAACTCGTAATCAAAAGGGACATCATCCTGCAGGCCTTTAATGGCTCCAAATAGATATACTCTGTTTGAATGATTCCATATCAATTCATTACCGTAATCATGAACAATATCTTGAGCATCTTGCACCATTTTACTATCGGGTATGGTAATTTCGTTCAGATTTTTTATCATCGTTATCCCTCCCAAAAATATAATAACTGTTCAGGTGGTCTTAATCCATCTATGATACAATAGTTTAAAACTATGAAAGAGGGATAACGTGAACTATCAATTACTGTATTATTTTCATAAATTAGCTGAACATTTGAATTTTACAACAGCAGCAAACAAGTTAGGTATAAAACAGCCAACTCTTAGTCAACAAATTAAAATATTAGAAAACCAGCTGGGCGTGCAGCTTTTTTCTAGAACTAACCGTAAAGTGACTTTAACGTTAACTGGAGAATACTTATTTAAACAAACAACATCCATTCAAATGATTTTAAGTGATACGTTTGACACCATTAAAGATGTCGAAGTTGACGAAGATACCCTTCGCGTCGGCGTGTTGCATGGGGAATTATCGGAACTTTTGTCAGAGGTATTTGTGAAATTCCATCAAGAGGAGCCCTCGATCAATATTAAATTTCTAAGCACCGATAACCTCCAGGAGGATCTCAATAAGAGCAAAATAGACATGGGTTTTACTTATAACGGTGTAGCAGCTGGTCACCCTTGTGAGTTTTTGGCTCAAGAAAAATTCTATTTGATTTCTTCAGAAAAATACCATCTATCGAGCTATATTGAATTAGAGTCCATAAATCATTACCCGATTATATTGATGACTAAGGAATATATGTGTCGCCAGTTAGTGGAAGAAGAAATGGGAAAATTAAACAAACGAATAACACCAAGTATAGAGGTAAGTAGCTTGGAGATTTTATATAATATGGTAAGCAACGGTATGGGTCTATCTATTGTGTCGGAAACCTTTTTGAATTTAAAGAATTTAACGGATATCCGTGTTTCGAGTATAAAAGATTTACAGATTGATCGAGACATTTACATGTATCATACTCCTAGGTTCGCTAACAATTCAGTAGCTCAACGTTTCTATACCATGACGCTTGAGGAATTAACAAAATTAAAAATTATTCCCCCGAATTAGTAGAAAATGATTTAACTATCCATCACCATTCATCCAGTCTTTCATGAAGGGGTTTTGAAGCAGTACCAATCCCTCGCTTCTGAAACATCGCACCCAGTCAGCCGTTCCATCGCTATTTACACGCAATACCTGACCCATAAAGAAATCGAGGTTTTGTCGAACATATTGGATGGAAACTCTTACCGAGATATAGCTTCTCTCATGGGCATTAAACTCGCGACGGTCAATAATCACCTGACGCACGTCCATCGTAAACTGAATCTTACGACCACCATTGAAATGTTTCGTAGAGGGTTTGAAGTCACTTTTCGGTCTTTTAAAACGTAAATGATCACTCCTATAAAGGCTGCCTCATTGTTATGCTGGAAAGGAGATGTCATAAATCAATCACACTCTCTATCTCTATACATTATCAATCATTATTTCAAATCCCTACCATGTCTACAAGGACTTTCTATAATCCAGATTCATGAACTTCCACCAACATCCACTGCTTTAGTATGAAAAAAAGCCCTAATATTCGTAGATATCAGGGCTTTCATAACTTTTAACTAGATAATCGAACCTTTAGCATAGTTTTGAGAAGCAATCTGGTTCTTCTTAGAAAACCACCCAAATACTCTATCTTCTTTTTCTTTTTCCATAACCATAAAATCGACTTTTCGGTCTATTTCTTTACGGAAGGGACAAAGATCACTTTGTTTCAGTACCCCGTCCAGGAAGAACGATTCCAGCTTTTTTGGGTTCGGTTTGCCGTATTGGATCAAGAAATTCATTCCCATTCCTTCAAACTCCAAAATCGAATCAATATCATACGACACCGGTTTTTTTCGTAAGTAAAACGAACCGTAATCATGATACAGTTTCATGTCGCTTCCTTGATATAGTACGTCTTCCGCTTGTTGTTTAATGGTTTCATAATGCTCCTGTAGATTAGTCCATTCTATGTTATATGCTTTAATTTGTTCAACGTACCATTCCATGGAGGATTCCGGTAATGGAGCTTCTTCCAGCTGCCATAGTTCTTTCCCCTTTTTATTAAAGGAAGCACTCAATGAATAGGTTTGAGGCTCTTCAAAATGAGAAAGGAAGTTTAGCAAATCCGAGTCCTGTTGTTTGACTGCTTTGGTATCAATATCCACCACAAGCGGTAGGATTCCTATATCTCTTAAATAATCATTCAGAGCATAATAATCCCAATGATACACCGATTTAGCCACAAACTTCATGACCATCTGTTGATCCGGAAACTCGTATCGTAAACCGTCTAATTGCTCTGCTTTCTTACGAAGGGCTTCTTGATATTGCTTTTTCTTCGCTTCGGCATTCTTCATTTTGCCATACATGCCGGTTTCCATGAAAAACTTCATGGATTCTTTTACGCGGTCCGATGCTTTTTGAAATCCCTCTTCCTGGGTTACCTTAGTACCTTCCAGTTGGTTATCAAAGGTATAAATATTCTCCATTTTTGATTCCTCCTATTGGGATAAAAGAAAAGAGCAAGCATTATGCCTGCTCTTTGTTCTGAGATATGGTGCCTATCATGTTTTTCGCTCGTTTTGCTAGTGTAATCTTTCGGATATGATTAATATCAATATTTTTTAGAAGATAGGGATCCTTTCGCTCTCTGGCTCCTAAGATAAGGAGAGCCACAATAGCCTGATCATGATTTCTAGCGGCCATTTGTTGAAGGAAACGGTCCATTACATGCACCCTCTTTCTCTGAGAGAGTAATATCCATGTCCTAGAATCAAATGGTCCAAAACTTCGATTCCAATCTCGTTGCCAGCTCTCATTAGTCGTTTTGTAAGCTCAATATCTTCCTGCGAAGGTCCGGTATCGCCGCTGGGATGGTTGTGTGCCACAATTATAGCGGCTGCATTCTTTTCAATGGCATACCGAAAAACATCTGGAGGATTAACGATACATTGGTTACGGGTTCCTGTATAAATCACTTTTCTTCCCAGAAACTCTTGTTTGGTACTTACAGCACCTACGATAAAATGCTCTTGCTGTTCATACCGATAGGCTTTAAAACATTCGTAAGCGTCCTCAGCATTACGAATGATTGTTCCAAAATCAAAGGTTTGCTTGGATAGCTTTTTCGACAACCCGATAGCAGCCATTATTTGATCGGCTTTCTTCGTACCAATACCTGGGTAAGAAAGTAAATCCCTCTTGCTGATATGAAGCAGATCTCGTACAGATAACAACCCAAGTGCTGGATCAAGTTTTCCTACCAATATCTCCAGTAGTTCCGAAGTTTCGATATTTTCATAACCGTAAAACGTTGCTCTTTCTTTCACTACTGTGCTTGAGGTTTTTTGGTTCCATTCCATTTTTGATTCCTCCTTCCACACCTATAGCCACCATAAGGTGACAATACAGGTGTGCCACCTTATTTATAGCCCAAGGGGAAGGCATGATTTTTTAATTGAATCTGTATATTTTAGTAAATCAATCTTAGAACGGCAGATCGTCGTCACTGATTGGATCATTCATTGGTTCATAATTGCCGTTCGGTTGAAAACCGGTTTGCTGTCGATTTCCAGAAGACGCCTGTGACTGAGACGATCCACCTTGTGAAGAGTTATTCTTTTTGGTTTCAAGAAACTGAATGGTTTCGGCAACAACTTCTACTACTTTTTGTTTTCCTCCGTCCTCTCGCATGTAACTTCGGGATTGCAAACGGCCGGATACAGCTATTTGATCTCCCTTCTGCACATAACTGCAGAGGTTCTCTGCCTGTTTTCTCCAAGCGACAATGCTAAAAAAGTCCGCTTCTCTTTCTCCTTTTTGATTGGTAAATGGACGATTCACTGCGAGATTGAAGTTTGTTACCGCGACACCATTTGGTGTGTAGCGTAACTCCGGATCTCGTGTCATTCGTCCGACTACAACAACTTGATTAATCATTTTTATTTCCTCCTCTATTTAAGCCATTTCGAGTTTTGTTTTGGATGGCTCCATTGTTGATTCAACAGTAGGATCGATGGTTTTTGTTTTTTCAGAAGACAAATTCATGTCGCGCTCCAAAAAAATCAGGTAAACCAAGGCATTTTTACCGTCCTCCTCATCATCGACAAAGGAGGTCCGCAAGGCAGATACAGCCAGTTCCAAACTTTCTATCATCCATGTTTCCGTCCATTGGGCTTCCGAGAACGCGTCAAAAACGATGGACGTTAGATCAGGCACAAACGATGTATCTTCCTCGTGTTCTATATTTTTGATTACCTCATTTACGTTGCCGACGGTGTCGGCAATAATGAGTTTGGCCAAAGCAAGCCGCTTATGGCGAATACAATGAGTGTGCCAATCTTCATAGACACGGCTCACATTTTGTCGAAAATGATTATAGCTTTCTCTTTTTGCCTTTTGCCATTCAATGGCCTCTAACTGTTGTGGGGAAAGCATTTCAGCCGGATGGTATGGGGTTTTGCGATTTCCATAATATTTTTGCTTTATTTCAGCAAACGACTTTCCCGTCAGTTTAGCTTCAAACTGCAGTACCCCTCCGGATTCTTTGCAAATCCAGCATTTAAAGACCCGTTTTTCTTGGTTGAGAGAAAGCTTGTACTTCCCGGGCTTATTGGCGTCGCCTCCGCAGAACGGACACTTTGCCATGACTTCTGTATGGGCCAGTGTCTTCGGATTCAACTCCAATCCGTGATTTTCTGCGATTTCTATAATACAAGGAAGATTCCTCACAGCTTTCTCTCCTTTCCTTTAAATTAATTGCGTCATCGTCGGTTTGAGTTTGACTTTCCGCTGCTCTAAAATAACGTCCTCATACGCTTCCTGCGTCTGGTGGAGGTATATATCCAATGCTGGTTTTACGCAGTCACAGGAGTCTCCTCTCTGCATCAGTGGACATTCATGGGTCACGAATAAGTCATCAGCCAGTTTTTCGATCCGGACCAGAATATGGCCAAAAGTATGATGTCCATGAATGATAGTAAAGGAAGGGAGGACGATAATCAGCCCACTCCCATCCTGATAAATGGATATCCCTTCCGACATATCTTATACGGCTCCTTTAGCGGTATTCGACACTTGAAAGTCCACGAGCAGTAAGAACTCTCCATGTCGCTGGAGTTTAACGTTAATGGATGACCTATCCGGTAATTGATCTAGCGCATCTATATGATTATTATCTTTGATAAAAATGTGTTTCTTTTTCTGCTCCTCGTAATTTATCGCTGTCAGTTGCGCCCCTCTACTCAAAATCTTTATTTCCTGGATTTCAACTTCTTCATACGCTTCATTTGAAGAAGAAGCGGTTGAGGTCGAGGATGGTTCCTGGTTTTCAGACGAACGTTCTACCTTTGGCTGCTCAGCATTATTGAAGGGAGCGGAAGGATTCTGCTCGCTTGGTCCGGCTGATGAATCTGCAGGTGTTGAGTTCTGTTCATTATTTTGTTTGTCGGTATCTTGCTTAACTTGAGATTCTTGAGCTGGTTCATTGGGAGAATTGGTGATAGAGGTATGTGTTTGGGGGTCTTTGCCTTCCTTCGGTGTTGTTTCTGTCGAAGGTTCAGCTGAAGCTGTAGTGGGTTCTTTTTGTTCGTTCTGATTTGATACTTTTTCAGATTGGGATGTTTTGGATGTGGTATTTGTTGAGGTTTTAGTATTTCTGGTTTCTTGACCTTGATTCTCTTTTGCGCGCTGCCGGGCACTTACTAGCCAGCCTTTAACTTTATTATAAATCTCTTTATGATACTGCTTCTGCACTTTCTCAAATGTTTTGACATTTAATGCATCCTTGAAATTATCAGGACTGCATCCACGAAGTTTTCCTAATTCGGCTACCATATTATTTAACTCTTTGGCTTGATTGGAGCTGATATATGTCGGTGTTGACGTTTGACTCTGAAACGCATCGGGATCCAACTCATCGGTTGGGATATTAAACTGTTTTAATAAAAAGTTCTTCTCCCCATACGTAAGAGCTTTACCTACTCCTTTTTCAGTACCATAATCCATCCCTTGAGCATAAAATGGAACAGTTACCGTTTCCTCCGGATTGTCCGCGTTGACCCAGACATATTCCATGTGAAGTTCAGTAAGGATAGCATTATTGTTTAAAAAATTAACTTCCTTTCCCGTATTGTTAGTTAGCAATATAAGTCCAACTTCATCCAGTTGTTCACGAACAAGCGCTAATACTTGACTGGATGTAGCATACTGATATTGATCCCCCTGTGCCTGTTTCTGAATATAAGGAATGGCCTTTCTCACTCTCAATAATTTTTGAAAGATATTTTCTATTTGTTTTTCGTTACTCATAGGTATGTCCTCCTTGGTTTTGGATTAGTATTTTTGACTGATTAATCCGGCGACAATATCCATCGTTTCCTGCTCAAAGGCTTCTTCAAAGATAATGTCCAAGCCATTCACTTTTTTCTCCAGGGTGGAAGGAGCGTAGACTTTGCCGGTCTCCTGAAGCCGCTTGCCCTGAATATAATCTTTTCGATTTTTCACCCGTGTAAGAATGTCGATTCCATACTTGGCTTTTAACAAGTGATAAACTTCATTCCAACACGTATTAATGTTTCGTGTTCCTCTCACCCGGGCATATTCCTGCACCTTATGCACAATTTGTGACCTGGTCGGCTTTTTGGTTAAATGATTCGAAATGGACGTTACTTTATTGGCTGTATCAGCATACTGCTGATCCATTTTCTTCACTTTGTTTTCATGATGCACCAGTTGATGGGCCAAATTTAAAATAAGTTCAGCCGGTGATGCCCCCGCTTCGTCTGATTCCTCCTGGCGGTCGAAATACTCATCGAGCAGCCGATCATAATACTCCCATGATTTTTCATCATCGAAGATTTTCATCAGCTTGGCGTAACCCCGCTCAGACAGCAAATAAATATTACTGGAGCGGTTGACCGCATTCTTCGATAAAACTCCCTGGTGCATGAGATGTACCAGGAAATGTTCACGTTTCAGATCGATAAGATCAACTTGGTCGCGGAAGCGGTGACGGTTCATATTAATAGCACGGTTGACACCTTTGAGTGTCTTCCCGTGAATATCCGCCACGTGCTTAGCAAGCATCGCCTTTTTGTTTTTACCGAAACCACCAGCAATGCATGGAATAGCCATCCCACATACATCCAGGGTTTCTCGCAATTCCAATTCCATTTTTGATTCCTCCTGTTACTGCTATTTTTTAGCTAAATTGTGTATTTCCATAGTTAGCACATCGATGTAATAAATCTCTACACCGCTTGCATGGAAATACATTTCATGGTTCTCAAACATATTGACCGCTGTTTCCATATCCGGAAGCAAAAACGTCTCCGTTTGTGCCGGCACTGCTATGGGTTCGTGGGGAGGTGCCATTGTATTGACCTCATAGGTATCAAGTGGACAGAAATTCAGGTAGACGGATTCAAGAACATCTCCTTGAATAATCTCTGCCTTCACGCCAATCTGTTCATCCCCTCGAACGCGGTAATAGGTTAGTCGTACCTTTGTCTGCATTCTGAATTCCTCCTTTTTTGTGCACAAAAAAAGCGCACCGAAAGAAAGGATGTCCCTTACATTTCGATGCGCATATTGTGCGTTTGATTATATTACAAGGCGATCCTACGCCTGTGTAACCTATTGTGTAGTAAAGCATAAAACGTCTTATTCTTCTCTTCCAGCGAAAGGTTTCCGGGAAGTATAGAATAATCCAAGTGAAAAACGACACTTTCTTCTATCCATTAGCTCTCATGGAGAATGGTATGAAGAAATAACTTACCTTAAATAGAACTATGACATTATTATACAATGTCGTAGACGTAATAGCAAGGCCTCCTCTCCATTCACGAGCTTACGCTGCCGCCTTTTTATCTACTGACTGTTATGTAGACGACTCCTCCAACGCATCCGTTGTTGCACGGAACTTGTTCTTACATGGTGTTCATATCTATACCCAGTCTTTGAGCCAACTGTTTGATCGTTTGAAAGGATGCTTTATAATCTCCCTTTTCTATTCTACTCAACATGGACTGGGAACAAATACCATCACAGAGGTCTTCCTGACTTATTCCTTGTTCTTTTCGCATTTTTTTAATCATGTATCCTTCCTTTTGTTTTGTACGAGATATCATGGCACCGATAATCCTTTCTACTTTCTTTATATCGCTTGCTCCATTGAAGGCTGTATCGTTAGTTTAAAAACGTTTGAGGATCCACGGCATTGGATTTTTCACCATTCCAAGTACCAACATGTGTTTCAAAATGTAAATGAGGCCCCAGGGAGTGGCCAGAATTGCCTGATTTTGCGATTTCTTCCCCCTTCCTAACCTTCTGCCCCTCTTCCACCATATCGTGGCTTAAATGGGCGTACAGCGTCTCATACGTTTGACCGTTGATCGTGTGGCGTAGAATAACAGCATTACCATATCCATTCATATAGGATGCACGTTGGACGGTTCCAGCAGCAGCGGCTTTTACACTCGTTTGCATAGGAACACCATAATCTGTCCCATAATGCATTTTCCCCCATCTTCTACCAAAATTGGAAGAGATATATCCACTATTGACGGGCGTGATGAATGGTGAACCTTCTATATCCATTGATTTTACCGCTTGTGAGGCTCTGTTTTCCCTTGCTCGAATTTGTTGTTCTAACTGATTGGTCTGCCGCTCCGTCTGTTCGATATACTCCCGGGTTTGGCTTTGTTTTTCAGCCGTCTCTTCGATTTCTGAGACCAATTCCTCCATATAGTCCTGGCGTTCCTGGTGTAATGCTTCATACCGTTCGGTTAAAAGCTGTAACGTATCCTGTTTCTCATTTAACTTTGTTAATTCCTCTTTTTTGTTGGCTCTTTCCTCTTGAAGAGCCTGATTGGTGTTTACAAACTTTTGATACATTTCATCATCGTAGTGGAGGATCGTCTGTTGATTCACGATGTTACTGATAAAAGTTCCGAATGATTCCGACTCCAGAAAAATTTTAATCAGCGGGGCGGCTCCTCTATCTATGTTGTCCGATTGATACATAGCCCGGGCCCGTTCACTAAAATACGACTGATACGATTCCATGGCTTCTGTTTGCTGGTCAATCTCCCCATTGGTTTCTTCGATTTTTTCTTGCTGCTTTTTAATATCCCGTTCCATCTCATACCGTTTTTCGCTTACAATGGTCATCCTCCTGTCATATTCTTTTATCTCCTCTTGAATATCCGCTTCTCTTTCTTCCAACGAAGCCATATATTCCTGGAGTTGGCGAAGCTGAGCATGGTGTTTTTTTTGTTGTTCTATCGTTTCTTCTTTCTGCTCTTCCAGTGTTTCAATGGTCGCTGCGTCTGTTATTGCGGGCTGCGTAGCAAACAATAGCAATAAACAAACAGCTGCCGTTAATCGGATTCTCTTTGTATTGATTGGCATGTAAATAGCCTCCATTTCTATAAAAAAGCCGTCCTTTACGTTGTCACGTACCATGGACGGCTTTATCATTATCCAAATGTCTTAATACTTCGTGCTGTTTTTGCCATGACGCGTTATACCAAAGATAGAACATTTCTTCAAAAGAGCATTGCTTGATATCGTAGTCCGTAGTAACCCGGATTTTTAACTCTTTTAATATATCATTCATCGACTCCAGATAGATTAGGTCTTCACAAATACACAGAATCGGATGCTTGCTGGTAAACTGTGTCAATTGGTCTCGTATCTGTTCTTCGTTCTGCCGTACCACCAAAATATCGAAGTGCTTTTGGTGAAAGTTGGAGTAGAGCGCCCCTACGAAAGGGGCACTCGTACCACAGATTTCCAAGTCTTCATATACATCTTTCAGTTTGGCAAATAACTGAAAAAAAAGGATCCGTTCTAAAACCATCCACTCTGTCATCTGAAACCATGTATTACCTTTTTCGGGAACCCCTAATACTTTAAGACCGGTGGCTCCCAGGGTGTATACAGGAATGCTGTCATTGTTTTTCACGAGTTCATGCCGTTTGATCAGACGGAAGTTTTCCATCTTTTTTAATTTCTTTTTATTACGACCCAAATACTGGTGAAAGAGTTGGGATTTACCGATCACTCCAACAGCTTGAATGGCTTCCAATGCTCGTCGTTCTTTTTCGCTATTTATTTGTAATCCCTGTGGGACAGGCGTTTCTGTTGTAAGAAGTCGCTTCCACCTTATTTTATACTCGTGAAACGCCGATAAAGGGGATAATTTAACATCCATACCATCAACACCAACTATCCTTTGTGTCGCTTTAAGATATTAACGACGCGAGCGTTGATTTTTTGTTCATCCTGTTGAATATCTCGGATTCTCACCGTTACTTTATCGCCGGCGTTTAATGCTTCAAACTTCATATGAGGAGCTAAGCAGTCAATACCGGGCATCAGATTGATAAAATTTCCGTATTCCACGACACCGGAAACATACCCCACGTATTCATTGTTTTCGGTGAAGAATTGCCGGACACTTTCCCACGGGTTCGGTCGTGCTTGTTTTCGGCTGACCCGGATTTGCCCGCTTTCCCGGTCAAAATCTAATATTTTCACATGCATTGTATCTTCGATGCTTACCTCCTGGCGAAGATCAGATACCCAGGCATAGTCATACTCACTAACGTTCATAGAGGTCTCAATGCCACCGATTTGAAGAATTAGAACATCCCGCTGTACAAACCGCACACTAGCCGCTACCGTGACGCCGACACCCTTTTCTTCCAGCCTGTTAAACGTTGAACCTCTCATATGTTCCATTGCTGCTTGTCTACTGCCGATGAACAAATCTCGTTCACGGTCAATACCGATCACCTTAAACGAAAGCTGCGTTCCCATCATGTTCCGGAGCTGCCGGTAATCTTTGGCTTCCATATACTCCATCGGGATGATGCCTTTCATGTGGCCGATTCGTATAACTGCGCAATTTCGCTGCTCCTCGCCTTGGCCGTGTTCTTCAATCGCGATCATTTCAGCGTTCAAAATCGTACTGTTCTGCCTAGCCGAGTACACTTTTTCCATGGAACGCTGCATTTCTTCCTCCGGTGTTGCCGGTTGTTCACTTTGATACCCATCGACGAAAATATCCATCATTGCTTCTTCACTCATTGTGTCATCCTCCTAAAATTTTTGTTCCTTTAACTCAGTGCTTAAAAGAAATTTTCAATGTTTTCTTTTTGCTGTCTTGGTTCTTTCTGGTCTTTGGGGGAGTCATCCGCCTGTCCTTGCGTTTCGCTCTCCTGCTTGGCTCGAGTGGGAATAGCATTAGATGTCTCCCCTTTTTGCTCTTTTTCCGCTTGTTCAGATACAGATTCATTTGCTTTTGCTATGGAGGCAGCCGGAGTGGTAGTTGTCTTTTCTTCGGTTTCGATCTCGTTGTCGCTAAGAGATAGAGGAATGTCCTTTGTTTCCTTTTCCAGCCATGGAGCGGGAGGGGCTTGGTTATGTTTCCCTCCCTCTACTTCTGTAGGTACTTCATCTGAAATCGGTGAGAGACTGTCTTGGCTTTCATTTTCTTGATGATTCCTGTCCGACGCTGATGAAGCATCTTCATCCAGGGGAGGGGTGACTTTTTGATGCTGCTCCTCCACCGAAGTATTCCCCTCATGAGAAAGATAGGTTTGTGAATACACATTTGTTTCCGGTTGTACATATACTTTTGTTTCCACTTGTGTTTCTGTTTGTTCTATTGACCCTCCGCTGTCTTGGTCTTCTGCCTCTGTTTGCATTTCTTCTCTTTGTCTTCGTGAATGGTATTGAATAGGCGTATATGATGTTTTAGTATCATGTTCGTTCTCACCATCCTTATTATTTACCAAGGATATGGGTAATGAAGAGGAACCTTTTTCAGCTTCCTCCTTTGAACGATCTAAGTTGTCTTTCTCCTGGAATGCAAACGGATTCGACTCAAACAATTCATCCAGTTTTTGCTTTTGTTTCTGTTTCTCCACGAGTTTACGGTTCAAAATAGCCAGCCGCTTTTTTTGTTCAATTCGAGCTTTGACATTCCACTTAGGAACTTGCTGCTGGCGAATTTCTTGTTCCTCTTTTTCCAGGGTGTAATTTTTGATCATTTGAAAGTGAGCTCGAAGATCCTGTGGATCCCGAGGGATGAAAGAACCTACACCAACACCGGGGGGTTGCGGAGCTCCATCCTGTAGCAGCTTATATATAAAATGGAACTTGGGTAGACCGTCCATAATCATGGAATACGTAAAACGCTCTTTTTCCTCTTCACGGTCGGCTGTCATTTTCGGCTGCCACTGCTTGAGCAGATGACCGTCATACCGTTTTTCTGTAACCTCCATGAGATCCGCGCCCATTTCCTTAGAGACTTCCTGGGCGTCATCAGCTGCCAGTCCTCCAAAGAAGATCTTATTCCGGCAGGAGGTCAGAATCGCTTTTTTCATGGCAGTCGCATTGGTTTGTCCGGATTCGACTTCTAACTGCCCCAGGGACTGACAGGCAAAAATACCGGCTACTCTGTATTCCGCTGCAATCGATAAAAACCTTTCCACATCCGGGTTAATATAACGGCTGTATTCATCAATAATTAAGTAATGAGGCACCCGTGTATCTTCTGTTCCTTTCCGGCGGAACGTGGCCAATTGCATGTGCATCGCAACAAATTGCCCGAATGCATCGCCAGCTGAACCCAACATGCCCAAAGCAGTATTAATGCAAAGAACACCACCCTCCTCAAAGTGACGGTCTAAATCCATATCACTTTTACGAGAGATCAAGGGACGTAGATAATCGTTCGACATCAAGTTATCCAGTTGAGCTCTGAGGCCCAAAACCAGTTGTCGGAACTTCTCCGAATCTTTGCCGTTTAACAGCTCATTATCGAAGAAGTCAACCAAATCCGGATCCAGCTTCGACTGGCGCAATTTTTCCACATTCTTTTTCAGCAGTTTTTCATTCCGGAGGTTCTTCAAGACATCTATCAGGTACATGTTGTCTCCGTACAACGTTTTCAAAAGCAATGTAATTTTCCGAGAGGACAATTCCTGGATCGTTTGGAAGAAGGCTTCCTGCTTTCCGAACATGGATTTCAGCACGGCGACAGTGGCTTCTGCGATGTCTGTTTTCGGCCCCTTCATCACATTCAACGCTTCGGATTCATCCGGATAGGCCGGATCGATGTAATGATACGGTACCTCTAATTCATCACAAATTTCTTTAACCGCCCGGACGATATCCCCTTTGGGCTCTATACATGTTAATCCGGCTGGTATACCGCGTGCACGGTATTCGAGAATTTGCAGAATAATTGGTTTGATTACCATCGCACTCTTTCCGCACCGTGTCGGCCCGACAATCAGCGTGTGGGTGAAAGGATCCGACCCTCCCCAAGACAACAGATCGGTATTGTTTTTATCTTCCAACTGCTCGATCATGCTTCCACACCTCCTTCCCTTTTCACCGCTTGTCCTCAGTCTTTCGTTTTTTCTTTATCCAATTCAACGCTTCTTCCTAACACAAAATAAAGTTCTGTTTCCGCTTCTTGTTCATCTTCCTCGGTCATAAACCAGCCAATCCATCCATACTTGGCCGCTTTCTGTTTTTTGAAACGAATGCGTTCATCATATTGCTGCAGTTTTTCTTTCGCTGTGGCCGGCCGCTCCCGCACTTTCAGTTTGATTTTTGGCTCCTGGTGATAATGTTTGCGGTAACTAAGCAGGATGCCTACACCTACCATGACACTGCTGATCACCGTCAGGATCAACATCAGGATACGGTGAATCGGCCATTCCAGCATCACATTAGCCATAGAAAGCAGCGATACCCAGGAAGCCATGCCGGCAAAAATCATTGGTGCATATCCGAAATACTTGCGGAGCCTTGAGAGCGTGAACAGTAATAACGGTACGCCGACTATCACAGCCATCCATTTTGAAAAAGCGGAGATGAAGGCAAAGAAAATGGAACCGAGATACAGCAAGAACATTGCTATAATACTCATCGCTCTATCCTTTCCATCAAATCAGGCTGCCGCTAACCGTCAGCTGATGCTATGTTGATCCAAAACTTCCATGGATCCAGGCGCCATATGTTCAAAATTGTGGCCAAAAGGCAGCATGATTGCTGCACTCAACGTCAGACCAATCAGCATCGTGGATAGGGAAAACCGTTTCAGTGTTCCTTTAACTTGGCAAACATTCATGCCTTATTTTTCTCCTTTCCTACTCCTACAGTTCCGGCGCGTCCGGATAAGAATGCATCTTTTCCTGTTGCTCGCTTAGTTTGTAAGTCATAAGAAGAAAAAGGATGTCGTCCTTGGCGCATTCAAGAAACGCTTCGTACAATGTCTCCTGAATAGGTGCTTCCAATTCCGATAGTTGCTTCATAATTTCTGGATCCGGTTGAAAGGTTCCACATATCTGTTTCCATTCCTTAATCATGTTCTCTTCGTATTCTTGCTGCTGTGTGGTATGAGCCACATCTGCACCTCCAAACATTGATAGAATTGAATGACAATCATTTTCATAAAAAAGAACCCTCGAAGTCACTCGTTCTCATAACGAGCAAACTCCGAGGGTTCGGTGGTTTGCCAAAGATATAGAATTGGCACGGGGGGTAGTTGGAAATAACCTTGTTTAATGGGTTATCACTATACGTAAAATATATCAAAGGAAAAGCGGATAGGCAAGTACAATTTTAAAATTTTGTATAATTCATACCTTAAAAAGTACTTTTTTTTACGTATTGTTAATAAAAATGGTTGATGTTTGTGTTGGGAAAACGAAATTCGACCTGCTGTTGCTCATTTAGAACTAAGTAGGCTTTAAAACTCTTTCCTTTTTTCGATATGAAACCCTCCATCATCTCGGTTTCTCTTTCGCTCAATAATTGTTGGATGATTCGCGTTTGAAGCTTCTTGCCGGCAAGCGTTTTAAACACATGAAATCGGCAGTTCGGATAATTGGAGCAGCCATATAACTTTTTTCGATCTAATACTTCCCCGTTCCCGCATTTGGGGCATGTCCCTAGCGATTTTGGTGTTTTATTTTCAAATTCTAATTCTATTCTGCCATCCGATATTGATGTTAAACACAGTCTGCCTTTATACTTCTTGTTTTCCTTGTTGTAAAACGTCAGAAGGGATGTTTTTCCTTTTTCAATCAAGTCGAAGCATTGTTTTTTGGTAATCTTTTTTTGGCCATAAGTTTTTTTCCATATCTTAAAGGAGCAGCCACTTTTCCATCTATCGCAGCCAAAGGCTTTTTGGGTTTCTATAATATTTCCCTGCTGGCAGCACGGGCAGGAGGTAATCACCTCGGTAACCTGCATGTTCTGCTTTTCCATTTTTTGAATCTCGCTCACCATCAAAGAGGTGAAAGGTTTGATCCCAGAAAGCATTTTTTCTGGATCCTCGTAGCCTCTGGCAATATCATGAAGACGTTTTTCCCATTCGCCTGTTAATTCTGCCGAGGTGAGGGTATGGATGCTTGTTTGTCGCAGCAATTCAATCAGCGAACGTCCTTTGGCCGTAATAGTCAGATGTTTTCCCTTTTCCATTATATACTCCACATTTTTCAACCGTTCGACTATCGCAGCCCTGGTTGCCGGCGTTCCTAATCCGGTGTCCTTGATAGCGGCTTTCATTTCTTCATCGTCGAGCTTTTTCCCCGCCGCTTCCATATCTTTCACCAGTGTTCCTTCGGTATATGGTTTCGGCGGTTGACTGACCCGTTCTTTTGTTTCAGCGTGGGCTAGATGAACGGCTGTATCCGGATCTATGCTAAAGGTATTCCTGGTGTTTTCTTTCTCTTCCTCATCATCTTGTTCCTGCAATGTTTGCCGCCACCCCTTTTCTACCCACTCTTTCACGGTGGTCCGAAAATAATGGGAGCCGACTTTCGTTTGTATTTTATGTTTCATAAACGTTGCCGGTTCAAAAAACTGAAGGAAAAAGCGACGAGTGATCATAACATATAATTGCTGCTCCGTTTCGGACAATTGCCCTTTTGCTGGAATGTTTTCAGTCGGCAGGATCGCATGGTGGTCCCCTACTTTATCAGGATTGCACACCCGGCGGCATTGCGGGGAGACAATTTCTTTTTTGGCCTGGTCCGCCCCTTGCATCTCCATCTTGAGAAACCTTGGTTTTACGGCATCAAATACTTGCAGCATCATCGGGATTTCATCATCGGTCACAAAACGTGAATCGGTCCGAGGGTAAGTAATACTCTCATGTTTTTCATATAACTTTTGGGCTGTATCCAGCGTCTGCTGCAGGGTGAATCCGTACTGTTTATTGGCTTCTGTCTGAAGGGTTGCCAAATCAAAAAGTTTTGGGGCGGATTCTTTTCCTTTTTCTTTCTCATAATAATGAATGGTCCCCTGTTTTCCCTGGATTTGCTCAGCAATACGGTCTGCTTTTTCACGGTCCGCTATTTCTTCTCCTTCCCGGATCCCAGTGTATTGTTCATTCCCTTGTGTAAAGGTAACAGAGACATCATAACGCGTCTTTTTGACGTGGTTTTCGATGGCCAGGGCCCGATCATAAACCATCGCAAGTGTCGGGGTCTGAACCCGTCCTATACTCAATTTAGCCTGATGCTGTACGGATAACGCCCGCGTACCGTTTATACCAATTAGCCAATCTGCTTTGGCTCTAGCATCTGCTGCGGCATACAAATGCTGATAGTCACTATTGTTTTTCAATAATTGGAAAGCGGTTTTCAGGCCATTTTCTGTTAATGATTTCGTCCATAATCGTTTTACCGGATGCAGCAGGCGTAAATGACGATAAATACGTTCAAAGATATACTGGCCTTCACGTCCGGCATCACAGGCATTGATGATCATATTAGATTGTTCTGCCAACTCTCGAATAATCTTAATTTGCTCCATTTTTTTTGGATCTGCTATTAATTGAAAGGGGTCAGGAATGATCGGTAAATCCTCCAGGTTCCATGTTTTATACTTCGAATCATAAAAGTCTGCCGGTGGAAAACCAATGAGATGGCCGATGGCCCATGTAACATAGTATCCATTTCCTTCAATGTACCCTTTCCGTTTGCTGCCTTGTCCCTGCATCAACACATTCGCAATTTTTGCGCCCATATCGGGTTTTTCAGCAATAACCAACGTAGACATATCTATTTCTCCCTTCATGTATAATAAAAAACAATCACTCTTTATTGGAGTGATTGTTTACTTGCCTTTGTATTATTTTTTCCGTCATATAAGTTCAACTAATCCTTGTACTATAAACAGAAAGATTTAATTTTCCTAATTGCCGTGGTAACTGCTTCCATGCTTTTTTTAAGCATTCTTGGTCCCTTTCCCAAATCGTCTCCCCCGGTGGAATAACTTTCATATCTAAAAGTTCTTGATAAGTCGGCCATAATTTTTTTCCGGGTTTCTGCATAAGGTAGCGGGGGAAAGACGTTTTTTCAAGGTCTTCTACCTTCACATATGTGGTATTAATAATTACCCTGGGAATACCATGAAAGAGTTTACCAACAGGGCCACGGAATGTTCCGATATAAAAAGTAACGTTGCTTTCATTTTGGATGACAATTTTATTTTTGTAATACTCTAACTGAATGATTATAATTCCTCCTTTCACCGTTATTTTTATACATAAGTGAAGACATAAACATATACACTTGTGTTTTTACTTCCATTTCTATTAATAGTTATGTTTATTTCAAGGATGAACCTTCTTCTAGTGAACAGCTTTTAGGTAGTATTGAACAGAAATAATAAAGTTGTTTAAATTTCACTTTAGACGGAAGAAACAATTGCTTGCTAAATACTTCCGGCTTCCACAGACGGTGTGTCTTCCCTTATATTATAGCAAGGATAATATTTCATTAAATTCCACTACATCCAATTCGAAATACCTGTATAAAGTATCTGGAACTTTAAGAGCAAATGACAATAATTAGTATCCATCACTTCACACATTACGTTTATCTTGGGAACATGTAATCCTGAATATCCCAACCTTAATCTGTAATACGTCATTTAAGACTTCCAAATTATGAAGGGAAAGGTCATAGTTCTTGATTTTTCTGATTAAGTCTGAAACCGTATCGCTGTCTCCTAAAAGTCCTCTGGCTTTAAAGGATATTTGGAGATATCCCAACCTTTCACGTATTTTTATTTCATTTTCATAAGCTGATTCTACATTTTCAATCGGCAAACGCAAGTCATTGTTATACCCTTTAGCTTTAAGAACAACAGAAGAAATCATTGCCCACAAAACACATAAGAGTAGCACTGCAAGTGCTATCAAAAGCAACCACATTAAAAGTATATCAATCACCATAAATATGTCAGACATCAGAAGCTCTCCTTACTATTGTCACCTCATGCGCCGTACTAGGGATGAGTGTTACCTCATGAGAATCTTTACTTCGCAAGACTTGCAGTAAGTGTCCTCTTTTGGCGTTTTTGCTCCGCATTTTTTGCATTTAGACATTGCTAATCCTCCTTCGCATAAAATCATCTGTTCTCAACTGGTGAATTGGTGAATGGGTACCTCTCTTTTCTCAATCCTTTAGAAAAACTCTATAAATTTAGTCAAAGTTCCAGGATTCATAAAAAGATAACCCATTATCACAATAAATATAACTGTCAAAATAATACCAGTAATCTTTTCTTTTGAACCTTTTTTAATTTCCCTGTAATTACTAACGATAGCCGCTATCAAACCTACTACCAATGGTACAATAAATCCGGTTGCAAAAGGGAGATCATATGCCTCTGCAAGAGAACTAACCATTAAGGTGGCTCCGCACATTCCCCCGATTCCAAGGCCTAAAATCAGGAAAAGAATAATTTTATGTTGTATTTTTTTCATATGTTCTATTGTTACTTGTTTCATAAACAGCAACCTCACTTTATGACATTTTAGTATCGTTCCGTTAAGTATTCTTTTTCCATCATGCTAGTTAATCGTCAAAACCCATTCTTTGTTATCGTTCACCTTCTTCCACTCCTTTATTTAATTTGTCCCATAAACATAATCGTCGTACTATGAAAATCTTATATTTAATAAGTTCCTATTGTATAAAAATTTATAAAAAAACAGCATATCGACAAAAGCAATAATTTTTTCTTAAACTTGCTTAGAGGTTTGCTTATAGGTGAAAAAATCCCCATTATAATGCCTAAGGAAAAGACAATAGCAAATAAATTTATGACAAATAATTCTTCCTTCAAACAAACTCACCCTTTTTAATCAGAATCGAATCTTACAATCGTCGAAATGTTCATTAAGACAATTCTTCATTTGCTTTCTCGAAGTAGTCTAAATCGCATTCCAATTCTTTTAATCTGTTCCTCAATAGTTTTTTCAATGTGTGGTCTTTTTCTATTTCAATACTTTCATTAATTTCTTTCACTTCTTTTCTCAAATGCAGAACAGCATAATGAATAGCCTTTCTTTGTTCTGAAATAGATAACTCCATCTTGTTCACCCTTCCTTATCTCGCATAATCCGTCTGATTTTCTTTGAGACTATTCTTTATCCTTTGTCTCATTTTGGGGTTGTTAGCGAAATGAAACTAATTCAGGACTATCAGGTGCAGAATAAAGAATTCCTTCACCTAAACGAAGCTCCTTTGAAACAAAATTTTTCTTGCGTCTGACTAGCTCTTCGACAATTTTAGTAATGGCGAATGTTTTCCCACTCCCCGGTTCTCCAGTAATTATCAAGTTATCGGACATAACTTTCTCAGCAATTCCCATGTTTATGCACCCTTTCTTTCCTAAAACTCCGCATATTCGTCAATCGTAGAGCGTGTGTAATCAATCTTGTTTCCATCTTCATACCCTGTCTGATACGCTTGAATTTCGCTAATAGACGGTATTTTAAAACTTTTAGATTTCCCCGTTATTTCCTCCTCAAATTTATCTTCTACCTCTTTGGGAACCAGCACCATTAAAGCATTTTCTTCTGCTTTAATTTGTTCAATTTGTTCTTCGAATTTCTCTTCCAGCCCGCTCAAAAAACCATTTATATAGGAGTTTTTGATAGATAATGTGTTATACTGCGTCCGTTCTATGTCGTTTTCTTTGTAGTAACCATCAATAAAATTTTTAGACAGCAGCGTGATAGCTTCATAAGCTAACAGGTACATCTCTTTGGCCAGCTGGACATCCTTGTCATACCCCATAAAACAAACAGCTGATTTCCGGTTTCCCCTACTAGAGTTTTTTTTCCAATTTATAAAATTTTTCACCCGGAAATTATTGGCCATAATAATGCCCAATTTCCTCTCCCACCAGTGCAGTCTTTTGTGGGTTGTGACCTGGCCTTCCTCAATATTTCTTTTGCCATCCGAAACCTGAATTTCATCCATGGCGATGTTGTTTTTCAGCATTAGTTTTTGGGCCATGAGAAAAGCTGACTGCGCTTCATGTTCATTGGAGTTATCTTCCGCCAGAGCAAGCAGTCGTGTTATTTTTTTGATAATATAGTCATTTTTAGTGTTCACTTGACTTCCCATTATGTCACTACCTTTCTACTCCTATTGGTTCAAATTTTTAAATCGACATAAACGTTCTGTCATCGTTTTTTCGTTATCCCATCTCTATACCTCGTTGGAATTAGAACATCTCAATGACATCACTAATTCTCCTATATCGATTCCTCTTTTCACTTCTAAAAACGTTTATCTAAACAATTGTGTTTCTACAAGTGTATTTAATTACTGCATTTATATTTGAACTACCATAAAGCTATAAAATGAGTTTCCATTTATATAAAATGAATATAGAAAAAGTAGAATTTCTAACTTATACCTTAATTATTACTTATATAATAATATAACTTTATATATATATAAACATTAAATTGACAATTAAATATTATTTTTTTAAAATATAATTTTTATTGTATAAAAACCTTATTAAAATGGAGGGTTAAAATGGCTCCCCCCTCGCGAAAAGTTTTTGTAAATCTTCATCCTATTCTGGAACGATTAGACATGAACATAAATCAACTCAGTACCACCACCAGGCTGCACCCGACAGTTCTTCATAATATTCAAAAAGACCGGGAGAACAGCCATCAAAAAAGGGTAACGATTGATGTCTTGGAACGAATTTGCACCGCAACCCATTATCATCTCAATCAATTTCTGTTGATCGAAGGGGTTCAAGAACCACCTACGTCCATCCCCACGATTGATCCTTCTCAGCAGCATATTAAGATTTACTTGAATATCCATCATTTACTTGCGGTGGAGGGGATTTCATTAGCCCGTTTAACCTCGGATATCAACGAAACTTACAACAACCTCTGGAACTTAGCAAACCACCATGCGAAGCGGCTGTCGCTCCGGGTTATCGGAAAACTGGTTGCCTACTTCAATTGCCGCATTAGTGACTTATTCCGATTAGAAGTGGCAGAGGGCAATGTGTTAGATAATGATGGATTGCCAGATGGATCTAAATCCTATGAAATTTACATTCATCTTAGTGCAATCTTGAAAAAGAAAAACTTATCCATGCTCAAGGTATCCGAAGGAAGCGGCCTTCCTTATGAATTAATCCGACGGCTCCGAAATGATAACGTCCGGCAGCTGGACATTGATTCGTTAGAGCAGCTCTGTAATTTCCTTCAGGTTGCCCCAACGGACCTGATAAAATACCGGGTTAATTACCCGCTACGGGAACATGGACATAATGATAATTAAACCTGTTTCCAAGAAGCGATATAAAAAGGACTTCGGTGAAACCCATTAGTTTTCACCGAAGTCCTTTTTTATTGATCAACCGCACTCTGATAAGAGGATGAACCTAAATATACACAACTATGACACAATTAATTGTCAATACAATTATACTATAATTTATATTTATAATAAAGGAAACATTTTTAATAATACAACTAATACTGTTTCAGTAAATGTTTATCTAAACACTTGTGCTTTCACAAGTAATAACACAAATATAAATGTTTTTGTTTTATAAGAATTTATTTTCTTTAGCTTGATGCCAATACTTCTGAACAAGAACTTCCACAACTTCTTCCGCTGCTTCTTCAAGGTGAGCAACAAATACGTCGAATGTTCTTTTTTTGAATCGCTCATAAGCTTTCGGATCTTCTTTTTTAATTTGTTCCAGCAGCACAGGAGCGGTGACATTCTGTTTAACACACTCATCTACATACTTCGGAATGTCCTCATATATGTTCCATGATCTCAAGCAATCTAATACATCTTGATTGGTAATAAATACTTCGGGAACACGAATAACAGGTTCTCGTTGCCGTTTAGTAGTTGAATCAGCAGTCACATTGAAGCAATAAAGCGAAAAGGGGGACTGACCCAGGTAACATTCGAATTGTGCTTTTTCCCTGTTGTACCAAAGAAAATGCGGCTTATTATACTGAATTCTGTAGAAAAGCGTGTCTTGCATTTCCTTGTTCTGCTTAAATTCATCTTTCCACGCTTGAAATACTCGTTGAATCAATCCTTGTGCAGCTGTTTGCCTATTCATCGCAACACCCTTCTCCCTTTAATTATATAATGTTTAGTATTTAATATACTGTTATTATAACATTCATAAAGAATAATTTATAATTTGTTATATATTAAACACTATATATATAATACAAAAAGAAGGTGTCTCACATTCTATGGCTGTCAATACGTATATACCAGGGTTTAGAAGCTGCCTTTTTCATCGAAATTTTTTTTATACAAATTTTAAGAGATAGCCGCCCTTCTATTACAACGTCCTTTGTATCTAATATGCGCTTTCTCCTGGAACATCTGCTCTTTTTATTTGTAAAACATCAACCTTGGTTCTAAGATCTGTCAGCCCCACGAATTTTTCTTCTGTGAGGCATCTGCTTATTAAATAAGCTCGTTGTCCTTAGCAACCGCACAACCTATTTGTTTAACTAAACTAGTTTATAAACTAGTTTAGTTTTCTTCCTCGGTCTCCATCTGTTTGGTTTGGTATTCTTCGATCAGGGTGGCTTGGGTCTGTTTGATCGAGCTGTATTGTTCTCTTAATGTCTCTTTATCTACATTTTTATCTTCATCATTGGCCATATCCACCGCATCTAAAAACATTTGATGCTGCTGATTCGTTAAGTCAATCAAACTTCGATGAAACTCATGCAATCCAGGTTCAACGTCATACATCACGTTATCCAGGTTGCCAGCAATCTCATTGGCCCTCGGGATATATTCCTCCATTCGCTCCCCAAACGTTTTCTCAGTAAGCTGATTGGCATAAAAACTATCTAATGCTTGATTAAAGTCCTGCAGGAGTTCATTTGATTCATTCATGGTCTGGGTGATGACATCGCTGTAATTCACCGCTTCCTCGTCTTTTCCACCAGCACCGCTGTCAGTATCGTCATTTTCGCTAAAGAACCCGCAGGAACTCAACAGGGGCATAGTAAGGGCAATCATCATGGATAAAAATATTCTTTTCATATCACGTCACAATCCTTTCTTGGTTTTTTAAAGGAGAAGGCGCACAAAGAAAAGCATCATCCTTTGCAAAGGATGATGCTACCATGCAGGGTTATTCTTCCTGTACTTTAAACTCCATATAGGCGGCATTATTAACGTTACTTCCATCTGCTGCTGTTACTTGGTCGGAAAGAACCAAAGTATAGCTGCCGTTTTCATACGGCTGAGAACCTTTAACTTTGATAGCTTTGTTATTTTCCGCCACCGTTACGTCTACAAGAATCGGTTCTTGTTCATCGTTAAAGATGAAGATGGTATCTTTGGTCGCTGTGGTCGGATCAATGCGGTTTGTCATATGGATAACAAACTCATAGTCCGATGGAACATTGTCTACAGGATCGTATTGTTTATAGCCGTCAAAAGAGTCAGGGTAGTCAGCGTCAGGAGCCTGTTGTTGTTCTTCATTTTCTTCACCGGATTCTTCCGTTCCTTGATCACTATCGGATTCAGAGTCGCCGTTGTCCTTTTCTTCTTGGTCATTGGTATTGTCTTTATCGTTGTCGGGGTCTTGGTCCTCCTGATGTCCTTCTTGGTCATCCGGTGCCTCGTTTCCATCCGTATTATCTTCTTCTTTGTCTTCTTCCTCTTCTGGTTCTTCACCATCCCGGCTATTTCCGCTTTCTTCTTGATCATTATTTGGAGAATCCAGAACTGCGTCCAATTCACCCGCCGGGTTCCGCTCTACATCGATTTTCACTTCATCTTCGCCTGCTACATCCTCACTGGACAGCGTAGCAGTATAACTGCCTTGTTGCGGCGGTAGCGGTGTATATTGAGCCAGCAACCCATTACGAAGGTTGTAGCGGTGAAAGGTTCCGTTACCCCGTTGGACTCGGAAACGATAATCCTCTATATCCCCCAGGTTCGTATGAACATTAATGCGATTATTTTGAATCCCTACACTTTCAATCTCCGGCTTTTTCACCGTTTGGAAATTCCACTCTTTCGTTGTGACATCTCCTTCCCCGCTGAATGCTTCTTTTTCCTCCATAACATCCACAGTAACCGTGTAGGTAGTATCCGGATCCAGGGGCTGCCTCGGTATGATAATAAGATGGTTCAATCTTCCTGTGGTTCCTTGCTCCTTCTCACTATCTACGATATAGGTCTCTACTTCCGAACCTTGGTCATCCAAGAGTGTTGCATTTTGCGTAACTAACCGCTCGACCCCATCCCAATTTTTTTGGACAGTAATCGGATAGCCTACGGTTTCTGCTACATCATCAAAATGTTGAAGCGGATCCGGCCGTTCCTCTCCATCCCAAGCAAGTGGCACTCCCGTTTGACCGTCATATGGATAAGCGACAGCTTCAAGACCGTTTGTCGAAACAGTGGACGAAGCACTTGATAAGTGAGCCACCATAGAACGATATTTCGGGCCATGGATGAGGTTTGTTCCAACACCAACTTGGTCCACCCTGGGGTTTAACATACCCATACGGTGATACGGAGCACTCATAAGTCGATCAAATGCGTGTTCCGCATCGATAATATCGGGGGCAATCACTTCGGTTCCGCTTAAACCGGTCACTTCTTCATGGCCATAATACCTCATTCGATCTGCCGGTTGTTCCCCGGTGAAATAGTTGGAATTGGTTTCGGTGTGTGTGTGTCCTTCTGAAGCATTGATATTTGTTTCATTGGTTCCCGCTTGATGCGTCCACCAGTAATTAGCTGTTGCCTGCGCGGAAAACATTAACTCTTCATTAAGGTCTGCTTCGTCCCACCCATAAGCAGTTCGTATTTGATTCAATCGTTCCAGGAATATGTCAGCCTGGTTCAGCTGCCAATCCATGTAAGCATTCCGAAATGGGTGAACTTTATCGGCCATTCTTGTTTGGGATTGCATGTTTTCGATCGCTTCCACCATGTTCTGATGTTCGCTATCTGTTTGGTTGGTTGATGCTGCTTTGCCATCATTGTCCTGAATAAGAGTTACGGTACCAATCAACATAGCTGCAGATAAGGCTTTTCTCCAATTCATTTGGTTTCCCCTCTCAATACTAATATCTATTTATTATTATACTTTAATTATATAACATTATATATATAATGTAAAGAAGGATGTCTTTTCTCCTCTAATATCGTTAAAAATTTCAAATTCTTTATCGATTAGGGGGGGTTTATTAGAAAAAACTACCTAGCCTTCATCAATGAGATCTTCCCAATCCATCTGCTCTGCGGATAATTTGTTCCGTTTTTCTTGGACTCTAATTTTGTTTTCCATCAACCATAACGGCAGATTAATATCGAGCCTGTTTGCACACTGTTTCATATGTTCCAAATAAAACCGGGCGAGCTTGGTATCCTTTCGACTTTCTAGGATTGCTTCCAGTCCTTCAACAACGTGTTTCTCGCTAAATTGCAAGATACTTCAACTCCTTCAATGGTACCTTTTTATACGGACGTCCCAGTGGTAAGGCATGAAAAAATCCCCGCCGTTTCCGGCAGGGATCTTATAGATTTTGACGATTCAATTTTTGCTGCGCTTTTTCCAGCACAGATAAGTGACGCGAGGACGATTGAACTTCACTATCACTTTGGTACTCCTCATTTTTCTGTTCTTCTTTTGGTCGTTCTTCGGCCTCGACCTCTTTCTCCTTTTCCTTTGGCGGTCCATCATCCTGTCGCTCATGATGAATAGGAGGCGGTGATGGTGCAGACTTCGGAGCATTTGCTCTTTCCTTGCCTGTACCAGCTAACACATATGAAATGACATTCCCAATAAAGGTGCGCCCCTCTTCGCTCTGTAGAAAGGCTACTTGATCCTCGGTTAAATCATCGTGATTTACTGTAATCGTACTGCGATCTCCAGCATTTGATTCTTCCATACCTTTTCGGATGTAATACTCTGTTAATTGATTTCGACTCCACCCCGGTTCTTTCTCGAGAACCCGGTTAAAATCATCCACCCAATCTGCTTTAAGGGAAGGTGTAAATGTACGACCCGTCCCTTTTTTGTATCCAGCCTTTCCTTGCATAGATGTATCACCTGCCACACCACCACCCCCTTCCAGTTATGCCTATAACCATCGAGACGTCCCTTCAATTCTTATTAGTTTTATATTGCTGCCAACTCACGAATTCTTACTATGATGTTACTTCCGCTTGTTCCGACATGGCCCGTAAATAATTCGCTATTAAGTAACCACGCGAGGTAAAAAAGGGTGCTTTTTCAATGTTTTCCGGGAAGATCGCCCAATCCTCGCCCTGCAACTCGCGGAATTGTTCCTGGACTTTCTTAAATTCAGGATATCCGAACAACACACCTCCACCAACGATAACCAAATCTTCCACCCCAGCATCATTCCACGCTTTGCTGAGTTCTTTTTTGTGCTTCTCCGCATAGTCTTTCAGTTCCTCCATTACAATGTGGGTGATATCGACTATGCGCTTTTTCATCAATTTCACTTCAAATGTTGGTGTCTCCTGTTGTTCATTATGCAACCAGGCCGTGATACCAGGTTCAATCACTTCATTCATAAAGTCTTCCCGTGATTGATAGACCTTAGCGTCATCGTCTAATCCCATTAAGTCTTTAAGTTTTGTGTATTCCTCCATGTTATTTACTTTTTCAATCATACGGTCAATATAAGGGTTTGTTCCCTCAATATCAAGGCTTTTAGAAAGGTTACCGTCAATCCCATCATCGGTGAATATAATCACATCGCTGGTTCCTGCTCCAAGGTCCCCCAGCGCATAATTATCTGCCAGCTGACCATTAAGAGACGTTTCCAAGAGTTCACCTTGCTGCACATCGAAATTCAACGACAGATCCGTGATGGCTCCTTCGCCGTACATTTTTCCG
Organism: Salibacterium aidingense DSM 18341; assembly: GCF_000429685.1. Classification (GTDB taxonomy): domain Bacteria; phylum Bacillota; class Bacilli; order Bacillales; family Marinococcaceae; genus Salibacterium; species Salibacterium aidingense. Next base: position 47,610 of record NZ_AUCI01000012.1, read on the forward strand.
CTGTCTATCACGACCTTGATCGTTTTTCCTTCCATCGGTCCATCGATAAAGGTGATATGATGCGTCCCTTTGACACTCTCCAATGCCTTTTCTGAGCCATATTCTTTTATTTCGCTGACAGGTAAACCACCTGCATAGGGAATGCGCACTGTATCTTTATTGGTTTTAGCCGCCATTACTGCTAGTCCAGCCAGTGTGGTGACAATGTGTAGATCGTTGGAAAACTTCGTTTTGGAGATGTGACGACCTTCTCCGCCATTATGTTCATAGGTCGGTTCTTCTTTGTCCGGTTTATTCCGTGCAAAATGGCCGACATACACATACCGCTCCTGGTTTTTAAGGGAGAGAGACTTCGACTCAATTTTTAAATGAAGTCGTTTTTCAATGATGTGGGATTCTGCTGCCCCTTCTAAACTTGTTTTTCGAGTTTGAGCAGGAGCAATCACTGTTGGAATAGCAAACGATTCAATATTACCCTGCCGATTTAAATAACTGAATTTGGCACTTTTGTTGCCTTGATCAATTCCTGTGATTAAAACATCGTCCTCGAAAAGTTTTTCAATCTGATTCACGTTTTCCCCTCCATAAAGTCCATCCAATCCGAGAGCACTACATTTCACTCTAGGAAAGGGGGCAATAATATTTCTCTTACAGTATATCTATACTAAACTAGTTTATCAACTAGTTTATTTTCAAAAGATAGATTAAACTAGTTTATAAACTAGTTTACTTTTGGGCTTGTTGTTTTCTACGCTCCGGCGAGCGATAATCCTGATCCTCTATGCGCTGCAGATATGTCGGGTAAAAAGGATGGAAAGTCAAATCCTTCTCCTTAATGCCTTCAAAGGTAACAATACTGCTGTTAACGTTGTGCAGGTATTCATTAATTTTCTCCTTCCAGCAAACCATAATAATGCGTTTTTTATGGCGTTCATACCCCGTTTGTTGATACGAAACGATACTGTCATACTTCATGATATCGTTCCACAGCATATCCGCGATAAAGAAGGTTTCTCCATTCAATTCAACCTCATAATCAGCAAACGTACTTTCTGTGTCCACAGCTTCCCCGGAGCGCAACATTGGTTCAACCCCATATTGTTTTGTGAAATACTTCACTATCGGGGGTTCCTGTATTAAAAAACCCAGTCGGAGCGGTATATAGGGATACGCAATAAGCATCAACTCCAGTTTTCCCTCTTCCTCTTTTATCATTTTCTTATATCTTTCCAACGCTTGATGACCTTTAAAGAAGAGGATGTAGCGGTTCAGCTCTGTCTCTTGAATAATTTCTCGTCTTACTACCTGCATTGTCTTTGGTGTCGTTTCACTATTGAACATGTACACATGATACAGCTTCCCATGCATCCTCAAACCAGCAGCAACGTAGGACGTCCGATGCATCCGAAGGGCATCCTTTAACTCACGCTTCTCAAGAATCTCCGCTCCACTACCTTGGAGCTGCACATACAGTTCATTCTCATCCAGGATATCCTCAATCCTCCGCCAATCCGGTAAATTTCGATCCCAACGCCGCGGTTCCTGTACTTTCTCATGACGAACGAGCGTTTCTATCCCTTTTTGCGTAATATAGTATGCTGATTCTACTTTCTTTCCCCCTCGTACAAGTGGCTTGGATTCGACCATTCCTCCTTTTCGCAAAAACTGCATTTTTCGGTAGACATACGATTTTCTTCCCTGAAAATGCAAAACTCTTAATTGCTGAGGTGTTAATGCACGGAAACGGTAAATATCATGCAGAATTTGTACGTCGTCAATCGTGCGTCGCCCGTGAGTGCTTTCTTCTTTCTCTATCTCCATGGTATAGCGTTCATCTTCGGTACTGGCACTCTTCCCCATTCCTGATTCCTCCTTTTTCATTCATTTCTCCGGTCGTTGTGCTAACATGTCGCAGCGACTATCCGTAGGGGAGACATAAAGACTCCCCTACGGATGAGCAAACCCATACTCCCCTCTTTTCTTTCCTATGTTATCCGGTTTCTTTTCTCAATTTCGGAGTGACTTTGGCTGAATGTATACAACTAGACTCCTTCTCGTTTAGTCCCTGTGCTCCAAACGTGCCTGTTTAGTCGTGCTTTGGATAAGCACCTCCTAAACTATGACCGGGATTTTAAAATTACGCTATTTACAATGTTGATTTTCAAGAAGTCTGTCATTATCCAGTTGAACTACAAAAAGCATTGTTAGAACAATGCTTTTTTATTCCTTGATATTTGCGCTGATTGTTAGAACCGGATATTGGCGTAACAATGGATGGGGTATTATTCTAACAATCAGTATTATTCATTAATGGCATATTGTTTTAACAATGCTAAGGCCAGAAGATATCCTCTTCTGTTTTAACAATGGATCATTCTCTCAACTCTCGGCTGCTGTTGCATTGCATATCGTTTCTCAAATGTAATTTAATAACTATTGGACTTTTCCTTTAACCCGTTTATGAATTCAAAGGCATCATGATAAGGAACAATATAAACTTCGGTGTAACCATCCCATCTTCTCATAGAGCATAACTCATTCTTTTCAAGCATCATGACATTTTTAATTGAATCATCTTGAATAATTCCGGACCGTACTAAACTATCAAGGATAAACGAACGAAAACGGTTATCCGGATCAAAAGACCGGTTCGTCGATGTATACTGCCGGATAAACACCAATACTTCCTGAAGGGGCTGAGCTGGACGTACCTTCAGTAGTTGTTCAGATAAATGAGGTATATAAAATTCCCTTAATTGTTGATACGCTTCGAGCGTCATTACCTTCTCCAATCGAGGAAGTAATTGTTGAATGTGTAACTGCAAATGACCATTTTGCCATTCTGTTACACAGGAAAAAGTAGTGTCCTCTGCGCTGCCAGTTTCATTCTTCCAATGTTCATTAAGTAATTTCTGAATTTTTAGATATTGTTCATGAAGAAAAATTTGCATCTCATTATTTCGATTCATATGTTTCAACAGAACCGCCATTTCTTTCTGTAAGTTTCCACGGCGGGTTGTCGTTGTAATGTAATCGGTACTCACAGCTTGGTCCGTTAACTCCAAAAATTCATCGCTGAACTGCCAAAAGTCCCCGTGTTTTTCTTTCAATTCAGTTATCTGTTCCTCAGTTAAAGCATATGGATATTCGGAACTCATAGGATACTTTCTCCTTTCATCCGTTATTTCCAACATCATTAGTGCTAAGTTTGGTCTCAACAAGATGCAGCTGTTTAACAAATCTGTTAAATGACATCATCGATTCCTGGAAAGGTTTGATGGTAGCCGTTACCGTCACTCCCTCCGGATCCCCTTTTACCGATACATAACCGTGTCCGCTCTGCAACACCCTATCAATTATAATGTTTTTATCTCCATCACCAACGATATATCTTTTCTTTACATTCATCGTTGTGACACGGTCTTCTTTTTCGATAAATGTAACTTCACCCTTCCATAAAGCTGCTAACCGTTCTATATCTTTGTCTAAAAACCCTTTCATCGTGGTACCCCCTTCTACGTTTTTAAACAGTTATAAAACCCGTCTTAACAATGCCCTTCTTGTATCATGTTTTTACAATGGATGAAGTCCTGTAGAGTCTGCTTGGTTATTTTAATATGTGCAGTGTTAGTTTCTGTTTCTTTATCCAATACAGCTGTCACTTGATGCGGATAGTAATACTTAATATATTGTTTGATAGACTGTGATTCCTGAAAGGTTTTACACGGATGACTAATACTAACCGTTATAGCAGTGATCCTGTCATCGTGTTTCGTTATGTCGTATTTCCCCTTCCAGCCAGCTATAATTTTTTTCACTTCCTTTAGAGTAATTTCTTCGTTTTTAGCCAATTCACCCAATCCTTTCTACTAAAAAACCGTGTCCAGAACCTCGTCTGAACACGGTGCAATGTTTCCTGTCTTGATTTGCCTCGTTTTTCCCATTCCATTACGGAAAATAACATTAATTTTCCCTGATATAAGGATTTGCAGCATCTAATTTATGAAATGCCATTTGAATGACACCATCCTCAACAGCGAGAGAATTACCTGCCCGTAGATCCGGAAGAACCTGCAATATTCTCGGTTGATGCTTAATAACCACAAGTACTTCCACATTCGGATCTTCACTATTTATTCCTTTTCTTTCACCGGTTCCATATAGTTCATAACATGTCTGAGCGTCATTTCCTGAAGAACCGCAATCCTCCATACCCCGATCCTCCATGTAATTCATGGCATCGGCGGCCAAATCCTCGGTCATCTCCCCCTGATCAGCAACACGCTGCACGGTATAACTGCTGGCGTTGTGTCCTGTGAATGCAGCCTTACCTATAGAAATAAGATCAGGCATTAAGATGAAAAGGAGGACCATAAAAACAATGATTAATTTACTCCACTCAAACACAAGAAAATGGCCGCTTTCGCTTTTCATTAACCGATGAATTCTACTGAGAAAACTTTTGTAGTGCTTCATTGGCTTCGGCCTCATTTCCAATAAATTCGTTCTCCATTCGCGTATATTCAACTCCCAAAATGACAAGAAAAATACTAATGACGCCAACCGCGACGATTAATCCACCCTTCACTAAACCAAGACTCTCAAATACTTGAAACCCATCTTCTTCCTTCAACCAGGATACTACCGAACGTAGCATATTAAGTTGCCCCCCTTTTTTCCGTGTAATAGGAAAAGCTCCCGCTTTACAAAACGGGAGCTTTTCTCGTTATTGAAACCGGAAGGTATTAATCCCATCCGGTCTGAGCGTCGTCAGCCCAACCCATAGATTCCGCGTTACCCGGTTCTGCCATGCCGTCAATACCAGTGCCAGTACTGAAATAGCGAGAACCTACGTCGTTCCAAAATCCGCTCATAATAACTACCGTCACGGAAGTAACAATTAATGCAAGCAGTACACCGCCTTGCGTTAAACCAAATTTCTCAAATACCTGAAATCCTTCTTCTTCTGTGATCCATTGTTTAAATTGTGACAACATTCATGCTCTCCTTTACATATAATAAATATTGTTCATGTCTATGCAAATACGTTTCTGTTACTACTTTTTACCTTCAAGAGGATTATTGATAAGCAAAGGCTTCCCCCTTTCTCCAAAATAAAAACCCCCAGTGTTTCATACCCCACGACATTGCCTCAAAAGAGAACAATGAGTGATGAATATCAAACACCGAGGGCTTCGGTAGTTTAGACTAATTTTTTTGGGCGTTGTTTTCAACGTCTGATTATATATTATTATACATATCATTAAATTTCAAGGCTTTTTTTGTTTATTTTTTCGTTTTTGTTAAAACATAGTGAAAAGTGTTATAACGAAAATAACCATCAAATAAATGGAAATCAACAGCGCATTAATATAAGTCGGAATACGCGCTTGGACTTTGGTATCTTTAATTAATTGGTTTGTCATCTCTTCATCCATATCATTTAATGTTTGACGTAAGCGCATGTTAATTTCTTGGTTTTGGTCATCACCCTTCGACATGATCAAAATAATATTATTTACAAACCGCTCAATGTATGGAAACTTCTTCAATCTCCATGAAAATTTACGGAGTGCTTGTTCTGCCGAGTGTGTCACCATATCATTTTTCAAATCCTGTAGGTAATTCCCTAGAGCGGGGCAACGATCAGCTGTTCGCTTGATAGAAGATAACAGCGCATCGTATGGCGTCTTATTGCCAGCACTTATCAGCATATAAATCGTTGTAAAACGCGTCATGTCCTGTAACATTTGCTTTTCATTCTTTTTAACTTTGTTTTTAATGGTATTAATAGGCTGTTGATACATCCAAAATCCGACCATTAGGCCAGCTGCGAAGATATAAATCTGATACTCTCCTGTAAAAAACGATAAGATGGTAAAAACCAACGGATAAAATACCGCGTTGAACAGTTGATATATTTGTATATCCTCCGGTTTCATGTCATATTCCCCGGCCTCTTCAATCATTTTCTGTAATTTCTCATAATGTTCAACGTTCGTCGGCTTGACCTTTTCCAGGCGCTGATAAAACGGATACGTTATTTTATGGAGTTTGGAACGGTGAACAATGTTACGTTCCGCTTCTTCAATATTTTCCGCACGAATGAAATCCTGACTGGCATAAGATGTGTACTTGGGCATCATTACTTTCATAACGGCCCAAAAAACAGCAAGGCCAACAATAACAGCATATATCATTAAATCCACACAATTTCCCTCCTACTAGTGATGCCGGTATCCTTTCCTTAAATAACCTTACTGGGGCGCAATTTCTGCATAAATTTCCAGGTAACAATGCTTGCCAATGCGACAAACACGATATCCAGGACCAAATGTAACGGTGTTCCAATGAAAGGAAGGTACTGACCGTCCAATAATACCCTGAGCGACAGCACCATTACGACGACCAACACATACATCCATTTCATCTCTGTCAAACTATCTTTAATTTCTTGAAGCAAACGTCCGCGCTGCTTTTCTTTCCGACGGAGCGTATCAGAGGCATCTCGTATGATATCTGCTGCTTTCTCCTCGGTATCTTCGGCAACTTCCAAAATCATATGGAAATATTCAAGCTGTGGTAACTGCAGTTTATCAGGGATAGGTTCTACAGCTTTTTTAATCGGCATATTTGCCCGTTCGATTTTTTCTACTGCTTTGACATATTCCTCCCGGATGGGCGACTGCATGTAAGCGGTAGCCTTTTTGAGAGCTTCGAACGTCGGGATGTCCGATTGCATTTGCTGCTCCACCGCATTCACTGCCTGCTCTGCTCGAAGCGGCAATTCCATCATGTAGGCGTCTTCTTTTTTCTTTAATTGATAATAGGGCAGAAATAATCCAAGCACGACCCCTGCTAGAATTAAAAGCAGGAAGTCAAAAATAAGAGCAGCGACAGCACTGGCTATCGTTGCTCCAATAAAGACACTTTGTTGATAGGTTGCTTTCACGTTCCAATTTACGCGTTCTGCTCTATTCTTAAAGGACTGTAAACCCCGCGCTTTTTTTTGGGTAGGTATTCCGTCCTTTTTCTCATGTTCAATGATTACGGTGGATAACGGTTTCCGCTTGATTCTCCGGAAAATCTCTTGGATTACAAATCCGAGCAATAAGCCACCTGCGATAAAATAAAAAATCGGATTCATGGATACAACACCCCCTTTACGCTTCCTCTTCCTCGTAGTAAGCATTGATCATGCTATCAATTGTATTGTCCGGTATTGTTTCCGGCGTCTGCATAAATTTCTCAACAACCTCTATTGGGGCTCCCTCATGAATGAGCTGTTCTGCAGTATCCTTCGATATTTTCCCCGTCCGATAATGCCGACCGCGAAATGTTCCATCTTCGTTTCTACCTTCCACCACATACTTAAAGATGGTATTAAACTTTGGTTTCCTGTTTTCATAATCTTTCAACTCAATCACTTCTTTGACCCGTCGTACATTATCTTCATACAACTTTTGAAAAACAATGATATCAATAGATTCACTGATCCACTGACCAATGCTCTCCGAATCCATTTTCGACCCGTGTTCCTGGACCATCGTCTTTAAACGTTGGACAGATTTGGCAGCGGAACGAGAATGCAGGGATGACCATGTCCGGTGTCCCGTGTTGGCCCCATTTAATAAATCATAAGCAGCCTTGTCTCGTACTTCCCCATAGATCATATAATCTGGTTTTTGACGAAGCCCATTCGTTGTCAGTTTTGACAAATCGAAGTTTTTTTCCGGATCCGTATCAAATTTACATTCTTCAGTGATGATATGTTTATCCGGGTATTTGTGCCGAAGTCTCATCTCTTCTGTATCTTCCATTAACAAAATACGCTGATCCTCGGGTACGGCATCAATACTAGCAGCCAATAATGTTGTTTTCCCAGAACCGGTTGGACCGACAAATAACCCGTTCAATCCATACTTCATGGATAATGATATAATATCCCATATATCATCCGTCAGTGTTCCCCATTCAATTAAATCTTTTGGTCTCACCTGGTCTTTTGGAAACAGCCGGAAGGAGATATACGGCCCCCCACCACCGGTGGCTAACGGTTCCCGTACCATATTCACTCTGCCATCAGGGTACCGAACATTTGCAATAGGCTTGGCATCTCCCCACTGCTGCTGGCCATTACGTGCTATTTTTTGAGCAATTCGATATGCATGGTATCTATCCCGAAACTGCATGTGAGGATCAGTAACGCGGTATTTCTGCCCTCCCATTTCATAGAAGATGTCTACATTCCCGGTTTGCGGATTTTCCCCGTTAATCCAAATCTCCGATATTTTATCGTTACCATTTCGGATAATTTCATCAATCGGACCTAGACCAGCAATTTCGTCCACTAACATTCCGGCTAGCGCTTTTTCATCTTCAAATCCGGAAATGACGATTTTATGCTCTATGATATATCGCTCAATGATAGGGTACAGACGGTTGCGAACCGAAAAGTTAAACATGGAGCCCTGCAGGTCTGCAGAATGTTCTTCCGTTAAATGATCCGCAATTTTTTCGGTCAGTCTTTCTAAATGTTTCTTCCGACTTTCTTCTTCGTATTCTCTTTCATGTTCAGGCACTAACTCTTGTCGAACTTCTTCTTTTTCCTGTTGCTGTTTATAAGCGACTTCTTGTAACCCTTTTTTATCTTTATTCTCGGAATGCTTTCGAAGCGCTTTTTGTTTTCGTTCTTCTAAAGTCATCGTATCACCGTTCATCATGAAACTCCCCTTCTAAATCAGATCAAATTACAGAAATACTTGTTTGTCGAAAAACAAAAAGTCCTCCTTCATATTAAAGGAGGACAAGAACGTTTAATAATTGCTAAATAAGGATAATTTTTTCTTTTTCTTTTCTACAGTAGGCTTTTCAATACCATATCGTTGCTGCATGAGATCATAAATGACATCCATATACGCTTCCCCGCCCTGCAATTTCAAATCAAGGTGCTGATGGAACAAATCTTCATCATACGGAAGTGCAGCCACCGGCTGTTGTTCGTAAAAGCCAGCAATCTGTTCTAATGTATCATTATCTCGGTATTTATTGATAATTAAATCAAAATCTTCTTTTTCAAAATCGATGGCTCCCAGGGCATCCATAGCATTTTTATAGATACCGGAGGTCGCAAAACTGTCATCAACCACAGCCAGTCGTTCATCTGCATAAAGAAAAGATAACGTACTGAAAAGATTTTCCGCACTGGAGGGTACATCTACAAGGATATGATCAAATCCAGCTTTCTTCGCCTGATAGAACATTAATTCAATAACCCGGTCATTGTTAATATCCGGATCGTCCCTGTATCCAATAACGGCATCTCGACTAAGCACATATAAATTATTAGGAAGTAACTTTAAACGATTTTTAGCTTCTTTGTAACTAAACGGAAGGTTTTCAATGGCCAATTCATTATTCACCATATTATCTTCAATTGCAAATGTTTTTTCCGTTTCTAAAGCGGACAACGCTTGATAAAGATCCCGGTGTGAATGTGTGAGGGACGTTGTTCTCGCTAACTTGGCCAATTCCGTGTCCAATTCTATAAGCAATACTTTCTTCGAGCGTTCGGCCAAACTATACCCCAATGCTTTCATAAACGTGTTTACTCCCACATTCGGGATCGGAGACCATACAACCGTCACGATGGAACGCTGAAGACTATCATCGTTATTCTGCCGCAGATGGGTAGCATTTTTTTGATAGTCCGTGGTCTGATGCTGCTGCAATATCTCATGCTCCTGACTGAGCTGTTTATTCTCCATTTGCTGGAGAGAACTTTCATTTGCCGGAAGATGCAAATTATTATTGAAGGAACCGGCCGGCGTATTATTACGATTCACAACATGAATAGCATCATATGGTTTGTTCTGTTCAGATTCAAATATATAATAGACTTCTTCTTGGTTCTGCGGAGGTGTTAGCAGGTGTTCCATTTTTTGACTTGGAATGATCCTAAAAAAATCAGATGCCATCAACTGCCGGGGCAGATGATGGTCCAACATCATATTCGTTATAAAAGTTATGGGCCTCTCTGACTTCTGAGTAGTCATCAACTCAACAAATCGTTTCTCTTTGGATATGACTCCTCCCTGTTCACTGCCGGCACTATCATGCACGATTAGAAGATCTGGGTTCATGGACTCCATCGCTGCTTCCGCCTGCTCGACATAATCAAAAAGCTGATGATGGATTTCTTCCTCCTGCGACCGGAGAAAAGCCAGGATTCGATTGTTCATTTTCATATCTGATGATAAAATCATGACATTTTTCAAACGAGACATCCTTTCTATTGATTGTTTTCTTCTTCCATTTCATCGATATATGTTTCCATTTCTTCATCTGTCAATTCCTGCAGCATGTATTTACTGCCTTCATAACGTTCTTCGCTTTCAAAATAGCGTAGCTCCTCGGTTTCTTCATCATAAACGACAACCTCCCCATCCGTTGTAATAAATGAACCCTGTTCTTTAATTTGGTCGTCTATTTTGTAGGACATAGACTCAATAAACAGCTTCACCCTGTTTCCATCAAAAGATTGACCTGCAGGCGCTGTGTCAGATTCTCCGCTGTCTTGTGAATCGTTCTCTCCTTCACCTTTATTTTCATTCATAGTAGCCTCTTCTGTTTCCTTGGTGTCTTGATTGCCTTCTTCCTTGGCTGTAGTGATGGAATCAATTTCTTCCTTACCTTCTGCTGTTACTTGCTGCTCCTGGTCTTCTGATTTATCGCTCACAGCAAGAATATTTAACTCACCCAATTGCTGCGCCCGCAATAAATAGCTGGCCTGTTCACTTGTCGCTTCAAAGACAATAATCGTTGGAACAGTATTGGAATCACTATTTTCTTCGTCTTCTTCTTCTTCATCACTTGTATAGACACGGCGATTGACGTCATCCCCTCTCGAATCACGAACAGCTATTACCTTAATACGTTCTTCCAGGACTCCTTCAAACGCTTTTCCGCTCGGTGTATTATCCGTAAAAAAGCGCACTTGAACATCCATGCCATCGTTTAAGGAGTTTGCTACCGATTTTTCTAAATCAACACGCATGGTAAGTCCTAAATCGCTTCCGTTTAACCGCATCCCGATGTTAGAAGGAATCTCTTCCATCTCAACAAATTCCCCATTCATGAACATCGAATTTTTGGTAATGGACGTTTTCGTATTCACAATTTTATTTACGATCTGTTCCGGATTAGTCACAGCGTTTGGCGGTACACTGGAAGATGGTACTTCTTTAATTTGAATATCTTCCTTGCTTATCTTTTCATGTTCACTCAATGTTTCAGCAGCCATTGGTATCTCAACAGGAGACACAACTTCTTCTGCTTTTTTGGCGGAACCGGTATAAAACAAAAATGCCACGAGTCCCGCAATGACCAACGGTATTAGTACCGTTGGTTTTTTCTTCCGTTTCACGACAGAATTTTTCTTGCTCATTAATGATCCTCCTTCTAAAATTAGGAACAAAAAAGAGACAGGGAGATTACTCTGTCTCTTTCATTTCCAGTATGATTACTTTTTCGTTCTGAATGACATACTCCTGACTTTGATTCGGCAGAATAGAAGCTACTGAACGAAAGCCAACAGCATTATTAACGGTGTTTGAACGGATCGCAAGCATCGGCGGGTTGTTGGAAATCCCCCTTTCTTCACTTTGTTCCGCCAGGTTCACTAAACTTCCATGAATACGGCTGTTACTTGAACCGTCAAAGCCTTCTTCCACTAAATCGGGATCTACATCCACCGCAATTTGGGTTCTATACTTATTGGTTTCATCACCATCTGGCTCTGTTGTTACGTTCGTATCCCGTAAACTTCCTGGAACCACGCCCTGTTTCATGGCGTATAATCCAGCCTGTTCGGTTGCTGATTCAGTATCGGCTCGAGTTAGCGTATGTTGGGCATAGTCTGCGACTAATAAAACGGCCGGCAGTGCCATAAATAACAGTATTAGGCTAAACTTAAAAGTGAAATGCACCGTTTATCCCCCCCAAGCAAAGCCGAAGATATCTTTGACGCGGTCAAATAAGGTTGGTGCTTTATCTTCAGCCTCCTGTTTCCTTGAAGCATACTCCCAATCACCACTGTGAAACCAATTCTCCAACCGTGTAATGAGATTTTCATGACCTTGCCAGTTTAAGCCGGTTTCTTCTGGAAACGGGTTCGACGGATCAACGGCATGGATTACAAAGTCATCATACGGTGACCCGGACACTTCCACATTACCGGTTGCACAAACTTCCATGTCATTATATCCTCCCTCCGCTCTCGTATCGAACGTAATCGTTTCTCCATCAGGAACATCAAATCCGGTGTACCATCGCTGCAATCCTCCATAATGAAAATCATCCATGTTCACAAAATTAACAGCCTCGGATTCGCTGTCTGTCATTGTCCAAGTTCCATTTTTATCAATCATCGCATAAGGAAGCTGCCACGATACGGTCCGGCCACTTCCCCAATACGTTTCCGGATTCGTGGTTTCCGTCAGCATATCTACGGTTTCTTCATACTGATCCGGCCAATTTTCAGTGATGGTTCCGGTTGTAGTAACTACCGATGGTGCATACGAATTTCCGCTATGGGCAGGGTTTTCATTCATGTAATGCGTGGTTGCTTCAATGTCTGTCCCTTGCCCTGCTTTTACTACGCCAGGGTTCGGACCATCCATATCTATGCTCAACGTTTCATAGTAATAACACGTAGATGGCCCCCCTAAAGTGACAGGAGGGCATGGATACGTTCCTGATATTTCGGTTTGAGAACTCGGAGTAGAACCACAACTGATTTCCTGCGGTCTATCCGGTGTCGTATCAATCATTAACGGAGTGCTTGTTGTCGTACGATTTACAGCATCCGTCACTTCTACTTCAAAAATATTAGTACCCTCTCTTAACTCTATTGAGGGTACTTGAACAGGATCGTCCCAGGCTCGATGGACATACATCGTGTCAGGACTTATGGTTTCGTTTGTGGCAATAATCTCTTCCTGACGCACTCCGTTTTCATAATAAGAGTGGGTCAATTCAAAGGTATAACGACTGATGTCGTCCCAGCTGAACCCGGAAGCGGTAGGGTTATTGTTTTCAAGGGCATACCCTTGGGCCCGGAACTGGGGCTGAAACGATTCCCCGACCTTATAATTTTGGGTGGAAGGTTCAATCATCTCCGCTTTGGGGTATTTGGATGTATAAACATGAGCCGTATCCGCGCTGCTTTCATATTCCGTGTAAGCTCCGGAATTATCAGCAGCGTCACGTATATAAAACTGTTTCGGCAGTGACACAGAGCTATTTCCAACAACCTCTGTCACATTAAAATTATTTGTTTCATCCAGTACATAGTCGCTATTACCGTTAAAACTATTAGCAACATCTTCCATATCGGATCTATCTCTTATTGCTCTTGCCAAAGTATCCAACACAGTGTGGTCAAAGGAATAAGGGTTATCATTTTCCCATTCAGAATAAGGCTTATAAGGCACATATTTATCCCATTCATTTGTTTGAGTGGAATGAATACTTATAGGATCGTTTAAACTGATTAAAAAAAGAAGGGGGGCAATGAAGTATTTCTTCATTACTCATCCCCTTCTTTCTGTTCACCTTTGCGGATCATTATCACCGTTACCCCTTGCATGCTTGTTTCTGTAATATTGATAAGGTATTGGCTAGATTCTTGGTAATAATCAACCGCATTACCTTTTGTGAAATTATCTGTTATTTCATGAGCCTCTTTAATTATCTCCAAATAATGGTTTTCTGTGACAGCCGGTATCGCCGCATGTGCCGCTTTAGCCAATATAGGGAAACCTTCATGGTTTCGATTATCAGCATAGACTATCTTCGCAGTTTCTTGAGTTTGAGCTCCATAACTCGCTGTTACATTCATGTTTTTGTCCGAGTGCTGTAACATGACATATTCAGGCGTTTTATCCATCGTTGCTGAAAATTTCGTATCAGCCGCAATAGATTGAAAGTCATCATAGAGGGTTTCAATATCTTGCACATGATTGCTTTCTAACTCTTCTCCTGTAGAAGCATAATCTGTACCACGTACATTAACTCGTTGAGGTTTATCATTTTCATTCGAATCGTCAGAACCATTATCCGTATCATCTTTATCATCGTCCTCATGGTCAGATGGTGGATTTTCCAAGCCTTCCAACTCGGAGTATCCCTTCTCCGCCATTCGATACATGAACGTAACCAACTGCGCCCTTGTTAAGGAATCATCCGCTCCAAAACCGTCTATGGTTTGGTTTCCATCCCTTCCTGTCGAAAGATCAAGGTCATACAAATGTTGAATAGCTTCGGTTTCAGACAAGTCTTCTCCGATATAAGCACTGATGATCCGGGCTATGTCGCCACGTCTAGCGGGCTGATTTCGCTCCCGGTCCGAGGCTTGTTCAACTATTGGAAAGTTATGCTCTTCCAAATAGTTGTAATGAACATCTGCCCAATGCCCTTCTGATTCGGATTCATCCAACTGTTCACCTGCAAATCGGGTAAGGATCGCCAGAAACTGTGCTTGTGTGGCTTTCTCACTGGGACGGAAGGTATCATCATCATAACCAAAAATCAGCCCTTGTCCGACTGCCCAATTGATCTCCTTAAACGCCCAGTAATCTTCACCAATATCAACAAAAGGGTCATTTTCCGAAACATCCACACTTCTTTCATTTGCTGCTTCCATCACATGCACATGCGATGAAGCGGCAGTTATAGCGGATAGTCCGCTGACGGTTAATGCACTTGCTAATAGCAACTTTGTCTTTTTATAGGTTCTCATGTTCTCACAAACCTTTCTTTGTGCTTATACTTCTTATCGGCAGTTCCCAATCTCTTTTATATATGGAACTTCCCTCCTTTATTGGTACTATTGTTCTGTACCTCTATTATAACAATTAGTAATTATATTTTCAATATATAATTATTTATATATAAAAAATGAAATAAAAAAACTGCACATAATAAGAAATGTGCCGGGGATAGTTCCAAAGGTCTCATTCACTTTGGTTCGTAATCCTAACAGGTACTGTTTCAGGTTAAAACGGTATTTTTTTAGCCCAAGAAAATGACCGATACACAAATGTAAAACAATGAAAGCCAGATAATAAAAGAGCACAAATAACATGCTCGGACCAATAATAAACACCATCCAAACCCCACTGGCTAACATTAATTTGGTATCTCCAGCCTTCCATAAACCCATGTTCCAGCCAATGTATCCGATCCCCATTAAAAGAATAAGGTACAATCCGAATTGCAATGGAGGTACAAAAAATGGAGCACATAATATCCCTGCAAGGGATGTAGGCAGCGTTACGACATTCTTAATTTTATACCTCTTCATGTCCGTGTACAGGGATAAACCAAAGGTCAACGTTAATAGGAAAACAGCTACATACATCATTTAGCAAAAGCCTTCTTTAAATGAAAGAAGAATCCTTGTTCTTTTTCATGCAGCCAATCATTTTCTAAGGTCAGAAAACCGAGCTTTTGAGTTAATTCATCAATAGCTTGGGTAAAACTGTTTTTCTTTTTCGTTAGATAAATGAAGGAGCGGTTGTTCCTGGATTTACGGACCGCATGATCATATGCCGCACTTCCTACCGTTTCCACAGGGCTTCCGCTCCCTCTGTATAATTCTTCAATTTTATCCGGCGAAACATCGGCCTCTTTTTCTGGCACTTGGTTCAAAAATAGAACAATGTTGGACGGGTCAGCACCAAGCGACACCAGGTCTTCTTTGAATTGATAGTTATTATAAATAGCCCCCTGTTGCACCGTAGAAACCAGCACAATCTTTTGAGCGGACAATAAGGCTGTTTTCGTACTTCCACCCATGTCTACCCCGCTATCAACAATGACATAATCATAAAGGTGGATTAATTGTTCCAGGATACGTTTGGCTGCTTTTCCATTTAATTGGTTGATTTCGTTTGAATCAGCTATCGCCGGAATATAATCAATTCCGGCTTCCTCATTCCGTATAACCAAACTTTTCGCCTGTCGTTCTGTCATAGTGATTTCGGTCTGAACCCAATCAGAAAGGGAGACGCCTTCCTTTGAACTTCCTAATGCCTGGGAAACGCCACCATACGGAATATCAAAGTCAATAACTACTACTTTTTTGGCGGTTTGTTTTTTTATTGCGGCAGCAAGATTTAAGGATACCTCCGTTTTCCCAACACCGCCCTTCATCGAACTGACCGCAATTATTTCCCCGTTCTTATACATCATTCCACTTCCTTCCTCTCTTTTTTGAACATACTTTGAAATTTCAGCCCAACCTTTTCTTTCTTCTTCCTCCGAATCACTTCAGGTGAAATTAACTCCAAGGCTTCAAGAATCATATCCATTCCTAACGAAAAAGAGTGTGTAGGGTTGTCATAATAGATGTAATAACCATTGTTTCGGCTTTGACGAACCAAGTCATCATACGGTGCGTATCCAATCACAGGGATCGGTGAATCATGATCTTCAAACAATTCCGCAATCGTTTGCTTGGTGATATCTTCAGATTTGGGAATCTGATTAATAAAAACGGAAATCTTTTCGTGATCAATACCAAAGGAATGAACCATCTCATTTCGATAGGTTAATCCGTTACTAATACCCGCAACGTCATGGTTGGTCACAAGTATAATATCCGAAGCCCATTCCAGGGCGGCTCGTGTCGGCGCATGATAGCCAGAAGCATCAATAACGATCACATCATAAAACTTCTTCAACAGATACAGCATGCCTTCCGCATCCTTTTTATCAAAGGACAAGGCAGCATCAGCATAAACCGGAAGCGGAACAAAATCTATATCGTGATCTGTTATAACCTTTTCATTCACTCCTTTTTCCGTCAAAGATGGAGA
This sequence comes from Salibacterium aidingense DSM 18341, assembly GCF_000429685.1. Taxonomy (GTDB): domain Bacteria; phylum Bacillota; class Bacilli; order Bacillales; family Marinococcaceae; genus Salibacterium; species Salibacterium aidingense. The sequence goes on from NZ_AUCI01000012.1 coordinate 64,490, forward strand.
TATGTTCTTCCATTCCGAGAGATCAATAGTACGCTGAAGCTGTAAAGCCTGGGCTATACTGCCATACGGAAAACTGAAATCGACCACACACATTTTCCGGACCTCCGCCTGTTCTTTGATTGAAGCCGCAACGTTTAAAGCAATATCGGTCTTTCCGACACCACCTTTTGTACCGGCAATGACAATAACCTTGGAGGAAAATGTCCGGTATTCGTATTGAATGGTAGTTTTCGGTTTGCTATCTTTCTGCTTTTTGGCATTCGCAGCCAATGAGGAAGCCATCCCCGATATATTTTTCAGCATGGTTGACGTTTTCTCTTCGCGTTCGGATTGATTTTCTTTTGATGGCTGAGGAGGTTCCCTTTCCTTTTTCTTATTTAAGCGATCTCTGAGTTTTCGCTTCCTGAATTTATCCGGAAGGGTATCGTGTTCCTGGAAAGTAAAAGGAACTCCGTCGGCGTCTTCTTCCTCTAAATCCGTGGCCTCTTCCGTGTCATAGGAATCATAAGAAGGCGTATCCGTAACATCGTCATCCCGACCGTGATAGTCGCTTAATATGCGCTCGACGTGTTGAAATCCTTTTTTATTCTCAATCCAATATTCAATATCTTCTATCCGGAGAGAATTAATAAAGTAAATATCATAAATGTTAAGTTGAGCAATCTTAGAGATAAAATCATAGTCATGTTTCACTTCTTCCGGAAACAAAACAATCAGTCTCATGTCTTCTCGGTTCAGGCGTATTGTCTTCAAATAGTGGTAGCTAGCTTCCTTGTCACTCTGGTACTGCCCTCTGGAGGTAATACTCAAGCCATAAATAAGGGCGCAATCCGCTGATGATGTATCAGCAGATTGCGCCCAGTCAGCCATCGTATCTAAAGATGTGTCTGTTTGGAGGACCGGATATCCCAAGTCTTCCAAATCAGCAGTAATATACTCCAACATATTCCCAGAATGCGAGGGAAATACCACATGTAACCCTTGCTTTTCCATATAAAAGGTATTCCTCCCATCCTATACGTCCATACACAAAAAAGACCCTGTTCCGAGAACAAGATACCCGTTTTGTACACACGTATAACAATCTCTTTTGTCAATTATTAGTGTATCAAGTCTTATCCTGACTGTAAAGTCTCTGCGACCCAATCAGCCACTCCCATCAATAGGGAGACGACTGTATCGTAGTAGTTGATGACTGCAAAGCCTAAGAATCCCAAAAAGAGCAGCCCCATCGCCCATTTCCATTTAAAAAACATAAGAATGCCAGCTGCAATGACCCATACCATGAGCATCTTCAAAGACATATCTTCAATATTTGCTATGGATTGCTCAAGAGAAAAGTTTTCAGCATTCTGCTTAATTTGCTGTGTATTGATTCCACCATTTTCTTCTGATTCCGTGTTATTTTCGCTATTCTCCAAGCGATCCGTGATTGTATCCCCCCCTGCATCAGGAGCAGCAAATAGTGGAGCGGTAGTAGAAAAGCAGCCTATAAAGGCAGCTGTGAAGATTAGAAGCAGGCGTTTTCCCATAATAAAACACTCCTATTCGTTAATTGATATCTGGGAAGTAATGCAGTGGATCCTTTTTCTCCCCGTTAACGTGCAGCTCAAAGTGAAGGTGTGTACCGGTAGAACTTCCTGTGTTCCCCATTGTTCCGATAATGTCGCCTTTTTCCACTTTCTCACCTGCACTGACATAAACGGAGTGAAGGTGAAGATAACGGGTTTTAATGTTATTATCATGTTGAATATTAATATAGTTACCGGCTGCAGGATGAGATGTCGTAAATGAGACCTTCCCTTCCTCCATAGCAAAAATCGGATCTCCGTCTACGCCGGGTTCCACAGCCCGAACGTCTGTCCCTCCGTGATAAGACGAACATGTAGAGCAAGGTGGCGGTCGCGGCCCAAACGTACTGCTGATATCGGTGGATAATGTTGGCCACCGCCAATCATTTGATCCCTCAATTTCCGGGTACTCATCAGGGTTTAAATTGTCCAGCCCCTCTTTATTATCAAGATAATTATCATCGTACATTTCAATCAGCTCTATTACTAAATGAATGTCTTTTTCATTTGTGATATTGAAATGTGCCAAATGTTCATAGAAGGGCTTCATTCGTTCTTCTTTAGACGGAGATGTGATATTGCTTGTTTGGGGCTGCGTTACCTCATAGTTTCTTGCCTTGCCACTGGCGAATTTCATTTCAGAACTTTCGGTTTTCACCATTTGATAATCATGGGTGTATGTTCCTTCGTAGGTATTTGCTTTCACTAATACCTTTACTGTTTCCGTTTGGGTTTTATCCTCCCAATGGCATGATGTTGATGTATTCACCTCACCAGAACTTTCTCGGGTCGTCGTCGTCTTACATTCTTCTTCCTCCCACGTATGGGTGGCCGTTTTTTCTTCCCAAGTAAATTGAGGGCCTAACACTTCCATGGTCCCTTCCGGATCCGGAGTTATCAGTTCCTCCGCTTTATCTTCAAGATCGAAAAAGTCGTAATCTTCTATGTCCCTTTCGCTAAGATCGTATTCCTCGACCTCCCCCTCCTCTTTCTTAATAGTATGCATCTGCCGAATTTGCTCAGCAGATGCCAGAACTTCCTGGACATACCAATCAGCCTGATTGTATTGATATAAGGCGTCTTCTTTATTGTCGCTATAACCGTTACTCGATAAGAAGTTTGCCGCAGAATACACAGCATCTAACTCATTCCATATATCCGCTTTTCCATCTCCGTTGCCATCGACCCCATATCCTCCATAATCCTCAATAGCAGAAAGGTCACGCATCACATCATGCGATATATTCCCCTGCCCTTTTCCGTTACATGTATCATGATCCCAGCCGACAAAGGTACAGGGCATAAACTGCATTGGACCTTCCGCTCCAACCGATGAAACTTTGCCAGTGGGATACGTACTATATACACTTTCAATTGAGTGGATGGCGCTAAGAATCTCCCAATCCACATCGTATTCCTCTGCTGCCGACCGATAGATTGGTATAAACTCTTCGGGAGGATAAACGCCGTCCACTTTAATTTCAACATCATCACTAATTTTCATGAACGTATTCCCGGATTTCATATGTGGGTCATTTCGCAAACGATCCACACCGGCAAGAACGCCCCAGGATATCGCATAGGGTTCAGCCTGTTTACGTTGATAATTCGACAGCCCCTCATCCCAAGTCGCTGCTGCCTCCTGATAGTCTTTGAAAACATCTCCATCATAGGTCTCTTCATCTTCCTCTGAAAATCCGAAAAAGGCACTGACTTTTTCATTAACAGTAGATGCTGTTTCTTCAGCTAATGCTTTCGGAAGGGCGTAGATCAGCAAGAAAGCAATAATACCAACCAAAAGAATAAGAAGGACCGGTACCCAAACGACAGCCGTTTTAGCCAAGATTGCTTTTACTAGTTTTAACGTTGTCATCATCGCTTTTTTAGCAATCTTTTGGGTTATCTTTCTACCTATATTCTTACCCTGCTGTTTTACTTTGTTGCCTAATGCTTTCCCAACCCTGCCTAATGGATCGTTCTGGTTTTGTTGCTGATTGTTTTCTTGACTCATAAACGACCACGTCCTCGCGGTTTATATTCCAGATCCTCCATTTTAACTTCGGAGTTTGAACCGCTCGGATACACATTTCCTTCTGTTACCGAAACGTTCCCTTCACTTTGTGTTCCTGGATTAGTAGTAGGTTCAGCCTGATTAATAGCTGTTCCATGACGCTCAATAGCTTCGGTATCTTGATTCGTTACCCCCTCGTTATACTTAATAATGGATTCCTGGAGTTCCGGATTTTGTAATTGAGGATACGACGAATTTGCATAAGACACACTCTCTTCCATAACGTTTTTGGCGTTTTGTACCACCTCTTTTTGTTGGTCATATTGAGGACTGTCCGGAGACGTTTGAGCCAATACCTGTTGTGTCTCTTGATAATTTTGAGTGGCTAATGCAGCTTGCCTGGAGGCTTTGGCAGGTGTATTCATATTTACATTCGGCTTATTTAATTTTTGAGCCAGTTGATTTGTATTTCGAGCCTGGGCCGCACTGGCTTGCGCCGAACGATAAGCCTTTGGATCACTTGTATTACGATTCATTTGTTTTAACTGAGTTTTCGCATTTCCATAACCCTCTTTGGCCTTATCGGTAGTCTGCTGTCTGCTCTGTGATGTGGAGACATTCCCCGTGGATAATAATGGAGTTGGAACAACGGAATGCTGAGCTCCTTGTGCCGTTCCTTGATTGTTTACGGAGGCATCGTTACCATGCAGACTTCCGTATCTCAATTTATCCGTCGATGATGCATAGGTTTGATAGGAACGTGGTAATTGCGCTGGATGTCCAACATAAGAGTTCCCTTCATTTGAATCTGTACCTGACTCAGTACCAGCTGAACTATTTTGCATTTTGTCATAATCAACATCTGCGCTACTTGGGTATCCGTTGCCGGGAGAATTCAATTGGTCATCATTGTCAGCATTTGCTAAACTATTACCAAGCATGCTTCCTGCCATCAGCCCAGGAGCGGGACTCCCCATAGCCATCGAACTAACTGCCGCCCCTGTAACCGGAATGCCGATACGTGCCGTACCTTTAGCGATGGACCGTGCTGCTGTAAAGGCTCGTCCTCCCCCGGAAAAAACAGCTCCGTTCCCATTGGATGAACGCCCATTTGACATTGGTACCGTTCCTCCACGACGCTGTTGGTTTACCGAAGATGCCGATAGATTTGAATTGCTCAGGGCATTTCCATTTCCCATACTTGATCCAGTTGCACCTTTTCCTCCAGTACCGCTTCCAGCACCCCCAGCGGTTGACGGATTAATTCCGGAACCTCCCGTCCTTCCTTTTGTGGCCTGCTGCATCATCCGACCCATGTGCATCATAGACATGACGCCCATGGCAGCACCAAAATCCTGGGCTTTGCCCTGGGTTTGAATACCGGTGATAGCCCCAACAACTTTATGAACAAGCATTGATACAGTCGGGAGTCCAAATAGAAAGACGCAGACGATCCAAAAGGACAGCCCATCACCAAAACTATCTCGAACATAAAAAAACATGCCCAATGCCAAAGCATGGGCTGTTTGAGTGAACGTGTTACTGGTGAATTCGTGAACCCAAATATTCATCGCTTCGCGTCGACTAGGAAAGATCAACGATAAACTTACGAGTGGAAAAGTGACAATTAATATGGATAAAATAATCATCCGCATCGTGTATTGATAATTGAGGACAAAAGTCATAAAAAAAGCAACAACCACCAATAACCCCACACCCAGTGATTCAATAGCTGTCATCTGAAGATGGCTTCCAAATACCACGGTCAGGAAACGACCGGTCCATATCCCATTATCCGAGAGGGTGTTCCACACCAAATCTACAATGTAGTAGTTAATATCAAAAATAATCTTCCATAATACATGGCCGAAACGCAAACAAACCAAAACGAAAATCATTCCGGCTATGTATTCTTTAAATTTCGAACGATCTTGTGCATTAAAGTTATTAATCAGCAGCACCAAACCCCCGAAAGCTAACATCATCGTAAGCGGGATGGACATCAGATCATGAAAGCTATCATAGAGTAACGCGATGCCACTAAAGTATTCCTCCGGAAAAACACCTAATATCATGTCCGCCCTGGTACCAGTTGTCCCATCCTCTCCGTCAGCCTCATGGACATACGTTTCTTCCTCTTCATTAAAAAAGCTGAAAATAGATTCAAGTTCCGGACGTTGAAAAACCAGATAGGAGACATCCTTGGCACCGAACATTTCAACAAGGAGGTTGACCGGAGACATCAAAATGCCGGTTATGAAACGTTCCGCATAATTGGCATCATCATTTCGTTCTTCTATTTCCTCTTCTGTGATAAGTGAATTCGAGCTTTCCTCAGATGAACTTTCTTCCTCTTCATTATCAGCAAGAACAGGGAGTGTCGGCATGATTAGTAACAATAATGTCAAAACAACTAATATGCCTTTCCGAAATGTGTACAATAAAAACACCTCCTTTCATCGTAATTTTTATTAGCCCGGATCCGTTTTAAATAATTCAAACTCATAAGGGGTAGAATCTACCTTTATGATACTAGCTTCCTCATCAACTCGGATGATGCCAAGTCCTTTTTGCGCCTGGTGGACGAGAAAACTTCCTTCCCCTTCTGTTAAATCAAATTTCCCTTTCACTTCCTCGATATCAATGGGTTCCTGGCGAAGAAATATCTTGGTTGGTGCGTTTTTGAGAATACCAAGACCCTGTTCAACACGTGCAAATACCTCAAATCCCTGGGTCACAGCACACATTGACGTATTAAAAAAGCGGACCGTGCGAAACTCGTTTTCGAGCCATTGTGCCGTTTCCGGTTCATACATAGCTGTTTGTGCTTCATCGAAGACAACACGCTTTCGCAAGTGTCTATTCTTCTTGGCAAATTTGGTAGATTGCCATTTTGTCGCAATAAAGAGTCCGAGCGGCCTCATGATTTCCTCATCTAAATCAGCTAAACCAAAAGCAAAAATAGCCGTGTTTTGGATACTGACGTTGGACTGCGTATCGAAAATAGCCTGGGTAGGCGAATCTCCATAGCGTGTAAAATTACGCAGCAATTCAGATGCTTCCTGGAGATCATTTTCCTGATGCATTAATACAAACAAGTCTCCAAGTTGAGGCATGGTTTTGTATTCTCCCGACAGATTATAAAGATTCGTTCCCCCGTTCCCTTTAACAATGTGTTTATTTTGGTCAATAAGGCTGTTGGGATCTTCATTAATGCCCTTATCCCGATACAGCTTTCGAATGAGATTTTCAATTTTTACTTTCACCCGTCCGGTAAGGATGGAATCATCCATAATACGCAGCATTTTAAACACAATAGCCCGGACGCCTTGCACGGTTTCTTCAATATTCACTCGCTGCTCTCCGTCATTTCTCTCTTCAATATCAACATCAAAAAAGTTAATACGATACTTACTATTTGGTGAAAGATCGACATAGGGACATCCCATACTGGTCACGAATTTTCGATAGTCCCCTTTTGGATCAATGATAACGGTGTAAATACCAATATGAGCAGAACGATGGGTCAATGTCATGGTACAAAAGGTTTTTCCTCCACCAGCGCGGCCGAGTATAACCATATTGTGATTCATTAAGTTTGTATGCCATCCATCGTAATAAATGGGACGTCCCAAATCATCATACCCTAAAACGATACCGGTGCGGTGGGAGATTCCTCCATGGCCAAACGGAAATAGATCAGCCACGTTACTGGTTTCATAACTGAATGAATGCTCCTTATACATATAATTCTGAGAGATAGGAGTAATATTGTATAAAGCATCCAACTGCTTACCATCCGGCGAACGCATATATACTTCTCGCCCTGCAAAGCGGCGAACCAAATTATTGGTGAATTTTTTCAACTCTTTGATGCTTAACGAACTAATGACAGACTGTATGCTTACTCGAAACGGCTTTTCAATATTAGTACGAAGGCGCTTCTGCCGAACTTTCAAATCGGCAATCTCGTCCCTCATTTCATGAGCTCTTGAATCATCTTTTTCCGTAATCAGGTCTGATTCTAAGCCTTCAATACGCTTTTTCACATCTTCTAATTCAAGACTTAAATCGACCGGTTCAACATGGATAGCAACGTCTGTGTCTCCTTTGCCGAACTCACCTAGTATAAGAGGATCCAGCATGGAAGCCCACGTATTACCCCCTTTAATTTCAGCGAAAAAACTTCGGTAATAGCGGGCTTGTTCAATGGTTGAACCTACTTCCACCAAATAATCATTGTAGCGGCCTTCTACCCCCGATTCTTCGGGCAACGTTTCTTTAACGAGCGTTGGGCTGACAAAATCAATCCCCGTCGGAACCGTTTTGTCCGAGGGTGTCTGCTTCACTTCCCTACGTTTTTTCTGCTTTCTTTTTTGTTTTTGGAGAATATTCTTCTTTTGATGATGGGCGTCCTTTTCTCCAGGACGCGGTTCATTGTTTCCTTTTCCATTATATTCAATCATGACTGCTCACCCCTTTGCTACCTGTTGATCATATCTATTATGCTCCTGCTTAGAGATTTCAGGCGTTAAACTCTGCGTAGTATCGCTAAATCCACCGGAATCATAAACATCATGGAGTCTCTGATAAGCTGCAATATCTCGATTCATCGTGTAATGAAGCATGTTCAAGACCCCCATCTTGTCCAAACGACTTACCTTACATCCAATGCTGTCAAAGTCTTGATAGACTAAATCAGCAATCTCATCCATCATGTTCATTGTTAATTCTTCCGCTTCATCCTCTGGCATTTTCACAGCATCTCCACGGAGTTTCTCTACTAAGGTGTCAATTTTTGTGTTACCAGTCATAACACCGGCCTCAGTTCCTTGGGTGTACGGGTTATATCTCACAATAATATAGCCTCGATAATCCCTGGTCTTACGTTCCGATATCTCTTTAAGATGCTCCCCCACCATCTTTGCCGATTCTCTTAATTGAGGGGTTAAAGGGATATCTGGATTATGAGCAGTATTTACATAGTCTTCAATATAATCTGACATATCTAAATACTGGGATTGAACTAAAAATGTATGATGTGTTGGCATCGAATTTAAAAAGGAACGGAAGTTGAACCACACACTATCTTTTTCGCTGGGGGACTTCATCTTAATATTAATCGGTTGAACATCCAGGAGCATATTCACCGTTCCATCCGGCATATAGACCAATCCATCATCAGTGATTTTTTCGTGATTAAATAATTCTTGTACCACTCGGGCTGCGGAGCGATCTTTTTTTTGATTCTGTTTCTGAAATCGGTAGAAAACAAAACCGATAATTCCCAAGGCAAGAATTAAGCCAATGGTACTTCCCAACGCTATTCCTCCTTCCTTCAAGCTAATACGTTACGAATGGTGCGGCGGCAATAATTGTTGTTTATGATAATAGAAAGTCCGTTTTCTTCTTCTAATTCGGAAATACGATAAAATGGTTTGTAACAAAGAAAGGTTTGTCTTCCCATGTTTAAAATAAGCGAAAACGGCAGCTATAACGATGGGAACAGCCAGGTGAAGCCTTTCGAAAATAAGGTTATTGGTAAACGGCAGCGTGTCTACAACACTGGCCAGTTGATTTGATATAAGTATCGAAGGTACCAGCCAAGCCAATTTGTTAAAAGAGAAAGGGCCGATTATTTTTTCCTCCAGCCCCGATTGATATGGTAAATCATGATACTCTCCCCAACTCATCAAACTCCTCCTTTCCTAAAAAATCCTAAAAAAATTCCCGCCCTTATAACATCGGGCGGGTTACACATTACATGAGGAAAGGGAAAATGAACGACGGCACATCAACACCAAAAATTCCAAATCCCCAAGACAAAACCATTTCTGTTTTAAAAGCTAGTATAAGCGCGAGAACTAAGCTCCCCGTCCTATATTTCATGTTTGCGAGGGATTGAGCATTCCCGGAGAAAAGCAACGAAAAGCCCATCCATAACACTAATGCTGCGGCCACTACAATGGCAATTGACCGCACCGAGGTAACAAAATCGCTTCCTGCAGTGTCTACAGCATTTGTTAAATCAGATGTATTACTCGTGATATCATTGGTGATAGCAGCAGCCTCGCCTGGTTGAAAAGCAAACAGCACAACCATCAATGCCAAACTAGTCATAGTTATCAAGCCAATGGATTTCCGATTCATGAAACCACCTCCTTTCTAAATATTCAACTTCCTCACTCATAGAAGAACATCATAATATCAAGCAGTAGCACCTCCTCTGCAAAGTTCAAAGCTTCTTCATCCTAAATTTGAGACAATAAAAGAAGGCTATTTGCTGCAATAAGCAAGATAGCCACAATGTTTTCAGATATATTCCATTCATGCGGGCGTTTCGTCCGAGCTGTCACGATAAATCGATATTTTCGCTTTTGAAAAGGATAGAAAAGCGGCACACCACCATCAAAAAAATAGTCTCCTACCACATGTGACAATACCCCGATTGCTAAGGCTGAACATAAGTACCATTCCCAATCAAGAAAAGCCCCGACCATCCATCCTGTAATAAATGTTAAGCAAACAAACATCAAAGAATGGGACCAAGTACGATGGCCAAACAACCAATTGAGCGGAAAGCTGATAAAAAAGAATGGAAAGCGTCCACCCAGCTTGGAACGAGGTGTATCTAAATCAGGGAGTAGTGAACCAAAAACAATCAGTCCGTAGAAAAGCAATACATGGTTCAGAGCATCCGCAGTCAGTGTGAATAAATTAAACAGGGTCATCGTGCAAATCCCAAAGAGAACACCGGTTAATTGGTGCGTTGTAGCAGTCATTTCACCCCTCCTTCTAAAAAACGTTAAATGTGTTTTGATGACGTCGCAGTAGCATCAAAATAAATATCAATTCATCCCGTTCAAATTCATCAGCAAATGACCGCCTATATTTTGGACAATCATCCTATTGTCATGGGAATGAGAAGGGTTGACACCTTGGGTTATCATTAATTTTGTCCAAGAGACACTGTTTTTCTGATACATTGAGCATTTTTGTCGCTCCTTTACATAAATAAAACAGCAATGCCCGAATAAACGGCATTGCTGTTTAATTGTTTTATTTCAACGCGAGTAAACGTCCCTGCACGTTATACCACAGATCAATTTTCTTTTCAGCTGCAGCTTTGGCATCGTCGATGCTTAAATATCCTTCTCGTGATTCCGTAAATGAGAAATGTTTTAACTCAAATTTATAGGTGCCAGTTTCACTATCTTCTGTAATAAGACCATGGACATTATGTTTTTTAAAACGCCATTGAGTTGTTGCAAATAGCGGCACACCATCTAATATTACCGGAGTTAGTTCCACCATATCTCTCCTTATCAAATACGAGACACACTCCGGACAAATCATTTTGTCAAAGTATGTCCACATTATACTATGATATTCCATCTATTACAATAATTAGTTATTAATTATCTTAAATTGGTGTTAAATGCTTTGTTCATAAGCCTTTATAGCCTGGGTATGGCGGTGTTTCAATGCAGAACGTTGCGCTAATTCTCTAAAATATGCTCGTTTTTGCAAATCCATCGACCAAAGTTCAGCTGTTTCAGCCGCCGTACTCTCGTCAATATATGCTGAACCCTCTAAAGCGTCTAAAACAGAATATAGTGTAGCAGGAGTCACTTTATAATAAGCCTGACCAACATTATTTGTATAAACAGGGGCTTCTAGTATCTTTCGTTCAAGCTCATGGCGAATGGAAAACGACTGTTCAATCATGATACTCCCCCCCTTGACTGAACATACGTTTTCATATAAGTGTACAAATATTCCAATAAAATCTTTGGTGATTTTAATGCGTTGTTTAACTGTTGCGAGGTACCCTCTTTTTGATGGTATGATAATGCTTGTACCATAAACGTATGAGGAAGGTACAAACTCAACCTATCCCCCTCTTTTTTTTGATTAATCTCATAATATAGCTGAGCGAAAATATGGTGCCCTTTTTCTTTACCCTTTTGGATCAAGCGCTCTATCTTCTCCACCACACACGTCGGTTCTTTTAATTCTTGCTGCAACAAGGCTTCTGCATATTCCCGGTGTCCTTGATTATCAGCACCATTCACTTCCTTCAGGCGTTCCTTTTTATTCCGTTCATGGACTTTATTCGCTTCAATGATAACGTGAGCATCTTCTTCTTCGTTATCTATATCCAAGCCGGATTTTTGGCAGAACGTCCTTACTTCTTCTTCCGGAATATCTGTAGTTAAAATTTGAGATACAAAGGGTATACGTTTAAAAAAATGGTAAAATTCATTTTTAAAACTTGGCAAATTGCTGTCCCTGTTATCGATATACGAAGAATTCACTTTAATAAAAACATATCCCATAGATGTTTTACGGTTTTCACGAACCGGTACGCCACCGTTTATCTTCGTTTCAACAATAGCAGGAGAAATGATTTTTTGAATAGCTTCTAGTATCCAATGATGATCCATACTTTGAATAAACTGTTCTAAAGCATTTTCATGCCCACTTCTGCACTGAATCGCAAAGTAACTCAAAATGAATTCCTCTCTTTTTATAACTTAAAAATTATATTTTCAACCCTATATTCTTTTTAAGTTTATGATAAAATTAAGCTTAGGGTGCCTTGTTCTACAACATGTTAAACTAAACGTCAACTATGTAATATGCTTCCGTACATGTTCGCGGGCTTTCTTTTTTACCTTGTGAAAGGTATCTTCATATAAAGCTTTGGCATACTGCTTGGAATAGCCAAAAGCTTCAGCTGCATAATTATAGTTCTGTTTATCTTGATATACAGTAAGAAATAGGGCCTTAGCGTTGTCATCAATGTCCAGCTGTTGAAACCAAAGCTGGTCATCGATTTTTTCGCCACGTCGATCGCCAATTTCTTGCAGTTGTCGTTGCAGCTCATTCACCATGACTTGTAGTTTTTTATTACGGGCTTTTTTCACCATCTCTTCTTTGGACAAAGAAGGGCTTAAAAATTGTGTTGCCTCGACTTCTTCCGGAAGCATTTGCTCTTTTAATTTTCTGATTTGAAGTTTTAACTCTTCGGTGTGCTCAATCCAGGTCGTTTCAGGTTTCATGGGAATAGATGACACCTTCTTTCGAGAATTAGCTTAGGATGGGTACGGTTCGTGATTTGGCAAAATTTTTTTGTGCGTATGGTCAGCATGAATCATGATAATATCGAAGATGGTGTGAGGTGATACCTCTAATTCTTCGCAAATAATAAGCAGCTCATTAACAGTGATCATTCTTACACCGCGTTCTTTGGCATAGTAATTCTGAACCGTCATGTTAAGTGAATCTGCTATTTGTTTCGAGCGGATATTTTTGCTTTCACGAATAGCTTTAATAATATTATGAGTTTGAATAGAACACACCACCATTTTCAATCAGTAAATAGTTGAGTCGATGAAGTATTGTAACTTACGTCTAAGTTTGATAACATAACCATTAAATTTAAAATTTTGTATATTTATCATTCGTTTAAACTTAAAATTTAATTATATTTTAAATTATACATACAAAAACAGGTTGGTCAAGGGTAAGTTTAAATTATTGTATAATATTTTGTGTTTCAGGGAATTTCTTTAAAGAAAATGTAATAAGGTTGTGATGAGAGAGTGGTATCTTTTGGCGAAAGGTTACGAAATATAAGAAAAGAAAAAGGGCTATCCCAAAAGCAGTTAGCAGATAAAATTGATGGGCTTTCGAATGTGATCATTTCCCATGCTGAGAAGGATAGAAGACACTTAAAGGCGGATGAAATCCATAAAATCTGTACAGCTTTAAATATAGATCCCAATGTTTTATTTGATTTGGATGAAGGAACTGCGAACGATCATGAATCACATGATGAACATGATTTATCGATTCTTCAAGATCGTTTATTAACAACGAGGTATAAAAAAAACCTAAGCAGAAAAGAGTTGAGTAGAACAACTGGCATCTCAACCACTTATATTGAACAATTAGAAAATAAAGATGTCGAAGAATATCCTGATATTAATACTATTTTTGAATTAGCAGCAGGGCTAGGGGTAACACCGGATTTTTTATCAGGTTATGTGGAGCAGGAAGATGAATTTAGTTCTAAAACACCAAAACCAAAAGAACTTGTAGACTTTTTGGATGAAAGTATGGTTGTGTATCATGGAACCCCTTTAACTAAAAAAGACCGCGAACGACTGAAAAAGGTGTTAACCAGTCTTTATTTTGAAGCTTATGAAAAGAAAATTCACGAAGAGGACGAGGAAGAAAAATAAAAAGACAGTTCGGAACTGTCTTTTTATTTTTGTGTTTTCATCGAAATTCTCTCAATTTCGACAAAAGTCGATTATGCATATATGCATATTAGGGACTTTATTCCTATGAACTGGGTTATGTTTTTGTGCTATACTCTGTAAGTGAACATAAGTTCCTATCCAATCAGGGGTAAGTACACAGGATTAAAGTCTGAGTCAGGAGGAATTATAGATGGAAAGCACCTATGACAAAATCGAGTGGGTTGTCAATTGTATAGTGAATCGTCATATGACCACATCACCATTCGAGTTAGCCCAAAAAGAAGGTGTATTGGTGTATCATCAATCGCTTCCTTTACCTGTAAACGGGTTTGCTATGACCATATATAATCAACGCTTTATTATAATGAATGATACCCATTCACTGCAAGATGACTTCATGACATGCAGTCGCGGGTTGGCCCACCATATTGTCGGTGACGATAAGTTTGATTTACACATTGTAAGCCACTCGGCTGAAGGATATCCGCTAGAGGCCAATATCGAATACTTTGCTAAAGTGCTGACAGCAAAACAAACAAAAAATCAAAACAGTGAACACTTATTAAATCATTATAGTTTGAAAGAGTTAACAGAGGCCGTTTCCTTAGCCTAATCCCCAGAATTTTTCATTATCGAAAATTATGGGGGTTATGAAATTTATTGTTTCAAATTTGTATAAAATATGATAAGGTACTGATAAAAAGAAAAAACTACGTTTTCATAAAGTTTCAGTATATCTGGAAGAAAGCGCAAATTAGTACAAAATTAAATACTTTATTTAAAATAATGCACATAGTTACCTGAAAGGTCATCGGACTGCTCGGTTGGAGAACCCATCACATTAAAAAATTCTTTTTGATGGAGGACTTTTACAATCTCGTAAGGATCCGTGGTCATTGGCTTATTGTGAACGAATTCCACTTCTACCCCAATGAACCCTTTATCCTTAGCGATACAAATATATTCATCCAACAGCATGGACATTTCCTGCAGTTTATCAGACTCTAAATATTCAGCCATATCAAACCATAGAGAACTCCGAGCCAAACTGATTAAAAGGGTACCTCGAATAGGGCTGTTACGGATAACCACGGTGACTCCTTGAAAATACATGTGTAAAACTCCAGCTTCGCGATAAATATAAAAAGGGTCGGGAATAACGGTACGGATCGATTGAAAGTCTTCTTCGTTCAAAGGAATGATAGTCCCCTTTTCATTTTTTTTACTGCCGATACAGCATACCTCCTTGAAGAAAGAGACATGTAAATAATATGAAAAAGGGATAAAAACGCCCTGGAAGGCAACTTTCAAAGCATGAAAAACAGCGAAATTTATATTATATTTCACCTATCGATTTTGTCAATTTTTTAGCATTATTTCGAATGCTGGTATATTAAGGAAGTAACTAGCTGGTGTTTCCATTTCGTTAATCTTTATGATACGATGGAAAATAAGGATTAAATAATCGACAAAAAAAGACGTACAATAAAAAAAAATTCCTATAAAATTATAGGAAACAAAAAATAAACCCCACCCAACTTCGGTGGATTTCTCGAGTTTGGCGGCTCCGTTAAATCCACCGAAGTCCAAGGAAATGGAGGTTTATCTTGATAATTTCAATTGTGATTACATTGTATCACAATCTTAAAGATTTGCAAAGGTAAACCTTCATGTCTCCATTGGTGGGAACTTGGAGGTTTTTCGCGTGACAAAAACGGCTGAAAAGAAACACATGATTCTCGAAAATCTACGTGGCAGGCAGGACGGTAAAACCACCGGTCCCGTCGGTCTCAGTTTCCCCTTTTTCCAGCAAGTTATCACAACGCAATCGAACGATAACCACCTTACTAATTCCGATATCGACGTCATGATATTTCTACATAAAATATGCAACACCAACGGGAACATACGGGAAGTATCGTTTCATCAGATCGTTGAAGCAGCCCGACGGTACTTTGAAAAAAACATTAGTGCTTCCCAGTGGTATACTTCCATGAAGAAGTTTATCCGGCTGGGTCTTGTTCATAAAAGAGAAGATGATATTTATCCAGTTCCTTCCTATCAGCTTTGCTATTTTCAAGACGACCACGGGCAAATGAACAGATATGTACGGTTATCTCCCTTTGTTTTTACGAAGGATTTTTCAAATATGACTCTTGCTGCCCGAAAACTGTACCTGTTGATTGCCATGCAGCAGGGCGACAGTGATTTCATTTTCCGCAGTATACACGGTGAAAAAGGACTCCTGGCGTTTCTACGCAAAAATCAGTCCTGCCACCTCCAATACGTGATCGAAGAATTAGAACCGTATCTGGCGGTGAAATCCTTGAAAAAAGAACGGGGAGCATACCGGAAAGTGTATCTTGGGTTAAAACAAGAACATCGGATTCTTGATGCTGAGGCCGAGGGGGAATGGATACGGGAGCCTCTGGAACCGCCTAGACGTTACCCTCGTAAAGCCCGGTTCATCGAACAAGTCCTCCAAGAATGCGGGATTGGTGAGCTTTGTACTCGGATACATACGATGGTGCAGATGCTCAAACATTTGGGCTACCGGGTGATCCGTCAGGTGATTAAAACAATTCGACGTTTCTACGACAAACATGGAACGTTCCCGGCTGATCTCGCTTACTTTATTAAAAAAGAGATCCGCATTACCCGGCAGAAAGAAATCATCGACATTGCCGATAACGCTGGCCTGATGGCTTACATCACTTGGCGGAATACCGAAAAGGATGAGGAGACACGGCATTTTGAATTTGCAAATACCTTTTCCTATTTTAACAAAAGTCAGCTAAAACGTATTTTCAAAGAAGCAGCTGGTCAGATCGGAAAACTGCTACCAAAACTCCATCAAACCAAAGAGGCATATTACAAATGTACGGCGGCCGCTGATATATTTGGCATTGACCACTACCGCGCGATTGCGTACTACAAACAAATAGACGCAGCCTGGTACGTGTCGATGGAAGAAGAAATGATTCGAAAAATTCCCATGATTGGCGAAGAAAAGGCCTATCACTGGTTTGAGGAACATATGGTAGAGCAAATACGATACCACAATGAGATGTTCCCGTATGAGTGGAAGGTTGAAGATTTTATCCTCGACCATTCCTCGATCGTTTAATAATCGAACCGCTACAGCCACACCCTGTTTTTCCTTTAAAAAAGAGGGTTGTTTGGTATGATAACTGCTGCTGTTGTACGAATAGTTCAGTATACAAGCCCCCATCATTTTATCCTTTCACGCCTTAAATTTCCATTTTTTTCATGAAACAAACCTTATAATCTCTTTCTAATTATGAACCAGCTGCATATTTTATCTCTATCCAGGTCATTTTTTGCAAAATACTCTTAAAAAATAGAATAAAAATAGGTGTATTAAAAAAGAAACAAAGGATAAGCTAGTAGAAATATCCTGTAATGTCATATAAAATCAAAAAGATATTAAAAAAGAAAGTGGAATATTGGGATAAGTTTCGATAAATAGGTTACAAATCGTGGATAAGTACATGCATACACAAGTATCAATATTCATTTGATTTCTTAATATAGAAATACTGCTTCTCTTTAATTGTTTACGAGAAGAACATAGTATTTTTCTTGTTTTTTATGAGAAAAAATAGGTTAAACACAGTTCATACAATGGTTTCAGCAATTGTATAAAAGAATATTTTGGGTTTTAAAAGAATTGGGGTTGGAAAAGTTTTCTTTCTTTAGGAAAGAAAAAGAAAACTTAATTATAGAGGTGAAAAAATTTACATTAAGTAGAGAATTTTAGAAGGCACATTCTTTTTATAATTAGTTTCATAATACCACATCACAGTTTTCTTTTCACGGGAAAGTTGGTAACGGTTCACCCTTTATCGATCGTTTTTATTATTATTTCGATCAAAATTCGTTTTACTGATTTACAATCTCATTATATAATCTATGTGTTAAATAAAAAAAAGAGGGTTGAAAGATATGAAAATCCTATTAATTGGGGCTACTGGTCTTCTGGGAAAGGCTGTTATGAAAGAATTAGAAGAAAAAAATGAAATTATTCGGGCTGCACGACACAATGCTGATGTTGAAGTGGATATCACGAAGCCTGATAGCATTAAGAGGATGTTTGACCAAATCGGGAAAGTAGATGCTGTGATCAGTGCAACAGGACATGCCCATTTTGGACCTCTGGAAGAGATAACACCGGAATTGAATGAAACTACCATCGAAAGCAAATTAAAAGGACAAGTCAACCTTGTATTACTTGGTATGGATTATGTGAATGATGGTGGAAGCTTTACGTTAACGACCGGAGTCATCATGGATGAACCTATCTACCAAGGCGCATCCTCCGCAATGGCAAACGGGGCTGTTAAAGCCTTTGCCAAGTCTGCAGCAGCAGAGGCACCCAGAGGAATACGGATCAACACGGTAAGTCCCACGGTTTTTCAGGAATCATCGGAAGAGCTTCGTGCATTTTTTCCAGGTTTTGAGCCAGTTCCGCTAAATAAAGTAGCACTGACCTTCAGAAAAAGCGTTGAGGGTGTACAAACTGGACAAAGCTATGAAATTTATTAAGGTGAACCCGCAGCATAGAACAACTTAGTGAATATAAGAACCCGGAATTCGTTACTAGGAATGGATTTCGGGTTTATTGTGCACTCTCTGAAGGTCTTGTTAAAGATAAGGCTTATTGAACAATATGGCCCGATTCAAAAATACTTGCTATAAAAGTCATGTCTTAATTTCCCACTGAGATGAGCATAAATCCTTGTAAATGTAAATAAATAACGGAAGGCGCCTTCTTATTCAAGAAGCGCGCCTGACTGGTTAAATTACATACCTGATATTCCAGCTATAATTACAAAGGTAGTCCAAAGGAAACCGATTACAAGCGTCACACCTGAGAGTGTTCTAAGTAAAATAGGGAATGATGTTTCCTTATCCCCTTTTCTACTTTTCAAAGAGAAGATAATAAACATGACTCCTAATAATCCGATTAAATAATTAAAAATAATTCCTACCCAATACCATGTCAATCCCTCACCCCAATACGCCATATCCTGAAACAAATTACTGAGATAGAATACACCTGCAGCACATATCAGTGACAAGAAAGTATAAATTAATTGTTTTCTAATTTTTAGCGGCCACTGATCCAAAAGCTGTTCCTCCTTTTCTCATCGAGATTACTTTTAGTTTGGCAGAATCTCTAATAAAGAAAAAGGTTGGTTCTATTTGAGGCTTACTAAAAAAGGACGAGAAAAAGATCCTCTGTCCTTTCGGTAACACGCCCTATGACTTAATTGAGTCTTTGATGAGTTCATTGTTTTTCTCCCAGATAGCTTGTGCTTCATCGTGTGTGTAATGGTACTCTTTCATATATGAGGTAAACTTATCCTCCAAGAACCACACTGGGAGGGTTTCATTTGTTTTTGAGGTGCGAATGAATTCGAGGATGCGTTTTTTGGTCAAAAAGTTGTCCGCAGCTATATTCTGCGTGGACTTTTCGAATTCTTTCTTCCTGGTCTTGAGAATGGTCGTTATGTACGCATCGATGCGGGTGACTGTACGATTGTTAGTGTAAATATCCTGTAGGACATATTCCAATTCTTCTATTCCATAAATAGTCCACGTCTTCAACACACGGTTCGGTATTTCATACCCGTACTCTTTAATAAGAGGACGGGCTTTATCAAGGAATTTTTTAATCTCTTCTTCTTTGACGTCTTCTTCCATGGAAATTGTATCTGTCATCTTGATGTTGAATTCAATCTTTTCCACCCGTCTGCCTTGCTTTACCTCTTGGAAATCAAACGTTAGTAGATTAATGTCATTAAGTTCTTCCTGTGCTTTCAATAAGACGCGAGACTTAAAATGACCATATTGTTTGTATTTATCCCCCACTCCCAGATGTTCTTTTAATTTATCAATTTGGAAAGTTCGCTTTTGGATTTTTACATATTGTTGCAAGAGCTCAAAGAGTCGTATCGTGTAAGGGCTCTGCATATGCCCAATCGTTGGAAAATCATATTTGGTATAACGACCCTGTTCTGTTAGATTAATCAGATACGGTTCAATTACGTCATTGAATTGGATATGTACCATGCCATCTCGATAGACAATTCCTTTAAACCAAGGGAACCAACCGACTTGGGATTCTGTTTTTATCATGATCCGCTTTTTCGTCAACTCACTTGCGATTTTGTTCACCCTGGCATAATAGCCATTTCCGGTAAGACCTGCTGCTTTGATAAATTCAGCGACAGTAAAAGATACATTAGGAAAATGCTCCGGTGATTTAACGATCTTACCGGCAGCATATCGAATAATCTTGTGCTCGGTTGCTGTTAGATCGTCTTCGTATATCGCTTCCACCAAATCATTAGATTGGTAGACTTGCATGCGTTTTTCAGCATTCTTTTTAGATAAATTTGTCATTCTATCACAACCCTACCTAAGGTCTTCCACTCCATATTATTTCATAATATCGTGTGCTTTTCGATAGGTTCCCGTAAATATCACACATTGAGGGCCTGTGATAATAAACATCTATGAACTATCACAGATTGAGGGGAAATCCTTAATGAAGTATCACACATTGAGGGTGAGTGATCGTTTTTGTGATATATTTGTACCCCAAAATAGGAAAAATAGAAAGGACTACCCCTACTTTGACGCAATCTGTGATAGTAAAATTCCTCTATGATGGCATATAATGCCTATTATTTCAAAAATAAGCCTCAATCTGTGATGGTCCTTACCCAATCTGTGATAGTTGCACCCTCAATGTGTGATCATTCAACCTCAATCTGTGATAGTTTGATACTCAATCTGTGATCCTTATAACTCAATCTGCGATGATAATTACTCAATGTGTGATATTTCGACAACTTCACCCTAAGAGTGCCAAGGGTTGCCATCTGCCGAAATGTTTTATATGTTCTTATATGTTCCCAATAAATGTTTAATAAAACTCATTTAAAGGAGTGGGGAAAAAAGTGGTAGATTCATAGAATTGTATCATTTATAATGATAAATACTTCCCGAAAAAATTCAAGTTTATTAGAAAAGCTACGATTTATTATTAATGTTATAAGTGCTTATAATATTCATCCATGAGTTTTTTACTCTTAGCCTCAAACTGTTTGGAGACACCTCTCAAGTATAACTTTGATGTGGTACAATTTTTATTGATAGACCAAATCGTTGTTGAAGAGATTTAATGAAAGGATCATTGTTAAAAATGACTCCAGGACAGGGAAAAATAGTACACTATTTCTTAAAGTGATCTGGAACACAGTTTTCACAAAATAAAAGACGGATGTTGTTATCCTGCAGCCATTTCTGCTGGATAACCGATATTGGTTGTCTGCATTTTTGACAGAGTGGAGTTTCTTCTTGCACATCCTGTTTAGCACCCTGCCTGTCAACTGATATTGTTTTTAGATTTTTCCACCCCATTCCAAATAGATCACAAGCGTCTCTTAAAGCGTCCTGGGATGCAGATCGGGCAGCATATTTTAAATTGGTAAAACTGTCCCCTTTGTATTTGAGATCCGCTGTCCCAATACCATCCCGCTTGGCTCCCATAATATCCAGGGTACCGATTACCATAATTTCTTTCTCGTAAACGGTTGGCTCCCCTTTCAGAGTCCAGTTCCAGTACTCGCCTGCAATATCGTTCAGTCGTTCCACGTATGCGTCGGTGCCAATATAAGAGCTGTTCCTGCCATTTATCTTTCGATGCTGTACTATTTCGGAAGGAAAAGGTTCTTGAAGTTTTCGTAACAGGTTCTGGAATGAAGTAGTCTCATCCAATGGGCGAACCTCCTTCATTGCGACGGTTGAATATCTTGCTTAGGGAAGTTTTCGAACATGGCACGAAGGTTTATTAATAAAATTCTTGAACAAAGCACTTGGCTTACACAACCAAGAGTTTTGATTTTAATCATTGATGTAGTAAGTCCATGATTTTTTCTTTTAATGGCGGAAGCTCTTTTTCAACCACATTCCAGACGATGTCATTGTCTACGCCGAAATAGTCATGAATTAACACGTTTCGGATGTCTGTCATCTCACGCCAAGGCACATGTAAGTGTTGATTTCGAAAGTTTTTGGAAATACGCTTTGCCGCTTCCCCCATAATTTCTAAATTACGAATCACTGCGTCTTGTACCAATTTAGAACGAAAAAAGTCTTCCTCCCCATTTGGAAGATACGTTTCAATGTTTTCTATGCACTCTAAAATATGAGTCAGATAAAGGTTGTCATCATTCATAATGGTACGGCTCCATTTATCACGTTATCTTTAATACGCCAATGAACAGCATTTTCCGTAACAACGTCTACTTTTCTGTTAAACAATTGTTCCATGTCTTGTTTAAAACGTATCAAATCAAATAAAGTTCTTCCCTCTTCAAAATCAACTAATAAATCAAGATCACTCGCAGAATTATCTTCGGATCTTGCGACTGAACCGAATACCCTCACATTTTTAATGCCATGTTCTCTTGCTGTTTTCAAAACTAAGTCACGTTTTTCTTGAAGATCGTCTAACATTCAAATCCCTCTCAATCTTCATTTTTCTTATGTTCATTATATCATTTCCTAACAAAAACAATTCATCCTCCCTGTTCATTCCACCCTAGTTTCCGTATTTAACCTGCTCGGCATGTACTTCATGCATGGAGACAGAGGGTTGCTGTTGGTGTTTGCGGGCCTGTAGGCGTCCGATAACGGCAACACCCATGCCGGTTTTTAAGTCATTGGCAAGCCGCTCCGCATACGAACGCCAGGCGAGAACAGGGATATAATCGGTATCTGCTTTCTCCGCTCCTCTTGGCTTGTAGTCGCGCTCGACCACTACCATAAACCGACAGACTGCAACGGAATCCGCCCCTACATAATGCAGTTCCGGATCCTTCGTAAGCCGACCGGTGAAAAATGCCTGGTTGATGTCTTTGGCCAAGCCGCGGTGATGCTGACCGAAGATGACGTCCTGAGCCATTACTTCGTGCCGGTTCATGTGAGCATCCTGCCGGACCATCGACTGCAGTCGTCCCGTCACGGCACACTCCTGTCCACGCTGCAGGTTATTAGCGACTCTTTCGGCGTATTCCCGCCATACCAGGACGGGGATATAATCCACCTTCTTGCCCCCCTCGCTGGAAGCCTGATAGGGACGTTCACAGGCGATGGGAAATCGAACCATAGCAATGCTTTTTTCCGTATATCGTAGTTCCGGCGGAACGGTCAGTCGTCCGTGCAGAACAAAGCGGTTAATGTCCATGGTTACTGCTCCTTTTCGATATATGCGATCACATCATCCAGGAAATGATAAGCATTGCGGATCTGCTCGGCCGCCCGCTGTTCCAAGACAGGAAAAAAAGCTCGTCCGTCTGTGGTGATCTGCCAGTACCGGCGGTGCCGGATCCGTGGATCGTCCCACGCTCCCTTAATTAGTGCTCCTTCTTCCGCTTCTTCCATCTGCAGCGCAAGTTTATAAACGTATGCTTTGGACGGCTGCCACCCGAACTTTCCAGCAATACTTTCCTGGATGTCAGCCATCACAGCACTCTTTTTCTCGTGCAGCAAAACCCACAGCACGTAATACCTGAAGAGATCCATTGTTTTGATGATGGTACTAAAAAAAGAGCGATCCGCTCCTTCCAGTACTTCGATCGAACCAGGAGGCTTACCGTCTGCTGTGATATCATAATCTATCGCCGCAGCTACGCTCTGCACGGCACGCAGCCGCTCCAGCAAGGTCGGCTGGATGGACCGAAGCCACTTGCGGCCGTCATCGGATAGTGTAAGATAAGGCGTGTGGTGCTCCCGAAAGGCTTCCACCAGCCGGCGATCCCGCTGCATATTGGAAATGCTGGTGATAAAATAGCGTTGATTCGGCGGCTGCCGGTCCATAATACGGGCGGCGTGGTGCCAAAGCTGCTCCCGGCTGAAATGGTGAAAGTATAACAGCTTGGCGGTGACAGCCTCCATGACCAGCTTCCGTGATAATTCAATGGTTTCAGACTTCATGTTCGGTTGGACTCCTTTCGTTGATGTTGAGGGGGGAGTAGAATCCGTTCTACTAGAATCTTAAGAATTATTTAGTTATATTGCGGTATATGTGTATCAAACGGTATAATTTTAGGCATACATATTTCTTGAAATGGAGGTTTTTCATTGAGTAATCAAGAGTACGTCAAAAACCGTATATCTTCTACAGATTATGAAACCGGTCAAACTACCTTAAGGGTAGAATTTGAAGGTGAAACACAGATGCCTGAATCGCATGATGACTTAAAAGTTGAAGCAGCATTGGCCTTATTGGAGTCTGTGGATGTAAAAAATTATATAGAAGCTGACCTATATACAAAGGCAGAAGAAGATTACAACGAAATCATCGATGTGACTAAAGCCATATTTATGAAAGATATATAGATTGTCAAAGAGGGACTCCCCCTCTTTTTTTATTGTTAACTTTCTTACAATGATTATACTATACAGTCTACAAATATCATAGAGTTTTCTCTTCCGCAGTCCATCCGTTCCTTCCTCTTTCCCTTCCTTTTAACCATAATGATTCCAGCGTATTTATAGTTTTTCTCCGTAAGAATCTACTAGATACGTTGGCATTCCATAGGTAGGCCTGCCCGGGGGATAGACCGCCGGATGAAAATGGTTAAAGGATGAAAGATGTCACAAAGTTAGGAGGAAGCAAACCGAGCGGAAGGGAGCATGGAGCATATTTTTATGTAATTAGTGGACTGTCTTTGTGTTACATGTTATGCTATCCATAACTTATTCAGAAAGGGGCTATTTGTCATGGTTCAAGACAAGCAGCAGGCACGATGGAAAACTTATGCGGAGATGCAGCAGAAAGAGGAAGCGGTGGCAGCCGAAGACCAGCAGAAGCGGAAGGCATTGCACCAATGGTTGGTCGACGAAGCGTTATCCCTGCTTCATAAGGAGAGGGATCCGGAAGCGGTGTATGTGACCGATGAGAAGAATAATATCTGGGATAGAAATACCTTGAAGGTGATCGGCCGGAATACGCATGCCGCAACGTTGATCGATGCTGCTTATATCGTGCTGTATGGCACATTAGAGAATTGGTCGGCGGAAAAGGCCGAAGAATTACGTTTGCAACAGCTGACCGTTCCGCTTTTTGAGGAACCTGTTCAAGAATGAAAAAGGTGAAGGGGGGATTGATCAATTCCTATCAGAAATATTGGGAGGGCATTGTTTATGATAGATCAGTAGAAGTTGCCGGTATAAGTGAATGAGAAAGGGTAGAGGCATTTTACCTACTCTTTCAAAAGAAAGGAAAGGGATCCATTTATGGATATATGTAGAGAATTTATACGTTTAGGCTTGGTGTTTGGATACTTACTATTTTGTGTAGTAGGTTTCGTCTATGGTGAGGAGGGATTATTACTCGCCTTTGGCTTCCTTATTGTCTTGAATCTCCTGGTTATAATTTTTTTTGTTACCCCATTTCAAGTACACAAAGCATTGTTTTTTGGAATAAACAGTGACTTTGCAAAAAGGAAGGTGTACGGAGCTAGAGGAACGTATCATGTACGTATACGCTCTATTATTGATGACAGGCACAAAAAGCGTTACCTGGAACTATACCAACCAGTGACTTACAATATAATAAAAACTGTCGATATTACGAATAAGGATGAGACCCAACCAGTTAAAAGCGTAAGAAATGTCGTACAGGAGTATGAAGAAGAACTTCGTCAATTAGAAGAGGTCAACATGCAAAAAAAATGGAAAAAGCAAGCTGTCAAATGGGATCAGAAACATTGGGATGGAAATGTTTATAATGGGGATCTCGATATGTGATTCTTGCTTCTACCTACAATAAGGATTTCTTGACATGATGGTTCTATATTTTATCGTTTACTTTGCTGCAGTGATCTTACAGATAGCAGGGTTTCTCGCCCTGCTTTCATATACGTAATGTCAAGCGGACACAAAAGTCTGTTTGACGTGGTCATAAAAGTAGTGCATTTATTTGTGCTCACTTTATACTTAAACCTTATCCTTATAAAACATTCAATTAACTCGCTCAAATAAATGTATGGTATCCTGACAGTATGTAAAATAGGATATATTCATAGTTATATAAAAGGAGCGTCCTATGGGCGAATTGATATTTCTTTTAGTCATCACATATCTTATTGGGTGGTCATTATTTTGGAGTTTCAAAAATGGCAAGAAATTCTATCATTATTTGCTAGAGGCACACAAAGACAAAAAAGATTTTTGTCCCCATGGTATTTCTAAGGGGGCTTCAGAAAATAAATGTATAAAGTGTACAAAAAAGAAAGAAAGAATACTTCAAAAACAGAAAATAAAAGAAAATTCCGAACAATTATACCAAGAAGAAATGAAAAAGTTGTTAAAACAAATGAGAAAAAGCACTAAATATCTCCAAAGTCTCTCTCCGCAAGACTTTGAAAATGTAGTAAGCGATATGTTTAGAGAACTAGGATATACTGTCAACCAAACTCCTTACATCAATGATGGAGGAAAAGACGCTATTGCCTGGAAAAATCAAAAAAAGTACCTTTTTGAATATAAAAGACACCATCAAAACAATACAATCGGCCGCCCTATGCTTCAAAAATTTTATGCTGCTATGATAGAAGAAGGTACAGACAAAGGTTTTTTTATTACTACAAGCCGTTTTACACCATCAGCTATTAATTATAGCGCAAAATATAACATCACCTTAATAGACGGCCACCGGTTAAGAGAACTGTTTGAAAAGGTCTATCCTTCTTCAAAAAATCAGAGCTATCAAGTAATGTGTGAACAATGTGGTGATATTGTCTTCTTTACGAAACTTGCTCACACAGAGCACACGCGATGTAAAAACAACCATATAGTCTATTGCAATATCACTCCACCCTCTCTTCTAAATAAAAAGGTACAATCCATTAGACAATGTCCATTATGCGGTTACAAATTAAAACGAAGAAGGGGGCGATATGGAAGCTTCTATGGTTGTGTGCGATATCCTCTTTGTCGCTATACTGAAAAGTCAAACAACAGCAGTTAAGGTAATGGTAAGCAAGACTTCGAAAAAAGCATTTACTCGTTAAACACGAAGCTTCATTTTATACTACCATTCGTTTTTAAATGCCGAACTTCTGAAATCAGGAGGACTCCTTCAGTGATTTATCAGGACCAGAATAATCAAGAACAGACACCCACCAAACCGCTGCTTCTTTTAGACACAGGGGACTATAAACAAAAAGCTAATAGATTTGCGGTAAGTATCGCTTACGGCATGACAACCCTTAATTTCGAAAAAGCGGAGCGTTTGTACCCAAAACGCTGCATCCTCTATTACATCCAGGATACCGCAGAGAATATAATTTTCCACCTGCCCCATCTTCATCAAAACATCTGGCAAATTATCGTTAATTTACCCCTAGAGCAAAAACCATTAAAAAAATTTTTATTATACAGCCATGCACTAGTTTACAACAATACAGATCAGCAATCATGGTTGAACCATTTAAAGCTTGCCTATGATTTAAATTATTATATTCACCCTGTCTTTCATACCACTGTTTTAAAAGAATTTTCTTGTTTAGAAAATGGATCTCCTATTTCCGGGAAAAGAGAAATTAACGTGAATACATTGAAAGCTTCTAAATACTTAACTAGAGCAGAAGTACGAGTCCTATCAGCATTGGCTGAGGGGAAATCGAATCAAGCAATTGCCGACACTTTAGGCGTTCATGAAAACACAATCAACAATCAAATGGCCAAAATACATAAAAAATTGCAGGTAACATCAAAAATGGAAATTATACGAAAATGCTTCCAATGCGGTATTTTTGTATTAACTTATAAATAAAACAGCCATGTGGCAGGCTACTTAGTATATATAAAAGGAGAATGAACTTTATGTGTGGACGTTTTACCTTAACGCTTTCTCTTAACGACATACAAGAGCGGTTTTCGATTCAAGCAACGACTATTACTGACTATCAGCCTGATTACAATGTCTCTCCGGGAACAGCCATTGCTGCGATAATTTCAGATGGAACAAAAAATAGATTAGGGACTCTTAAATGGGGATTAGTTCCATTTTGGGCAGACGATCCTAAGATTGGCTATAAAATGATTAATGCCCGCTCCGAAACCGCTCCAACGAAAAATAGTTTTAAACGGCCGCTTCAGCAGCAGCGTTGTATCATCCCGGCCGACAGTTTTTATGAATGGACCACAGAGAAAGGAAAGAAACAGCCCTATCGCATTTACCTAAAGGATCAAAAAGCCTTTGGATTAGCCGGCTTATGGGAGAAGTGGGAAGGCGACCGTGACACCTTATACACTTGCACCATCCTAACCACAGCTGCCAATACGTTCATGAAAAAACTGCACGACAGAATGCCAATTATCCTAACCCAAGAACGGGAATCTTTATGGCTGGACCCATCCATCCAGGACACCGACACCATTCAGGCCTGTATGACAGCTGTAGATGGGGATAGAATGACGGCGTATCCGGTCAGCACCGATGTAAACAGCCCGAACAATCAAGGTGCAACGTTGATTGAACCAATTTATTAGTATCTATGGTAAAATAAGAGGAACGGGAACCATCGTTATTAATATCAACAGTGTCATGAATAGGAAGGAATAGAGTATGCAATTAAGAGGCGGCATGGCTGGCATAAATTCGGTCTCCTTTATTTCAGACCATTATTCAGCAACAACGGTTAATGAAAAAAACAGCTCCATTGTATATATTATGGAAACAGAAAACACGCCCCGTTTCATCCAAGCATTAAAGCAGTGGCCATTTATTCGAGCATATGCTCTTTTCATTCATATGTTCATCGTCAAAAAACAGTTGGCACTGATCATGCTTCTCCTATTTGGAATATTGACCATGTTGAACGCAGCTCTGGATGATACCACTGTTAATAGTGTTCTTCACTCGGTGTCCATCCACCCGCTGCTTTTTTGTGCTATGGTCGTGGGATCCGCAGGTATTTTGATACGTTTTACGCCGATCGGAAAGTATCATGCAGCTGAGCATATGGCTGCTAATGCCTACGAACATTCCGGTGATATGAAACTTGAAAACGTCAAACGGCATTCCCGTGTCCATTCTCATTGCGGCACCAATATTGTTATGATCTTTTTTGTGACATTCACCCTTTTGTATGGTATTTTTGGATACAATCCAGGAACGATCTTTCTAGCTTGGGGCATCGCTTACGAATTAAAGGAGAACGAGGAACGTATCCCCTATCTCATGAGACCATTAATGTATCTTGGTTATGCCACTCAATACGTCCTATTCACATCAAAACCAAAGGATAAGCACGTGGAAGCTGCCATAAAAACAATTTCTTCTTTAGAGAAAGAAGAAAATAGCTACGTTCAACAACTTGGATGATATATGGAAAAATTTAGAGCCCGATTTATTGTTTTTGATGTTTTCGTCATAATATGGTACAGTTAGAATATAATAAAAGGCAGGGACAGCGGTGAACTGCCCCTACCTCTTTAAAGATGCGAACGGCCCTTCAAAGAGGGCAACATTTTAAAAGCGGTATTAAAAACCCCATCCTTTTTAGAGTTGCGCCTCTAATTTAAGGATGGGGTTTTACTTGTTATCTGATACCATGATAAGCAATACAGTTAGTATTATCATGATGATTTGATAATCAGACATAGCACCACCCCCTTTCTACGGGGAGTGGTTGCCCATCCTTAAAGGGAAATCCCGTTGCATCTAAAATCTATTATACCATGAAAATACTTCTATTTGTTGTTATAAGAGGAATTTTTTAGAGAGTAGAGAGTGTTGATGGTGCAAGATGAGCGGCCGCTTCTGGACGACCGCCAGAAACGGCGGAAGAACTCCGTTTGAAAAAAGCAGCGTTTTCTCCTGGTCAAAGACAGTACATAGCATGAGTGAATGAGAATGGGGAGTGGCATATTCCCTTCTCTTTCAAACATTCGAAGAAAAGAAAGGGAGATTTGGCACGTTAAGCGTGTTGATCATGTCGCAAAAGAAATAGACCGCTCCTCGATTAAGGTGTGCGGTCTATCCCTCGGCTAAGGTGTGCTGTCTACTCCCGTAACTGAACCGGGAAAGCCCTCCGCTCTTAAAGCGGCTGTTGTACAGGACCGTGGTGTTCCAGCACCTGCGGTCTAAATAAATTATACCACAGGAAGCACAAAGAATTACAACCAAGCAATACCATTACCATAATAACGAAACTTCCTATAATTTTTTTCATACTCTCCCCTTTGAGGTTGCATAATCCTAATATTTCTGCCAAAGTATACCCTAAAAATCTCCATTCTCTTAATTATCCCTATGGGGTACCTCAGCTTGACCACTGGTTCTATGTACTTATCAAATATATCGGAAAGAAAAGAATGAATTAAAATATGACATCGTTCTAGGACCACCGTTATGGTAAAATGATGGAAAAGAGTAGTTGTTTGTCATTTCATCCGTAGAAGTAGAAGGCAGGTTCATAATATGCAATTAAAAGGCGGAATTGCAGGCATGCATTCGGTATCGTTTTATTCGGACCGTTATGCTGCCACCACAGTGAACAAAAAACAAGCTACCAACGTGTATGTAAACAAAAGGGAACAGGGCCCCCGTTTTCTAGAAAATATTATGAAGTGGCCGTTTATTCGTGCCTATGCCCTATTTCTTTATGTTTTTCTTATCAAACGAAAAATGATAATTACAGTGCTGCTGTCCTATGTCTTGATTATCTTTCTAAACATTTCCCGGGAAGACAACAGCATGAATCATATGGTTCTTCCGGAAACAATCTCCCCGCTCCTCTTTTTGGCCCTCCTATTAGGGGGAGCTGCTTTTGTGATCCGTTTAACACCAATCGGGAAATACCATGCCGCTGAACATATGGCCGCTAATGCATACGGCCATTCCGGTGATCTGCGGCTGGAGAACGTAAAGCAGTATTCCCGTATCTCTAGGTATTGTGGCACCAACCTCGTAATTCTTTTTCTTATCGTTTTCACTATCCTATATATGATTTTTGGTTTTCACGTCGGCATTGCTTTTTTTGCTTGGGGAATGACTTATGAAATGCGGCAGTACGACCAATATTTGAGCTACATCATCACCCCGATATATTATGTCGGTTATGCTGCGCAATACCTTTTGTTTACGTCTAAACCAAACGACAAGCATCTGCAAGCAGCTATTAAAGCCATTCAAGCATTAGAAAAACAGGAGAGTACCACGGACTAAGAAAATGAGGTGTGAAGAAGTATGAAAAAAACGGTCCGCTTACAGATCGTTAAACCGATGGATGAAGATTGGGAAATACTAGGGAGGGTCCTGCACGATATCCGTTATCAAACCAGGCAGGTTCTCAATAAAACCATTCAGCTTTGCTGGGAATACTCCAATTTTTCATCGGAATATAAAGCTTTGCACGGGGATTACCCTAAAAATAAAGAGATTCTTCATTACACAAGCATGCATGGATATGCTTATAATCAGCTCAAAGAACAGTATTACTATATCCAAAGTGGAAATTGTTCTCAGACTGTTAAACGAGCCGTAGACAAATGGAAGTCAGATTTGAAGGAAATCCTCCGTGGTGATCGGTCGATTCCCAGTTATAAAAAGGATATTCCCATCGATATTGTCAAAGATGCGGTTTCTCTCGAACACGACGAGAAAAATGGAAACTATATCGCAACCCTCAGCCTCATGAGCACGGCTTACCGAAAAGAAATGGAGCGGAAATCCGGCCAATTTCGTGTTCTTCTTCATTCTGGCGATAACAGCAAAAAAACCATCTTAAAACGACTAGTTCAAGGAGAATACCAGCATACGGCCTCTCAAATCGTAAAAAAGGGGAAAAAGTGGTTTTTAAACCTGTCGTACAAATTCGATGTGCTCCAAACCCCGTTTCAAACAGAACGAGTCATGGGCGTAGATATGGGGGTTATTTACCCCATCTATATGGCATTCAATTATCATGACCATTTACGCTACAAGATTCAGGGCGGTGAAATTGAAAGGTTTCGGCGGCAGGTGGAAAGCAGAAAAAAAGCACTGCAGGATCAGGGAAAATATGCCGGCAGCGGACGTGTAGGACACGGTACAAAAACACGAATTGACCCGCTTGAAGTTATTCGAGACAAAATAGCCAATTTCCGGGAAACCAAAAACCATCATTATTCCCGTTATGTCGTGGATATGGCCGAAAAACATGAGTGTGCCACAATACAATTGGAAGAACTCAAGGGTATTCATCAGGACGATGCTTTCTTAAAAAGATGGTCCTATCATGACCTTCAGGAAAAAATAACGTACAAAGCAGAAGAGAAAGGAATTCAGGTCATAAAAGTAGACCCTCAAAAGACTTCTCAGCGTTGTCATCATTGTGGTAACATAGACAGCAATAATAGAAAAGAACAGGCCTCTTTTCTGTGCACCTCATGTGGGATGGAAACGAATGCTGACTTCAATGCAGCAAAAAACATTTCAATACCAGGTATTGAACAAATCATACAAACCGAGATGAAAAGTTAAATTTATTGGGCGCTTTCTCGCCCATAAAACGAGAAGTACCGCTCACAGTGGCGGCAACACTCGTGAAGGTAGTCCCATCGTTTCGGGTGGGCTGAAATCTCAGTCACAAAAACCGACTGAGGAACCCTTGCAACTACATATTTGGTAGATGTAAAACTGTCGTCGACCTTCAGTAGCGTAAATACCCCGGCGGGTCGACGACATCAAAAGCCTTGGATTCACGGGGATGGATAAAAAAGCTGGAGCAAACCCTGTAACTCTACCACAATATACAACCCTGTCACATCAGCTTTTGCTGGGGTTTTCATCTTACCTATAAGGGTTTGAAACGCAAGGCAAAAGGTGGGAAACCTGCGGATAAGAGTGTTGTTTTCATCTTACCTATAAGGGTTTGAAACACGGATAGATTGGATGCTCAAGAACAATATTATAGGTTTTCATCTTACCTATGAGGTTCACAAAGCAAAACTTTTGAAAACAGGAAGCCTTAACTTTCCAGAGGATGTTATATTTCTATATTTTACTTTCACTTTCAGAGGATTAATCATGATGAAATCATGATCCTCAACAATAATGTTTTGATTTGCTATACGATAAAAAGCAGCCCTACTTTTTGGATCTATTCCAAGTTCCAGGAGGCCAGCCTCTTTGCCATTTTCATACATGAGGAGCCATCCCGTTTGATCTTTTCGGTACCCGCTAATATACACTTCTGTTTGCTGATAATTGATGACTTTTATCCATGAAGAAGAGCGGAAGTTACATATGTATTTGGCGTGCTTATCTTTTTGAACAATGCCCTCTAGACCTCTTTCTTGGACCTGATCAAACAGTTCTGGCCCCTTCTCTTCCAAATAGGCCACCTTACAAAGCACGTCATTATTTTCCGGAATCACATGGGATAATAACATTTTACGTTCGATGAGTGTTAAATCAGTTACCCAGCGATTTTCATATTTTAGAAGATCAAAGGCCACAAAGGTAACAGGATAGCTGCTGCGCATTTTAGCTATTTTTGAAGCATTTGTGAACTGAAATCGCTTCATTACCCATTCGAAATCAGGAAAACCCCGATTATCGGTCACTACCAGCTCTCCATCCAATATTGTATTGTCGGGGATATCAATGGCTAATAGTTCCGGGAATCGTGAGGTTACTTCAACCTGGTGCCTTGTATATAATAATATTTTATCTTTCTGTTTTATTAAAATCAGCCGAATGCCGTCCAGTTTCAGCTCTGAAAAATATCGGTTATCTTTTATAGGAACATTGTTTTCTGCTTTATGTAGCAACATTGGTTGTATCACGTTCTTCACACTCCTGGTTGCATTATATCAGCAGGAGATGCAATAAAGGAGATGTAATGATTGGAAAAACCGCTCTCCACCTTTGAGCGGTTTACGTTGCCTTTTTTGCCTTCTTTTTCCTTTCTTCTTCCTGATGGTGGGTACTCTTTTCTTTGTCTATACTGGCCTGCAATGCCTCCATTAAATCATTAATGTCTTCCTTCTCTTTATCACCCGAAGTAATCACATCTTGTTCCTTTTCCAGCTTATCTTGAATCAATTCATGTAAAGAGAGTCTGACTGCATCGGTGTAATGATTTGGATTGAATTCTGTTGTCAGCTGCTTTATTAATGTCTCTGCGGTTTCTACTTCTTTGTCTGTTAAATCAATGTTTCCGGGTAAGTTGGGTATGTCATTAATCTCCCTAACCTCATCCGGATAAAAGATGGTTTCCATGATTAATGCTTTTTTGATAACACGAATGACAGCTAAATGTTCTTTGGATCGTATGGTTACCTTGGCCACCGCGATTTTCTTTGTTTTTTTAATGGAGTCACGTAACAATGCATAGGCTTTGACTCCCGCCTCATTCGGCCCGATAAAATACGTTTTATCGTAATACATAGGGTCAATGTCGCTTAACCTCACAAAATCGAGAACTTCGATACTGTTTTGCTTACTCTCCCTGTTTACTTGATTGAGCTCGCGATCATTAATTTTTATAAACTTTCCCTCTCCATACTCATATGCCTTCTCAATATCATTATTGGAGACTTCTTCCCGACAGTTAGGGCAGTATTTTTGATATTGAATGGGGGTTCCGCATTCTTCATGTATGTTACGAAACGAAATATTTTTATTTTCTGTGGCTGCGTGCAACTTGATAGGTATACTAACAAGACCAAACTGGATATGCCCCTTCCAAATGGTGTGCAAGTTATCCCTTCCTTCATTTTTTATTTCTTTTTATGCTTCTCCTTTTTGCCCCCATTTATCCAGTTTGTCATGCGATTTTTTACCGTCTATTCGTGGTCGATAAAACGTTGCAAATACTGATCTACCGTGTTCTTGATGTTTTCTGTCCCTGTTCGTAACTCCTCCACGATCCAATTAAACAGCTCCGTCATAGTTATCTCTTCTTCATAAGGGGAATGCATATTAATATAGGATAAAACATGCCTCAGCTGTTTTTTACGCGGTTCATCGAGAGCTTCATCCATGTACTCCTCGATAAAAGTATGAATAATATTGCCACTCATCGTACTCATTTCTAACAATAGGCTGCAGGCAGAGGAAACCGTAAAATCTAAAGCATGAGCGAAATCACAAAGCTTTTCGTAGGTGTCTTGCCGGAAACGTATTTTAATGCGACGCTTCTCTCCGTATACTCGTAAGATCCTGGTTTGGTTTATTCCGCCTTGTCCTTTTACCATTCGGTTAGGACTTAACCAGTAATCTCGTTTAAAGTTCGGAGACAGACTTTCGATCACCCCATCGGATACCAACCCTTTTTCACATATGGTTTCCCCGACATCTTTTATCGGGCGCCGAGTAATGTAGGATAAACGACCAATACATTCATACAGATCTGAACTTATAGTCGGTTTTACATCTCTTTTTTTGTCCGAACGAGTGGCTCTTTCTTTCTTCTCCCCCACCACTATTCCCTCCTAAAATCAATATTAGAATAGGGACACTTTCCTCCCGTCCCACCGTTATTTTTTATTTATATGGGAGTGGGGAAAACGTTATTACCGCTTCAACATAATCATTGAATCCCTCTACTTTTGAGGTGGTCACAGCGAGGGCAAAGATCATCCGTAATTATCTTTATCAAGCCCTAGTCCTGGGACACTTTCCTCCCGTCCCACGAATAGGCATTAAAAATGGAGGTTTAGACCCTTTTTTTATTGGCGATCATGGAGTATGAAGACAAGTACGGAGGGAAAACACGTGAAGATCAAAATATCTGAAAAAGAGGCGAAAAAGGAAGCTGAAAAAATAAAAAAGCTGGCTGACAAGTATCATTTTCCACGGAAAAAGAAAAAATAATATCGTTGCAAAGTTTTTTATTTTGTTACATCATATTGAGTTAAATAATTAAAGACAGGGACAAATGTTGTTCCTGTCTTTAATTATTTGTAATGGGAACTTATATGTGATCAGTGACAATAAAGAAATTTCATTTAATAGCGGGAAGCCCGATTATAACGGGAAACCCCATTATTCCATTCACCAATGCGGCTTTCTTAATAAATAGTTATTTGTTTTTCATCACCAATTCAATATTCCTCCAATAAAAGTTATCCTTTTTAACATGAGAAGTTGCGTGCCCCTAGTTTCATTTCTTATTTGACTGATACTTAGTTAGGTAAACCTTAATCAGAAACCCTATCAATACAATCAGTACAGCGATGGCTGTAAAGAATAAATAAGGAAATAAAAATGGTGCTACTTCTCTAATTAACTTTAACAGTAAAACGGTACCAAAACTAAACAATAAAAATAGTGAAAAATGTTTCATATATAAAGTCTCCTTTTCCCGTAAACATTATTTGGTTACTATCTTTTCCTTTATTAAGTATGACCGATTTTCCTCTACAAAAAAAAGATTCATTTGTACTGAATTGTAACTTTTTTGGATTTAAAGAAGGTAATTTCAATTTAATGTAGAAATTGGTAAAAGTACAATATTTGTACAAATTTCTATTTGAGGTGATGTATTATGAGAAAGTTTTTCAGTTTCTTAACATTAGCAGTCTTATTGTTAGTTAGTTCATTGTCAATTTATTCAACTTCCGATGCAAAATCAGATGACATTCCAAGAGGACAAAAAATACAAGAAGCAAAAGATTATATCGAAAACAACGTATCAGAACTAACCCAAAAATTGAATGACTTAAGAAATGAAGACAATCTTAGCATGGAAAAAATTGAGGAAACAATAGAAACTCACTATGAAAATAATCCAGCTCCAAGCTTTATGGAAAATGATAAAAACCTATCGATAAAGGATGTTTTTCCCAAAAAAGCCAAAAAGGCTAAAGAAAATAACGGTAAGGTATTAAACATGAATGAACTAACTAATGAGGCTAAAAAAGGTGAGACACCAACTGATGGTAACGTAATAACACTCAATTACAATAACGGTGTAGCAAATATCTTTATCTCAGAAACAGGAGATTTCTACATTACAGAACACAAAACAGTTGAACCAGAAGATGGAACCATTACGACTTTCGATAATAATACCGATACTAAAAGAACGGGGGCATCTGCTTATAATGCTTTAGGCACAAGAATGTTTTCTATGTGGTCAGAAGGGGCATTTTCATACGATGGTGATTCTGTTGATGTTGCTAGCAAGGATGGAGATTGGCAACGTTCCTTTGGTGGTTCAACTCTCTACATTGAGGAACGTGGAGTTGGTAAAGGGCGTAACGTGGTAGAAGGCGATTATGAATATGCAGAAGTGTACACTCGATTATACTATGAGGCAGGATTCGGTATTAAATGGGCTATGATTACATTAAATTCATCTACAGTAGAAACCTATGTAGGAAGTACTGTAGCAGGAAGTACTTATGGTGGAGCTCAACATGTATTTTAAGTAATAAAAACTGCCTTCGGCCTTATCCCTGTGTTATACAGGGATAAGACCTGATATCAACGCTCGTTTTACTTTATTGAAAGGTCTTTTGTTTTATTTTTGCCGCCGCATGTTCAGCATGCTGCTTTTCTTTTTTTGTATAGCGTTCTGTCGTCTGAATCGAAGAGTGCCCCAGTATCCGCCAAGTCCGCTCCCCGCTCCAGCATAAAATGCGTGGCATAGTGCCGGCATGTATGAGGCGTAATACGATGGTACCGGTCCACCGCTTCGTTAACCCGCTTCGAAAACTCCCCACTTAAATACGATGGATGGTAATGGTCACCGGACGGCTTTGGAAAAAAGGCACTCTCCCCAGTGAATATTTCATACACACATCCCCGGCGCGCCCGCATTTCCTTAACAACCTCCAGGACATCCGGAAACAGCCATACCACCCGCTTTTTTCCCCCTTCCCGGTGACTGTCATAAAGTACGTGTCCTCCTTTGTCCGCCAGTACACGTCCTTCCATTTCGCCGTGGCCAATTCCTCAATCCGCATCCCGGTGCTGAGCAGCACGTACAGCATCGTATAAAAAAAGCGGTCCTTCTTTTGAAAGTGATCCAACAGAAATTGCACTTCCTCATCATGCAGGTCCGGAGTAGCAGGTGTAAGTATGGGTTTATATACAGAGCAGATCGCATTTTGCGATCTGTTTTTTTGAGGCATTTGCCATCTCGCTGACCAACCGATCCAGTTTGGCAGAAGTGAGGTGGCATAAGTGGGAAAAGAGGGAAAAGAAGTCGTCCGCCGTACTCACACATGCGGGCACACCCTAATAAAAGACCAATCCAAGTTGGATTTGGTCTTCAAGATGCATCATTATAACGGGATAAAGGCTTAATGATATATTACTTTAGATTCACAATAATGGAAATCCCCCCTCTTTAGTAATTATTTCATCAATTTCTACAATGATTTTACTACTATCAATAATCATAGCAATTAAATGCTGAAGATGTTTAAGCTCAATATATTCTAGCTTTCTGCCATCTCTAACCTTTAACCACTTGGAAAGCAATTGATACCCACCAACCATATGCTCCCACGCTTCAATTGGTACGTTCTCCAAAAATTGTTTTTCATTTAACCACAACTGTCCTTTTGCATCGTCAGAATACTTAAATTTGATAGCGTTATGATCAACCACATTCGTTCCTTCGACTGGAAAGTTTGTTTTTAAACTAGGTTCATATTCAAGTAATAGAACACGTGTTAAATCTTTCCCTTTTTTACACAGATTTAAGAATAAAGTGGGGTTTGATGTAATTTGGATGTGTGGATAATCGCGAGTCAATTCCTCTGCATATCGTTCCTTGTAAAGTGTTGACGATAAAATAGAAATCAAATAACCAAAAATATCAATTGGATCTATTCGACTTTGCTCTTTGTTATCTTTTTTTTCATCATCTATGTTGGAGCATTTTTTATCAACTACTAGTCGTGTTTTTTGTTCAAGCGTTTTGATAAAATTAGGAGAAAAATTCACTTCTGTTCGAGAATTTTTTGTATTTTTAAATAAAAGTGGAAAAATATAAGAGCGGTTTGATGAGTTATCAGAAAGTGTTATGGAATCAATTATGTGTCGACTAACCAGCAGGTGATTGAAAGACTCTCCTTTTGTTAACCTGGTTGTAACCAAAGCAATATTATCATCACGTTCAATCATGTTTCTCATAGTTTTAGCTCTCGGCATGCACAAAAAGCCTCTACTCTTGCCAGTATAATAGGTATACCGAATATCATATGGACGGTAATGTATAGGTACAATATTTTCATCACTTTGTCCTGTATTAATTATGTCTTCTTGGGCCAGGTGAACTTTCCAGTCTCTAACATCTCTAGACAAGTCAAAGTGGTCTCTTGCTTCCTCTGGTGTTAGATTAACAAAAGTAGATATTGTGTCCATAACATCTTCAGTATTCCAATGAATAGTAAAACGATCTCTCGCCGTTACAATGCCTGTCGAGTGCACTGGCATTGCCTCGGTTATACTAACTCCTCTTTCATAATATTCATTGGTGTATGAAGAGAGTTGTGGAGAAAAGTAGTAAAATGGTTTTTTAGGTTTTAATTTTGTCCAAAATAAACTTTTAATGTCATTTGTATTAAGCCATTCATACTTCTCTTCTCTGCTCCCCCACATCTCTGTGTGATAAACGCGTGTTATTTTTCTCCTATTATCCCTCTTAATAAATAGACTAATTGCAATGCCCGTCCTAATGTCAAATATATTTTGATCGTTGGTTGAAATACCCTCTTTTTTGTTTGCGTTGCCATGTAAGTCAATAACGTATAGATCATCAAAGGTCTTCATAAGACTTTCACGCATCCCTCTGAAAGTTGGATTATCCAAAAAACCGTGTGGGGTAATAAAAACCACCACCCCATACCCTCGTTGTGCAATTTTCCACTGAGCAAACCGTAAGAATTTCACGTAATCATCGTTTAACCATTTCGGATTGCGTTCTCCTAATGGCTGGCCATCTACTTTAAAATAAGACTCAACAACTTTTTCAGTGGTTTCATCAAAACCCCGCATCAATTGTTTCATCCATTCTATATCATTAGCAGAATCACCTGAATATGGTGGGTTCCCAATAATAGCCATAATAGGTTCATTACTTTTAATTTTATTTGCCGACTCAGCTTCACCTGCTATAAATTGACTCATAAATAAGGGATTGTTGGTTTCACCAGGTTTATCTAGGGTATTGGTGAGAAAAACACGAAGTCGATTGTCTTGATCACTACCTTCAAAGTTATAACCTGTCTGCTTAAGTTTTAAGTCTAACTTCATGTGGGCTATGGTGTAAGAAGCCATTAAAAGCTCGAAACCATAAAGTCTCGGGAGTAAATTGTTTCTTACATAACCTGACCATAAACCTTGGTTATTCTTAAATGAGTCTTTATAGATATGGTCGATAATTTTATGAAGAAAGGTACCAGTACCAACTGCTGGATCAAGTATCTGAACTTTAGGTATATAATATTTTCTAGTTTGGTTTTTACTAATGATTTCTTCTCTAGTAATGGTTTGGCTAGTATCAGCTAAGCCTTCGTATAAATCAAAATCGTTTTTTAAAATTTTATCTAAACTCCGTACCATGAAACTGACCGCAGCCGTTGGTGTGTAATACACGCCGCGAGTAGTTCTCTCTTCAGGTTTGTAAAAATTAAGAAATGTTTCATAAAAGTGAATCATAGGATCTTCTTTTATAGAGTCAAACTCTTTAAGAATATTTCGAACATCAGTGTTTTTTAAAAGCTGAATCACTTCATCAACTATCCATATTAAAGAATCGTTAAGGGATGGGCCGGCCAAATGATTAAATAGTTCACGTAAGAAGGGGTTTGTCTTTGGAATTAAAAATCCTGCTTTTTCTCTGGTGAAGGCATCTTCAATAACATTTAAACGAGCTGAAAATAACCCATATACAATAGTCTGAGCATACATATCTGCAAATTCGATAGGTGTCAAGGTGTGCATTACAGTTTGTTTCAGTGTTTCATACTGCCTCATGAGATTTTTGTCACGATTAGAACCTTTTACAAATGTTTTATCAATAACTTCATAGATTAGTTTTGCCATAGCTGCCATCCGTTCTGCTAATTCTTTTGAAGAATTCACGGTAGAAGAAGATTGATTATAGAAGTTTTTCAACATTTCTATAAAACTACTTAAACCTTCTGTTTTTATTTGAATAGTATAGTTAGGTTGAAGAATTCCTAATGAAACAGTTTTACGATGCTCTCCTCTAACGTACCATCTAAATTCAATATAATTTGTTAGAATAAAATTTTCTAATCCATTTAAGTAACGTGATATTTGTTCTGTTCTTTCTACATCGTCTAATGAGGTACTAATATCCTTGGTTTCAATATAGCCTATAGGAATGTAACCATCTGAGATAAGGAAATCAGGCATTCCTATATTTTGTCGTTTAGGTTCATTTATAGCGGAGATTCCGTGAAAAGCGTCAAGTAATTGCTTTATTGCAGGACGAAAAGTATGCTCAGTGGAACGTCTAGATTTTGCTTCGTGGGATATAGATTTAAGATACTTTCGGATTTCTGACTTCAAAGAACACCCTCCCCATTATTTATTAATGCTAAATACATCTCTTTACCTTTTAAAGGTCAAAATAAGTGGTATTCTACATCCTTTTTTCATTGTAGTACATGGCTCAATACAAAAAGGCGCGTGATTAGCTAAACGCGCCCCAAATCTTTCTTTATACCACAAATACTAATCTTCTTGATATTCTCCAATTTTTTTAGGTATCAAACTTTCACCCTTCTACAGAATCTAATCTAATTAGTTTCTATAATATCATACTTTTATCATAGAGAATCCCTCTTACACAAAGAATTTTATGTCCCTAAAGTATCTAAGGCATGTTCAGCATCCGCATGCTACTTTTCTTTTTTCGTATACCGTTCGGTCTTCCGAATCGAAGCATATTGAAATGTTTACCAATTTTATGGTATTTTCCCCTAATATAATTAAACTTTTAAAGGAGAAGCCAATGCAGGTGAATATGTATTATTGCTACTTAGAGGACGAATTTTTATTTGCTCTAGCTTGTTCTTATAAGTTTTGTTGTAATAAAAAAAGAAAATAAGAAATGAAAATACAACACAATAATGAAGCTGCGTCATCTCCACTTATTACTACAGCTATTTCTACTTGTCTCTGATTCTGCTCCCTTAACAATTTGTTTACATATTCAATATCTCTCGATATTTTTATATCTTATTGAAAAGTTTTCTGCTTAATCTTAGCCGCTGCATGCTCCCCGTGCTGCCTTTCCCCTTTGGTATAAGCTTCGGTCGTTCGTATGGAAGCATGACCGAGCATAGCACGGACCGAATCCATATCCGCTCCCCGCTCCAGCATGTAATGAGTGGCATAGTGCCGGCATGTATGCGGAGTGATAGGATGTTCCCGGTCCAGGACCGTGTTCACGTGTTTCGAGAAGGTCGCACCGAGATATGTGGCATTGTAAGAACGACCGTCTGGTTTAGGAAAAAACGCCGTTTCTCCGGTGAAACTCTCAACCTCACACCCCCGGCGCATCCGGAATGCTTTCACGACATCCAGGACATCTTCAAATAGCAAAACAATCCGCCGCTTATCTCCCTTGCCTGTGACAGTCAAAAAGTAGGCTTCTTCTTTGTCCCTCCAATATACATCCTTCCACTTCGCAGTGGCCAGTTCTTCAATCCGCATCCCCGTGCTAAGCAGCACGTACAACATCGTATAAATGAATCGGTTTTCGCTCCGAAAATGCGACAGTAACGCCTGGACTTC
Organism: Salibacterium aidingense DSM 18341; assembly: GCF_000429685.1. GTDB lineage: Bacteria > Bacillota > Bacilli > Bacillales > Marinococcaceae > Salibacterium > Salibacterium aidingense. Next base: position 107,162 of record NZ_AUCI01000012.1, read on the forward strand.
CTCATCATGCAGATCCCGGTTTACATGGTGTTCAATGTTCACCCCCGCCATTTTCGTGGTCAGGTTCTCTGCAATCATGCCCTCGCGGTATAGAAACAGAAGGAACTGCTTGATCACCGACGTATGACGGGCCAACGTGGCTGAAGCGTAGGAGCCGCTCCGCTGCAGCTGTAATTGATATGAATAAACGAGTGCTGGTGTAAGGGAACGGACACCCCCGTGCTCGACAGCGAATGCCAAAAACGGCCGCAGGGATTCCAGGTATTTATCGATGGTCCGCCTGCTGCGGTCCTCATTCATTTTCGGGCTTTTATGCAAGTAGATATACAACAGATATTCGTCCGGGATCCGCTCCCAGTTCACCCCATCAAAACCCTGCTGCGATATGGCATAGTAATGCGCCGTATCCAAAAAGGATGCTTTTCGGCGTAAGTCTAAATGGGAAACCGTGGAAGAATCGGCCCCCTGCTGGATATTGGCCATCGGTTCCTCTCCCCTTTCGTCCTTTAATTTGACTGATCTATAAACAGATATTAAATGATATACATTCCATGTCTTTCCACCACTATTGTACCATCATTTATAATTGTTGTATTTGAAATATTAATAACTTACATAAAGAAAGCGACTATTTCTTTAGGTATATTATTTATATATCATCTAATTTACAACACAACTATTTATGGTACAATAAAACAAGTTAAAAATGGAAAATAGTAATATGTACTACTATTCATTTTATTTTGAATTTTATTTATCTAATTGAAAGGAGTTTTTATAAATGGAAAATAACGAAGCAAGTTGGAACAAGAAGAAAGTGTTTAGGTATGACCTTCAACCTGAATATATCGCAACGTTATTTATAATTAGTGTCATTGGATTATTAACAGGGATTTGTTTATCCTTAGTTTATCCATTTCCTATTATCCACGCTGAAGCTTTGGAACAACATTTTTTGTTGCTCCCTATCCATACCGTACCTGATGGTATTCTAACGATGATTACTATCCCCGTCTATGGCCTCGCGCTAATCTTTTTGTTTTTCATGCCTATCGACCGTCTGTTTAAGCATAAAAATATCTCGAAGCATTTTTTAATACCTGCAGCAAAAGACATGCTGGGGATTATCGGAATCATAGGAGCTGCCATAATCACGTTGATTTTACTTCAATTATTCTCGGTCAAAATCGTTCAATTACTTTTTTCACAAATCCAACTAGAAGAAAGTACAATTTTAAAATTTCCCTTTGCCATAGCTCTTACGATCTTATCATTTCAATTTCTCTTTCGTAGATTTAGCGGGACGACGAACAAAAGAAAATAAGAAAGGTTGAAAGGAATTCAATTATGGTGAGAAATATTTCAAAACTGGCGGACAAGGAGTTAAAAGACTATCTTGTATCATTAATTAACAGTATAAAAAATTAAAAACAAATGTGGCAAAGCCTTTTGATTTTAAAGGTACTAAGTTAGAATTTATGTCTCATTTATATCGTGAAAAAATGGGAGTAAAAAAAGAAATTAAACGGAGAAAAAAGTTGTTTAAATCCAAATGACTTATGTAGCATCTGATGATTAGGAAATAAAAACAGTTAATGAGTGGTGAATAATTGACTTTTCCTGCAAAAGATTTCGTGAATAGGATACATAGAACGCATACCTTAGAGAGGATGATCAAATATTGGATAACCTTTGTTCCCTCGAGACCATGAAGAAAGAATTTCAAACTCTTCAGCAGCAGATCGAACGGGTTCTTGAGTTTGGCGGCGGCCATACCGGGGAGCAGATCGCCTATGATATGGAGGATGCCGATGAAGTGTTTCTGACTTACCAATACACCCGATTGCTGGATCAGCTGGATGATGTTCACCGTCGTCTGCGGTACCTCCATAAAAAGATTGCGGTAGAAGGACCGCTCATGAAACAGAGTAACGGACGCCCTGCCTTTCCGGATGGTACGGAATTAACCAGCGGCGATGCCTGCGAACTATTAGTAGCCGATGAAGATGGTCCTTATTGGGTATTTACCACGATTGAACATCATGGGCGTTATTATGCCAAAGCCTTCGGCTTTGAGCAGCCGATAGACGGCATGCAGGCACGGATAAGAAGATAGGAGCGGATGACTATGCAACATTTTATGACGGTCCAGCAGGTTCAGGAAGCGGCAAAAAAATCACGAGCTACTATCTACCGCTGGATTGCGGAAGACAAACTACATCCCATCAATGAAGAAACCCGCTCCATTGATGGCGGGTACTTGTTTGATACACGGGAAGTTGAGGACTTGTTGAAACGTGTCGAATTACGCGGATTAACGCTCCGGGAAGCAGCGGACGTTATCGGCGTCACCCCGCAGTATGTATCCAAGCTCCGCCAGAACGGAACTATCCAGGCGCATGATACTTATATTGGAAAACAGCACCGGCTCGTGTTTTCCCGGGCTGAGTGCGAACGGGTGCGGCAGCTGCTTGGAAACCAGGAGACTTCTGCAAGCGATATCGGTACCAAACTGAAACCCTACCACCAGGGGCACCGGTTATTTGCGCCCGTATCGCTGAACGGGAAGACCGGCCGGATCATTCAGGTGCGGCCGGTCCGTGTGCTTTGGGAACACGGACAGAGCACGTTGCCGTCAAAAGATTTCGAGTCCCAGGACAACTGGCCGGAACGCCCATACAGCCGCCGAAAAGGACATGCTGTGTTTCAGTTTCCGATGCCTCGAAGCGGTAATCATGTGCTGTATGACCTGTTGTATCGGATGATGCACGATATCGGGCCTTCGAATATGCAAGTGTTGGATGATCACCAGGGGAATTACAAGATGCGGATCCGCAGCAGTTCCTTTACGGGAACGGAAGCGGATTTTTCGCTCTTGCTGAGCGGACTGATTGAAGGGGATGTAGAATGGAAACAAGAGCGGATAGCGATTCATAGCGATGCGATTCCGGTGACAACCTATTTTAGCAAGCAGGAATTGGATGCGCTGCACTCTTTAAAACGAGAAGATGAGGATATTCATTCCTACATAAAACGAATTTTAATAGGTAACGATTAATGAACTAATGGGGGCTACAATTATTATATAAAAATTTTATATTGTATTACCTCCTTATATCAAGCTGGTTCAACCCTTCTCTTCTCACATGCCCGTACAAAGTTTTTTTCATGTCTCTTGCTAAAGTGTTTGCATTTTTACTTCTTGTTCTATTGAAGGAACAAGCTGGACAAGTGAACTTATACTTACCAAAATAGGTTTTAACCATATTTAAATCAGATATGCAATTTTCTTTTGGACATAAAGGTCCTATCACATGATCAATATCAATAGAATATTGGGTTGTATGTGAAAATTGAACGTGTATGTCTCTATTTTCGATATAAATAATCCATTTAAATCCCCCGTATTCATAATATATTTGGGGATTCCCTGCATTATAAAAACCTCCTTTAAAACTTGTAGGATTATATTGTTTTGATTCTCTGACTTTAATGACCCAATTTCTATATATCGAGAATACTCCATATATTGTCCAAAAAAATAGAATAATTAATAGGGAAGTATATACATAACCAGGTATTCCTAATAATTGAGTGATTCTAAAGTTATTTACAAAATAACCGCAAGCTATTGGAAGCGCTATATTGAGAATTAGAATCTGCAGCGTTGTATTTTTCATTACTTCCTTTGTAACGGCCATATAAAATCCCCCTCTTCTATTCCCTAATTATATCACCTAAATGATAGGATCATCTACATGTTGTGTTAATTTATGATAGAAAATACTATATAAGATATTTATCGGAAATAAATTAGTCTGACTACGATGGTTTTTAATGTGATATTGGAGTATCTATTTCTTTTCTGACACACATTCCAAAGCCAGAATTAACATGACCAAAAAAGCAATTCACCAAGATTTTCGCAATCTCAACCTGTATAAAACGATTAGCAGTATTTATTAAAGTCTTTACATTACATGTATGTGACCACTGACCCGTCCATATCTTCCACCAGTCATGGCTACGAGGAAGCATTTGCCCCTAGCGACGTATCTCTAATAATCGTGCAAAATGCTTAACTTATGTAAATCATTTAATTAATCCTGACAATATGTTATAATAAGATTTCAATTCCATTTTTGATTGCTCCTATTTGGGAGCAGAAAAAGATCGGCCTACCATGAGCCGATCTTTTTATTATTCACTTATTTCCCTTCGCTGTTTTAAACACCTAATTGTAATCAAGTTCAATTTTCTTTTTGTTAATGCTTTTAAAATACACAATACAGTTGATTTGTAAAATAAAAACGCTTGTGTTTCTACAAACGTTTGTCAAAGTAAAAATATTGATATTTTTCTATACACTTGCTATTATATTAATTGCATATTGAATTATTCGTATAATCTTAATTGTTCAAGGGGTTATGGGGACAAAATTTCTCGATATTAACATAAAGACAATGAAAATGCTGCTTTAATATAAGAACAGTAATTTTAATTGCAAAAACACAAGTGTTTTTGCTTACGTTTACGTTTATTATTCTATGTTTACTTGTTTTATTTTTATTCTTATATTAAACTGTATGTATTAATGTTATAGGAAGGGGTTAGTCATGGGACATACCATAAGCTTTGGTTTGCAAAAAGGAGGCGTAGGTAAAACAACCTCTGCAAGTATTACTAGTTACCTTCTAGCTGAATATTATAATTATAAGGTGTTAGCAATTGACTTTGATAGCCAAGGCAACATGACTTTATTTTTAACACAACAAAACATCTATGATTTTCATGAATATACCATTCTGGAAGCAATGAAAGAAAAGAATGCTGAAAAATATATTCATAGAATAACGGACAACCTTCACATTATACCTGCTGAGGATTATCTCATTACTATAAATAGATATCTTCATACCACTTATAGAGGTAAAGGTGATCCATCTCAATTGCTAAAAGAAATATTAGAACCTATTAAACATGATTATGACTATATTGTTATCGATTTACCACCCAATTTAGGAGACCAAACCATTAACGGCCTTACCGCTTCCGATTATACCGTCGTTGTTTTACAAAGCGACCCTTTAAGTTATGATGCATTAGATCGATACATGGATTTCCTTAATGGAGTAAAAGAACATACTAATCCTGACTTATACTTAGCAGGTATTTTGACCACAATGTTAGATAGCCGCGTAGTATTAGACTCAACAATATTAGATTCTGTTAAGGAAGTGTATGACGATATTGTTTTTAACAGTATTATTAAAAGACGAAGTAGAATTAAAGAATTTTCAAATACAGGAATCTCCCATTCCACTAAAAACGATCAGGAAGTTTTAGAACCTTATATTGTTTTTGTAAAAGAACTACTTGATACGATTAATACTACTAATAATTCCTGAGAGGAGGAGCAGCAAATTGTCTTCTAAAAGAAAAGAAATGGCAGAAAACTTAAGAAATAAAACAGAAGGAGAGCGCAAAGGAAACAAAGCGCATGATGCACTGTGGGAAAGTCATACTGATAATTTTGATGATGAAAATACAAACGTAAACACAAGTGAAAATAAAAACGATGTAGCAATAAATAATGATTCCCAAACCCAAAATAATTCATTAGATGAGGAACCAAAAGATTTAACACAATTAGCAGATACTATTGTTAAGAAACGACCTAAACAGAAAAAGTTAAAATTTGAAGATACACACACTAAAGATACGTTTTACGTAAAGAATGACATTTTAAAGGCAATCAACCGTCTGGCAAATAAACAAAAAGGTGAAAAAACTAGAATAGTTAATGAAGCCCTGTATGATTATATTATTAAAATGAGCAAAGAATATTATAACGAAGATTCCTAAAGGGGAAGATGAGAAAATATCATTTTATTGATAGCTAAATTTCGTCTTAAGGAGAGGAGAATGTCAAATGCAAGAGGAACAATCTTTTGTTGTATTAAAAACAGAGTTAGAGGACCGTTCTTTCTTCCGGTTTGATGACATTATTGCCTATGTACCGGCAAGAAGCGCTGTAGAAGCCCATATAGAAATAAATAAATATTATAAAGATAATGAGGAAGATAAGTCAGAGGGAAGACACTGGGTAGTAAACATGAACGATATTGTTGACTTTACAGATTCTATTCTTAAGATCAGGGATGGTGCAGAAGTTACTTCTACCTATGTTCAAAATTAACAAAGAAAGGAATTCCACCTCTTCGTATGAGAGATGGAATCCTTTTTTTATGCTGGGAGCACTAATATGAGTTTCTCCTGGGCCCGTGTTATCGCAGTGTACAATAACTTCTTTTGGCTGTCTTTGTTACCCATCGGTTGATATTGTACTGCTACCTTTGGCCATTGGGAGCCTTGGGATTTATGGGTAGTAATGGCGTACCCATAATCAAACATATTAAAATACCTGTACTGAGCTGGAGATACTTTTTTACCAAGAAAAGGGGCTACCAGGGTATCTAATTCGGTGAAAGGTTCTTCCATAAATTCAGGCAAGAAATCAATGTTCAAAGCATTGCTGCCTTCACTATTCTTTACACACTGAATGTTGCCAATCAGACCGTTAATCAAGGCCATTCCATCGATGTTTTCTTCCCAGTTGTTTTTGGTACATATGATTTTATCCTGTACCGCAGGGGAAGGAGACGGAAACCCTAAAAGCTGTCTCATTCTCATATTCAGCTGATGCCTTGTTTTATTATACGAACATAGTACCTGGTCTGCCCGGAGAAACATCTCAGCTTTTACTCGTGGGTCGTTTTTGGGGAGAACAAAAGCTTCACTGCCTAATGCTCCTCTCGGTAATGGTTTTCCCTGCCTTGCAAGCATCGATAGATAAATAATGGGGTTGTCTTTAGCCTGGCGGTGAATTTCCGTTAACTGAACATCAGGATGTTCTAACAGACCATTCGTTTCTCCAATCGGATCTAATTGTCCATGATCTCCGATAGCCAGAATTGGAATATCAAAAGTTTTTAAATCCTCGAGGATATCTTTGGGAACCATGGAAACCTCATCAATCACTAGCAAGTCATAATCAAGAGCATCTTTGTTTTTCTTTTCAAATCGAACTTGGCCATTTATATCTTTCACATCGTAGATCAAACGATGGATCGTGGATGCCCTGTTCCCGTTTCGAGTTAATTGTAAAGCTGCCTTACCAGTAAAAGCTATATACGTGACTCGGCTTTCTTTAATCCCCAATTCTTCAATCAGAGATCGAACGACCGTAGTTTTACCAGTACCGGCGTATCCACCAACCGTAAATATTTTTTGGGTATCGGTTTCATTTTTAAACCAATATACTGCTTTACTGATCGCATTCTTTTGTGTTTCTGTCAGGGTTATTGAAGACGCTAGCATTGTTGTTGTCATACGTCAAATCGCTCCTCTATTCTTCGATTGAATTGAAAAAGAAGCGGTCTCCCGCTCCTTTTTCTTCCGTTTCTTTTAGTTTGTATTTTTCTCTGGATTTTGGTTGATCGCCATAATTTTTAGTAATTCCCGGGCCTGATCCGGGGTGAGTTTTTCAACGACACGGTAGGCTTCGTATGGATGTGAAGCCGTTACAAACTTTCGATATGCTTTTGATACGTTCATTGTTTCCCCTCCTTATTACGCCATGGCAAAGAGGGACAATTGTTCCTCTTTGGCAGCTTCTATCAAGGAGTCTTGGGATTCGGGGTTATTCAATTCAACCAGGTGCGTCACCATATCATGATTCTCATCATAACGGGGGTTGCCTGGTTGAGTAGAAACCACTTCCCTTTCTGTCTCTACGTTTTCTTCGTCAATGGATTCAAAGAGAGCAAGAATTTCTTCCAAGTTCTCTTCGGTAATGTCCATTCCTTCTTCGATCCATTCCTTGACAGCCTCGTTCGTATCTATACCGCACAGCTCTTTGGTTTCAGCGGTCAGCTTTTCAAAGGCCTTCGTGATGGCATCTTTAAATTCATCTTCCTTCACGATTTCTATATTATCGTCGATATCTTTTTGGGCTAAATCTTCCCAGGCCGCTGTCAGGTCGCTGGAGGCTAATTCTTTGGAAAGATCGTTGGTCAATTGACCGGCTCCAGCATCGGCATATTGCGCCAAACTATCTGAACGTTCAATGCGTCCTTCCGTAATCATAGCTGATATGCGGCGAGACATAAGCCGTTTAAACTGGCTCATTTGCTGCGTTCCATTATTGACAAGGTAAATTACTTTACATTTTTTTGAAGCACCAATTCTCCACCCTCGTCGACTTGACTGTCTTAATGTGGAGACTTCATCACACAACTGAAAATAGATAATAGTGTTAAAGTTTACCAAATCTAAACCAACTTCTACTAGTTTCATATTGGTGATTATAACTTTGGTTCCCGCTTCTTCTTGTTTTTCCAGCCATTCAAACCGTTTTTCTGTGCTGACGGATTCATCTAGGATCTGAGCGTCAATGCCTTGTTGTTGCAAGGTATTTTTCACCCGCTGGTTGGTTCGGTAGTCGCCACTCCGTCCGGTGTAATTGTTATAGATTATACAGGGCCGGTCCTCGTCAAGCTCCCGCTCTACAAGGCCAATTAACGTCCGCTCTTTTGCCGTTAAATAATCGGCAGGAAAAGACTGAGACTCAACACGATCCAACTCTTCAGAATCGCCCTTATTCTTCCAAACAACTTCTACCGGAACAGAAGGTTGGTCCGCGTAATTTAAGGTAGCAGGATGAAATTTAGCCCAGGCACCGGTGCCAATTTCATTCTGCATGCGTTGGCATGTTTCATACATCTGTTCATGCAGCACTTTATATTGAACACGGTGCTGGTCATCAAGATCCACAATGACCGGTTTTTCTTCCAATTCCACCAGCGGAATGTTTAAGTCCTGTAGTTCCACAAAAACGCACTTATCCAGGAGATGATTGGCCACCAGCTGGGGCGCGATACCAGGTTTTTCTTTCACGATCGTTTTGTCTTTATGTCGATTCGTGGTGGAACCAACATTTTTCTCGTCTCCCGTTTTAGTTGTTCGTTCTATAACCCCATAACGGGAAGCCCAGGCTTCTTTGGACGTTTTATGGTTAAATCCTGCTTGTATTAATTCTTTGGGAAAAGCTCGCCACAAGGTAGCGAAAATAGATGAGGATTCGCCGTTTGTCAACGTTCCGGTCAGAAACATTGACTTCCGGCAGCTTTTGAGGATTTTATGGAAGGCCGCTCCTCGTCCGGAGTCCGTAGCCTTCATTTGGTGAATTTCATCAAAAATACCCAGGTGAAAATGGGAAGGAAGCATGCGCTGTAGCATTTGAGCAATCATCCAGCGATGAGAACCCTGAACTTCTTTCCATTTCTTTTGGGCTGGTCTGGCTAACGAACAATCTTTCTTTTCTTCTTTGGAGTAATTCTCCTGGAAGGAACGAAAGCCTTCTTTCCACCGTTTGACATACCCCATGGGCAGGCCGTTCGTCCCCAGCGTTCCATTTTCCCGAGCTGTTTGAATTTGCTTTTCTGAAGGCGGCTGTTTTGGTGATTCAACAACATCCACCCATTTTGCATAAGCATCTTCTTCTTTCAGTTTTCTTGCTTTGTGTATTTTCTCCGGCGGCGCCTGGAGAATCTTCCCGGTATCTGGAGAGCGCCATACCTGCAGGAAACGATCCCACCGTCCGCCAAAAGTGAACTTTTGAGCCGATAACTTCATCCGGTCTGTCGTGACCATAACAAAGTGTATCGTGCCGCGAGGAGTTTTCCATCCGTTTCGGACAGCGTTAATATACTGTGCAGCATCCTCCGTATTGTGGAGTATGGTGATCAGAAACCGGTCCTTTCGCTTCAAGGCTCGTTTTCCTTCGACATAGTCGGAAAGATCCTTGGCTTTAATAATTTTGGATTCCTTCTGTCCCAGGATTTCAGGGATTTCAGACTTGGCCCATTTAGGAAGCACATTTGATGGTGCCACAACAAGGGAACGAAGCCCATCTTGGGCCCCACTGTCTTCACGTTCACGAGCTATCGTATAAGCGGTTGTTAAGGAAACCTGGGTTTTACCGGTCCCCATATCACCCACATTAAATACACTGTTATGCTTTTTAAGAACGTGGTACGAACCCATCACGGCTCTCGCCTGAGCCGGAACACTAATACGGGCAGTTTCCCCTACATATCTGAAAAAGGAGCGGCCGTCATACAAGGGCTTAAGGTGATGTTCTACCTTCGAAGCCAAGGTATTGGCATTCCTTCGAAGATAATCTTCGGTGGACATATCTTCCTCAAAAGAAGCCTGGACGGATTTTAAAGCATCAGGAACATGATCCCGGCGTACCGGAAGGGTTCCATCAACAATAGCCGCTTCAATTTTGCCAAGAATCTGGCTTTCTTTCAGTCCTTCCAATTCAATGGCTTTCAGGTTGGTCCAAGGTCCCGATAAAGAGGTCGTGGTAACATCGATATCTTTCCAATAGGATTGAAAAATATCCAGGTATGTTTTCATCCACCGCTCCGTTTTCGGTAAACCATACGTATCGGCGATAAAATACCCGGCTACTTTTCGGATATCACCATGTTTGGCGAATATCACCCGATTAGGAAACGCCGGATCCTCTTGGTCCGTTTTAAACCGCTCTGTCAGTTCTTCCTGAAAATCAGCGGTTACCGCTTCCCGCGGCATCGCAAAACAATGAACCACCTTTCCGTGCTGCATTGTGAATTTTCGATAACTCCGGGTTGGATAATACGTCTCGACCGTCCCCGTTTCTTCATCTATGATTTCAACATAGGTGACCATGTACAACGATGCGTGAATCGAAGCAATGGACGAGGAATTGCCGGCCATATCTACTCCCATTAATATTTTTTCTCCCGAAGGTGCTACCATCGATAATAAAGTTTTGACATAGGCTTCAACTTGCTTGCCCTCATCGGTTACTCGTATTTTTAACATGTGGTTAGCCCGACATGCGTGCAGGAGGGGGTCCCTCCATGTCTATATCAAGCACACATGAAGGGCCTGTCCCTCCTTTTTCTATTTGTTTTGTGGGCGATGCTCGTTTTAAACGGTCATGCGATGGTGCGGGGTATCTTCAAAGAAGCGGTAGCCGTCCACGGTATTGAAATAATCTTCAATCCGCCGGCAACTGTTCACTTTCCGAAATACTCCCGCTTTCAGGAGCCTGTTTACATTCACATATTTGATTTCAACAGCCTCCCCGTTCACCATCTTCCAGCACTCCATAATGGTCCATCCCCGAACCATAGCTTTCGCTTTCACTTCAATTCTTAATTCCATTTTTGATTCCTCCTATTTGTCTTACACGTTTGAGGTTGTCAGTTCGTATCCCATTTGCAACAGCAATTCACGGAAGCATGGAAAATCTCCGTTGTTGCCATAACCCGGACTCTGTGTAGAAATATATGGGTCATTCAGATTGTGGGATTGATACTGCACGTACTTTTCTGCTTCCCCTCGAATGAAGAAGAACGCTACATTTTCCCAATACGGAACCTTTTCTTTTCTTCCTGAAGCCTCCGTGTATTTTTTCGTCTGAACTACATGGAGTGGCTCTCTTGTCGCAAGATTATCCTCCGCTCCGTCATATTGGGTACGAGCAAAACGCTCCAAAAAGTCGGCCTGTTGATCGGTTAGTTGAATGGTTAATGCTGTCATTTTATTCGCTCCTCATTTCGTAATTTTTTATAGTCTTCCATTGATTTCTGATCAAAAGAACGCCCCATCCGCAGCAGATGTTCATGAACATAAGGATAATGTCCCTGCGGATTCCATAAAGTAGCTACCAACTTTCTTATGGGGGATTTGCTCGAGCGCTTCTCAATGCATCTACTTTGTCGTTTCATTCCTCTCTCCTTTTTCATTACAGGCTTAAGATGCCGCAGAAAATCCCGCGAGATCGCAAGACCATAGCCCCCGTCGTACAGCTATAAATTCCTCGTGAAGCTGCAGGGTTTGTCTCACTTTCTCCCTCCAATGTTTATTATTGGAGGCCTTTTTCGTGCTGGCCAGCTCGTGATAAATCTGAGAGAGCGTTCCGCGGCCGCCCAGTGCTTGAACAGCTGCTTGTACTAAGTCCCTCCATGTCACCACGTTTTCGGTCTGCCGGATATCTTGCTCCGTCCGCCGAGCATGAACAATTGGGATCATCCATACTTCCGTTTTTCGAAAGATCAGTACATGTTCATGAACGATCGGAATAAAAGCTCCCTGATACGTTTTTAAATCGCTCAGGCAATTATGCTGCACTTTGATGAGGTGCTGCTCGAGTTCTCCATAATACGCCATATCCTTGATAATGGAGTAGTAGGTTCCCTCTTGCTTCACATCACCAACGAGAACAGCATGTCTGCCCCCATTCGTCAACGACGCATAGACTTTCGCGTTCACCACGTTCAACTTTTGAATAAATTCCTTATAACTGCTGCATCGTGATAAATCGTCCATATGCGGCGTCCGCCCCCATTCCTCTCCACTATATGGAATAATGTTGTGGTAGGGTGGGTGACTAAAAACAAAGTCACTTCCTGTGGGCATTTCATCTTTCAACGCATTCCATCCGCCGAAGGTAGGGTTCAAATCCAAATGAACGGAGTTTTGAACATCCAGGTGCCGGGCAACATCCCTTCCGGTACCGCTCCCGGCAAAAAGCTCAACGAATTTTTTCGGCTGAAAATAGTTCAGTAAGTCCTTGATGAGATGCCCTGTACAATTGCCACGATAACGATGACTGCCCCAGGGGCCCCGGCTTGGATAAGAAATAATACTTTGCATTGCTGTCTCTCCTTTTTTTATGAAAAAATCCCCGATGTCTAACACATCGAGGATTCTTTCTTTTTAGGCTTCCATTTTCTCTACAATTAATAATCAACCATCATACCAATGGGCTCCCAGTCTTCTTGACCGAGTTCTTTCATCGATACGCGTTCATTGTCATGTTCGACTTTTATATCGACCGTTACCAATCGTGATTCAAAAAATAGAGTGGTCGGCAACTCTTCTTTAATGATAGCTAGAAAATATCTAGCGTGATCATCTTCCTGATACATTCCTTCCATATGGTACAAGTCGAATTTTACCTTTAATGCCGTCTCCATTTGACGGTTTGTTAGTTTGAACGTTTCCATTCTATAAACCTCTCTCTACTCTTAAGTATCGAAACTCTTTCGAAATAATTTTAGTGAACATTTAACAACCAACAAAAGTACCCTATCCTTTTAGTTCGCATAGAAAAGCAGTTGCCATCCCGCAAGGAACAACATCCTTTGGTGGTTCAACCACATCAGCCTGCATCAATGCCTCGATCATTCCGCTGTTTTCGGAGTACGATTTAATTAACACTTCGTTCTCCTTTATAGGAACATTTAGCGCTACGGTAGCAGTGGCCATGCGTTCACCGGTTTCAGTGGTCAGTAGTATAGCGGTTTGGCCATTTGGATAAGCCCCTTTCACAATTTCGAGATCACACTTTTCATTCTTCCAAAAAACTTTTTCCATTTTTGATTCCTCCTACGTGGTTTAAATTAATTTATATAAACACACAAAAAAGGCGTACCGAACTCACTGGTCATCAGTGTTTTTCGATACGCCTTCTGCGTGTATATATCACATTTTATGCTTTCTTTCGAAACTTTCACTCATCGTCTCTATGCCTAAATGGTAGAGTGTATGAGTCCCAAAACAATACGACAAGGTATGCTGTCCACCAGCAAGTAAGGGTGGTCTGCAACTTCAACAACAAAATAAATAATACATCTTCATTATATCATTTTTCTCACAAAAATGAAAAGCTTGTTTCCCTTTATTTATAATGGCCTCCAATTTTATTCGCCCGCTCGTGAATTTGTCCGGCTTCTGTAAGCGATGAAGCATACATGATAGCATCCATTCCGAACCGATCCCGTATATTATCCATTGTGTGATTTAGGTGTTCTCTACCCACAGTTGTTTCTGCATCAAACAAACTAAGTTGCTGATATGTATCATCCTCCAGGGCTTCCAAGCTAATACCAATGCTACGGACCGGCATATCATTCCAATTCGCCTGAAACAACTCCCAGGCCACTCGGTATAAGACACCCCCGTCGTTCGTCGGTTCGAGTAACTTTTTTTGTCGGTGAAATCCTGTAGGCAGGTTGAAATCCCCTCCCTGGGCCCCACAAGTAACCACGTGGCCTCGGTATTGATTCGCACGAGTGCGCCGGGCTACTTCTTCGGCCATTTCTCTTAACGGCACTGCTACATCTTCCGGTTGATAATCCCGGGGCAGCGTCATATGATGGCCAATACCTTGCTGACGATTATGAGATGTATTTGTAACCGGGGACGGGTCGATCCCGTTTGCATGTTGCCATAACACTTCCCCATTGACCCCCCACCGTTTTTTTAATAAATCTAGCGGATAATTGGCCAATTGCCCAATCGTACGAATTCCCATTTTCCGGAAGTGTTTCTCCATCCGGGAGCCTACGCCAAACAGTTTATGAACCGGAAGCGGCCACATGACCTCTTTGATGTTTTCTGGCTCCAGCTTCAAAATGCCTCTTTTTGTTTTTTTCGAGAGGTCACAGGCTACTTTTGATAATACTTTAGCTTCGATACCTATTCCACAGCGAATATAAAGGCCAAAATGCTTCTTGATATCATCCTGGATCATCATAGCAATCTCTTCCGCCGTATAATATTGCAGGAGCGGCTGATTGGTCAGGTCAACAAAAGCTTCGTCGATAGAGAAAATCTCAACTCGATCACTGTACGTTTGCAGTCTATTGGTGATTGCCATTGAAATATCAATATACTGCTGCATCTTTGGAGAAATAACGGTTGCTTCCGGGCATTTATTTAACGCCTGCCACAATGGTTCAGCGGTTTCCACCCCGTATTGTTTTGCTATCGGACATGCCGCAAGAATAATGCCGCTGCGTTTTTCCGGATCCCCGCTAACAACGACTGGTTTATTTTCTAAGTCAGGGTTTAAAACTTTTTCTACACTGGCATAAAAACTTTGTAGATCGACAAGCAGGATTGTTCGTTTCATAAGATCACCATTTAGAACATACGTTCTGTTATTTCTAAAATTTATTTTACCCTTATTACTTATTTTTTAAAAGCTTAATAGTATGAAAATCGAACTCTAATTTATATAAATCATTGATAAAACGAAAGGTGAATTATTAAAAAGGTATTTCCTTTGGGATAGTAGAATAGAAGAGGGGTACTAACTGGGACATATGAGGATTTCCTAGATCTGCATACACAGTGAAGCTTAAAATGTTCAAAAATAAAGATAAAAACATGGCCAAGCGTGGAATTACTTTAGCTGAAAAATCTTTCTACAATGAAAAAAATAAAACAAGAGGATAATTTCTGCTTGTCATTAAGCATAATGGCCACCTATTTTCCTTTCTCGTTCTTTTGGTGGTCCAGCTGCCGTTAATGAAGCAGCATACATAAAAGCTGTGTGGCCATATTTGTCTTTAATACGGTTATCGTGAGATTTAGATTCTCTCGGTCAAGCTCCGGTTCAAATAAATTAATTTGGCGATAACTACTAATACTGACGCCAATACTTCTGATTAGATATTCCTGCCAATGTCTTTTAAATAAGTCCACTGCAGCCTGATAAATAACTTTTTCATCATTAAAAATGGGAGAATCCACTTGGAAATGGGCTTAGCGTTGTAAATCCGCATTTTCCTGATGGTACCCCCCCTATCAATAAAAGAATGAAAAGGCTGTCTCTCCGAAATAGGGAGAGCATTTGTTGTCCAAATTAAGAAGTTAATTCGAATTACTTAAAATTTCTTTGACATTTCTCGACGATTCGGGACTTGGAATATATACATCTTCTTCATGGCCAATAAACATTAGTGTTAACTCTCCATTTTTTTGAGATAAATGTAAGCCTCTGTTCGTGTCATCTTCATATATAATCTGCATATCATAAATTGGTTTATCGACTTTAATATCTTTTTTTTCAGCACTCTCCATTAAAGCTTGGAAATCCTTTAATTTATTACTATCCTCAATATTCATAATAAAATTTTCATTTAAACCTCCAAAACCAGAAGATTCTGCTATTTTGACACGTTTTATATCTTTATCAACTGGCATCCCTTCGGCATTACATCCAAATAAACTTATTATAGATACCAAAACTAAAAGTAAAACATTTTTTTTCATACCAATATCCCCCAACTCAATAATTATCGTCGTCAACACTATAATATTAATCTGTAGTTGTAATTATTTCAATAGTTTTGATGGATTATATATACATTTTATTTTTTTTCTGGATATTTATTTACTTTTTACCAATTAATTAGTAAGCTTATTGTGTAAAAATTTTCTAGGAGGTATACTATGAAAAAATTAAAACGAACAATCTTAGTATTGGCAACTGGTTTTCTTGTTTCAACTTCAAACGTAACCTTCGCAGCAGAAGGTTCTACACACTCTGAACCTCTTGAAACCAACTCTTCGGCTACAGAGATGGCTGAAAAACCTCAAGGTGAACTCATCTTAAAATATACAGCTGAAGATATGGATTGGGACAGTGCTACCAAAAAACAAAAGAGAATATTAAAAGAACAAGGATGGGAATTAGAAAACGGAGTGCCTGTTTTAACCCGTTCCGTTTCTGAACATCTTGAAAAGGCTGAACAAGAATATGGAATGAAAATAGAAAACTATGATCAAAATAATGGAGATCAAGGTACACTTCAAGTAAACGGTGAGGAAAAAACAATACACAATGGAACTTTTGATGTAGAAAGCAATGATGAAACCATTGAAGTAAAAATCGGGGAAGAAGAAAAAGAAGTTAAAAAACAAGAAAATGGCTCGTATGAGGTTATTGTTAAAAAAAGTGCCAGCCAAATGTTTGAAAACATGGATAGTAAACATGAAGACATGATTGGTACTCTAGCATACGGCGAGACATATTCAGATGGAGATTGGGTTCATTGTAATAGATTTAATGGCCCTCAATCCAATGATAAACACTTAAGAAAAACGAATCCTCAAGCTTACATTAATTTCGTTCTCAGTGATTGTGATATGGGAGCTCTATTTAATTGCATAACCCATAATACTTGTAACCAAGAAGAAATGGCAGCTTACTGCTCTTTACAAATTGGTCATGAAACACTATATCACAAGCATTAATTCCCAACTTAAAGTAGTAATTGAGAAAACATAAAGAAACCCACGGTCGATATAGGCTTTGTTCCTTTGTTAGCCGTGGGTTTTTAAATACGGAGGACGGCTTTTACCACTTATGCCATCTTTTTTACTAGGTTTATCATAAAAAAATAAGTAGAGCTGATGCCTTGCTTGATGGAATAAGATTTCTTCTTTTTTGTTGTTTCCTCTTTCAATGATATTTAACTGTTTATTTTTTGAATAAGCCATTTCCTTTATTATAAATAAAAACCGTGCGCAGGCCTAAATACCCACACACGATTTCTCCCTTTCTAGCTATTTTTATTGAACATCAAGGGTAATCGGATCCTCTCCATCTGTCAGGCCGATAAAACCATTCAGGTACAAGCTGTAGCTTCCCGCATTTAAGTCGTTCAGTACAGTCTTTCCCTCTTCATCGGTGGCTGCCGTCATAACGTGTTCATCATCGTCATATACGGCCACCACGTCATTTTCCACAGCATCCGATACGGTTATCTGATATCCGCCGGTTGTTTCCGTCAAATCGGCTGAGACGGCTACCGCATCTCCAACAACATACTGGAATTGATGCTTAGAACCATCTACGTAAAGGTCATAGACGCCATCGTCGAGACTTCCGAATATGCCTTTACCTTTTGAAATATCATCCAATTTTACCGTTTGACCATCTTGTTTCAGCTCGAGCTCCGTCCCGTCTGGAAGAACGCCTTCTTCAAAAAGGATTTCCATGCTGCCCCGAAACCCGCTTTCGATAGTAAATGGCACTTCGGTAAACATATTGTTGGTGTCGTCCTCTTCTCCGTTTGTTGGATCCCCAACAACATAGAGATCATTATGCTTCTCGTTGTCTAGATATAGTTCATACTCACCGTCGTCCAACTGACCAAAGCTAGCCTTATTATTAGAGGATGTATTGGTCTCTACTGCGGTGCCGTCCTGTTTCAGCGTTACCTCGATCCCGTCCGGCAGACTTTCAAATACGGCTTCCATGCTGCCTCGGAATCCTTCTTCTACCGTGAACGGGGTGTCAATATATTCACCAGTATTCGGTTCTTCTTCTCCCTCGTCCGGGCTGCCGACCATATACAGGTCGTTATGCTTCTGCCCATCAAGGTACAGCTCATATTCTCCGTCATCATCTAAACTGCCAAACTTCACTTTATTGTCAGAAGCTGTGCCTGATGCTACTTCGCTTCCATTCTGTTTCAGCGTTACCTCGATCCCGTCCGGTAGGCTCTCAAAAATGGCTTCCATACTACCTCGGAATCCTTCTTCTACCGTGAACGGGGTATCAATATATTCACCAGCATTCGGTTCTTCTTCTCCCTCATCTGGACTACCGACCACATACAGGTCGTTATGCTTCTCTCCATCCAGGTACAACTCGTATTCTCCACTGTCCAGGTTGCCAAAGCTGGCGGTGTTATTCGATGACGTGTCTGTGGCTACGTCGCTGCCGTCCTGTGCCAGCGTAACTTCGATCCCATCCGGCAGGCTCTCAAACACAGCTCTCATACTGCCTCGGAATCCTTCTTCCACTGTGAACGGTGTGTCCAGGTACTCCCCGGCATCCGGTCCTTCTTCTTCACCCTCATCCGGACTGCCGACCACATACAGGTCATTGTGCTTCTGTCCGTCCAGGTACAGCTCATATTCTCCATCGTCCAAGCGGCCGAATTTTGCCTTATTGTCTGAAGACGTATCTGCAGCCACTTCGCTGCCGTCCTGTTTCAGCGTTACCTTGATCCCGTCCGGCAGGCTCTCAAACACGGCTCTCATACTGCCTCGGAATCCTTCTTCTACTGTGAATGGGGTATCCAAATAGTCCTCAACATTAGGATCGGTTTCTTCTTCGTTTTCCCCGTCTCCGTTGTCACTTTCCTCTTCAATAACAGCAGGTGTCTCATGCTGCTGCCCGGCAAAGAACACGTCATAAGTTCCTGGATCCACATTGCCAAGATTAGCCTCTTCCTCGTTTGATTCGGCTTCATACTTCGTGTTCCCATCTTGTTTCAGTTCCACCTTAATTCCGTCTTCCATGCCATCCATCGTCAAGACTTTAGCGCCACGAAAACCTTCGATAATCTCATAAGGTTCACTGGTATAATCCGGTACAATGTTGGCAAAATTCAATTCAAAATACGGGCTGACCTGGCTTTCTCCGTCTTCCTCAGCACGAACACGTAGATACACATCTCCATTTTCCTCCAACGTTATCGTATCCTCGTATTTGGTCCAGCCATCGGATTCGGTATAATATTCTGGCGTTAGCTCCTCATGTTCGTTAACATCTTCCCCATACTCAGCATGGAGCTGCAGACCGATTGCTTTCGGCTCAGCTACGGTCGCTCCATTCTCATAATCGGATAAGTCATCCAGCGTTGTACCCTCAACATCTTGCATCGTGGTAAACGATGGCTGAGGCAGGGAAGAGAACGGAGGAACAGGATTGTTGCCGTCTTCGTCTTCAATAGGATCTCCATCCGAAGTATACGGAATGATTTCGTAATCATGCCTCACGGAGGTATCAATCGGTTCATCCGTATAACTGTAAAGATCCTTACCTTCTTCTTCGTCGATGGATGTAATCACAGAGCCGTCCCGTTCGATCTCATAGTAATCCGCCCCTGGAATAGAAGCCCACGCCAGGCGTATAAAATCTGGGCCAACATCCATGCCGGGACCATCTGGATCTTCCAGATCATCGGAATCCTCATCGTCCTCAATCGGGTTCGGCGGATTGGATGGATCATTTATATTACCATTATCCGGATCCTCCAGATCTTCTTCATCTTCTTCTGGGACATCCGGTGTCTGATCATTACCGGAGTCATCGTCGCTGCCATCATCCGGATTCGAATCATCTCCAGAGTCATCATCGTTTCCGTCATCCGGATTCGAATCATCTCCAGAGTCATCATCGTTTCCGTCATCCGGATTCGAATCATCTCCAGAGTCATCATCGTTTCCGTCATCCGGGTTCGAGTCATCTCCAGAGTCATCGTCGTTGCCATCGTCCGGATTCGAATCGTCTCCAGAGTCATCGTCGTTGCCATCGTCCGGTTCATTTCCCTGATCCTGATCGTCCGGCGGGTCGATATCGGTATCCTCGTCTTCTTCCGGAGTTTCGATATCACCGTAATCAATATCATCCCCTTCCGACCCATCAGCAAACACCGGAGTCACGCTATAAGCATTCGTTTCTCCTGGGATGGCTTCGGTGTCAGTATAGGAGAGACCAGAAGTGCTGTCTATCTCCGTTCCGTTTTTCTTCACCTTATATTCCACGGCTTCTTCTTCGTTATTATCATAGACCGGAAGCCAATTAAAAGTGATGGTTTGATACGTATAAGCCGTTACAGGGTCAGCACTTGTTTCCCCATTTTCATTGGAGGAAGTTGCACGGTACTCATAAGTCCTTCCTTTGGAAACATCGTTATCCGTATAAGATGTCTCCGTCCCCCGGTATATTTCTTCGAAACTACCACTGGACCCGTAGGGGCGACGTTCAATGATATATTCGTTGGTATTGTCGGTTTCCTCTAAGGTCAGAGCAATAGTATTCGTCGAGCGGTCTTCTACGGATAAAACGGGAGTAGCAGGCTGTGCTTCTTCAATTGGCTCCCATTCACCAGTTTCTCCGTCATACGATGATTTTTCCGACGAAAACGGAAGATATGGTAGGGTTTCTCCTTCATCTATCACCCATGGACCAGGATTAAAGGCATTTCCTTCAAATCCAAAGCCCTGAAACGTATAAGTCGATTCTTGTGTAGCATCCTCCGTGGTATAAACGGAGTTATAATAATCATCGTGAGTACCCGGCATTTCTTGCATGGCTTCAAATATATATACACCGCTATAGTCTCCACTGTTTGACGCTATTGCTTTACCTGCACGGCCTGACCCAGAAGACTCTACTACGTCGTTTAAGGCAAATACGTTGTTGATCTCCTCCTCATTTTCGCCGAATAAGCCACCGACATAACTATCTCCACTGACTGTTGAAGTGCTGTAAGCATTTGTAAATGTACTGTTATAAT
>NZ_AUCI01000013.1 GCF_000429685.1 Salibacterium aidingense DSM 18341
AGTAAGACCCCTGAGAGATGATCAGGTGGATAGGTCTGAGGTGGAAGCGTGGCAACACGTGGAGCTGACAGATACTAATCGGTCGAGGGCTTATCCAAAACACCAAGGTGGTCTATGGCTGGATGCTTCGTTATGCAGTTTTGAGGGAATACCATTCCCGATCTTTCAAGCAGCAGGATCGATGATCTTGCGATAAAAGGATCTTCTGTTAAAATCGCGAACGTCCTGTTCGCAACACAGAAGCCAGCCCGTCCAGGGCAAGTCTGGTGGTGATGGCGGAGAGGTTCCACCCGTTCCCATGCCGAACACGGAAGTTAAGCTCTCCAGCGCCGATGATAATGAAGGGGGCAACCCTTTGTGAAAGTAGGACACTGCCAGGCTATTTTATATACATAAGCTTCCTTAGCTCAGTTGGTAGAGCGCATCCATGGTAAGGATGAGGTCACCGGTTCGAGTCCGGTAGGAAGCTCCATCATACTGCGCCAAAGGTTTGACGATTTTCTAAGGCTTCAACAAGAATATGGTCAACCACAAACTATATAAAACGTCTATAGCCCATCTTCTTTCCACGAGAAAGAGGGTGGGTTTTTTATGCTTTTGAAATTTGCAATTCAAGATTTCCTCGATGATCGGAAATTTAATAACCTTTCTCAAACAACCATTTCATCATACGAGTATTCCCTTAAGATATTTCATGACTTCTGTGTCCATCAAAAGAATATCACTGACCTTACCGAGATCACTCCACACATGGTAAAAGCATTCCTCATACACGAACAACAGGAGAAAAAGAATAAGCCTGCATCCATTAATACAAAGCTAAAGAACTTGAACGCATTTTTTAACTATATGATCGAGATTGAAATGATCGAAAAAAATCCAGCAGTGAAAATCAAAAAGCAAAAAGAAGATATCCGCATTGATGTTTTTAAAGATCACCACATTCATAAAATGCTTGGATACTATAAGCGACAAAAAAGAAAAGAATATTCCTTTCATTCCTATAGAAACTTTTCCCTTATATTCTTCTTGCTAGGTACAGGAGTACGTTTAGGTGAGATGTGTAATGTGAAATGGTCAGATATTGATTATGAACATAAGCAAGTCACCATCTTTGGAAAGAAACGAACAATAAGTACTATACCTGTAACTGAGAAATTATTAAAAGAAATGGCAGAATACCGTATGTTTTGTGAACGCTATTTCAATGAAACATCAGAGTATGTATTTGTGAATTTAAAGAATGAACGATTAACAGAGAATGCAGTACAAAACATTTTTAAAAGACTGGCAAAGATTATGAACTTCCGAGATGTGCGGTTGTCGGCTCATACATTCAGACATACCTTTGCGCACCGCTACTTGCTTGCAGGAGGTGATGTGTTCAGTCTTCAAAAGATCCTCAGGCATGAAAAGATGGATATGGTTCAAAGGTATCTCGCACTTTGGGGAACAGACCTGTCCCAGCAAAACGACAAATACAATCCATTAAATGATATCGATATTTAAAAGGAGGTAATTTGCATGGATTCACTTTCCGACAGCCTAAAAAAGAAACGATTGATCGTTTTGACGGATATCTAATCGTTAATGAACACGAATAATAAAGTCATTTAAAGATAAAATAGTTGTTTTAAACTCCCCTTCTATTCAAGAATCGGGCCAGTATTGGAATAAGAAATGTTATTATTAAATGTAGTTATTTCATTTGAAGTGAATATTTGAATAGAGGAACAGTGATGAAATGTAGAATAGGAACATCTTGTAGGGAAGTCGTTTTGATAAATTGGTACGTAATAAACAGGAGGAAGTCATGTCCAAAATTTATAGATTTGTCAGTTTTGAGTCCTTTGTTGATATGATAATGACACAATCATTAACTTTTGTGCATCCCAGTCTTTGGGATGATCCATATGAGTTAAGTTTAATTGAATCTAAATTTAAAAAAATCATCGATTCTGATGATTCGATCTCTACAGAACGTACTGTAGACACTATACTTCATCAAATTATAACGAATAAGTTATATTGCCAATCTTGGACAAAACTAAATGAGAGCGATGCTTTATGGAGAATTTATAATAATAATAATACTTCAGTACGTATTGAAATTGACTTAAATGACATTTCAAAACTTGAAAATGTTGAAGCTTTAGAAGTAGAGTATGTGGACGACCCTTATGAGTTAGTAGAAAAAGAGTCTTTTTATGATTTGATTAGAATCAAAAGAAAAGCGTTTTCACATGAAAGTGAAATTAGACTAGTAACTCATTATAAATTTAATGGAACCGAAGACGCTCAAGAATACATAAAAGACTATTTAAAGCTAAGTGGAGATTCGAGGTTATATAAAAATATTGAAATTGAAGAAATTTCTACTGAAGTAGAAAGAATCGTCTCAAAATTAAATTTAAATCTAAAGAATAAAACTTTTCAGATTTACTACGGGCATATTGATAATTTTATTAAATCAATTATGTTAAATCCCTTTGCACCAGAATGGTTTAATGGCACCTTAAAAATGTTTTGCGAACAGAATGGAATCAATTACCTTGGCAAATCTGAATTGTACAGGGCAAATAAGTAATCTAAATAAATCGCCTAACTGAGCACTCATGCTACGGAGGATAATTCTCCTTGGACAAGTAGAATATCAGGAACTCAAGCACAGAACTTAATCCCGTTAATTATATTTGTATATCCGGTAATCTCCATTGTAATTGGTGTTCTTGGATATTACATTTTTAAGAATATCTATATGGCACCTATATTAGTACGATAATTACAGTTATGGCATTCTTTACAGTATTTAATTATACATTTTGGGTTTGGGCAGCCCTATACACATTATTGTCATTTTTATCAGGATTAACTATTAAATTGTTATCTTCCAAAAAGCCAATCTGAATTACCTAGTTTAAACAGACGGGCGCAATCCTGAAGTAAGGATAGTGTTTTTAATTTATTTCAAACTAAGAGCGTTAAGGGGTTATGTCTATGAGATTTTTATTTACCCTTGTCATATTATTACCTCTAGTTGGTTGTAATTTAGACACAAAGACGGTTGCCGAATTCTATGAGCAAGACCTTAGCGAAGTAACTAAAATAGTTATTACGAATGGTAACACTGGCTTCGAAAAGACAGTTACATATAATGGAGACATAGAAAGTTTTTTAAGTGATATAAAAGAGGTTAAGTTTATTCCAGACGAAAACCAAGAGAATAGAAGTGGTTTTAATTATTTAATTACCCTTTTTGAAGATGGTGAAAAGACTGTTCAATTTGGATTAACGAAGGTACAAGGAAATTATTATCACACGGAACCAGACATTTATCCAATTGTTGATGACTTCTATAAAAACCTAGACGTTGAAAAGCAATAATTACTTATGCAATTAACGGGCGCAAATCCGGAATAAGAATTGCACTTTTTCTTGGCTTAAAGGGTCATTATCTTGAATACAAAAAAATTGAATGTGATAAACTTAAGAAGACGTTGGGAAAGGAGGAGGCATAGAACATGAATACTTCATTCCGTGATGAAATCGAAAATCTTTATCTAAAACTAATAGATGCGTGGAATAAACGTCAAGCCCAAGGAATGGCTGAACAATTCGCAGAACAGGGAGTTCAAATTGGGTTTGATGGAAGTAAGGTAATTGGACAAGAAGAAATCTTATCGCACCTCGAGCCTATCTTTGAACAATATCCTACTGCTCCTTTTGTAACTAAAGTTAAAGATATACGGCCTTTGGGAACTGATGCCGCAATTTTACACGCTATTGCAGGGATGATTCCACCTGGAAAGACAGATATCGAGCCCACGGTAAACGCTCATCAAACTCTAGTGGCAGTGAAAAAGGATGGTGATTGGCGTGTTGAGCTCTTTCAAAATACACCTGCTCAGTTTCATGGTAGACCCGAGTTAGTTGAGGAGATGACTGATGAGTTAAGGCAGTTACTTAGGTAACAGTTTTGTGAAGCAAGCGGGTGCGATTGTGGAAGTTTTTCAAACAACTTTTTTATCATGTATTCTGTTTTAAAGGTGGAAAAGCCCGTCATTTTAAACAACTATTTTTTGATATAGATGCATTATTTATAGGAGAAATGCGGCTTAAATGAAACAACTTTATTATTTATGAACAGTTAGTTTAAATACAAGAGCAATTGAGTTAGAATATGAGTGGGGAGGAGAGACCTATTACATCCCCCTGTCTGACGATAAACATTTCATACAAGTAAGGAATGGCAATGAATACATCACAGTAAGCTGTCAGAGCGCACTAGTAACAACAGATAAGGATTGTCAGGGCATCCTATTCATTCATTATATGAAGGCGTATATAGCAGAGTTAAGCCTTTACAGGAGGTGTAGGAGTTACAGTAAACATTGGTAGATGTCGGTGTGTTTATTTTTTCGGTATAATAATCATTTATTTTAGTATAATAGATCATGGAGAAGTTAACTTTCATTCGCTAAATTAAAATGTCCAAACTTCTCTTGATTCCTCACGTTCATTTGTTTAATAGGGAGTGATATTATTAATAAAGTCATAAAAATGACATTTCCTCTATTTGAAAGAAGTGCTTCAGATTATAAATTAATAACAAAAAGTTTTTCAAAAGTTTGGGGAGAAGTGCCAGGTGTTTTATCAAAGATAGATTTGGACTCAAAAATAGGCTCCCTAATACTCAACATTGATTGGGAAGAACACATACCAGTAATTTTAGAAAAAAATGCAATTAATTCATTTTTTACAATAGAAAACTACTTTTCGGGAAAATTTACTGAAGAGCAATTATGGGAATTCGGTCAAAATAATAATTTTCCTGACTGTATAGATGTTAATTGTTTGGTGAAAGTGGACACTACCAAAAATGCAAATTATTCGATTGAAAAAATTGTTCGGGTGATTGAGTACTACATTGAGAACATTTTCTTTCAGATATTTTTGACTCTAAATTTAAGTGCACCAGGCTCATTTGATAGTTATAATCCAACAAATGCTAAAACAAATTTAGAGTTACATAAATATTCTTCCTCTCAGTTAGAAACTGCTTGGATTAATAGCATTAATCTTGGATGGCCAGAGATTGAAAGTTTAGAATTAAGTAAAGTATGGGCTTGGATGGAGTCATTAGAATTTGGATCTAGACAAATAGCAAAGAATAGGACTGAAAAGGCATTATTTTCTATCTTACATTTTTGCTGTGAAGAAAAAGTTAGTCCTACACAGTTGATTTGGATTTCGCTTGCTTTAGAAGCCTTATACGATACCCCGAAAGGCCAAATCAACAGAATTTTTTTGGATAGAATTATTTTATTTTTAAATATTCCCGAAAATAATAAAAAGGTATATAAAAAGAAAATTAGGGATTTTTATGATTTGAGAAGCCGTTTTGTTCATGGTGATTTAGACATAGAAAATCCCTTAAAAAACAACGTCTTAGATAATAGTATTTTTGACTATGATTCTATAATTTTGGAGAACTGTGCTTTTGGCCTTTCTATTGTAATAGCTACTTTGCAAAAAATGATAAAAAATCAGTGGAACTCATTAGACTTTTATGAAAGTTATAAAGGGGTTAAATAAAATACATTTTTTGAAGCAGTTATCTCTAGGAATGAAGAATGCGGTTTTAACTGTTCGTAAATTTATCGCAGTTTGTCAGCATCTGATTTTTTATTCTGACACCTAATTTTACAACGGTAGGAAAATGACCAGTTTTCAGAAAAGAAATTTCTTCCTCGTTCACCAGCTCTACTTTAATAGCTTTTCGTGTTGAGTCTTCTTCCGGATTAAATAAGTTGAAAGCTTTTAGCAGAATCGAAAAAAACTCGCCTATATTGATAGGTTCATTTATATCGTGATCTTCTGGCAAAATCCCCCGTTTTCTCAATTCAAATTTTCTTCTCTTTGCTGTAGTTATATGCATACCATCCGCAAGTAGGCGATGTCGTTCACTTTTTGAATCATAGAGAAATTCGTATAAGCACCATTCCAGGTGACCCCAGGTAAGATAATCAATGATAGGTTGTTGTTTCTTCTTTCTATTTATCTCTTTCTCCCAAGAAGCTGGATAAAGCAAGCTGGCATAGAAGTGGCCGACTTCTGTAATTAATCGGTCATTAAATATTATTTCTCCGTCTACCATTACTTGAGAGCATGTTTTAGGAACAAAGGGATATAAGTACCGTGGCACCGATATATGTTGTTTGAAATCATCCAAATCTACTTTAAAATCATACCCTGGTAAAGGCGATTTTTTTAACGTGGTGTTGGGTATTGTTATTTGCATACTTTCTATTCCGTAATTTTTCTTGTTTTCTATATAAGGTGTGAGATCCTCTACGCCAAAACATTCCCCTTTTAAATTGAAACAAATATCTTCTAATAAATACCTAGTATCTTTTCCTGAAAAAATTCGGTGATTGACCGCTTCCCCTTCTCGGAAAATCATTATCTCTTTCGTATGAGGATTCAGGGAAACAAGGGAATTTACACCAAAGGTAGACGGCTCCATTAAAGACTGACCGATAGCTGTTACTTGATAGAGGAGGTTCTCTTTTTGAAGCAAATTTTCTCCTATAATCCATATATCTATAATATCTGCATCTCGGTATAATTTTCGACGTTTTTTAACGTCCTCATCTGTTATAGAAGAACGCTGATATTCAATCGCCCATTCTTGCCCATTTTTAAATCGGAGGTATACGTCGGCTACTTGATTAGTCTCATCGATTCTATGTTCCATGTCAATTTCTTCAGCAACGTCTCGGTAATACTTTTCGAAATAATGGAACAACAAGACCTTCCCTTCTTCGTGCTCTTTTGATTCATTTTCCAAGAAACAATCAACATTACGCTCATGTTTAAAATGTGGAACTCTTATGGAACCCCAATGTAGTGAAACTCTTTGATTGCAGAAGTGACAAGTGAACTTATTTAATTTGTTCTGTTTCTTGAGAAAATCTCTTTTATTTTCCCATGTCCGACTTTTCAAATTTATAACTTGATTATCCATTGAAGCCTTATACATCAAAAACACCTCCCACTAAGTATCATAAACACATTAACTAATGTAATTTTTAGCTCATTAAAGACTATCTCTAAGGACTGAATCCTAATAATGCATTCTAAGTTCCCACTTGGCAAATGTGGAAAAGAAAGTTATCCCTCGCCCTTTTCTCCGTTCAACCAGTTAAAAAAAACTTCCCGTGATATTTTTATTCTTTTCCCCACATGAACGACATGGAATTGTCCGGAATTGACTAATTCATAAGCTTGTCTTCTGCCAATGCCTAATATTGATTGAATATGTGAAACATCCAAGGCAGCAGGATAATTGTTCATGGTATACATTATTATCTATCCTTTCAAGTTAATTAGCATTTTAAGAAAAGTAAAATTGCCTATTCTTCTTCAAATTTGTGTTGCACCTGTTTAAGTAATTGAGCAGTGTATTCATCTCTAACATGATCAAGTTGCTTCGCACTTGTTAGTAACCGATTCTTCGGAATCCAACCAATGTATTGAGGATTTTTTTCACGTAGTTGAATAT
This sequence comes from Salibacterium aidingense DSM 18341, assembly GCF_000429685.1. GTDB lineage: Bacteria > Bacillota > Bacilli > Bacillales > Marinococcaceae > Salibacterium > Salibacterium aidingense. The sequence continues at coordinate 7,565 of NZ_AUCI01000013.1, forward strand.
GTTTTTCTGCAAGCTCAAAAGGAGAATAACTTTTTTCTAGTGGCAAGTAGTACGGGTTAAGGAATGTATCAATTTTTTCAATAGAAAATATAATTTCTGCAATGAAATTTCTTCCACTGTCAACACTTAATTTTTCTTTGGTTCTTCCGTCATAAATACTTCTTCTGTCACCATTACTTGCTTCTTGTTCAACATGAACAATGTAATGGTATTCATTTTCACTAAATGGATTTACGGATAGCTCATCAATGTTTGAAAGGGAGGAAGCAGGTTCTTTGTTGTTGTTCGCACTCAAATTAATGACAATAGGTTTGTATTCATTTAAATAAAAATCATCAAAGAAGATCTCTATATTTACTTTGAAATCTTTGCATATGGCGTGAAGGGCTCTAGCAGAGACATCTTTTGTTTTTTCACGTTCAATCATAGTAAGAGTAGACTGAGAGACAAGTTTGACGCGATTAGCTACACTATTGCCACTGTAAATCTGACCAAAATGTTTATGTAGAATTTCCCTTATAAAACGAATTCTTGGCCCTATATCTCTACTAGCCATTTCTAAATACTCGGATTCATTAAGTACTATGTTATCTCCCATAGATTTCATTTCCTCCAATTATTTGTTATAGTCTTTATTATACACTATATTTATTATAATTTGAATAGTTATGTAAAAATAAATAATAGCTAAGTAATCAGTTTAGGTGCAGTACGATAAAAGATAAGACAATTAAGGGGGACGACAGTGTGAGTAAACAAATATCTAATTTTCATTCATACCTTGTGAATAATAACGGTAATCAGACATTTGATATATCAACAGATGGATATTTTGTAGTTCAAAGGAAAATTATTTCGGATGTTTATAAGGATATGGATCCTTATATCTTCAAGCTCTATTTATATCTTTGCAAGAATGTAGACATTAAATATAAAAAGGTGAAAAAGGCAAAAACCGAAATGATGAAAGATTTGAATTTTAAGAGGTATTACGTAGATAAATACATAGACTGGTTGCATAAAAATTACTTTATCCAAAGGACAAATGCTAATAAACACCAGATGTATCAGACAAAGATATTAACTGCGCCAGACTATGATCCGTATACTCAAACATTTTATAGTTGTAAAGACATACAGTCTGATTTGGGTAATCTCAAAAATCATAATCATGGCTATATCATGTTGCCACATACAGCGATAAAGGATGCAATGCTTATAAATAAATCTCGTTACTGGGGTCAAATGAGGATGAAGACGTGGCTATTGTTATATGCGCATTGCTGGCTTCAATTTTTCGGAGGGATTGATCCAGATAAGGTATCTATTGATCAGAACGGCTATGTCAGCCTTAACAAAGGGTTTAGTTATAATTTAAAAAGTTCTTTAGATAGTGTTATTAAAGTTATAATCAAATTCATAAAAGATGGCTTTTTAAAGCCGGTTCGATGTATATATCAAAGGGGAATATATAAAGGAGATTACGGCCTTGTTACGAAAGACAAATATGATGAGGAAAGGATTGTATTAAGGCCATATTATCTGCGTAGTAAAAAAGTGGAGAAATTATACCTGGAGGGGAGGAAGATGATTACATGAACCAAACTACACTTAGTAGAATTAAAACATATATAAAGAAGCGGGAGGTTGATATTGACCACAATAACAGCTCCTATATATGTATTCATGATCAACCAAAAGAAATGCCTCATGAAACAGACAGACGTGCCAACCGTCTACAGGATATTAATATGATGGACTTTCAATCTAAAGTGACAATGTTGTTAAGAGCTAACCTAAAGGAGAATCAACAACAATGTCCACTCCCTAAGGGTATGTATCGAGTTGAAATTATGGTCGAAACATCACGTAGGGTTGATGAACTCCCATTATTGCCAGTAATGAAATCTGTTATCGATAGTTTTGATCGTGAAGTTGTTGCCAATGATTATGATATCTATCAATGTGATATTCAGTATAGATATGTCGGGGCGAAGACTGGTAAGACAAATCCCGATGATTTTTTAACTGTTCAATGCTTTGATATGTACTCAGATATTCTTCTAGTAGACTTTCAATCGGTTAATATAAATATCGAGCCTAAAGTAAAACCTCACGTCCTTAATTTTGATGAGCACACATACTTTTTTCCTGAACATGATTTTTACTATGTCAGTATTGTAGATGCTCTCCATCAGAATAATATTCAATGCAAGGCAAGTAAAACATACGCCGTAGATATTAATTTTTCAGGAAGTATTGTTAATAAGGATATTGATAATATGGCTAAAGTCTATTACCCTATCCTTTCAGAAGGTTTAGGAGTGCAGGAAGACTATATAACAACCCTGTGTCTTAGAAAATGTAAAACGATTGATATACAAAGCTGCATTGAGATAGATATACAATGTAATTGACTATACCTACCATAAACTCCAGTATGCCAAGGACTTCAGGTGATATAAGTATAGCAAGAACAACAACATATAATAGCGAACTTTTTATGGTTATAATGTTATTTTGGGAAATGGTACAACGTACCAATTATTGTACGCTGTACCATATTTATAATAAGATTTTTAGTAGAGGTAATTCTCTAGTAAATGTTAACCAATTTACATCCGAAACCTTTTTCTATTTAGTGTTTTGAAGATATCCCTTTTCTTTCAAGGAGGCGTGTTGTTCACCTCCGATAATAAGGTGATCTAATATTTCAATGCCGATCATCTTCCCTGCATCTGTTAATCGGTGCGTTACGTTGATATCTTCCTTGCTGGGTGTGACGTCTCCGCTAGGATGGTTATGTGCGACGACAGCGTTAGTGCAGCTACGACGGATTAAATGTTTGAAACATTCTCTTGGATGTACGATGGATGAATTTAATGAACCGACAAACACAGTTTCACGAAACATCACTTCGTTTTTCGTGTTTAGTCCAAGTACAACGAAATGTTCACGATCAAGATATTGCATATCTTTCAAGTATTCATATCCATCTTCAGGAGACCGAATGATAAATCGCTCGTCGGATGCAGATGTATTCATACGTGCAAGTTTTAGAGCGGCGACGATTTGTTTTGCTTTCACTGTGCCGATGCCCTTAATTTGTAGGAGCTCTTCTTCTGTTACATCAAGTAACTCTTTCACAGAAGGATAACGTGTAAAGATTTCATTGACGACATAGCTGTCTTCTTTTTCACGGGTTGTTGTGGCCAGTAGGTTTTTAAATGTCATTTTATCGATTGTGTTGTTCATTATATGTTCCTCCTAAATGTGTTTTGTAATAAAAAAGGAGAGACGATGGCCGTCCCTCCAGGTCAATTCATATGATTCTCTTTATTTATAATTAATGTAGATTCATTGGTGAGATTCATCTGCACATCGTCTTTGTGCAATAAAACACTCATCGATCATGTGTCACAACTGATGAGTGTTTACGATGTGAAGATTCAATAGTTTGTTTTGCAACTGCAGCACTTCTAATAGAAGCAGATCGTAAAGGGAACCTGTGGGCTGTTCATTGGTACTTAATGATATGATCGACATGTAGTTCATCTACATAACTTTTCAGTAATTCCTGGGCGAAATTTAGATACATCAATGAGACGGTTTTGTTCACATGGCAGTTTCTTGTTGTAGATAACACGACTTCAATCAATACATATCACAGACATTTTTAATAACTAATTATTCAGTTCAATGTTACAATTTTTGATTTTTAAGTGTATATATAAGAGTGATCGTCATTTCATCAACTTTCACATAAGTGGTTGATCTGACTTATTTTACAGAAGGCTGTTGTATCAAGATCTTAGTCTAATATCACGTGGCACTAAGAGATAGTACGGTAAGTTTGCATAACTTCAGCCCATTTATGAATGAAACAGGAGGAGAGCCAGTGATGATACTGACTCCAGCGTATTCACTAGCTCTCTGTAAAATTTTTTATAGGTGTCCTTGTTCCTTCAAGCTTGAATACTTTTCATGGCCAATGATGAGGTGATCGAGGATTTCGATGCCGATTGTGTCACCTGCATCTGCTAAACGTTTTGTAACACTCACATCTTCTTTGCTTGGTGTAACATCTCCGCTAGGATGATTATGCGCTACGATAGCACTTGCGCAGCTACGACGGATTAAGTGCTTAAAACATTCCCGGGGATGCACGATGGATGAATTCAATGATCCGATAAATACTGTTTCCCGAAAAAGGATTTCGTTTTTCGTATTTAAACCAAGAACGACGAAATGTTCACGGTCAAAATATTGCATGTCTTTTATACATCTTCAGGTGAACGAATGATAAAACGATCTTCAGATGGACATGGATTTGTACGAGCGAGCTGCAGAGCAGCGATTATTTGTTTTGCTTTCACACTACCGATGCCTTTGATCTGCATCAGTTCTTCTTCTGTAACGTCAAGAACCTCTTGTACGGAAGGGTAACGATTGAAGAGTTCGTTCACAACATAGCTGTCTTCCTTTTCCCGTGTTGTTGTAGCTAGTAAATTTTTAAACGTCATTTTATCGATAAGATTGTTCATCAATAATTCCTCCTAAATTGTATTTATAATAGAAAAGGAGCGACAATGATTGCCGCTCCCGATTTGATTGAATAGTTGAGATTCTATATACTGTTGTGCATGTTGCTGATGGGTTCATTTGTGGATGAGCCCATCTCAGTGCATAAAAAAGCTCATCGACTGCATCTGCAATCCATGAGCTCGTTATTCGTTATATTGTTGTTCATTCAATAAATGCCACCTCCTACAACGTTTCCTTCAGTATGATCAAGTCTTTAATAAAGGTAGACGCTTGTTTCTTTGTTAACTCTGGACTACGTTCAACATTAAAGTTCATCTTCATCATCTCTTTCGCTACATCCGTTGACATGTCCAATTCATCAACAGTGCGAAAAATCATCTGGAGCTGGGCTCTTGTTGCCTTATCCTCAGCACTACTCCTATTCTTTGGCTTCTGAATATCTTCAATGTCTTGCGTGAAGATACCACTCGATCGTGTTGCGGATAGAACAGCATCAATCAACGCTCGTTTCTTTGCCATTTTCAATACTGTGTTGACGATCGTATAAGGATCTTGTTGTTGAAACGATGATTCCTTACTGTTACAGAAACCTAAACCTTCCGCTTCGATACCTCCATTGTCTTTACGTACAAGCGTCATCTTCACCTCATAAGCAAAAATGCCAGACTCCCATTGTTCGATACGATTGACGACATCGGCTGTCTTAGAAAAACCAAATACATCGCAGAGTTTTTCAGCACCAGGTTTCAGTAAAGTAGGCTTTGAAAAACCATCAACTGATCCATAATCAACCCCCTTCACCATGCAGTCTTGAACGAATGTTTGTAATTCTTCTATTCGTTGTTTTGATTCAGATGAAGATACGACGATGTTTGGCAATGATTGTTTACCTGCCGCTCCATCCGTAGAAAAATGTAAAACATTGTTGCTGACAGATTGTTGATTGCTTGTCATTTGAATTTCACCTCCTTTCAATGAACTAAGATTTCTTTTTCATCATATTGCCAAGTCTGGATATTGCGTTCGCTGTTTGATTAATTAGGAACTTCCCTGTTTTATGGTTTAGCTGATTCCCTCTACTAATAGTTGTGGTAGAGACATCCAATGTTTTGTTTGCAAGGTGGTGTGTTGATTGATTTGCTTTTTCTAGACTGTTTGTGACTTTACCTAGTACATCTTCACCCTTTGATGCAGTGATATCCGCACTACGATGAAGGAGATTACCCATTCGGTTTTTCATTGTTGGTTGAGTGAATAGGTCTTCTCCATACAATGATTCAATCGTTTCGATGGCAGTCCTTAATTGTTCTCTGGTAGTAAGCAAATGTGACAGTCTTACATAATCATTGCATTCAATCGCTTCTATTATCTCTTCTGTAAAAACCTCCTCCTGTTCACATAGATCTTCGTAGGTAGTTTTAACCTCTGAGATGGGTACATCTTTTCCGTTTAGTAGTTCCGATACGTCTTGATAATCCTGTCTTACAGTTTTCTTCATAACTATGCCTCCTCTTAATAAGTTGTCAGTAACATCCAGATACAGCATCTTTCCTCATTTGTTAAAATGGTGATAACCTTTCAACGTAAGTTTCAATAACTTACCGTCCGATTTCCGGTTTGTTACCAAAAGCAATCCTTCATCCTCAAGGTTCAACAGGTCTACTTCTCGAATCCCATAATGATTTAGATACTTGAGTGGAACCCACTTATCGATCGCCTTTGCTTTCAGGAGAATGTGTACTAATGAACGATCCATTTCTAATTCCTCCTTTCGAAGTGCGCTCCTCTCACCACGCATGTCGTCTCTGTAAAACAAAAACCGTTATCTATCCAAATGGATAAATAACGGTTTATATAAAAGGGGTGGGGCATGAAACGGAAGGGTACCCCTTTTCATATAGTCATTGTGGAGGTTCTGGAAATTTTTATGTATTTTTTCGCCCCTAATGTATTGTGTTACTTATGAACTAGGTATAGAATAAAAATTGAGTATAAAAAAAGTAAGAATGTCGAGGTGGTTTTGAAATGGAGGTCAAGCTGTTTCAAAAAACACAGAGAGACCTTGCAGCATCCATAAATCTTGTTATAGATAAATACTGGGCAGACGAAATAAGTGAATCGAAAATGATAGAACTAATACATAAACTCTATAGTAACAACGAGAGTAAGTTTATAAAGGACGAACAATATACAACGGTTCTTCGTCAGCAGTGCGGGAAGAGAAGACTGGAAGTTGTAAGTAAAGTATTGGGTAGAAGTGATACCAAAATATTAAGCTTTTAAAAAGAAGGGGATGGATGTGTTGTCACATAACCTTGAATATAGTTCTGCTTTGACAGGAGCTTCTTTTTTATTTTATGAGATAAAGCAAGTCGTGAAATTGTCATTAGAAGGACTGTCAGATAAAGAGATAAAAGAAGTGGTGATTGAAGACAATCTATTTGAATATCAACATGTGTCCAGCTTAAAACGTGCTATCCCTTCTCTGTTAAGGAGAAAAATGGCATTCGATGATGTGTTAGTGAACATGTTACTAAATGAAAATGTAGAAACGGCAAAAATGATTAATCTTTATGCCATTATGAAGACAGATCGGTTGTTTTTTGAATGGATGGCAGAGGTGATTTCTCAGAAGCTTTTTGAGGGAGATTTTTTATTAGAGAAAAAGGATATTAATGTGTTCTTTAATCACAAAGCGGAACAAAGTGAAAAAGTGTCCTCTTTTAAAGAACAGACAGTTAAGAAATTACAAACGGTGCACCAAAGAATACTGCATGAATCGGGTATTTTAATGGATATTAAAAAAGGAACCCTAACGGTTCCGATTATTGATATGGACTTGAAAGAGCATTTAGAAGCGATAAATGATGCTGATTATATTAAAGCGATGGGTGCATAAGTGAAAGGATGAAATAATGGCAAATATACTTGAACGTTTAGATCAAATCATCCCAAAAATTCGTTCAGATAAGTTTATAGAGGGCTATGGGTTAGGGAATGAAATTAGTTTCTACATATTTGATTATGATCCACAATATGAGCTATTAGTCAGAGATCATATTGATCACGTAAAAAACCAATTTAGCCACACAAATTCAGGCCGTAAGATCATTGAGTTTGATTTATATAAAATGCTGATAGAATCGCTTGAAGAAAAAAATATATTTGAGCGTGTGTTTCAGATTGAAAAACAGCAAGGTGAAGAAGCATTATTACGTGCGATGCAAAACTTTGCCAAACCTCAAATGTTTTTAGACAAGATTCAACGGGAGATAAGTGATCATAATGTAGTGTTCATTACTGGAGTAGGGAAAATTTATCCATTTATTAGATCTCACACCGTTTTAAATAGCTTACAAGAAGTGATTGATAAGACACCAGTCATTATGTTTTTTCCAGGTAAATATGATGGCATGTCGTTAAAGCTTTTTGGAAAGTTTAAGGATAATTATTACAGAGCATTTCGTTTAGTTGATGATCAATTATTGGAAGGAGAGTATTAAGGTGCCCATTCAAATAAAAAATATGTTTTATAAGAACATCGAACGAAATTTGCGCGGAGTTATTAAGGTAGGTCAAGAGGATGAGGCTAGTATTGAGCAAGAACTAGATGAGTATGTTGTCACAAGAGAGCTTCAAAAGCATTTGTCCAAGTTTTATGACAACTACCAAAAAGGTATCGATGGGGATTTTGAAGATGTTGGTGTATGGATCTCAGGTTTCTTTGGATCAGGTAAATCACACTTTCTGAAAATTTTGTCCTACTTGCTTAAAAACCATCCAGTTAAGGGCAAGAATGCCATTGATTATTTTGAAGATAAGATTCAAGACCCAATGGTGTTAGCAAATATGAAGCGTACAGCTGATATTGAAACAGAAGTTATTTTGTTTAATATCGATTCAAAGAGTTCGCTAGACGGTAAATCAAAAGAAGATGCGATTTTAAAAGTGTTTATGAAAGTATTTTATGAGCACCGTGGATATTATGGTGATATTCCAGGTGTCGCTGAGATGGAAAAATACTTAGACCAACAAGGTTTATATGACGATTTTAAACGCGAATTTAATCTCCTTGCTGGAGAGGAATGGGTAGATCGACGTAACACTTTTTATTTCGACGCTGATTTTGTAATTGGTGCATTAACAAAAGTAACCGATATGACGGAAGAAACCGCTCGAAATTGGTTTGAAAACGGTGTGAATAATTTTGAAATCAGCATTGAGAAGTTTGCAAAAGATGTGAAAGAGTATGTTGATCAGAAGGGGAAAAAATTAGTATTTTTAGTTGATGAGATAGGTCAATATATCGGCGATAATCGCCAGTTAATGTTAAATCTTCAAACGGTTACAGAAAATATCGGAACATACTGTAAAGGGAAAGTTTGGCTTGGCGTTACTGCACAAGAAAGTATTGATAGTTTGATGAAAGTAAAAGGTGATGATTTCTCCCGTATTCAGGGGCGTTTTAACACACGATTATCGCTATCATCTATTTCTGTTGATGAAGTAATTAAAGAACGTATTCTAGCAAAACAAGATTTTGTAATGGATACATTGAAACAGCTTTATCTTTCAGACAATAACAGTGCAAAGCTTAAGAATACAATATCCTTCAAAGGGGAAGTGAATGCTGAATTTCGTGGTTATGATGATGAAAATGAATTTGCAGAAATTTATCCATTTGTTCCTTATCAATTTAAATTGCTGCAAAGTATTTTTGAACAAGTAAGGAAACATGGAAGCTCCGGCAAGCATCTTTCTGAAGGCGAGCGTTCTATGTTGTCGGCCTTCCAGGAATCAGCTTTGCAATTTAAAGATTATGAAGAAGGTACGTTAATACCGCTACATGCTTTTTATGAAACCATTCGAGAATTTTTATCTCCATCTGTGGCCAGGGTTATCGAAGGGGCATATCAAAACCAGGCATTGAATGATGATCCATTTAACATAGATGTTTTGAAAGTTTTATTCATGATTAAATATATTGAGGAAATTCCAGCAAATGTGGATAATCTTTCAACATTGATGGTAACGAATATTGATGAAGATAAATTAAAACTAAAAGAGAAGTTACAAGAATCATTACGAAAACTTACCGCACAGAACTTAATACAGAAAAACGGCGAGGTATATGTTTTCCTCACGGATGATGAGCAGGATATTAATCGAGATATCAAAGAAACAAAGATTGAAGAAGAAGTAATTAAAAGGGAATTAGCGAGCTATATATTTGATGATATCTTTGATAACAAAGCAGTTCGATATAAAAAAGAACATTCTTTTTCATTTAATCGAATAATGGATGAAAAACATTATAGAAGTCAGACGTCAACTTTAGGTTTAAATATTATTTCTTCTTTATCCGATAACTATACCTTATCCGATCGGGAGCTGATGATGGAGACATATGGTAAGGATGAAGTTTTGATTAAATTAGAAGGAAATGAGTACTATCAGGATGAGATGGAGCAGGCGTTACAAATTGAAGAATATAAGAAACGGAAAAATGTTCACCAAATGCCTGAAAACATGCAGATCATCATTCAAAACAAGCAATTTGAAGCGAAAGAGCGTCGTAGAAGAGTACGTGAATTACTGAATGATGGCTTAAGAGCTGCGAAGTTCTATATAAATGGGGAAAATGTGAATGTGAAAGGCGGTTCAGCAAAAGAAAAAATTACTAATTCACTGGTTCTGTTAATAGAGAGTGTTTATGAAAAATTAGACTATGTGAAAGAACATGTCAATAGTAACAATGATTTGTTAACGATTTTACGAAGTGATAATGAGGCAACTCCACTATTTAATACAGCTGCTGCAAATGAACTTGCCTATAAAGATGTGAAAAATCATATTGATTTACAACATGAGTTCGGACGACAAATGAGGGTGAAACCTGTACTTGATCATTTTCAGGCTAAACCTTATGGGTGGCGCGAGTTAGATATAGCAGGGCTAATCGCTCAATTATGGAAAGAACAGTATATACGTTTAAGCTACAAAGGGGAATATATTGAACCTGTGCATCAATCTGCATTAAATGCTTTAATTAAATCATCAGAAACCGATATGGTCATTGTCACCAAGCGTGTAAAAGTAGATGATGCTTTGCTTCGCACGGCGAGAAGAATAACGAAAGAAGTATTTAACAAGACGGATCTATCGGAAGACGAAGATGGATTAGTTCACGAAATTAAAGGACTTATCCAACAGGAAAGAGAAAGAATAAAAGCCTATAAACAACGCTATGAAGGACGAAAATATCCTGGCGAGAGTATTCTAGATAAAGGTCTCGAGTATTTCGAACAATTTAATGAACGAATGGACAATGCAGCATTTTTTACAAAGTTAAAAGAGTTAGAAGAGGATTTATTGGATTGGGAAGAAGACGTAACGTATGTAACAAGCTTCTTTGATAATCAAAAGTCAATTTTTGACCAGGGAATGGGAGCTATTGATAAGTATCAAGAAAACCGACACTACCTAACGAGTGACGACATTCAAGATGCGGTTGAACAATTAAAAGATATTGTAGAAGATCCAATTCCTTATAACAAAATTAAAGATATTCCACCGCTAGCACATAAAATTGATGAAGCCATCGAACATACACTAGTGGATAAGAAACAACATGCCAAAACGTATGTGGAAGAAGTTCGTGAAAATTTAAAATCAAGTGCTAGCCAATACGGTGTTACGGATCAAACAAAACAGCGGTTGGAGAAAGTGTTTCAAGATTTACTATCGAGCATCGATCAATATACTAATATCTACAAAGTAGACGCTACCATCACGCACTGTAATAATTATAAAACTCAATTTGAAAGAAAAATTGATGCTAATATTCAGGCTGCCCAAAGAGAAAAAGAACAGGAAGAAATAAAAGAGACAGAGGCCCCTCCGGCAACCAGGAGTGTAAGTAGGGTACGAATTAAAAATATCGTCGACACAAATAAACGTCTGAAGAATGAACAAGATATCGACACGTTTGTAGAGAATCTTTCCAAAGAATTAAAGCAAATGATTATAGAAGACCAGGATATCGAATTTATCGATTAAATAGGAGGTTTCATCGTTGAATAAAGCAGCACTGAGGACGTTTGCTACTAATGCTCGTCGTGAATTACTTGAAAAAGTCCAAGCAAAAGCAATGAAAATAGGAATAACAAAAGACAAAATAACAAAAGCCAATGTTGAAAGTTCGGATGCCATCTTTATTGATGGCAGACAGCTTTCTAAACAAGAAAAATTTCAACGGGAAAAACTGATCCAACGTATTAATGAAAAGGATTATAAACAAGTAATGGAGGAAGTCGCTTACACGTGGTTTAACCGATTTACAGCGCTGCGCTTTATGGAAGTAAATGAGTATCTTCCTTCAATGGTACGTGTATTATCCTCTTCAACGCCAGGAGATCCGATACCAGACATAATTAAAGAAGCCATGTCATTAGATTTTGAAATTGATAAGGAAAAAGTATACGAATGGAAATTAAACAATGAAAACGAAAAATTGTTTCATTATCTCATCATCAAGCAGTGTAATAATTTAAATGATTACCTTCCATTTATGTTCGAGAAAATTGATGATTACACAGAAGTTTTGTTTCCTGACGGTCTTCTATTCAAGGATTCATTTCTTCGTCAAATGATAAATACAGAAGTCATTCCAGAAGAAGATTGGATGCAAGTAGAGATTATTGGATGGTTGTATCAGTATTACATTTCTGAAGAAAAAGAGCGTGTAATTAAAGCGAAAAAGAAATATAAAACAGAAGAAATACCATTTGCTACTCAACTATTTACACCTGACTGGATTGTTCGGTACATGGTACAAAATACATTAGGACGCTACTGGGTAGAAAACCATCCGGAAGATAGGGGATTAATTAAGAAATGGGAATTTTATATTGAAAATTCTAATCCTGAGGTTGATTTTGAAGAGAAGCTCGCACCCTATCTAAATAAAGAGTTAAAAGTAGAGGATATTAAGTGTTTTGATCCAGCGATGGGCAGTGGACATATACTAGTATATATGTTCGATCTACTCTACGATATTTACACTAGATGTGGATACTTAGAGAGAGAAATCCCGAGAAATATAATCGAGAATAATTTATATGGTTTAGATATTGATGAACGAGCTTATCAACTTGCTTGTTTTTCTGTAGTAATGAAAGCAATGAAATATAACAATCGATTTTTACGAAGTATAAAAAGATTTGGGTTAACGCTTAATCTTTCTTCAATTTACGAATCAAATGATTTGGAAGAAAACGATATCGATTTTTTCGCAGAAAGTAAAGAAAGTCTAGTATTCTCAGAGGCGAAAAAACTAATTGATTCATATAAGGATGCAAAAACATTTGGGTCAATAATTAAAACCAATGAAATAGATGTATCATTAATTGATGAGAGAATGAGTTTTATACAGGAATCCCCAGCAGACGATATGTTTGCACATCGTTCTAGGGAATTACTTATTGATATAATTCCAAAGTTGATTAAACAGTATAAAATAGCCAGTATTAATTACGATATTACGATTACTAACCCACCTTACATGGGTGGGAGGTATATGCCTAAAAACCTTTCCGATTATTTAAATGAATATTATCCTGAACATAAAAATGATTTATTTTCAACTTTTATTAACTTTGTTAGAAATCGTACTAAGAAAAACGGACATATTGGATTGATTACTCCATATGTATGGATGTTTATTAAGAATTACTTAGAACTCAGAAAAGAACTGGTATTTAATAACACATTCTCTTCTTTGGTTGAGTTGGAATATAATTCATTTGAAGGGGCAACTGTACCTGTTTGTACTTTTACATTACGAAATACAGCAATTCCTATAACAGGTGAATTTATAAAACTTGCTGATTTTAAGGGGGTAGATTTACAGCCATTGAAGACAAGAGAAGCAATAACTAATAATAACGTCCTTTATAGATATCAAGCCAAAACAAAAGATTTCAGAAATGTAACGGGATACCGTATCGCTTATTGGTTTTCCAAAAATTCTCTTCAAATTTTTGAATACGATAAACTAGATGAAAGTATTGACATGACTGGATCACAAAATATTACTTCTAATAACAATAAGTTTCTAAGGTACCACTGGGAAGTTTCAAGTAATGAAATAAACAATCGTTGGGCTTTTTACACCAAAGGTGGTGAATATAGAAAGTGGTATGGAAATATTTTATTAGTTGTTGATTGGTCTCAAGAAGCAAGAAATCATTATGAAAATAATACAACTGCAAACCTCTTAAACAAAAAATATTGGTTTAGAGAAGGTTTATCTTATAATGGAATTTCTAACAGGGGATTTTCTGTAAGAAAGGTCGGAAAAAATATATACGATAAAGGAGGCCCTACTTTACATCCTGAGGATACACTCTCAAGTTACTTATTAGGTCTTCTCAACAGTGTTTGTGTTAATGAAATCATGAATTTGTATAACCCCACATTAAATTATCAGGTTCAAGATGTAAAAGATATTCCTCTATTAATTGACAGTAAAAAGAATGTTGAAAATCTTGTAGAAGAAAACGTACAAATTTCAAAAAATGATTGGGACTCAAATGAGACTTCATGGAATTTTAAGAAGCATCCATTTTTAAATAATAATTTAGCAAATAAAAAGATGGAACAAAGTCAATTAATTAGTGATATCTTTTTAGAATGGGAGCAAGAGACCTATAACAATTTCTACACCCTTAAAAAGAATGAAGAAAAATTAAACTCTATTTTCATTGAGATGTATGGTCTTGAAGGAGAGTTAACATCGGGTGTCGATGAAAATGATGTCACAATTAGATTAGCTGATAAGACTAGAGAAACAAAATCATTTATTACTTATGCCGTAGGATGTATGTTAGGACGTTATTCACTAGATGAAGAGGGGCTAATATACGCAGGTGGACAATTTGATGCAAGCAATTACAAAATATTCAAAGTGGATGAAAATAATATTCTTCCAATTGTCGATGGGACTTATTTTGAAGATGATATTGTTTCTCGTTTTGTACAGTTTGTACGCGTTACATTTGGTGATGAAACATTGGATGAGAACCTTGAATTCATTGCAGATACGTTAGGGAAGAAGAAAAACGAAACGGCAAAAGAAGCGATTCGCCGTTACTTTTTGAACAACTTTTTCAAAGATCACGTGCAAACATATAAGAAGCGACCGATTTATTGGTTGTTTACGTCTGGAAAACAAAAGGCCTTTAATTGTTTGGTTTACATGCATCGTTATGATCCATCGTTGTTGTCAAGAATTCGTACGGACTATTTACATGAATTACAGACGCGGATGGATGCGGAGCGTGAATCGTTAGTTAGTATAATTGATGGGGATTCTACATTGAATGAAATTAATAAGGCGAAGAAAGAACTGCAGACATTAGATAAGAAAATAAACGAGCTTAAAGAGTACGATGAAGTTTTACATCGTATGGCTGACCAACAAATTGAAATTGATCTTGATGATGGTGTAGAAGTGAATTACGCGAAGTTTAACAATCTTCTCGCAAAGAAATGATAGATACGAGGATGTACCAGTTTTAAGGCTGGTATATTCTTGTTTTGATATATAGAATATGAGGTGGCAAAAATGGAACAAACGGAAGTCATCCAGTCTTTAGAAACATTATTTAATCAACCATTAAACGATTATGAAAACCGACGAATTGTGTTTTGGCTTGATCAAGATAACGAATTCACGGATTTCATTGATGGCATAGATGTTGAGAATGTTAAAGTTCATCAATTAACAAAGAATAACCAGTTTTATACGCAATATCTATTGGAACAAGAGGATAGACATCATAATTATTTAATTTACACGACGGAGGAGATGGATGTAGAGGACAATTGGTTAATGGACACATATCTTTATTCAAAAGTATTTCACGCCGATAAAATCTCCTTAATCATGAGAGAGCATGGCATCGATTCATCATTACGTTCTATCGTAAAGAAATACAAAAAGTTTTTTGCCAATCAGGAACGAGTTCGGAGGCTAAAGACGTTAGCCATTAATCGATTTGATGAAGAAACTTTGGAAATCGGTCTAATGAGTGCCTTATGTGGATTAAAAATGGTTCAATTTGAAGAAGTGATGAAAGCTGTCCTGATGGATACACTAGAGGACAACGAAAATCAATACGTCACGCAGTTTCATAAATTTATTGATGAAAATGTTTTTTGGAAGTACGCCGCTAAATATTATGGATTTGAACAAAACAATCCGACATTGAAAAAATTAATGACACATTTAATGGTGACTGCTTTAAGCCATTCATTAGATGATGAGCATTTGAGAAATATAGAAACGTATCTCGCCAAACATAATCGTTCAAACTCTTTTGTTTTTATTGATCGGTGGATGCATCACAGTGAAGATGTAGAAATTTACGATCAATATGCGAACAGTATTCAAAACGATATTCAAATAGCAGACATTGTACGTCACTTAACTATAGATGAAATAAAGAAAGTAGATGTTTTCCCGTATTTGGATGAGGCTATTATTCAGTACATTTATACCGGATTAGAAGCAAATCATGAGGATTATGAAGCGTATAAGAGTATAATTCGTATTCGACGCGCAAAACATTTTTACACCAAATATCAATATGAATATGAATGTTTATTTCTTGCAGCTGACATGTTTGCCTTTAAAAAAGAGTATCCAATGGGCATTTCAAAAGAAGCGATGAAAGATATGCATGCCAAGTATGTTAATCAATATTATAAACTCGATACCTTATATCGAAAGTTTTATGTTGCCTTTGATCAAGCAGAATCTAATGACCGGTTAAGTGGTTTGCAAGATTTGATTGAAAACCTTTATTCCAATTGGTTCATGACTGAATTAAATACCCAGTGGACAACTTCTGTTCAAGAAGAAATCACAGACGAATGGAAAATTGACGGTGTTTTAAACCAACAAGAGTTTTATATGAAGTATATTGATTCTCACGTATTTAGAGGAGAGCGGGTATTTGTTATTATTTCTGATGCTCTTCGTTATGATGTAGGTGTAGAGGTTGCTGATCGTTTAGAACAAGAGACTAGGGGAAGCAGTGATGTCACTTCGATGCTAAGTGTCATCCCTTCGGTCACTAAGTTAGGCATGGCAGCATTGCTACCACATCGAGATATCGAATTAGATGATAAAACAAACGTTTCTGTTGCAGGTCAATCAACAAAAGGTACTGAGAATCGTGAAAAAATTTTACAAAAACGAGCAGAGAATGCGTTGGCTGTTTCGTATCATGATGTAAAAGCAATGAATAAATCCGGTCGGAGAGAATATTTCAAGGGAAGTAAGCTTAATTACATTTATCATAATACAATAGACGCGACTGGAGACAATGCATCGACAGAGAAGTTCACCATTAACGCTGTGGAACAAGCCATTAATGAAATTTATGATATCGTTAAAATGATTAGTGATGAGTTAAGCGGTACTAATATTTATATTACATCAGATCACGGATTTATTTATCAAAGAAAGCCATTAGAAGAAAGTGATAAATTAGAACAAAACGACTTATCTGCTGTTGAACGAAAAAGAAGGTATTTGTTATCTAACGAGCGACAACAAATTGATGGGTTGCTCCGTGTTCCATTAAAAAATATTGTGGCTGATGATGATAAATGGAATGTATATGTCCCGAAGTCAACGATACGATTTAAGATGAAAGGTCAGGGCGTTAATTTTGTTCACGGTGGAGCAAGTATGCAGGAAGTAGTGGTGCCATTAATTACGTTTCGAAATGCGCGCAGGGGACAAGCCCATAGTAAAGAGACAGAACAGGTGGATGTCAAGTTAACAAATACTTCCCGCAAAATAACAAACAGTTTGTTTAAATTATCTTTTTTCCAGTCAGAAAAGATAGAAGGTAAAGTTATACCAAGAACCGTTAGAATCTATATGGTGGATGATGAGGAAAACGTAATATCCAATGAAGAAGTAGTCATTGCAGATAAACAAACGGAAAGACCAGAAGATAGAATGTTTAATCTTCAATTTGCTTTAAAAACACAGGAGTATGATCGGAACAAGACTTATGAATTAATTATTAAAGATATGGAAAGTGAAATCATTTTAGATAGAATAGGATTCGCCATTAACCTAGGAATTACGAATGAATTTGATTTTTGATAATAAAGGGGTGTAATCATGACCGAACATGACGTTTCAACATCTGTAGAACTGGATGAGAAATTAAATGATGTTTTTGCTGGGCGCGTCGTACGTAAAGATTTAACCACTTTAATCAAAGAAGGAGCTAATGTCCCTGTTTATGTCTTGGAATACCTATTGGGGATGTACGCTGCCACTGATGATGAAGAGAGCATACAAGAAGGAGTAACTCGGGTTAAAAAGATTCTTTCAGATAACTTTGTTCGACCTGACGAAGCGGAAAAAATAAAGTCACGTATTCGTGAAGTTGGCCAGTACTCCATTATTGATAAAATAACGGTAAGATTAAATCCTAAAAAAGACATGTATGAAGCTGAGTTTTCCAATTTAGGATTAAAGGGAGTGCCATTATCAGCAGGATATGTAAAAGAATTTGATAAATTACTTGCTGGTGGAATTTGGTGTATGTTGAAAATGGATTATTATTACGACGAAGAATTAAAGGATAGTAATCCGTTTAGCATCAATCACGTAAAACCTATTCAAATGCCGAACATGGATATAAACGAAATCATAGAAGGACGTAAACAGTTATCCAAAAGTGAGTGGGTAGATGTATTAATACGTTCGACAGGAATGGAGCCAACACAGTTAGAAGAACGGGTGAAATGGCACCTCTTACTGCGTTTAGTTCCATTGGTTGAAAATAATTATAACATGTGTGAACTAGGCCCTCGTAGTACAGGGAAATCACATGTTTATAAAGAATTATCGCCTAACTCTGTATTAGTTTCTGGCGGTCAAACCACTGTCGCCAATCTGTTTTACAATATGTCTACTCGTCAAGTAGGTCTTGTCGGGATGTGGGACACCGTAACGTTTGATGAAGTTGCTGGTATAAAATTTAAGGATCAAGATGGTATTCAAATCATGAAAGACTATATGGCATCAGGATCATTTTCGCGAGGGAAAGAAGAAAAAGCTGCAACTGCATCTATGGTGTTTGTCGGTAATATTAATCAAAGCGTAGATTCTCTAATAAAGACCTCACATCTTTTTGCCCCATTCCCGGAAGAGATGAATAACGACTCTGCTTTTTTTGACAGAATGCATTATTATCTTCCTGGTTGGGAAGTGCCGAAAATGAGGCCTGACTTTTTTGCAACACGTTATGGATTTATTGTAGATTACATGGCAGAGTATTTTCGTGAAATGAGAAAGCGATCCTTTGGAGATGCAATTGACAAGTATTTTAAATTGGGAAATAACTTAAATCAACGTGATGTTATAGCCGTTCGTAAGACAACTTCAGGGTTGGTCAAGTTAATGTATCCACATGAAGACTACACAAAAGAAGATATACAAGAAGTCTTAGAGTATGCATTAGAAGGTCGTCGTCGAGTGAAGGAACAATTGAAAAAGATCGGGGGCATGGAATTCTATGATGTAATGTTCTCCTACATACATCTAGATTCTTTAGAAGAAGAGTACATTTCTGTACCTGAGCAAGGCGGTGGGAAACTGATACCTGAAGGCATTGGTAAACCAGGCCATGTCTATACAGTTGGTCATGGCGCTACTGGAATGGTCGGTGTATTTAAGTTAGAGAACCAAGTTTTTTCAGGTACCGGTAAATTTGATAAGTCCGGTATGGGCTCTAACCGTGATGCAAAAGAAAGTTTAGACACCGCATTCCGTTACTTCTCAGCAAACAGCCAAAACATTAGTGGAACTATCAGCATAAAAAATAAAGATCATCTTATGGATATCCAAGATCTACAAGGAATTGGACTAACCAGTCATTTAGCAATTGCAGAACTTATAGGACTAAGCTCCGCAGCTATGGAAAAACCAGTACAAGAAGGTTTAGTTGTCATTGGATCCATGACAGTAGGAGGAACCATTGGAAAGGTGGACAACCTAGCAGATATCTTACAGGTTTGTGTAGACAGTGGAGCAAAGAAAGTATTAGTACCAGCATCATCCGTAGGTGATTTAGCCACAGTACCATCCGATTTAATGATTAAAATACAGCCAATATTTTACCAAGATCCCATTGATGCCGTGTTCAAAGCTTTAGGTGTAGGGTGATATGTAACTATCAGGTGTGCAACACGAACTGGCAGATCATTTTGTTTACAAGTATTATTAATCTATTAAAGACGCATTTTTGTATGTGAACGCAGTGACAATGAAATATCGAAATACAATTAAGGTCAATGTTAAAACTTGTTTAATTTAGGAGGCTGTAAAATGGTAAAATGGTGGATGATTCGTGCTGGAGATAATAACGAACTAATTTCAGTATGGAAAGAGAACAATATTGCATCGATTGGATGGCCTCAGTTTGGGAATCCAAAAGATTATAAAAACAAGAAAGAATTAATCGCAAAGGCCGATGAGGTTTTTGATGAAGAGAAACCAAATTCTAGGAAAAGTTGGGTTAATCAAGTATGGCGATTTAGTCGTGAGATCCAAAAAAATGATCGAATTGTTACATATATAAAAGAGAGCAGAGAATACATGGTCGGTACTGTTACAGAACCACATTTTTATGATCCCACGGTTGGCAACCCTGCTTATCCCAATACTATAAAGGTTGAATGGGAAGAATTTACACCAGGGAGAGATTTGCTATCTCAGCCAGCAAAGAATAGTTTAGGTTCAGTATTGACTGTGTTCCGAATAGACAATTGGGGAAGAGAGATTGAGAAATTTTTAGTAAACCCATTTTTAGTACCTGAAGACACAGAAAATGATGAAGAAAACGAAGTAATAGAAGACTTAGTCAGTAAATCAGCAGTGATGGTTCAGGATAAAGTAGATAAACTTGATCCGTGGCAGATGCAAGAACTTGTTGGTGGGTTACTACACGCTATGGGTTATAATGTGCATGTCAGTCCAAAAGGGCCTGATGGTGGCGTGGATGTATTAGCATCTAAAGATGCTTTTGGGTTTGAAAAGCCAATCATCAAAGTTCAAGTAAAACATCGCACCTCATCTGCCACCGCTCCAGAAATTCAACAATTATTAGGTGCCAATCCAATGGACGCAAACAGCTTATTTGTATCTACCGGAGGTTTTACGTCACAAGCCGATAAAGTTGCCAAACATAATGCTGTACGGTTAGTAGATTTAGAAGAGCTAGTCGATTTATTGGTGAAATGGTATGAACATATTCCTACTGATGTAAGAGCGTTATTGCCGTTGCAGAAGATGTATGTACCAGAATAAAAATACACTACAGCAATTAATTAAGATGAGGTGAGAAAATATGTCGACAAGTCTTTCGGCAAAAGAATACCCAGTTAATAAAGTTTTTAGTGATGATTATGCCTTTTCCATCCCGAATGTTCAAAGGCCCTATTCCTGGACAGAAGAAAACACAGAGGTTTTGTTAGATGACTTTTTAGAATTTATCAAATACTCTTCAACGGATGATCCGAGTGAAATGAATCCTTATTTTCTTGGCAGCATTGTATTGATCAAAGAAGAAAGCCCTGATTCACAAGTTCTTGATGGACAACAACGGATCACCACGTTAACCATCTTGTTAGCTATTCTTAAACATTTATTGCCTGAAAAGCGAGATGCAATCAAGGGTTTCTTGTATGAAGAAGGAAATTCTCTAATGGGTACTTCGGATCGTTACCGTTTAACGTTAAGAGACCGGGATGAGGAGTTTTTCAGAAAGTATATTCAGGCTGATAATGGTATTGATAAACTATCAGCAGATATGCAGGTTGATAATGATAGTCAAAAACAAATTGTTAACAATGCTTTATTGTTACATCGTCGTCTTCAGAAGATTTCAAATGAAGAACGGAACCAACTTGCAAGTTTTATCATTATGAAGTGCTATTTAGTTGTTGTCAGTACACCGGATTTTGAATCTGCTTATCGAATCTTTTCCGTATTGAATGATCGAGGGCTTGATTTAGCTCAATCAGACATATTAAAAGCTGAAACTATTGGTAAACTACCTAAAAACGAGCAAGATCAATATAACGATATGTGGGAGGAAGCAGAAGAATATTTAGGTCGTGAATCATTTAATGAATTGTTTTCTCACATCCGAATGATTTATCGGAAATACAAATTACGATATACCATTATAAAAGAGTTTCGTGAGTATGTTAAGCCTGCAGAGAAGCCTAGAGATTTTATTGAGAAGAAACTAGTTCCTTTTTCGAATGCTTTCAGTAGTATTATTGAAATGGATTATAAAAGTGCAAACTATGCAGATGAAATAAATAATAAATTTTTCTGGTTATTAAAAGTTGATAATCGTGATTGGCTGCCCGCTGCAATTCTTTACTTATCTAATAATGATGATGATTCGTTGAACCTATTAAACTTTTTTAAAGACCTAGAGCGTCTTGCGATGGGAATGATGATATTAAGATATAATATCAATCAGCGTATGGAACGATATCGTCAACTACTAATAGACATCGAGGACAATAATGACCTATTGCAAAAAGAATCAGCCTTACAATTAACCGAAGAAGAAAAACGATTAATAATAGAACAATTAAATGGTGATTTATATCTTCAAAAGAAAGTACGCATCCCTGTTTTGTTAAAAGTGGATTCAATATTGTCCGACGGTCAGGCTACCTATAATTATAATAGGATTACAGTTGAACATGTCTTACCACAAAACCCCAAGGAAAACAGTCAATGGACGAAGTGGTTCCCCGA
This sequence comes from Salibacterium aidingense DSM 18341, assembly GCF_000429685.1. Taxonomy (GTDB): domain Bacteria; phylum Bacillota; class Bacilli; order Bacillales; family Marinococcaceae; genus Salibacterium; species Salibacterium aidingense. Next base: position 29,982 of record NZ_AUCI01000013.1, read on the forward strand.
ACAAGAAACAAGAGATAAGTATGTGCACAAATTAGGTAATCTCGTATTACTATCAAGTCAAAAGAACAGTCAAGCGAAAAATTTCGATTTTGACCGAAAAAAAGAAAAATATTTCACCTCAAAAAAAGGTGTAAGCTCCTTTGTATTAACATCCCAAGTGCTAAGGGAAACCGAATGGACAGAAAACACTTTGAATACAAGACAAACCAAATTGATAGAAAAATTAATCGAACATTGGCGGTTAAAATAAATATCGTGAGTACGAGTACTGGAGAAAGAAATAGACTGATGGTATAGATGCCATAAGTAAACGACGAGTATGGTCTTTTAAAGGAGGTGTATATTTGAAAGTTGAACATGGAGCGCCTTGGTATGGAAAACATGACTCGTTAATTTGTGTGCGAAGTGTAAATCCATTATCAAGTAATTACCCAAACGAACATTTTATAAGCAGAAATTATGCGTACATATTAGTAGGAGACACTCCTGTTTTAATAACGAAGCTTTTTGACTTCAATGAGTACAACGATTTAAGTTGGCTTCACAGAGAAGAAATAAGTGTATTGGCTACTTTAAGTATTTGTGCTCCAAGTATAGGTTGGTATTCCTTCTATCCTGGGCATGAACCTGTATACATATCAGATTCAAATCTTTACTCGGTGGACTTAAAAGATTCTGACACTGTTACAAAATTACTGTCCTTTGCTAATAATGAGTGGAGTATACCCAATTCTCTTGATAAAACAGGAAAGGTCAATCACGAAAACTATCTTTGTCCGCCTCAAGTCATGATCAAAGCTATTGATAATACAAACGATTCGTTGATTAAATCATTGAACTACTGGCTAAAGGCGTGCATGTTATCGCAACATAGGCAGTTTAGAGAAGAAGCGGCTGCGTTATTGTTTTTTGCAATGGAGGGAATACTGAAACTATTCCATGCTGAGTTGAAAAAAGAGCGTCCAGATATAAAAGTCACTGATGTCATTGACTATCTTATTGAGACTTTTAATGTGCCAGATGGTTATAAAGATTACACAATAATGTGTCATGAGCATAGAAATAATTACGCTCATCCTTTTAAAAGCGGATGGAACGGTGATTTTGAAGCAGACGACTTACTAGAAACATTTGGCATTTTAAAAGACCTTGTATACATCTATCTCATGAGAAGACAATCAATTGAAGGAACTATAAATGAACTGTAGGTCATTGTGGGCACGAGACTACATTCTAAAGTGAAAAGCAAAAGTTGTGAGGAGAAAATATGAAAGGTACTTTATTCCTTGCATAATATAGGGGAAATCACACGTCTCCCCTAACTATTATGTCCCTGGGTTAGAAAGCTTTTCTTAAAAATCATTTTGTAGTGCACGGTTTTTTTAATATTTTTAAGATTATAATCACAAATTGCAAAAACACGAACCACAGTCGCAGATTATTCCATTGCATATATTACATTTTTGATGTGTTCGTGACGATATGCCCTTTTTACATGAATGACAATTAGGATTACGATCTGAAATGAAACTTGTTACTTGCTTAATTCTGATTCATTTACTTGAATAGCATTAATTGATTCCAAACGTGTGTTATCTTCAAAGTGATTCCCTGTATCTATAATATTTCCTGAAGTTACCTGGAACTCTTTTTCGAAAAATACTGTTAATTCCCCGGCATCATTTGGTTCTGTTATTACTTCACCTTCTCCATAGTCAAAATGTCTAACACGGTCACCAATCTTTATCATAAAGCACCTCCATATATTAAATAACCATTTCACAGTAAAAAGTAACCAATTTTATTATAAGAGAGATTCTAACATAACTGGTTACATCTTGAAAGTACAACAAGAATAAGACTAATAGGATCTTCCTGAAATACTGTTTGTTATTAAAACTGAGGGCAGAAGGTTAAAAAGGTTTATCAATTCTGTCAAGAAAGATAAAAGTATGAACAGGCGTTTACCAATGTTTGTATATAGCCAGTGAGAATAAAGGTGATGGCACATAATGATGGATGGTGCGCTATATTTTGGTGCTTTGGATAAAAGGGTTCAATCTTATTGAGTAATAGCTGACTACTTTAGTTTATCAGATTACATAATACAAAATTTACAAGTATGGAACTATTAGACTATTTCTTTTGTTATACTTAAAATTGAAAATACTATTTTATAAATTTTTTTATATTTATATTCAACGTTGAATTAGAGGGTGGAAGGTATGTTTAGATTTTTTGATGATAGATTTCAGGATATTCAAGGAAGAGGACTTGAGTTTTTCACAAGTGTTTATTTAATTATACAACTGTTATTTTTTGCTTTTTTGTTTATATTATTATTCTTTTTTTATATGAGAGAAATGAAAGCAATGCGTACTGTGAAAAAACAACTGTTACAAGTCACACCTAATAGTAAAGATCCAGGAAGCATTGATATATTAATAAATGAGGCTTTTACAAGTTTAAAAGGTAAATGGATTGCCAAGCCTCGGTACAAAGTTTTATGGGAGAGATATTTTGAAAGAGTACAGGAGAAGAAAGAAGACGAAAGAATTCAAGTAGAACCTTTCTTTGGTTATGATGTAATGTACCATTTAATGGGATATCGTTCATGGATGGATATTGGGGCAGGGCTTTTTGTTAGTATTGGTGTATTAGGTACTTTTATAGGGCTATCTGTTGGCCTTTCAAGTATTGATATTCTGAGTGGAACAGAGGTAATGCGTAGTGGAATTGGTGGTCTTATTGAAGGGATGTCGATAGCTTTTTATACTTCAGTTGCCGGTGTATTACTGTCGATAACTTGGATTATTTTTGACCGCATTATAAGCTCTGCACTTGAGAGTAATATTGATTGGCATTCAGAACGAATGGATTATTTATTAAATACAGATGACGAAGAAATATTTTTAAACAGAATGGAAAAAATTCAGCGTACACAAGCGGATCACTTGAAAACTTTACTGACTGATGCAATGGAGCAAGCCATGAAACCGGTTGTCCAAAATATAACTTCTTTGAATGACAGAATACAAAGTCAAACAGACGTGATGAATGAGCAATTAGACATGCAAAAATCTTCAGGGGCTAACATGGCAGATCGTTTAGTGAATGAAGTAACTGGTGGTACTCAAGAATCGCTTTCTCAATTCAGCACAATGGTTGGAGAAACAAAAGATCTTCAATCAGAAATGATGCAATCAATGGAAAAAATGATGGAAGGTTTTCAGGAGTCAAAGCAATTTCAGAATGAATCGAGTCAAGCATTAAACACGTTAGTACAAAATTTTGAAAACATAAACGGACAGATGTCTGATATGGAAACCCGGTACCAAAGAAATCATGAGTCGATGAATGAGTTAACGGAACATATCAATTTTATTCGTCAAAATGCGGAAGAACAAATTCCCCAACAGAAAGCTGTACAGGAAACGAATCAGGAACTCGCAAAAGAATATGCTCACTTAGCTGATGGTTTGCAAAATTACAGTAAAGAAATTGATGAAAAACAGAACGTTTTATTGTCTCAAATAACGGAAGCTTCAAATGCTATAATGAAAGACTATGAATCACTCTCTAAGCAATTTAAAGAACAATTATCTACACAAGTTCAAACATTAAATAATAGTAACGAATTAATGAATAAAACCGGTGAAATGATAGATAAAATTGGCCCTATAGCTCCAGAATTAAACGATGTGGCCATGAAAACGAAATCTCTTCAAGACTCTTTAAGAGAAACACAAACTTTGCAAAAAGATATTTTACCAGAACTTAAGCAACTAAAAGATCAAACAAATGATCAAACAATGGAAACAATGCAACTGGCAAATAAATATATGACTTCCATGGATGAACAGCTTCAAACGATGAAAAATCAATGGGAAAGTACAGAACAAAATTTCCGTCAATTACAAGAGAGTCTTCGTTCCGCGCTTGGAGAATTTGAAGAAAATGTTGAAAGTGGATTAGGGAAAACATACGAACAATTTGATAAAACTTTAAGCCTTGCTGTTCAGCAATTAGAAAATGATTACAATCGTTTTGCAGAGGTTAGTAATCATTTAGTGGAAGGTATAGAAGAGCTAAGCGATAAGGTTGGTACTGAAGGCGGTCGGGTATAGTATGAGGCGGTATAGAAGAAAACAAGAAGTAAACTACTGGATGCCTTATGCAGATTTAATGAGTGCCATGTTAATGATTTTTGCACTTTTATTAACATTTATTATTTTAGATTACCGCCAAGTCCTTGAGACTAAAGAACAAGAAATTGAAGAAATTGTAGATGTGAAAACAAATATAATTACAGAACTAATGGAAGCTTTTGAAGAGTCAGGAATGGAAATTGAAATTGATGAACAGACCGGTGCCATACGTTTTCCAGGTAATATTTTATTTGAAACTGATTCAGCAAATATTTCTAACGAAGGTGAAGAATTTTTACGGGAGTTTATTCCTAAGTATCTTTCCGTATTACTTCAAGAAAAATTTAGAGACGACATTTCGACGGTAATTATTGAAGGGCATACCGATCGCAAAGGTTCATATTTATATAATATGAATTTATCACAAGAGCGAGCGTTTGGAGTAGTTGATTTTATTTATTCAGATGATGAAATAGAATTCAAAGAAAAAGAAATGTCTAAGGAATATGTAACCGGAAATGGTCGCAGCTTTAGTGTACCTTTAAACGACGATGAGGGTGAATATGATGCTGAACGGTCTAGACGAGTTGAATTTTTATTTCGGTTGAAAGATGAAGATCAAATTGAACAAATTGGAGAACTGATCGACGATGAAATTTGAATATCAGCCTTTTCAACTTAAACAAACCGTGCAGAATAAACAGAATTCTATTACCTTTCAACAACCATCGGAGAGATATAGAACGATGTTAATAATAGAACGATTAAAAAAAGCATTTCACGAGTTTGTTAATAAGGATGACTTTATTGCTTTTTTGCAATGGGCCCAAGGTTTAAAAAGAAGAGAAATTTATGTACTTCCTTCCTTATTCGAAGAAAATATGTTGGAAAAGTGGAAACATCATTTAGGAAATTTTATTGTAGATCAAGCCAAAAAATATAAACGAATGTTTAGACATTTGTTAAACGCTTACTATCACACGAATAATACAAGATGGATATGGGAAGCTGTGCAGACTTGTTACGTTTCCCACCAGGAGTTCCATGAAAAGTTCACTATTAATACAGATGTTGAAAAGTGGAATAGTTTTTTAGAGGCAAGTGATCCGAATGCATGGTTAGTAAATGCTATAAAAAATGAAAATAATGATTATGCAACTATTTTTAAACGTCACTGGTTAACAGAAAGTACAAAAGTCGGGCATATTGTGTTAATTAAAATGTTTTTGTCAGCAGAAGAATCGTTTTTCATTGAGAATGAAAGTTTATTTGAGGATTTCTATACAAATAGTACAGACCAAACAAAACAACTCATGACTCAAGCTCTAATTCAGAATTGTCGCTTATCAAATGTATATCAGCTTGCTAGGAACGTTATTTATCCGGATAGAAGAACACATCGACGTCATCCAATGCTTTGGAAAGATATAAAAGAAAAGGAAAAAGAAGAGTTTGCCCGATGGATACTAAGATTAGAAATTAAAAATTTCTTTGAAGAAATAAACACTAGTCATGAGCGCTTCCATTACTGGAAAAAGTTCGTGGTCAATTTAGAAGATTTAATAATAATTGATGAGAAGAAGACTATGCTTATGTTTTTTAAAGATGTAGTGGTTATGGAAGTTCTAGGAACTGGGGCAGTGTATATTTACTCAAGGCATATTTTTGATGAACATTTCTGGCCATTATTGCAAAATGTTCAGAACTATTATTATCTTGAAAGAAGAAAATTTATGAATAAAGATTTAATTATTCAAGACGGTATAATTAAGCAGTCTAATGGTGATATGCACACAAGAGAGGGAAGACTTATTCACTCAGGTGCCTGGCAATCACGCTTTGATTCTTACTTCATGTTGACCTTAAACTGGGAGGTGAATGAAGATGTTTTGGCCAAAAAAGAGAGAGAACAGTTTAAATTGGAGAATGACCCTGTTGAAGCACGGAATTCAATTTGAAATCAAATTGCAAAAAGGTAAGGAGGAACAAGCTACTTCTTTGCCTTTTTCTCAACAGGAAATTACGGAATATTATCGATTGAAAGGGTTCTCCCAATACGTTGCCTGGGAGGAACTTTACGATCGCGGTTGTATAACTGATCAAGTTCTACCTTATTCTGAGTTCTATAAATTACTAGAAAACGCAGAAGATGCAGAAATACTTCAGCAATTAAATTTACCTATTCAACCGGAAAATGTTTCCGGTAAACTTATCCTTGATTCTCTACCAGATCAAGCGGAAATGAATGTGGAACTTTATGACCAATCAGGTCGTAATTTAAGTCGAATGTCTAAGGATGCAGGTGCCATTCATGATGTTCAAGGTGACTGGATACTCTTACCACAAAATGTGTGGGCGTTAAAAACTGCTCTTGAAGAAACATATGATTCTGGCTATCAGAAAATAGGGATTTGTCAGCAGCTAGCAATAGAAGCGGGGATTCAGTTTGATTCATTTTTAGAAAACGAATATTATCACGTAATGGACTCCTATGAAGTAGATGTGAAAGTCCATAACCCTGAACATTTAGAGTTAACCTTACAAGGAAAAAATGAAGAGGAGACGACTTCATTGAATAGATCTTCAGAGGTAACTTCTTTTCAAAAAGGCATGGAACGTGATCGTTACGTAAAATCAAATGAAGTTAATGAAGATACTAATAAACTGTTACAAAAACAACATATAGTGGGGGAAGAAGTACCTTTATTATTGGAAAATCCATCGGCTATTTTGCCAGAACATGATTATATTTTCGATTTAGAATTGTTTTCTGAACGAGTGAAAGGTCTAATCCCAATACAGCATGTTAAAAAATATAAGACAGAAGATGGTAAATTTGAATGGTTTAGTGAGTCGGATGACAACATAGAAATGCCTGATTTAGATTATTTGAAGGATTTAATCAACAAACATCCTGATGAACAATATGTATTTGACAAGGACAAATGGGTTTACCTGGATCCTCAATTACGAAATGAAGTACTTGGACGGAATTCAGACAAAAATGAATCTCAAAAACCTTATCAGCTTGACATTCAAAAAAATGAGGAAGAATTAGAGTACCACACGGAAGGAAAAGGAAAGGCAACTTTTCAACACTTTTCTTTGCCGGAGTCCTTCTATGCTGATTTATTTGAACATCAAAAAGAGGGCTTTGATTGGATGTGTTACTTGTATGAGAAAGGCAGCGGTGGACTTTTAGCAGATGATATGGGCTTAGGAAAAACGATACAAGTTCTGGCTTTTCTACAAAGGCAAAAAGAAAAGAACAGAATTTCACCTACGTTAATCGTCCTGCCTCTAGCACTCATAGAGAACTGGGTGAAAGAAATGAAATCTTTTGCTCCAGAACTAAAAGAGTTAGTATACATACATCAAGGGTCAAATCGTATAAGTACGACTGACGGTCTCCAAAAAGTGTCAATCATTCTGACTACTTACGATACATTAAGAATTGATCAAATAATATTTGCTCAAGTAGATTTCAAACATGTGTTATGCGATGAAGCTCAAAATGTAAAAAGTCATCAATCGCAACGATCGATAGCATTACGTGCTTTAAAGACCAACTTCCGTCTTGCATTAACAGGTACTCCTGTTGAGAATTCACTCGAAGAATTGTGGGCAATTATGGATTTTGTCCAGCCAGGGGAATTGGGATCTTTGAAGCAATTCCGAGAGACATTTATGGATCAAGAAAAGGGTGATAGGTTATTAGAACTTATCCAGCCATATTATTTAAGACGAACGAAAAAAGAAATATTAGATAATCGTTTACCTAAAAAATATGATCAACAAGGCCCTATTTATGTTAACGCCAGCGAAACCCAACAAAACCTTGTTCGTCCTATGTTATCCGCGAAAGAAGGTGGCCAAGTAGGTGTACTCAATATGCTGATGAAACTGAGACAGTTGTATGGACACCCTGGGGCCGTCAATGATACCTTAATGGAAATATCTCATGAAGAGGCTCCGAAACTATTAGAAGTAATCAGATTGCTGAAAAACATTAAGGAGAAAGACGAGAAAGTACTCATCTTTACAGAGTTTAAAAAAATTCACTCGATCCTAAAAAAAGAAATCATGAAAACGTTCGGTATTTCTGCACCAATTATAGATGGCAGTACAAAAAACAGGACAGCAGTAGTGAATCATTTTAATGAGTGTGATGGGTTCGGTGTGATGATTCTCTCACCAAAAGCAGCGGGTGTAGGATTGACAATTACAAGCGCTAACCATGTTATCCATTATACAAGATGGTGGAATCCAGCAGTAGAAAATCAAGCGACTGATAGATGCTATCGTATCGGACAATCTAAAGATGTTTATGTCTATTATGTTATCACGCAAGATAAGAAACTATTTCCCAATGGCACAGTTGAAGAAATAATGCATCAGATGTTAGAGGAGAAAAGAGATATGGCTGATAATGTAATACAGCCATTTGATACAACAGGACTGCAAGCAATGGTAGCTGAGAAAATTAATTTTTCAACTTAACCCTTAAGACAGAATATTATATTAGTATTTGAGCTTGTCCAATCCAAATGATGGAGTTTATTACAGAAATAGAATTTGTTGTAATCTATTCTTTAGTTCTAAAAGATGTGGACGTCCTGCAAGAAGTAATTGGCTATATTCCTCCTGTGTTCTGTCTACAATTAAACTACCAACATCAAATTCTGGTGCAATTATATACTCACTTTCAATTTCCTCCAACTCGATTTCTTTAAAAGTAGCAAGTGATTGAATTTCTTCACATTGAACTATATCTATTGTTTTAGTAATGATGTAATCGTTAATTGCGTTTGAGGAATAAAGGTCTACCAATTCATTTATGGCTTCATTGACGCAATCACTTGTAATTGTATTTTGATCATAACTATTCTCATAAATAATATGTTCTATCTTTTCGTAAAACCCCTCAATATTTGCTAGTATTGTAGTCAATTTTTCCATTAGCTTACTCACTCCATTCATATTATTTGTACATGATATGAATAGATAAGTTAAATTATTCTAGTGTTAAAATAAGTAACTTCACGTATGTGGCGAAGAACTGCTGAGATCAAAAGAAAGAAGACACGAAGGAAGTCGAGCAGAAGCTTATTGAGTCAATAATGTCTGCAAAACTAAGTCTTTTAACTCGCATATAATCCTAAAAATGGTAAACTTGTATTATATTATATAATAGGAGGATTATCATGTCAGGAAAAAGAATTAATTTTTTAGTAGTTTTAGTTTTTATACTATCACTGCCTGTTGGAGTTGCTAATGCACAGGTTTTTTCAGATGTTGAAGAAGACTTTTGGGCTTATGAGAGCATTGAATGGGCCAATAGTGAAGGTATTATAAATGGTTATGAGGATGGAACGTTTGAGCCAAATGAAACTTTCACAGAAGCTCAATTTGCATCCATTTTAATGGAATACTTTGATATGAGTGAAGAAACACCATCAGATGGAAATCACTGGGCGCAAGGTATCTATGATTCTTTGGGTAATCATGATTTACCGTTGCAGGGATATACTAATGATTCAGAGAAAAACAGTGCTATTAATAGGGGTACATTAGCGAGAGTGATTGCTGCAACACAAGATCATGATGATGATATTCATTCAGCAGTAGATTTTATGTACGAAAATAACATTTCTAGCGGTAGAGACGGAGAACAAACATATGAAGCCTATGGAGTAAGTGAAACATTGACTCGTGCGCAGGCAGCTGTGTTTTTCTCTAACCTAGAAGATAGCGGATTGACGGTAATAAGAGATGAAGGAACGGAAGATGAGTCAACAACTGATGAAGAAAATGTTCAAGAGGAAATGGCAGAAGAAACAAATGAAACTGAAAATAATGACGAGAATAACAACAATGAAGATATAGGCACACGTAACAATCCTTTATCACATGGACAGACAGCTGAGATACAAGATACTGATCTTTTAAGTGGAAAAGTTCACTATAGTATGACATTGATTGAATCTGTTAGTGGAGAAGACGCAGAAGATATGGTAATGGAAGCTAATCCTTACAACAGTACTACCGAAGCAAATAAAGAATATATATTGGCTAAATTCAAAGTCAAACTTCATGAAGTAACTGATGCGCCTTTTAATGTAAACGGTCAACAGTTTGATGTAATTAGTGAAGGTGGCTCTTCCTATGAAGATTTTGTATCTGTAGCTGGTTTAGAACCAAACTTTGGATCTGACTTGTATAACGGTGGAGAAACAGAAGGATGGGTAGCATTTGTCGTTGATAAAGATGATAACAAGCCTTTAGCTAAATACAATGAAGCTTGGTTTGATCTTAGAGACTCGGAATAATAGTTTAACAACAGGGCAGGGCCTTATACATGGCTCTGCTTCAGTTTTATAAAACTGAAGGTGGAATTTTAGGCAACCACTTGATTGTTTTCTGCGACTGCATTACTATTAGATGTAAATACCGTGAAAGAAGATGGGTACGGCTTCAACTATAGGCGAAACATATAGTCATGACGCAGATACATAAGCTTCCTTAGCTCAGTTGGTAGAGCGCATCCATGGTAAGGATGAGGTCACCGGTTCGAGTCCGGTAGGAAGCTCCATAATAGAAATGCGACACTCCTTGATATAGAGGGGTTTTTATTATGTCTTAAATTGGTACAGTTTAAGGCTTTTTAGTAGTATAGGGGTTTTGGGTACGGATTGAAAGGGGTGTGAGTTTCCATCGGTAATTTCCTGGTTCTCTAAGTTCATTTAGATAGTTAACAACGTGAATGGTTTTTATATTACTTAGCTTTTTGTCGCCAAATTCGGGAAGCAATCGTTTGTTAATCGTTAAGTTATAATAATGAATAGATAGCAGTACCGGCAAGACATTATGGAAGCGGTTCAATCAACGCCGCTCCTTGATTTTTTGGACTGTTCACGTCCGTGCTGACCGGATAGGCTGTCATCCGCTCCCCATCAACAACCGTCATACAGGACTGAATGCGTTCGGTGTCCTGGATAGCCGGGTCCAGCCAAACCGATTCCTGTTCTTCTGTCAGGACCACCGGCATGCGGTCATGCAGATCTTTCATAAAGGTATTGGCAGCGGTGGTTAAAATGGTGCAGGTATATAAGGTGGTGCTGTCGTTTTCTTATTTCTCCCACAGTCCTGCTAACCCCATCACGTTTTGATCCTGCAGGTAAATGCGGTACGGTTGCTTTTTTCCATCCTCTTTGGCCCATTCATAAAAGCTGTCAGCCGGGATGATACAACGCTGCCGCTGGAGCGGACGCTTAAAACTGTTTTTTGTTGGAGCGGTTTCGGACCGGGCGTTGATCATCTTGTAGCCAATCTTGGGATCGTCCGCCCAAAATGGCACCAGTCCCCATTTTAGTTTACCAAGCCGCCGACGCCGGCCATCTGAAATAACAACAGCAATATCCTGACCAGGGGCGATATTGTAACCAGGGTGGTAATCCTGAATTGCCGTCGAATCGATATGGAACCGCTGCTCAATGTGTTGCAGAGGTAACGTTAATGTAAAACGACCACACATGTTTAGAACACTACTTTCTTAGAAATATTTTTTCTTTAAGTTGGTTTACCCTCTTTTTCATTCTATCGGAGATTTCTTATGTGTATACTTGAAATTTTTTTTGATGATTGTACTTTCCAAGAACAAGAGTAACTAATTTCTTTAACCCCTTCTTCTTCCTGCTAATTGTTATATATAATAGAGATAATACTTAAAGGTGGAAACAGTGAAACAATATACTTGAATAGCTATTAACAAATTGCAAAGATTTAAAGGAGATGATCTTATAACGAAATGGTGGATGATTCGGGCTGGTGATAATAATGAGTTGCTGCCTGTTTGGGAGAAGGAAGGTATAGCGTCGATAGGCTGGCCGTCACTCGGTAATCCTAAGGAATATCGGTCTGTTGATGATTTAAAGAAAAAAGCTGATGAAGTATTTGAAGAAAAGAATCCACGTTCTCGTTCTAGCTGGGTAAATCAGGTATGGCGTTTTAGTCATAAAATAGGACAAGGGGATCGAGTAATTACATATTCAAAGGAAAAAAGAGAATATATGATAGGAACGGTATCAGAGGATCATTTTTATGACAAAACAGTGGGTGACTTTCATTATCCCAATCACATCCGTGTAAATTGGGAAGATAATAGAATAGCAAGAGATATATTGCCTCAAGGTGCAAAGAACAGCCTGGGATCTACCCTGACGGTTTTTAGAGTGGATGAATGGGGTGAAACATTTGAACAGTTGTTAAACAATCCTGCAGCATCTTCTCAAAGTGACAGTGACGAAGAAACAGCGGAAGAGGATGCAATTAAAGATATTATGGGAATTGCCTTGGGAATGATTGAAGACAAAATTGATCATTTGGATCCATGGGAAATGCAAAAACTAATAGCGGGATTATTAGTTGCAATGGGGTATTATGCTGAAGAAAGTGGGAAAGGACCGGATGGAGGTATAGACGTGCTTGCCTATAAAGATGCATTTGGTTTTCAAAAGCCAATCATAAAGACTCAAGTAAAGCACCGTAAAGACAAAGCAGGTTCAAAAGAGGTTCAACAATTATTAGGAGCGCATCCAATGGATGCAAACTGTCTTTTTATCTCTACAGGAGGTTTTTCATCCAGTGCCCTCAAGGTCGCTAACCAATATTCAGTTAAACTAATTAATCTCGAGCAGCTGGTAAAACTCATTGTAGAATGGTATGAAAATATGCCGCATGAAACAAAGGCGTTATTACCTCTGAAAAAAATGTACGTACCTGAATAAGAAAACTTTTCATGTCATTGTTTATCACTCCTGTTTAGATAAATGGCAAAAAGAAGGAAAAAAAAGACCTGCGATCACAGATCTTTTTTCTAAATAAATGCTGCGGAAAAAGAAGTCATCAAATCGGTGAAAGAATATATTAAAGAGAAAAAACTTCGTTAAAACACCTATATGAATTCTAATTGACAACAGTAATGATAAGGGAGAAAGTATGTTAGAAATCAATAAAGGCAACTCGCTTTCCTGCTTCCCCTCTTTCAATGATCACGTTATGGCTTATGCTTTTTTACTGTAGTTTAGATTATGACCCTTCAGCGTTTCATCTTTCCCGAATAAGAAGTGTTTCTCCATATCCGGTGAATATTTGGAATTAATGGTTTCGTATCCTATCGCTTCTGCTATTGCTCTGATCATCGCAGGTGAAGCCCCGCAGCAAAGACCAATATAATTAATACCAATATCTTTTGCTTCTTTCGCCCACTCCGCTATTTCGTACCGATTGTGATAAAGCGGGTCTAAGGATGTCGGGAACGTGGTTTCGGTCGGCAGGGAACAACTGCATCCTCCATCGGGCAAGTTGAAGAACGTCGGGTGTTCTTCTGTCGTGCGATATGGAATGGGCAATCCACCGACATATCCTTCTACCTCATTTCTAATTCCCTTCAGGTATGGCTGCATCGTAGTTGGTCCGCGGAAACAGTTCATCCCAACCACTAACGCACCTTTTTCAGAAAGAATTTTACAGGATTCTTCAACGGTATAACCATCCCGCAGTATATTTTCGCCCATCAGCCCTAATGTAACGACTGCCGGCAGACCCTGCTTTTGAATTTCCTCCAGCGCAATGACGGCCTCTTCATGGTAATAAAAAGTTTCTCCGTTTATAAAATCGACGCCTTCTTCTTTGCACCACGTGGCCATTTCTGCAAATATACTTCTTACTTCTTCCCTGGAATCAGCCTCTTCCGGATCAAAAATATTTGTATTCGAAATGTTGCCTGCAACTAACGCTTCTTCTGTAGGATGTTCTTTCGCCACTTCCTTCGCCAAACGAATCGCACTCCGGTTTAACGGCTCATGTAAATGTTCTTCACCTATAATTCTCATTTTTTCACGGTGGGCATTATAGGTGAAAGCTAAAACCACATCTGAACCGGCATTCATGTAATCTCGATATACTTGCTTTAAAACCTCCGGATGCTCCAGCGCTACTTTTGGTACAAATGATCCTGCCTGTAAATAACCTCTGCGCTCCATTTCAAATAAATATCCTTCGGCTACAACGACTGTGCCTTCGTTTAATCTTTGTTCTAAACTTCTTTTCCCCACTGCTAACCCTCTCCTTTAGTAATTTAGGGTCAGTGTAGCATTGAATAATGGTATAGTATAACACGTAAATTCTATGCTTTGTCATAACTTCAACCTATAGCAACTTCGGCAATCGTTTCCTTTAAGAAATTGATATAAATCGTTGCCAGCGGGCTGTTCGCCACATTCTTATGTTGAATATACCCGACTGTAATGCTCTCATCCACCTTAAGCGGCACCGCCACAATATCATCGTCGTTGATGTCATAACTGATTATCCCTGTGGAAATTGTGTATCCATTCAATCCTATCAGCAAGTTAAACAACGTGGCCCGGTCACTGACACGAATATTTTTGCGCCTTGAGATGGTGCTTAATATCTCCTCGGAGAAATGAAACGAATTATAGTCCCCTTGTTCAAATGACAAATACGGATAAGGATCCAAATCAGCTAAGGTAACATACTTCTGGGCCGCGAGTGGGTTCGTTGAACTGATGAACACATGCGGTCTAGCCTGAAACAGCTCATGAAACGTTAAATTTCCTTCTCTCAGAAACTTCCGAATGACCTGTTCGTTAAAATCATTTACATACAAAATCCCAATTTCACTACGAAGGTTTTTTACATCATCAATGATTTCATACGTCCTCGTCTCTCGTAACGTAAACTCATATTCATCCCGATTATAATTTTTCAACAGCTTCACAAACGCACTGACCGCAAAGGCATAATGCTGGCCGGATACAGAGAAATGCTGCTGCGGGGGTTGAGCAGCATTGGCATAGCGGTTTTCAAGCAAGTCTGTCTGTTCCATTACCTGCCTGGCGTAACCTAAAAACTCCGAACCCTCTGACGTAAGAATAATCCCCTTATTCGTACGAGAAAAAATCGCAATCCCCAGTTCATTCTCCAATTCTTTAATCGCATTCGACAGACTCGGCTGACTAATAAACAATCGATGCGCAGCTTTACTAATCGATCGTTGCTTCGCCACTTCAATCACATATCTCAATTGCTGCAATGTCACTTAAACTCCTCCTTCCTTCCTTCCTTTGTTTTGTAGACTTCTTTCTTCTCCATACAATTTCAGTATATTGGCATGTCAACACTCAACTCGACAAATATTTAAAGGTGCTTAGACTTGTATTCAGCCGGTGTTAAGTACTCTAGTGGGCCATGAATACGAATATGATTGAACCAATGAACGTCATCAAATAGTTCAAGGTCAAGTTCGTATTTCTTCCTGCTCAGGAGTGCGGTTGTCCTTTCCCTTCAAAGGACTTACTGGTCCGGGATGGGCTAACCCATTTATCAAAGGCAGAAGGCGTCAGCTCGTATTCTTTGATAACTTCGGCTCTGGGTTTGTCTGAAGTGTGTAGCTGGACGATTTGTTCTTTAATTCTTTCGTAAAGCTTCTTCTTGTTCGTTTGGTCCTCAGCGTTTATTTAATTTAAGTCTATATAAACTTAACGAATCTGTCCAACTAAGTGTAGTATTCACAATAAACATATTTAACCGGATCATTTATCCTGTTAGACATGACGTATGAAGAAAAATATAAAGGGCTTCTATCGCATTTAGAGGATACATTAAATATTGCTGTTATGTATGAAGAAGGGGAAACGCCTCCGTCCCAAATGGATGAGCAGTTAATGGAGAAGGTAGAGCAGGAAACGGTTATGACGTGGAGACCATATCAAAAAGATTATGTTGTAGATTATAAAGAAGAATTAAATGTTGAAAAGTTTCCTGTTATTCTTGTTTTTAACAGGGAAGAACTTGTCTTTAAAACTAATAAGGTTGAAGAACTGTATGAGTTTTTTAAAAACAGGGCTAAATAATCTGTCTGGCCATGAACCATGTTATTCCGCAATACGATCGGGTGCGATTGTTTTTCTAATTTAAAAGGGGAATGGCATGGTACAATGGCGTACCTATAGAAAGGAAGGATAAGATGCGTGAAACAGGATGTGATATACCATTGAAAGAGTGTGATGCTTCATTTGATGATGTTGTATAGAGTTTTCAATAGAAGATATATTTAGGCTGGAAAAAAGGCGGGTTCTATTGGCTGGTTACAGAACGATAATCAGAACCGATTTCCTGGTCCCGGGAAATCGGTTCTTTGGCATTAGGTTTATATTAACTTCATCTACAAAACTTTTATTATCATCTCATTGTTAGTAAATTTATAATAAAGTTGTACCAAAAATAAAAAGTCCTTTAAAGGTTTTCAAGAAAAGGGGCTGGATTTTGAAGGGACCGCCCCATTTTCAGAAGTCTGCCTCCACGGGATATATATTTTGCATAAGAGATTTCCTCAAGAAATAAACCATTCTTCAGCTGAGGTGTATACAGTTATGTTATACATTTAAAAATCTACAATCAGGCGCGATTGTTGAGGAATTCCTGGTTCATTACTATTAATTTTTTTAAAGAAGGGGTAGGATCAGAAAGAGTAACACCAGGCGAAATGTTCCTGAATAATGGAATACAATCAGTTAAAAAAGAAAGTAGGTAGTGTAACAAAAACGGTTTCTCATTCGTTCGTTTCCGATGTCACAAATCAGAGCCTTACATCGTTATATGGGTAAAACGTAAAAAGGAGCTGAAGCATGATGAACGACTTGACATGCATCATCATCGGAGGCGGTCATGCAGGCCTTGCAGCACTTAAAGCAATACAGGAAAAGACCCGGGGTAAGGCGGGCGGACGGCGGATTCGGTTTGTTCTGTTCGACAGACAGCCCTGGCATGTTCGTAAAGTGATGTTGTTTCGGCCGGCCGCGAATGAAGAAGACATTAAGATTCCCTGGACGGATTTGTCTTTAGAAGATTTCGAATTCGTGCAAGGTATGGTTCAGTCTGTGGACAGCAGCGAAAAACGAATCCGGTATACGGATGCGCAAGGAAAGGATGCCCGAATTCATTACGATCTTTTAGTCGTGGCAGTTGGCAGTATTGTTCGGCGGCCGAATTCCGATCAGGGCGGCATCGCCTTGACCGATCCGCAAGCCGCAGCAGACATCCGGGAGCGCTGGCGTGCTAATATGCGGCAGTCTGTTGGCGATACGAATCCTGAAGAACGGAAGCGGCTGATGACAATCGCGGTGGCGGGAGCAGGCATCAGTGGCATCGAGACCTCCGCCGAGCTGGTATTAGCCATGCGGAAGGAAGCAGCGGCGCTGGGGATCGATTCGTCCGACGTTTCCGTTTATTTGCTGAATGAAAAGGAACGGCTGTTTCCTGAAGGGCCGGAAAAAGTTGGACGGAAGTTAGAGCAAGCGCTCAGCGAATGTGGAGTGACAGTGCTTCACAATCGTAAGGTGATGCGGGAAGAAGCAGGGGTGGTGACGTTGAACAATGATGATTGTCTGACGGTTGGCCTATGTATTTGGACAATTGGTCTGATACCTAATCCGGTTCTTGGTGGTATGGACTTGCCACTTACTTCTGATGGCCAGGTACTGGTGGATGAGTGTTATCGCGTTCAAGGGGCGCCGGGTGTATACAGCATTGGCGATTGTACAAGAATCGTCGATCCGAGAACCGGAAAGGTGGATCAGATGACGTGTTTTGAAGGTGGCATGCAAGGGGGACGATTGGGGAAAATCGTGATGGCCGATCTGGAGGGCTATCCTGCGCCGATTCACAAATCCAGCAGATCGTTGATAGACGTCTTCAGCATCGGTTTGGGGCAAAACCGAGGATTGTTGTGGTCACGCAAATGGGGACTTGATATGATCATAACAGGAAAGATTGCATGGAAACTCAAGAAGCTGGCCTGGGATGGCGCCAGTATGCTTCGATAAAAACCAAGAGATGAAGATTGCAATATTTCCACAAAAGGAGAAACGGCGATGGAAGAACTGTACGATCAATATAAAGCGCTGCTGTTCACGCTGGCTTATCAATTGACAGGCTCTGCGTCAGATGCGGAAGATGTGGTACAGGACGTTTTTCTTAAGGTATACCATGTCCCACCCGAACGTTTGGATAAGCCGAAAGCGTATTTGTGTAAAATGGTAACCAACCGCTGCATCGATCTGCAGAAGTCGGCGCAGAAAAGGATGGAAGTGTACGTCGGTCCGTGGCTTCCCGAACCGATTCGGACGCAGGAGACGGATACGCAGGAGACGGTTGTCCAGCGCGAGCTGCTGTCTTATGCCATGCTCGTGCTGCTGGAGCGGCTGACGCCGGCGGAACGGGCAGTTTTCGTCCTGCGTGAGGCGCTTGCCTTCGGTTATTCCGAGATAGCCGAACTGCTCGACAGGCGGGAAACGAATTGCCGAAAGCTGATAAGCCGGGCAAGAAGCAAGATGGAACTATCAGAGAATGAGACTGTCGCGGCTGAAGAGGTCGAATGGGAATGGGTCAGCCGGTTCCTCACATCCCTCGAGCATGGGAACGTGGATGATGTGTTGTCCCTGCTGACCAAAGACGTCGTGCTCGTTTCCGACGGAGGCGGAAAAGTCATCGCGGCCGCGCGTCCGATACAAACGCGCGAACATGTGGCCCAATTCATCACCGGAGCATTAAAGGGGCTGCAGCCCTTTTATCAGGAAAAACTTCACCTCGAGCCTGCCCCTCTGAACGGTGAGACCGGTATAGTACTCCGTTCGGGGGATGAAACGGCGGCCGCCATCTTTATACAATTCCGACGTGGAAAGTTTGCCAGAATCTACGTCGTACGGAACCCGGATAAGCTTACCTGGGTTTAGGTAGTCACCTAAGGGCCCTGTTGTACGTGGAGGTGGATCAATGCCTTTTAAAGTATGATTTTTATGGTGTGCATTGTAATTAACTAAAGCCTAATTTTACTATTTGACGCTCACGATTAGATCTACAATTTTGAGAGTCTATTACCGAATAAATTATAAGCTGAGAAAGCTTTCCTATACATCAATCAACACAGCATGTTCATTTTCCTCAGGCTCTATTTGCTTCGAAGAACTGCGTTCTGAAATCTTATCGTCGTCTTTTTCCCTGCCATTAGCCTTATTTAGGATAGCTTTTCACATTCATGTAATGAATACTTATTCCATTTCCCACAAAGATCTCCTTTTATCCAACTGTATAGCTCTTATATTCAGCTTGGGCATAGGTTTAAATAAGAGAATTGTTTCGTCGTATTGTAATTTCTTTAGATAGCGGGGGTTCGGGATGTTGAAAACAGTGGAAACGAATAGGCTGCGTTTACGAGAGCGTACCATGGAAGACATGGAGTCTTGTATTGAGATGGATCGTGATCCAGAGGTTGTGAAATATGTCCCTGAGATAGCAAACCTTGTAACCGAACCATCAGCTAACCAAGAAGAGCATAGGAAGTTTGTTAAAGAAAGAATAGAAACAGAATATCCAAAAGGGATGGGATACTGGATCATAGAAGCAAAAGGGGAAAATAAAGATTTCATTGGGTGGATAATGTTGATTCCTATAGATACGGTTGGACCTAAAATAGAGATCGGGTGGAGGTTAAAACGTAAATACTGGGGAAAAGGTTATGCCACTGAAGCTGCACATGCAATTTTGCGTTATGCTTTTGATATCCTTGAAATAACGGAGGTTGTGGCGGATATTCACCAATTAAATAAAGGGTCTATGAGAGTTGCTGAAAAAATAGGTCTCCATAATAAAGATCCACTTAAAAACAACAATTATATTAGATACTCTACCTGCAAGAATTAGTGTATGAAATTTAATTTCAATCTTCATAAACGATAGTGGTGTGAAAATAAGTCATCGGCATAACAAGAAGGTTTCAGTTTTTAAAATAACAATGGGCATCTTGTGGAGTGCAGGATAGTTAAAAAGTGGATTTTTTTCATTCAAAAACGGGTAGGAGGAAAAAGAACATTCTATGAAATGAGGTGATTGTTCATGCCGGAACTGTCATTAGGGGAAAAAGCTCCGGAAATAGCGCTCGCTTCCGCTTCCGGTGACATGTACCGTTTGTCCGAGGATCAGCAGCAAAGGCCGGGCTGGAGATTCATTGTTTACTTCCGAGGATCCTGGTGACCAGCCTGCAAACAAGATCTGGATGATCTTGCAGAGAATGAAAGTTATTTTCTCAACCATGATATACACGTAACAGCAGTGGCTTCGGATACACTTAGTAATTTGAAGGAATGGCAGGAAGAAAATAAATTCCCGTTTCCCATTCTTTCCGATGAAAACTTTGCCATGCTGGAAGAATACGGCGTTTATTTGCACGACGATGAAACAGCACCATATGAAGACGAAGGAAAACATGGAGATCCAGCTGTATTTCTCCTGGACGAGAGCGGAAAACTGCTTTATCAGCAAAAGCAGACAGGTCCGTTTGGACGACCGGACGCGAAGGACATGCGGAAAACAGCCTCTTATATTAAAAAAAATTTGAAATAATGAGGGTAAAAGCTGGGGATTTCCTTTCTAAAAAAGGCATCTCCAGCTTTTGATATGTGGGACAGCGTGACGTTAAACCTAAAAGATCTCTCTTCGTATAGCGTCCCCTGTCCATTTCCGTAATAAATAAAATTGCATCCCCCGCCTTCTGGCAGAGCCGGGAGAATGATAATTGTTATTCTTTCTCCTTTTTTGCGCCGCGTGTACTCCAGTAGGATACAAGCGCCGGGCCGGAAACGTTATGCCAGACGGAGAAAATGGCGCTTGGCAGAGCAGCGAGCGGGCTGAAATGGGCAGTAGCGAGAGCGGCGCCAAGGCCGGAGTTCTGCATGCCCGTTTCAATCGACACGGCGCGGCGTTTTGTTTCATCGAGACCGGTGACCCTGGCTGCCAGATAACCGAGAGCGAGCCCGATGCCGTTATGCAATACAACCGCAGCAAACACAGCGAGTCCAGACGTTGCGATATTTTCTACGTTTCCGGCAACGACAGCGGCCACAATTAAAATAATGGCAGTAACAGAAACGAGCGGCAGAGCAGCCTGTCCCTTTTCGGTAAAATCAGGGAGAAATTTCGCTGCGAGCAAGCCGAGGGCGATCGGAATAATAATCACCTGCACGATTGAGAGGAACATATCACCTGCGCCGACCGGAAGCCACTGGTTGGCAAGCAGGTAAACGATCAGCGGTGTCAAAAGCGGCGCGAGCATAGTGGACACTGACGTCATTGCGACCGACACTGGGACATCCCCTTTTGACAGGTAGACCATGACATTGGAGGCGGTCCCGCCCGGGCATGCGCCTACGAGCACGAGCCCCGCTGCGAGCTCCGGCGGAAGCCCCATTATCGTAGCAATGACAAAAGCGGCCAGCGGCATGATGAGAAACTGGGCCAGCAGACCGATGAATACTGGGGCGGGCTGCTGGGCAACCACGCGAAAATCACGAAGTTTCATCGTCATGCCCATGCCGAACATCACAATGCCGAGAAGAATCGTCACATAGGCTCCCAGCCATACAAATGCACCCGGCGCCGCGTAAGCTATCAGCGATACGAGAATAACAATAAAAGCAAAATACTTACTCATAAACGAACCGATTTTTTGTACGGCGTTCATCGTTATACTCCTTTCTATGTATGATAAATGCTCTTCACATACTAAGCTATTTTCTCTTTGCTTGTGAAGGGGGTTGCGCTTCATAAGCCGTAAAAAAGTTGCAGATAACCCCGGCAGGGCGCACGGGTTCCATCTTCTTTTTATCGTCAAAAAACGAATACCGCAGCACAGTCATACCCGCAGGCCGTGGTACTATAGATTTCTTTTATTCCTTCTATCCCTTCCAGAGATTCCACGGATAGTCGTTTGGGGGATTGGAATGTATTTTTATTTCTTCTTTTTTTGTTGGATGCTCGATTGCGAGGGTATGAGACCATAAAGCAATTTGCTGCCCCGGCTGATTAACGTCGGTTCCATACTTTTGATCCCCGTACAGCGGACAGCCGCGTGAAGCAAACTGGACGCGTATTTGGTGAGGTCTGCCTGTATGAAGCCGGATGGAAAGAAGGCTTACATTGTTGCTGCTGGCAATTGTTTCATATTCCAATACTGCTTTTTTCGCCTGTTTATGGGTCGAGCCTGCAATACTCACTTTATTTTTGTGCCGGTCCTTGACCAGGTAATCTTCCAGCGTATCATGATATTTCGGCGGCTTGCCTCGTACCACAGCCAAATAATGTTTTTGCATGGCATTCCTGCGGATGGCATCAGATAACCGAGATGCGGCTTTTGACGTTTTTGCAAACACCATCACCCCGCCGACGGGGCGGTCCAGCCGATGGACAAGGGCCAGGTAAACGTTACCCGGCTTCTGGTAGCGAATCTTTAGATCTTCTTTCAGGAAACTCAGTAAGTCCTTATCCCTGGAATTGTCTTCTTGGACCGGCATGTTCACCGGTTTTTCTACAAAAAGTAAATGATTATCCTCATAAAGAATAGGAACGGTCATCGCTGATAAAACCCCTTTAGATTATTCTATCCCCATCATGATAACATAGCACATTCCCTGCTCCAGAAAAGCACTTATTTTCGGAAGATTCGTATCTCCTGATCCCCCTTTGTCTCATGTCGAGAGGGGCCGGGACAATTTATTCTATTGATATTTTGTAAAAAAGATAAAGGTTGTTTAAATTGTAAGAAAATTCTTGTTTATTTTAATTTCTCTTCGTAAAATGAGGATAGTATCGCTTTTATGCTCTCTCACCATAGGCAGGGGGGTGTTAGGAAGGCAGTAAATAATACTATTACAATGCCGGTACAAACGAGAAGGGTCATGGTACATAGGCAGCTGCAGAGAATGAATCGATGGGGAGGATTTATATTCATGTATTCAACGAAAAGCTTTTGGCAAAAAGGATTTTCCGTTACTGCTCTTGCCGCAGCAGTTTTTATTATAATACCGGAAGCAAATACAGCAGCGGCAGATGGGTATACCGATGTGGAAGAAGGGGACACTCACTATGAATCTATTCTTTCACTAACGGAGCAGGGAGTGATTCGGGGGTATGAAGATGGCACATTCCGCCCCTGGGACGACGTGAAACGTCAGCATGCAGCGGTAATGCTGACAGAAGCGGCTGATTTGGAAACACCGGAACATATAGATGAGGTGCTCGAACGGTATGAAGACGTCGGTCCGGATCACATGTATGCCGACGAAATCGCAGCAGTGACAGAGGCCGAAATCTTTAAAGGAAACAACGGGGAATTTCAACCAGGGAAATCTATTACCCGGGAGCAGACCGCTTCCGTGCTCGTACCAGCGTTAAATCTGGAAGACTATGATACATCGGAAGAAGACGTTGACATTCAGCTGAGCAATGTGCATGCCTCTCATCAGGAAAACGTACAAACCCTGGCCGATCTCGAACTGACCACGCAGCTGGATGATTTCCGGCCGAAGGAATCGCTGGCACGCGGCGCGTTCTCGACATTTCTGCATCGTTCCCAGCAGCTGGACGAACAGGATGAGGACACGGGGGGCGAGGACACAGAAGACGTGGAATTATCGATAATGCACACCAATGATACCCACGCCCACCTGGATAACGTCGCTCAACTAACGACAGCGGTGGAAAATTTCCGGGAAGAACACCCTGATTCCTTATTATTGAGTGCGGGTGACGTGTTTTCCGGGACGTTGTATTTCAACGAGTTCGAAGGGCAGGCCGACTTGGAATTTATGAATCTCATGAATTATGATATGATGACCTTCGGCAATCATGAATTTGACCTCGGCTCCAGAGAAGAAGGCCATCAGGCACTGGCTGATTTCATCACCGGGGCTGAATTTCCTTTGGTCAGCTCCAACGTAGACGTTACCAATGATGGAAATCTCAGCGGCCTGTTTCATGATGAAATGGCAGAAGAGCCGGAAAATGGGGAAATCTACAATAGCATTGTGAAAGAAGTGAACGGAGAAAAGGTCGGCATTTTCGGTCTGACAACAGCGGAGACCGCCGAGATTTCCAGTCCTGCAGATGTGGTGTTTGAAGATTATATTGAAGCCTCGCGGGAAGCGGTGGAGCAGTTTGAAGCACAGGGAATTGACAAAATTGTGACACTGACCCACATCGGTTACGACGATAACCCTGATTATGATAACGACCTGCAGCTGGCCGAACAGGTAGAGGGCATTGATGTCATTGTTGGCAGTCACACCCACACGGCCCTTTCAGAACCGGATGTTGTGGAAGGCGAGAGCGGTGAGCCGACGGTTATTGTGCAGGCTTCCCAATATGGCGAATTCCTCGGCACCTTGAATGTAACCTTTAATGAAGAAGGGATAGTAACAGAACATCATGGTGAATTAATTGAAATCGGGGAACAGGAAGCGGATGAAAAGGCAGCGGCCCTTCTTGATGAATATGCTTCCCAGGTGGAGGAAGTGAAAAATCAGGAAAGCGGCGGTACTGCAGCAGAAGCGCTCCCTAATCCGCGCCTCGGCAACGGGGATGACACCAGTGTAAGAAACAGTGAAACGGCGCTTGGCAACCTGATTACAGACGGTATGCTGGCAAAAGCCAAAGAATTTAATGAAGAAACGACGGCTGCGCTCCAAAACGGGGGAGGCATCCGTACATCCATTGACGAAGGGCCCATTACTATTGGAGAAATTTTAACGGTTCTTCCGTTTGGAAATACGCTGGCTACCATGGAGTTAACGGGAGCGGAACTGAAAGAGGCTCTCGAGCACAGTGTGAGCCAGGCTCCTGAAGAACACGGCGGCTTCCTTCATGTGAGCGGCATCCAGTTCACATACGACAGCTCCAAGGAACCTGGTAACCGGGTAGAGACGGTGGAAATAGAACAGGACGGGGACTATACCCCTCTTGATGAGAATGAAGAGTATGTGATCGCGACAAATGCGTTTACGGCCAAAGGCGGCGATGGTTACGATGTCTTCGCCAAAGCCTATGACGAAGGGCGGGTCACGGATTTAGGACTCGCCGACTGGGAGAACCTGCGTGACCACGTTGCAGAACTTGGAACGGTGGATCCAGAAATAGAGGGACGTATCGTCGACGAACAACAGTAAATAAGCGAGACGTAAAAAACCGGCTGGATGCTTCCATTCAGCCGGTTTTTTGCAGGAGAAAGCCTTATTGATTTGGGAGAATGTAATAGGGGGGAGAGAAAAGTAAGATTTATTGGGAAAAAACGAACTTATAGAAAATTGACCTTTTAGGTAAATAAAGGTATGATAAAATTAACCTATCAGGTAAACAGTGCATATGTATAAGGGTGGTATCATGCTTCCAAAAATATTGAATCTGGAACCTAAAAGAAGGGATGCTATTTTAAATGCTGCATTAAAGGAATTTGCCCAAAAGGGATTTGACGATGCTTCGACTAATGCGATTGCCAAAGCGTCCGGGAATTCAAAGGCGTTAATGTTCCACTATGTACACAGTAAAAAAGATCTCTTTCTATTCCTGTATGATTACTGTACGGAGATGATGAATAAAGAATATCTTGAGGTCATGAATTTTAACGAAAAAGATATTTTTGAAAAAATGCGCCAATCCTATCTTCTCCAGATTGAATTATTGCAAAAGCATCCCTGGATTTTTGAATTTATTCAGATGACGGCTGGCACTAAGTCAACGGAGATAAATAAAGAACTGGAAGGAAGAGTAAACGAAAAACAACCACTATGCCATGCGGCACTGTTTGATCTCGTGGATGAATCTAAATTTAAAGAAGGGCTGGACGTGGAAAGAAGCAAACAAATTATTTTTTGGTCGAATATCGGTTTTTCAAATCAAATACTAGACGATATTAGAACGTCAGAATTCACGGAATTGGATGAGGACAAGATGGTGGCAGAACTTGATGATTATCTTAATGAACTCCGGAAAATCTTTTACAAATAAAGTTATGGGAGGTATCGATACCGCAATGAAAGAAAATACAAAGAAACACCAAGCTGATAAGCTCAGTGGACCGCCGATTGGACGTTACTACGACGTGGAAGAGCGACGCTTGTTCCTTGACTGTTCTGGTTCGGGAAGTCCCTCTGTAGTGTTTTTACCGGCTGCCGGTATGGTCGGACTTGACTATCTGAATATTCACAATAAAATTAGACAGCGTACAACATCAGTGATTTATGATCGAGCGGGAACGGGCTGGAGCGAACCGGTTAACCTGCCTCGAAGGGCCTCAGAGGTTACGGATGAATTACGCAATCTCTTGCAAACCGCCGGGGTGCCGGCTCCCTATCTGTTCGTCGGCCACTCGTTAGGTGGAATATACGCACGCCGGTACGCCCAGCGATTTCCAGACGAGGCGGCCGGGATGGTTCTTTTGGAACCGGCCCACGAAGACTTGCTCACCAATATGCCAAAATTAAAGAAACGCTACGTGTTTCAGCAGGTTTATCCTATCCTGCGGACACTCCTGACTTACAAGCGGACCTTTCGAAATTTATTCGAACAGATGCTTGCCGAGTGGCCGGATTCGATCCGGGAACCGCTGATTGAATATCATCTCCGGACATTAATGAAAACGATGAAGGAAAGGAAAAATTTAAACAGTGAGCTTTATAACGAAGTACGTGAAGGAGGAGATATGCCCGATATTCCTTTGATCGTGTTCACAGCGATGGGGGTGGACCCATTCATGACTCCGATGACAAGTAAATCATTCCTGCGTGACACGATGAACCCATTTAATACTGCTAAAAACGCAACTTACACAAAATTAGCAGACTCCGTTCCGCACGGGGAGCATCGTATTCTCCCCAGCGCCGGGCATACCACGATCCACACAGATAGTCCAGACGAAGTGGTCGAAGCGGTCTGGCACTTACTCGATCGTGCAGGAAGTAATTAAGTTAGCCCCTTCCCTTTTGGAAAGCTTCTTTCGGCAAAGCCGCAGCGAAGAAGCTCTCTTTGTTCTATTGTTCTTCCAAGCTGGTCACGGAAACACTTTTAATGCTGTCGGGATTATCAAGGGAATGTATAGTAGCTACCCCAACTTGTTGATCCACATGTTCAATATAAACAGGCTCCCCGTCATATACTACGTTAGCCATTTCCGGGGAAGATGAAATTTCTTGTGCTCGTTGTGCATTCATTAGTCATTCTCCTTTATTATTTACTCCAAGATCTATCTTTTGCCGACCTTGTTATCAACAATATTCTTTACGTCTGCAGCCAAATTTATGTATGGTTTGAGTATCACTTGTACAAACATAGGAGAACACTTGGGTCCTTAGTATGGATGATTTGTATTTTACTGCAGGTTTTTTGTTTTAATAACAGAATCTCCAAGAAAAACTGTTATAATAGGGACAATTGTTGATAGTTTTTACAGATAACATAATAGAGGTGATCCCTTGTGCTCGAGCTTTCCATCAATAATCTGGATCAATTAAAATCAGTATCTCACGCTTTATCTTCTGAAATCCGTCTTAAAATGATTCATCTATTAAATCAGCGGACGATGAATATTCATGAATTAGGGGAAGCTTTGGAAATACCGTTGTCCACCGCGGCAGCCCATGTAAAAGTGCTCGAGGACGCCCTGCTTATTATTACAGAGCTGAGGCCGGCCAAACGGGGTGTGATGAAGGTATGTACCAGAAATTTTGATGATATACATATCCAGTTGAATAAGCCGCCGGAAAACCCTGCGAAGCAGGAAGACTTTGTGACTGTAAACATGCCGATCGGCCAGTATGTGGACTTTGAGGTTTCGCCGACATGTGGAATGGCAAATGGGGACGGGGTGCTTGCAGCAGAAGACAACCCGGTCCATTTTTATGACCCGATTCGTACGGATGCCGAGCTGATATGGACAAGAAAAGGCTATTTTGAATACAAATTTCCAATTACTATTCCGGCAGATGCTGTGATTACAGAGATTCAACTTTCTGCTGAGGTTTGCTCTGAGGCCCCCAACTATGATCCCCATTGGCCTTCTGACATATCCGTTTGGTTCAACGATGTGGAAATAGGTACCTGGACAAGCCCTGGTGATTTCGGGGACAGGCCGGGGCGGTTGAATACGGGGAGCTGGGGAAAAACAACCAGTACGCAGTACGGGTTGTTAAAAACATGGAAGGTGAAAAAGGACAAAACCACCATTGATGATGTATTTCTGTCCCAGGTCACCGTGGATGATATAACGATCGGGAGCAATTCTGTCTTACCCGTCAAAATTGGTATTAAGGACGACGCGGTGCATAAAGGCGGAATCAATCTTTTTGGGGCCGGGATGGGAGATTTTAACCAGGACTTAAATCTAAAAGTATTATTTACAAGAGCATGAACATCCAATGCCCGACAAAAGAGTTATTTTTTGTTCAGCTGCAAAAAAATAACTCTTTTTTTCTATGTGATGGCATAGATTTTTATACAAGAAATATGTTTTAAAACAAGAAAGTAACAAAAGAACCATTGACTCTTTTTTGGAGACCACGTATTCTTAGATTAATTACTTTATTAAGTATTTTAAAAAAGATTGTTGAAAGAAGGAGTGCAGGGTTATGAAGGAGGAAAACACACTTCCGCGAAAAGAGTATCCACGTCCTCAATTCAAACGAGATTCCTGGTTGAATCTAAACGGAACTTGGTCGTTTGCTTTTGATGACGAAAATGTGGGGGAGTCCAGCCAATGGATGAAAAAGAAGAGATTTTCGAAAGAGATCCTGGTTCCGTTTACTTACGAAACGGAAGCAAGCGGGATTGGGGATACAGAATTTCATCCGTATGTCTGGTATCAAAGACCCTTTCAAATCCCCGCCGAGGAGGCCTCGAAGAAAACGATTCTGTGGTTTCAAGCGTCTGATTATCTCACGAAAGTGTGGGTGGATGGTCTTTATATAGGAGAGCATAAAGGGGGAAACAGCGCATTTTCATTCGATATTTCGAAAGCGCTTACAAACGAATCAGATCATGTACTCACCGTTAAAGTCGAGGATAGTCTCCGCTGCACCCAGCCGCGAGGCAAGCAGCGCTGGCGGGATGAAAATTTTGGCTGCTGGTATGTGCAGACGACTGGGATTTGGCAGACGGTTTGGCTGGAATTTGTAAACGAAGCCAGCATTCAACATGTCAAAATGACTCCGGACATTGATACCAACAGTGTATCGTTTGATTATACTTTGTCTTCCCCAGTGAACAAAGACTACACCGTAAAGACCACCATTATGTATCAAGGGCAGCCTTTGAAGCAATATTCGTTCACGCCCGATCGGAGAACGATGAGCATCAACATAGATATGTATTCGGATATCAATGAATGGAAGGTCCTTTATTGGACGCCCGCTAAACCTCACCTTTATGATGTCACCTTTTCCTTATACAGAAACGATCAGGTGGTGGATCAAGTAGAATCTTATTTTGGGATGCGCAAGGTATCGATAAAAGACGGCCAGGTTTTATTAAATAATAGGCCGCTCTACCAGAAGCTGCTGCTCGATCAGGGATATTGGAAGGATACCATGCTGACCCCGCCTTCGGAGGAAGCGGTCCTTGAAGATATTGAGAAGACGATCGACATGGGGTTTAACGGGGTGAGAAAGCATCAAAAACTGGAGGATGAACGATTTTTATATTGGTGTGATAAAAAGGGGCTGCTGGTTTGGTCGGAGATGGCGGCGGCTTATGAATATACGGACGAAGCCGTAGCAACCTTCACGGAGGAATGGTTGGCTGTCATGAGACAGCATTATAACCACCCGTCCATCATTACGTGGGTGCCATTCAATGAATCGTGGGGAGTGCCCGCCATATTTCAGGATAAAAAACAACAGGCCTTTACAGAATCGATTTATTATTTATCAAAGGCGCTGGACTCCACCAGGCCTGTTATTGTCAACGACGGCTGGGAGCATACCGTGTCTGATATTATCACCCTCCATGATTATGAAGAAGCAGGCAGTGCCTTTTTTCAGCGTTATAGAGAGAAACAGCCAATTATTGCCAATGAAATCCCGCATAACAAGGGAAAGTATGCGTTGGCCAAAGGATATGAATACAAAGGCCAGCCCATTATCATCAGCGAATACGGCGGTATTGCCTTTAATGAAGGGAAAGGGTGGGGATACGGCCATCAGGTCGATACAGAAGATGAATTCCTGGCGCGTTATAAGGAGATCACCGAGGCAATAAAAGCCATTCCTTATATCGTTGGCTACTGTTATACCCAGACTACCGATGTTCAGCAGGAAATCAACGGACTGCTGAGAGAAGACAGAACACCTAAAGTGCCGCTTCAGAAAATTAAAGAAATCAACGATGCCGGGGCCAACTAGAAAGAAGCAGCAATGAATACTATTGCTGCTCTTTACTAAATAGTCAAAACCTTTTCAATTGAACGAAAATGATAAAGGAGGGGATGAGATGGGTCGAAAAGGAAAAATAGCATTAATCGGGGTCATGCTGTTATTTCTTGGCGCCTGCGGGAATACCGCGCAGACAACAGCCGACGGAAAAATGCAGATTGATTACTGGGTTCTGTTTGGCGGAGGGGACTTAGGGTTCATGGAAGAAATCGTACAAAATTATAATGAAAGCCAGGATGAAGTGTACGTCAACATGGTACTGCAGGACTTTGATGAATATTATACGAAGCTTACGACGAGTGTTGTTGCAAACCGCGGGCCGGATGTCGCTATCAGCCACGCTACGGTACTGCCAGAATTAATTAACCAGGGGTTAACGATCCCGTTGAATTCGATCGCGGACGAAGCGGATCTTGACTGGGAGCAGTACAATGAAAACATTCTTGAAGCCGTAGAAGTAGAGGGAGAAAGGTATGCTGTTCCTTTAGATACACATACCTCGGTTATGTATCTGAATACCGAATTAGCGGAAGAAGCGGGAATGATCGATGATAACGGAGAACTATTACTGGAAGAAGAAACACCGGAGGCCTTTTTAGATTTTTTTCAACGCCCTAAACAAGAAAATATGGAAGAAATGCCATTGGCTTTTTCCACGGGAGCGATCGATGCGTACCGGATGTGGTGGGCTTTTTACCACCAGATGGGCGGGAGACCTATTTTTGATGTGAAAGAATTAAATGAAGTCGACGTCACGATAGATAAAGAGGCCGCTGTAGCAGCCGCTGAGTTTTTAAAACGATGGACGTATGAAGACCAAATTGTACCGCTTAATTTAGCTGATTTTTATCAGGATTTTCAAAATGAAAGAGCGGCCGGCATTATTACAGGGGTTTGGAGTACTGGTATTTGGGAAGAAGCAGAGCTGGATTTTCAGGCGTACCCTGTTCCAACATTATTTGAACAGGAGGGGGCGTTTGGTAATTCCCATACGCTGATCATGCCGATAAAAGAAAACACAAATAAGGAACGGCAGCGGGCGGCGATGGATTTTATGGAGTATGTTACCACAGAAGGCGGTTTGACCTGGTCCGAGGCAGGCCATATTCCTGCCCATAACGACACCATTGAGTCCGAAGCTTTTCAGGAACTCCCTCACCGTGCTGACTATGTGGAAGTCGCTGATTACGTAGATTACCCGCCAAAATCCATCTACTACCGCCCGGCAGAAACAGAAATGATAAGAAACCTCGATGAAATTCTGGCCGACCGGATAAGTCCAGAACAAGGAATTGAAAATATGATCAATGATTTAGAAGTCGTCACTAAATAAAGAAAGGCAGGTGGGAACTGTTGGAAAAATCGTTTTGGAAAACACAAATGCGGCCGGTCCCTTTTCTTCTTCCGTTTTTTATTGCTTATATGCTGTTTACGATTTATCCCATTTTTAAAGGGATGCAAATGAGTTTTTTTGAATGGACGTTGATTGAAAAGAAGGAGTTCATCGGTTTTGAGCAGTATGCTCGTTTACTGACGGACCCGAATTTTTGGGAAGCTTTCCGGAACACCACGATGTTCGTCATTTTTTCGACCCCGGGAATGGTTATTTTAGCCCTCATCTTAGCCTTGCTCGCTAACTTAAATACCAAAATGAAAACATTGTTCCGCGGAGCTTATTTCCTTCCCAGTATTCTATCTGTTTCCGTCATTTCTTACGTCGCGATCTTTATGGCGCAGCCGTATAACGGTGTGGTGAATAATATTATTCAAATGTTCGGTATAAATGTAGAGCCGTTTTGGCTGAACACGCCGTCTCTCGCATGGGTAACGATTATTGCGGTGACCTTGTGGTGGACCGTAGGGTTTAATATGATTCTTTTTTTAACAGCCCTGCAGGATATTCCGGAGGATTTATATGAGGCGGCAGAAGTAGACGGAGCTACACGTATGAACATGTTTTGGTCGATTACCTTTCCGCAGCTGCTCCCCATCGCCAGAGTTATCCTCTTACTGCAGGTGTTGGCTTCCTTCAAAGTATTTGGCCAGATATTATTGATTACAGAAGGAGGGCCCGGTACCGCTACTAGGCCGATGATTCAATATATTTATGAAATGGGGTTTGAGCGGGCCGACCTCGGTTATGCGGCGGCGATGTCTTATATTTTATTTATTGTGCTGCTGCTGCTGTCGATAGTACAACTGCGATCCGGCGGAAGAGGGGGTAGAATCATATGAGTCAGAAAGGGCAGACCTTACTGGAAAAAAAGCGGGATCCATTTCATTTTCTAAAGGTTATTCTTGCGTTTGTTATGGCGTTAATATTTCTCTTTCCCATTGTATGGATGATATTTGTGTCGTTAAAACCAGAGGAGGCCGCGGCAGCAGAGCCGCTTTCCTGGTTCCTGCCGCCGTATACGTTAGAGAACTTTATTGAAATTATAACCGGCAGTGATGTGTTCCTTTGGACCTGGAACAGCTTTATTGTCGGAATAATGACTACTATTGTGACGTTAATCCTAACTTCCCTCGCCGCCTTTGCGATTTCCAAAATGCATTTTACCTACCGGAGATTTATCTTTATTTTCTTTTTAGCGGGGTTGATGGTGCCCGGGGAAGCGATGATCATACCACTTTTTGAAATAGTAGGAGACATGAATATGCTCGACACGTACAGCGGACTGATCCTGCCCATGGTCGCTACACCGCTTGGCGTCGTTATTTTGAAAAGTTTTTTCGACGGGGTTCCCAATGAACTTATTGAAAGTGCAAAAGTCGATGGCTGCTCGGATTGGCGCCTATATTGGAATATTGTTCTGCCGCTTGCTAAACCTGCGATGGCCGCGATAGGAATACTGACCTTCATTGCGTCCTGGAACAATTTCCTCTGGCCTTATTTAGCTATCGTGTCTGAAAGTCTCTATACCCTTCCTGTTGGTATTCCAGCCTTTAATTCAGCTTATTCGGATACGTATGTGGAACCGATGACGGTAAATGCCCTGGCATCCATCCCTGTTATCATCGCCTTTCTCCTCTTTGAAAAACAAATTATTAAAGGAGTCAGCTTTTCCGGGATAAAAGGATGAGAGAGAAGAAAGGAGAGAAAAAAAGTGGGGAAAACAGAAAGTTCCAGAAACGTCCTTTTTCGAGCGATCGATGGGATAGTGCAAATTGTTTACCTGCATGGGCTGTGGGTTGGGTTCTCCCTGCTCGGCGGGATCCTGTTTGGTGTGTTTCCTTCCACAATTGCTCTATATGAAGTCATCAGAAAGTGGGAGACGGAAGGGTTCCATAAGGAAACCAGTACATTCCTAACATTTTGGAGCGCTTATAGAAAGGCATTTCGAAAAGGGAATGCCGTGGGTGGAATCTTATTCGTAACCGGAGGGTTTTTAGGCGCTGATCTGCTTATAGTTTCCCGGATCGATCATATCGCAGGGCTCGGGTTAACGTTTATTTTTTCAATCTTGCTGGGTCTCTTTCTTCTGGTT
Source organism: Salibacterium aidingense DSM 18341 (assembly GCF_000429685.1). GTDB lineage: Bacteria > Bacillota > Bacilli > Bacillales > Marinococcaceae > Salibacterium > Salibacterium aidingense. The sequence goes on from NZ_AUCI01000013.1 coordinate 63,948, forward strand.
CTGCTGTTCATCTTCCCAGTCATCATTTACTTTGAAGAACCTCTTTTTCGTCAGTTGAAATATTCCTTGCTCCTTGGTATGTCGTCGCTGCCTTATGTCGTTCTTCAGGCAGCTGCGTGGACGGTGGTTCTGTCCTTCTTTCTCTTTGTACTGCCGGCGGCAGCCATCGTTTCTATCAGCAGTATATTGGCTCTTGTCCATATGAAAATAGCGGGGAAAGCAATAAACCGTGCCCATTTAAAGCAGCAGCAAGGGAGAAAGAAAGAGTCTTCTTCCCTTATGATACAAGAAATATAATATCTCTAGGAGGCAGAATAAATGTCAGCGAACAAGCCCAATATTATTTTGATATTAACGGATGATTTAGGTTATTCCGACTTAGGGTGTTACGGCAGTGAAATCGATACGCCGAATATCGATCAATTAGCCGGCAATGGCCTGCGCTTCACCCAATTTTATAACTCCGCCCGCTGCTGCCCCAGCAGAGCGTCCCTCCTAAGCGGCCTGTACCCCCATCAAGCAGGCGTCGGAGAAATGGATCAGGACCGTGAAACCCCCGGTTATCGCGGCTATTTAAAAGATCAGTGCGTAACACTCGCAGAGGTATTAAAGAAAGGCGGGTATCACACGTACTTAGCCGGGAAATGGCATGTCGGGAAAACGGGACCGACGGAACGCGGTTTTGACGATTTTTACGGCCTTTTAGGGGGATTCGCAAGTTTCTGGGATAAAAAGAATTATATTCGACTGCCGGAAGGAAAACCCGGGCAGACTTACAGAGAAGAGGAATTTTACGCTACGGATGCGATCACGGATCACGCCCTGGATTTTATAGAGGAGTCTCGTCATAAGGACCAGCCCTATTTCCTCTATCTTTCCTATAATGCTCCGCACTTCCCATTGCAAGCACCGAAAGAAGACATCGAAAAATATAAAAAAGTATATGAAAAAGGCTGGGATATAATTCGGGAAGAGCGGTTGGAGCGGATGAAGGAATTAAACATTGTGGATGAAAATGTTCCCCTGCCGCCACGCTCCGAATATTGGAATAGAGACCGGGATATTCACGGCATCAATCCAGCTTGGGAGTCTATTGATCCAGATCGTCAGAAAGACCTGGCGCGGCGGATGGCAGTTTACGCTGCTATGGTGGATCGTATGGACCAAAACATCGGCAGGGTGCTGCAGGATTTAAGGGAGCAAAATGAGTTGGAGGATACCTTAATTCTTTTCTGTTCGGATAACGGCGCCTGTGCGGAATGGGATCCATGGGGGTTTGACAACTGGATCACCACTTCCAATATGCTGCATCGAAAAGAAGATATCGATCATATGGGAGGACCTGGGTCGTACCATAGTTACGGCTCCGGATGGGCGAACGCCTGCAGTACCCCTTTACAGCTTTATAAGCATTACATTCACGAGGGCGGGATCTGTACGCCGCTGATTGCCCACTGGCCGGAAAAAGTGAAACGTAAGGGAGCCATTGACCACCGCCCGGGACATTTTATCGATTTTATGGCCACATTCGTTGATATTACAGAAGTAGAATATCCTAAAACACATCAGGGTCGTGACATTCTCCCGATGGAAGGCGAAAGTTTACTGCCTGCTTTTTTAGGGGAGACCGCCACAGAAAGAACATTATGTTTTGAGCATGAACAGAATGCCGGCGTCCGTCAAGGCAGCTGGAAACTCTCCAAGGTAAAAGAAAAAGAGTGGGAGCTTTACCACATAGACTCGGATAGAAATGAAATGCATAACCTGGTGGAGAAGTACCCGGAAAAGGTAGAGGAGATGAAAAGGATTTGGGAAGAATGGGCGCACCGTACAAATGTCTATCCTCGTTAAATGCATAAAAAAAGCCCGGCCGCACCTTTTCCTGGTGCTTAGGAAAGCCAGCAACAGCTGTGGAGGACACAAACCACTAGAACGAAACTCTTATTGTCCTCCAACTTAGCTTTTGAACCCAACAGTAAAGGAATAAGGAAAAAGACTGGTCTCCAAAAGCATTTGGGGGACACAAAAACCAAAAAAGGAATGCGTAGGGGCCTCCATCCCCAAGTGGAGACCCCTAGGACAAAATAATTCCGCGCTGTTGTCCTCCGATTACTTCTGCAGTGAATGCGCTGCAAAAGTATTTAAAAAACGGAGCTTGGGTGATTTCCCCAAGCTCCGTTTTTCCAGCGCCGGACAGCTTTTGAAGACATCTATAGGAAAGGCTATGCTGAGGCAGACGGGAAGCAGCGGAACATTAATTCCATTATTTCACAAATGTCCGCGCCGGGACCGGATTTTTTGGGACAGCTCTCTAACTGCCGCTTAAGAATTATCCATGCACCATTAAAAAACAGAGGTTAAGCGGGCTTCTTAACCTCTGTTTTTCTTACTTATTCACTTTCGGCGAGATAATCTTCAATATCATCCAGCATGAGGTTTGCTGCACGGACACCGCCGGCTGTGTTCCAGATCGCGTCACTCACTTCGTGAACGTTTCCTTCCTGTACGACGTCAAGGTTTTGGAAAAGCGGATCCTCGAGCCATTCTTCCTGAACGCTGGTGGCTTCGCCGTCCCCGGTTTCATAGGTGAAATGGAAAAGAACGTCGCCTTCCATCAGCGGGATCTGTTCTTTTGTGGCTTCCATGATCGCCAGTTCCTCCTCGTCCTGAGGTTCAGGGCGGTTAAAGCCGATTTGATCCAGAATGATACCGGAAAAGGAATCTTTCTGATAGATCCGTACGTCTCCTGCTGTAAAGCGGACAACGGAAACTTCCTGATCCAGCTTATCTCCGGCCTGTTCTTGAATGTCTGCAATGCGCTGATCGTATTCATCCAGGACGGCTTGACCTTCTTCTTCTTTATTAACTGCTTCTGCGATCAACTCAAAGTTGGCCTGCCAGTCCCCGCGGAGCCTTTCTTCGAAGATCGTGGGAGCAATGTCATTTAGCTGCTCGTAGACATCTTCCTGCCGCATCTTATTTCCGATAATCAAGTCAGGATCGAGCGCCGCAATTTGTTCGAGGTTTACCTGACTTTCGGTTCCGACCACTTCTACGCCTTCCATATCCTCTTCGATATGGTCATACCATGGATCTCCTGTCCAAGACTGAACAGCCCCCACAGGTGTGATGCCAAGAGAAAGAAGGGCTTCTGTGCCATGATTGGTGAGAATAACGATATCCTCCGGAGTTCCTTCGAGCTCTGTGGTTCCCATCGCATGTTCGACGGTGTATGAATCCTGGCTTTCTTCTGTCGTCTCATCTGATGTTTCTTCTGTGTCCTGGCTGTTTTCTCCCTCTTCCTCTGTGTTTTCCTCCGCTCCGCATGCAGATAATAGAAGGATAAAGGTTACAGCAAGACAGAGAATGCTGAACCAGGAACGAGATGTTAAATAGTTCACCATTGATATGTACCTCCAGCGTTAAAATAATTGGGATAGAAGTATGATTTCTTCTCTGATAATGATATTATAGAGAATGATTCTCACTGTCAATAAATTAATGATAATGATTTTCAACATCATTGACAATGCCCTCTTCTTTTCTTTAAACTTAAAGGTGCAAGAGTAGGATGGTTAGTGAAGTTAGATTGGAGATTGGCCATATGATACTGAAATCCCCGAAAGCGAAAGTGGCGGGACTGCTTATAGGTATGATTGTTTTCGTTGCATGCATTCTGGGAAGTATCATATTCGGCTATACCTCTATAACATTTTCAATGGTCATTGATGCTTATACACAATTTGATCAATCCAATGAACATTTAGTGATACGAAATGAAAGAATGCCCCGTGCCTTAACAGCTGCTGTAATAGGAGCAAGCCTGGCGGTAGCCGGCGCCATCATGCAGGCGCTGACGAGAAACCCGCTCGCTTCCCCGGGAATCTTGGGGGTGAATGCGGGAGCCGGCTTTTTTGTGGTCACTGCTGTGTCCTTATTTTCTATTACAAGCATGCAGCATTTTATATGGATTGCCTTTTTAGGTGCTGCTACAGCGGCTTTTATTGTTTATTTTTTAAGTTCTTTCGGAAAAGAAGGGCTCAGCCCCATGAAATTAGTCCTTGCCGGTTCTGCGATGGCAGCGCTGTTTTCCTCTTTCACGCAAGGCCTGCTTGTTCTTAATGAGCAGGCGCTTGACGAAGTGCTGTTCTGGCTGGCCGGTTCGGTGCAGGGAAGGGACATTGAATACTTATTATACGTGCTTCCGTATATAGGCGCAGCCTGGATCCTGGCCATGTTTATCGCGCGGCCGGTCAATGCTTTGGCCATCGGAGAAGACGTCGCCGCAGGCCTTGGACAGAAAATCGGGTTAACCAAGCTCTCCTGTGCTTTACTGGTGATTGTGCTTGCGGGCGGATCTGTCGCGGTGGCAGGCCCGATTGGGTTTATCGGTATCGTCATTCCGAATATTGTCCGCCCTCTTGTAGGGCTGGATCACCGCTGGATCTTCCCGTATTGCGCTGTTCTTGGCGGAATTCTTTTAATGGCGGCTGATGTCTCTGCAAGATTTATTATTATGCCGCAGGAAGTTCCTGTCGGGGTGATGACGGCTGTTATTGGAACCCCCTTCTTCATCTACATTGCCAGGAGGGGGATGAGCATGAAATGAAAAAATACCTTCCGATTCGATTTAAAAACTGGTTTTCTTTTCTTCTGGACTGGAAGGCATTCCTTACAATTGTTGTCCTGCTGGTTCTGACACTCACTCTCCTGATCGCCAGTATCAGCTTGGGGGATATGCGCATTCCACCTTTGGATGTGATGCGTGTTCTCTTTGGGGGAGGAGAAGAGACACAGCAGCTGGTTATTACATCATTCCGGCTCCCGAGAATCATCATAGCGATGCTGGTTGGGATGTGTCTGGCTGCCGCCGGGGCGATTCTTCAGGGGATTATCCGGAATCCTCTGGCGTCGCCGGATATTATTGGTATTACCGGCGGGGCAGGAGTTGCAGTTGTTACATTTTTAGCGGTATTCAGTAATGAAAACAATGCTCTTACGGTAAGTATTCACTGGCTTCCGTTGGCCGCTTTTATCGGGGCTACGCTGGTTGCTTTTCTTGTATACGGTCTCGCTTGGAAAAATGGTGTTTCCCCTGTGCGTCTCGTATTGATTGGAATTGGAATTTCCACGCTGGCCCAGGCTCTGACCACGTTACTGATGATTGTTGGTCCTATCTACCGGGCCAGTCAGGCGAACATATGGCTGACGGGAACGGTTTATGGATCAACCTGGGATGATGTCACAATATTAACTCCCTGGGCTCTTGTTTTACTTACAGCGACGTTTCTCTTATCCAGGAACTTGAACCTTCAGGAACTTGGAGATGAAATGGCTAAAGGGCTGGGAAGCAGAGTACAGGTACAGCGTGTAGGACTGTTGTTTGTGAGTACTGCTTTAACGGGAGGAGCGGTTGCCTTTGCGGGAGGGATTGGTTTTGTCGGGCTGATGTCTCCTCATATCGCGAGAAATCTGGTAGGTTCCGCGTTCGGGGCGCTTATCCCCGTTTCCGCCTTTATCGGGGCAATGCTCGTATTAGCCGCCGATCTGGTTGGCAGAACCGTGTTCTCTCCGCTGGAAGTACCCGCAGGCGTGTTCACTGCATTAATTGGAGCCCCTTACTTTATTTATCTATTATTTAAGAATCGCAACTTGTAACCATAGTCAGGGAAAATCTGAAAGATTGAAGGAGCGGTACATGATGAGTCGGCTGCAAACTGAATCGTTAACATTATCCTATGGTCAGGACAAAGTCATTGATGAGCTTTCCATCCGCATTCCCAAGGGAGAAATTACAGTCTTAATCGGAGCAAACGGGTGCGGCAAATCAACCCTGCTTCGTTCGATGGCCCGACTAATGAAGCCGGAGTCAGGGTCTGTCATGCTGGATGGGAAAAAGATTTCTAAATTATCCACGCGCAACATTGCCAAGGAGATGGCTATCCTTCCCCAGGGCCCTTCAGCTCCCGAAGGTTTAACGGTTCTGCAGCTGGTGAAGCAGGGGCGTTATCCTCACCAAAGTTGGCTGAAGCAGTGGTCGGAAGAAGATGAGCGCAGTGTGAACAAGGCGTTAAAAGAAACGAATATGGATGAATTGGCAGAACGCCCGGTCGATTCTCTTTCCGGCGGACAGCGTCAGAGAGCGTGGATTGCGATGACACTGGCGCAGGATACCGATACCATATTGCTGGATGAACCAACGACATACCTGGACATGGCCCACCAAATTGAAATTCTCGACCTTTTATTCCATCTTAATCAAAAGGAGAACCGTACCATTGTGATGGTGCTCCACGATTTGAATCTGGCGTGCCGCTACGCTCATAATCTTGCGGCGATTGCAGATAAGCAGATTTTTGCCCAGGGACGGCCGGAAGAAATTATTTCTTGCGATACGGTTCGTCATGTATTCGGGATGGAATGCCAAATCTCTGCAGATCCACTGTTCGGAACCCCTTTATGTGTTCCATACGGAATGGGCCGCTGCATCGGCGGAGCCATGCAGCAGGATGGCACGGCGTAAAACAGGACCTGGTTTAGAAACGGCAAGGGTTTCAAACAATAGAAACCCTTGTTTTTTTTATGCCATTAAGTGATTTTTATCCTTCTTCAGCAGTTCCCTCTCTCTTTTTCCCTGCACCTTGCTTTTTCGGGAAATCCCAGTTTTTATAATACTATTCATAATCCACTCCTTTTGTTCATATCGTGTCGTTGTACAACCTAATTTGTGCAGGAAGGGGAACGAAATGGACGAGCAGGTAATCTTTCATTATTTTTCTGAATTTGGGGATTTTTTCGTTGGTGTATTACTCCTTTTTCTGTGCCGATGGCTGCTCCGCTGGTTTTTTCTTATTGTTCGAAAACATAAAACACCGCTTTATCAAAGCATGCTGACAGCAGTGCTCAATTGGTGCACGTATTTTGCAATTTTACTATTTACGTTTGTCTACTGGGATTTCCTTGTAAGCGAAAATTGGTCCAAAGAGACCTTATTTTCTCTCGGTGATGTAAATGTTTCCATTGTGCTGATTATCGTATTGATTATGCTGGTTTCCCTGGCCAATCGATTATCTAAAGTCATGACAAGGCTGCTGTTTCCAAAAGTATACGATTACTATGATTTTGACAAAGGCATCCGTTTTACATTAAATCGCGTGTTTCACTACACGCTGATGGTCATTGCTGTATTTGTTAGTTTGCATACAGCAGGAGTCAATCTGAGTGCTCTCTCCATTTTCGCAGGTGTGATTGGTGTAGGGATTGGGTTTGGCCTGCAAAATTTATCTTCCAATTTCATTGCCGGCATTATTTTGTTAATGGAACGGCCGATCCAGGTGGGAGACCGGGTCGAAGTGGATGGAGTGACGGGAGATATTGAAGACATCCAGATCCGTGCGGCCGTGGTGCGGACATTAACGAACGAGCACATGATTATTCCCAACTCATACTTTTTAGAAAAACGGGTCACCAATCTTTCTCACGGCGATACACGTCTTCGTGTAGATCTTCCGGTCAATGTTTCGTACGCAGCGGACGTAAAGCAGGCGCGGAGAATTATGCTTGATGTGGTGCAAAAGGAGATCGACCACCACGTTTATGTATTAAGCGATCCGGCCCCGGCTGTTCAATTCAGAGAATTTGGCGACCTGTATCTGAACCTTGTATTACAGGTTTGGGTTTCGGATCCGGTGTATATGTCGTCCATCAAAAGCCGGTTGAACGAACAGATACATGAACAATTCCACAAACACCGTGTGCCGCGGACAACAGAGTCCGTTGATACGATAGAGTGGAAATAATGGAAGGAGGGAATAGCATTATGCCGATAGAGGAGCAAATTAGTGCCAGTATTTATGAATGGGCCGAAGTCAATGCAGATAAGATGGAGATATTATATCAATTTAAGGGAGGCTGGGAGATTTGGGCCCAGTGTGAAATAGCCCTGTTTCTGTATAATAAATTTACGTTTCATTATAATATTCCAGCGCCCCGTGAAGAAAAAGTATACGGAAATGGGCAGCGCTGTGATTTATATATCCCTTTCTCAGAGAATCAGAAGATGATTATGGAATTAAAATGTTTTAGCATCCAAAACGAGCAGAACTTCTTTAAAAATCTTCGTAATGATTACCTAAAACTATCCCGATTACCCAGGAGGCATACCAATGATTTAAAAATATCGATTGGCTTATTTCCTCCAGTGAATGAGACCAAATGGGACCCGGACGAAATGGCTTTTGTGAAAGGACATTATGACATATTACCTCTTCAAAATAATATGAACCTTGCGTGGTGCGTTATTTAACTATCCGCAGCAAAGAAACACGGTGATCCTCGTCCTTGGGCTCTGGAGTCATCTTTGTTACCAAGTATTCTGTCGTTGTTTGGATTTGATACAGCCTGTTTGCTTTTTTCTACAGGAAACTTATTGGAAGTACCCGTCCAATACCAACCCTCCAGCTCATAGGCGGGCGGTTTATTTTGTTCATAACGAGTGATACGGGATAAAATAAAATCGATTTTTTCCAATCGGAAGTTGGTTTGATGATCAAAGGATAAGGCGTTTCAAGTTGTTCCAAACGGTCTAAATCATGAAATCGAATGGTCATAGGCAAAGCTGCTGGAGGAAATTGAGGGGAAAAACAATAGCGGTAATCTGAAAACTTTTTTGTTGGCAGGGATAGGCCGCATGTAGCTGGCCGCTTGGAATGAGGACAGATTAACCAGGCTCCAGGATAGGACTTCTCTAGTCTTGCCCCCGTTTTTTTAATTCGTAATCGGAAGAATTTTATTGCTGCAGTCAGAACTTGGATGCTTTGCTTCGGAGATTAAGCAGTGGTGGAGGACGCGAACCACCGGAACGAAGCTCTTAATGTTCTCCAACTTCGTTTTGAACCCTATAGCCAAGGGATAAGGAAAGGGACCGGTCTCCAAACGATTTTGGCGGCCACAAAAAGCAAAAAAGGAAAGCGTAGCGTCCTCCACTCCCAAGTGGGGACCATTAGGAGAATATAATTCCGCTCTGCTGTCCTCCAATTACCCTGCATATCTTCCGCCGGAACGATATATCGGATGCTGGCTGGCTGTGAGAAAATCAGAAGAATGCTTCTGCCTTCAGCTCATGTGCTATAACAGTAATCAAATCAAAAAAGGACGGATCTTGGGTGTTTTCCCCAGGGTCCGTTTTCTTATTTCCTGCAGGGTTCTGGATTTTCATTTGTCTTCTCTACGAAACGGAACAAGCAAAAATAATTTTAATTCAGTCAAATTAGTTACATGTATTGATGTGCTTAGAAACGTACAATGAATCTTAACAACAAATGAAAACGCTTCCTTTGTTGCGTTGAAAGGGGTGAGTTGATGGAAGCAAAAACGGAGGCGCAGACTCAGAAGGTAGAGCAGCAGCGGAAAAAAACAGCAAAGTCCCGCTGGTTCAGCAGCAAGACCTTTAAAGAAAATGTGGCGGGATATTTATTTATTGCTCCTATGTTTATCGGGACGACAATTCTTGTGATTATCCCCATTATTCTTTCCCTTATCGTCAGTTTTACAGATTGGGTATTTATCAATGGATTGGACCAGGTGAATTTTGTAGGTCTTGAAAACTTCAAGCAGCTGCTGCAGGATAAACCATTTATTCAATCTCTTGTTAATAATTTCTGGCTGATTTTATCCGTTCCGGTGACGATGTTTATCGCGCTGATTCTGGCTATCATTATTAACAAGCATGTGTATTTCAAGGGTTTTTTTAAAGTTGTCTATTTCATGCCCTATATTTCAAGTATAGTAGCGATTGCAATTGTGTTTCAGCTGTTGTTTCACCCGTCCTTTGGCCCGATTAATGAATTCTTAATGGCCGTCGGCATAGATAATCCGCCGAAATGGCTGGCTGACTCAAGCTGGGCCTTGATTTCTGTCATTATTATTACGATCTGGACGTCAATTGGTTTTAGTTTAATTATTTATCTAGCTGGATTACAGAATATTCCGACGGACCTATATGAAGCGGCCGATATGGATGGAGCTTCGGCGCTGATGAAATTCAGAATGATCACCGTCCCCATGTTATCACCAACGACATTCTTTTTATTAATCACCGGCATTATTTACAGTTTCAAAGCGTTCGAATTAATAGTGGTTCTCACAGACGGCGGTCCGGGATATTCCACCTCGGTGATCGTTTATTACCTGTATGAACAGGCATTTGATAATCTCAAATCCGGTTATGCTTCGGCCATTGCGATCACACTGCTTGCCTTGTTACTGCTGATTACCCTAATTCAATGGGTAGGGCAGAAGAAATGGGTGAATTATTAACGAAAGGAGGGGGCAAAAGGGATGGATAAACTTAAAGAAATAAGCATAAAAAAAGCTGGTATCACTCTTATTATGGGGGTATTCGGAATTTTCTTCCTGCTTCCTTTTATATGGATGGTGTCTGCTTCTTTAAAGCCGGAAATCGAAGTGTTTTCCTACCCCATTCAATGGATCCCTAGTGAATGGCGCTGGGAGAACTATGAAAAAGTATGGTTTGGAGAGCAGCCTTTCATTCTTTACTACTGGAACTCTATTAAAGTGACCCTGGCCACCACCTTCATTTCCGTTACAGTATCTGCGATGGCAGCATATGGGTTCTCTAAAATTAAATTCAAAGGGAGAGACGTGCTGTTTCTTCTGGTTCTTGCTACATTTTTGATTCCAGCCCAGGCTATTCTGGTTCCTCAGTTTATTATGTACCGCTATTTGAATTTGTTTGATACGCATATCGGCCTTATTTTGTTAAACAGTTTTAGTGTACTGGGGACGTTCCTGCTGCGGCAGTTTTTTTCCAGTATCCATGATGACTTTATCGATGCGGCTAAAATGGATGGGGCGAGCCATCTCACTGTGTTCCGGAAAGTGGTCGTTCCAATGATGATACCGGCGATTTCCACGTATGCGATTCTTCGGTTTATCTGGACATGGAATGATTATCAGGGTCCTCTCATATTTCTGCGTTCGGAAGAGCTTTCGACCATTCAACTGGCGATTGATAAGTTTTCCACGTCCAGCGGGGAACTTTACAGTTTAATTATGGCCGGCTCCGTGTCTGCCATTCTTCCGCTTCTCCTTATCTTTATTATCGGACAGAAGTATGTAATTGAAGGGATTGCACGGGGCGGTGTGAAAGGATAAGTAAAAGAAATATAATACATGAAGGAGGAGAATATATGAGAAAATCTTGGTTTGTTCTTATGGGTGCTTTATTGATTGCTGGACTGACAGCTTGTTCCGATGGGGGAGGCAGTGAAGAAAGCGAAGCGGACACAGGCGAAAATGACGGGGAAGTAACGGTCCGTCTGCATCACTGGTATAATGAAAGTCAAGACAATTGGGATGAAGTCATAGCTTCCTTTGAAGAGGAGCATCCAAATATTAATGTAGAATCGGTGACGCCGGAAAACAATGATGCCAATGAAACGATGAAACAAATCGATCTTGCGGCCTCTTCCGGGGACCAGCTGGACGTTATCATGATTAATGATCCGGCAAATTATGCCCAGCGGGTGAGTCAGGGAATGTTTGAACCGCTTGACGCTTTTATCGAAGACGCTGATTTCAATTATGATAACGAGTACAGGGTGGACACGAGTGTGGATGGCAGTTATTATGCCCTGCCGGGGAAATATAATATGAATTTTGTGATGATGAATCAGGATGCCCTCGAGAAAAATAATCTGGACATTCCGACCGAATGGACGTGGGAGGATTACATGGATTATGCCGCGGAACTGACAGAGGGAGAAGGAACCGATAAAATGTACGGGACCTACTTTCATACCTGGATTGACTATATTAAACTCGCAGCTATGAACCAGATGAAAAATAATGATCTTGTCAAAGAGGATGGCGAGACATCCAATATCAACAGTGACATTATGAGAAAATCACTGGAAATCCGGGAGCGCGGCCACGATGAAGGATCTGCGGTACCGTATGACGAAACTATTTCACAGGACTTAAATTACAGAGATCAATATTTTAATGAATCCGCCGCGATGATTATGACTGGCAGCTGGATGATTAATGAAGCCGGGGGTATTGACGGCAGCCCCTCGCCATTTACGACAGCGTTTGCCCCTTATCCGAAAGCCTATGAAGACGATCCTGTGACAACTCCTGCCGGAGCTGATTTCTTATCTGTGTATTCGGGCTCGGAGCATAAGGAAGAGGCATTCGAATTTATCCGCTGGTACACAACAGAGGGAATAGTCGAGCAGGGGAAATATCTCCCGGACTACAAAGAAGCAGATTTAGATACAGTCGTTGATAATTTATTAGCGGACTCTGATCCGGAAAAAGTGAATAAAGAATCTCTGCTGCGGGTTCTGGAGGATTCGGAAGCCGCTGACGTTACGATCCCGCCGCCTTTTATTGGGGAGGTTGCCGATGCCTACATGAACGAATCCGATGCTTTTCTTTTGGGGGAACAGGATTTAGAAACGACTATTACAAATGCCGATGATCAGGTCCAGGAAATTATCGACAATAATACGGAGTAAAAATGGCAGTGAGATTAGAGTCCCGCGTAGACTCTAATCTTCCTTGTATCAGCTGGAGGGCTGAATAATGACTATGACGATTCCCGCCTTGACCCAACGTTCCGGCCTGCAGCTGCTGCCGGATAAAACAGGACAGAAAGAATGGTGGGAAACCCGGAACAAAGATCCCGCCTATAAAAAACTAGTCGAAGAACTCTACGCGGAGGCCGGTGTGGAAATACAAAGGCCTGCTCCGCATCTGACGTTCACCCATTTTAAAGAATATTTTGAAACAGGAGACAGAAAAGGGTACGAAAATCTTTATTTTAAAAGAAGAAAACGGTTAAATATTTTTACATTGATGGTATTACTGCATACCGGAGATTCAAAGTATCTGGAAGCTTTGCATAATGAAATCTGGGATATCTGTAATGAATACACCTGGTGTCTTCCGGCGCATGTCCATCTCGACGATAAAGCTCCCATTGACTTATTCGCTGCAGAAACGGCTTTTGCACTCGGTGAGATACGAAGCCTGGCCCAGGCCTGGCTGGATCCCTGGCTGGCGGACGTTATAAATAGAGAAATCCACCGCAGGGTACTGGAGCCCTTTCGGTGTTATACGTATGAATGGGAAACGGCCCGGCATAACTGGGCTGCGGTATGCGCTGGTTCCATCGGGGCAGCAGCGCTGCATATTGTAGAGGCGGAAGAAGTGCTGCGTGAGATTCTGGAACGGAACCTTCGCTCTATGAACTGTTTTTTAGAAGGATTTGAAGCTGACGGGGGCTGTAAGGAAGGCTACCAATACTGGCAGTATGGCTTCGGCTTCTTCGTATATTTTGCTGACATGATGAAAACAAAATCAGAAGGAACAGTGGATTTGTTTCAAGAGGAAAAAGTTTATCATATAGCGCTCTTCCAGCAGAAATGCTTTCTTTATCAAAACAACACAGCGAACTTTTCCGACTGCCCCGCCCAAAGCTCCGTTCTGATAGGGCTCAGTCATTACCTTCATCATATTTATCCGGATGTAGAGGTGCCTTCTGCCGCTTATCGCTTCCCGTTTCCTTCCGATCATTGTGCGCGCTGGGCTCCATTGCTCCGGGAGTGGATATGGATGGATGAGGAGCTGGAAAGCAAAGATTGGAGCGATGCGGTGTATTATCTTCCGCAATCCCAGTGGCTCACAGCCAGGCACACGGCAGGCGCGGACCATTTTGTATTTGCCGCTAAAGGAGGGCATAATGATGAACCGCACAATCATAACGATGTCGGTCATTTTATACTCGGCCGCAATGAACAATTTATGCTAAAAGATTTAGGGGCCGGCCTGTATCAAAAGGGGTATTTTGGAAGGGAACGCTACCAATTTATAACCAATAGTTCCAGAGGACATTCTCTTCCCTGTATTGATGGGGTCTATCAGTCGGCTGGCATAAACAAAAAGGCAGAAGTGACGCATTATCACACGGAAAAAGATATCGTGACGTTTGGATTGGATTTGAAACATACGTACATGCTGCCGCAGCTTCAAACGCTCCACCGCATGTTTATTTGGAAGCAGACTGCATCACCGGCGTTAACTGTCAGGGACAGTTACTGCTTCACGAAAAAACCAGGTACTGTGGTGGAACGGTTTATCATGAGCGACATGGACATGGAGATTCAGGAAGGAAGCATTATTAGCAGCGGCCTTTCATTGACGATCTTCTTTGATTCCCGGCAGCTGGAAGCAACGCTGAAGCGCTGCTCCTTTATAAACCATTCCAATACAACCCAATGGATGAACGTTTTGGATCTACACGTATTGAAGCCGGGAAAGGAATTTACCGTAGACGTACACTTTCTTCCGCACGGATAATGCTTGACGGCAAAGGGGAATTCCTATGAGGAGGTTGCGGCAGGCTTTCGTTGTGCGATGGCTGCGTTCTTTTTCCTTTAAACAAAAATTACTAGCGCTGATTTTTCTCTGTATGCTGCTGCCGATGCTGTTCAGCGTACTGAACTTAAATGTTACGAGTTTCCATATTTTACAGCAGCGGATGGTCCAAAGTGAGGAAAATGCGGCTGAATTAACAGAGGTTTATTTATCCAACTTATTGGACGATGTGATTCAGACAATGAATTATGTTCAATACGATGAGGACGTTAGAAGTGCCGTGAACGGAACCCCGGAGAAAGAGCTGGCAGCCCGGGGAATTCTTCGAATCAATGAACAACTGAGTCTTTTGACCAGAAACAAGGATATTTCTCTTTCTATTATTACAGCGGAAAACCGCCAGGTCATGTCCGGTTCCCGGTGGAGACCGGCGTTCAGTGAAGAGGAAGAAACGTATCAGCAGATCATGGAAGTTATGGAAGGGATGTCACCTTTTGAAGTATATTGGATCGGTCCTTCATCGTTTCTTCCCCGGGGGAGGGAAGCAAAGGAGACGATGAATTCTTCTATTCTGCTTGGAAGAAGGCTGGCGAATTACAATGGCGAGACGACCGCTCATTTGTTTGCGAGCATTCATCAGGCAGAACTGGACCGGGTTCTGCTTTCCGATGAAGCAACGGACCGCCATTATCTACTTTTAAATGAAGAGGGCAGGGTTTTATACGGAAGTGAAAAATTTCCGCCGGGGGAGATGTTTCCCTATTTTAAAGAAACCGAAGGGGCCTCTTCCACCATCAGTGAAATGGAGAACGAAGAAGATTACATTGTCGTCCAGCAGAGCCTGCAGCAGGAGAATTGGAAGCTTGTAAGCTATGTTCCATATCAGCAGGCCGTCAATGATATGGACCGTGCGTATCAGCAGAATTTTTTCATTCAAGCTGGTGCTTTTGCCGTTTTTATTGGAGTGATGATGTGGATCATCCACCGTTTTTTCCGTCCGATTCAACAGCTGGTCCGTACCGCGGAAAAAGTGGAAGAGGGGAACCTGGATATCCGGGCCAATTTAAAAAGAGAGGACGAAATAGGAAGGCTGGGTTTGGCATTTGATCACATGCTGCACAGAATTCAGCAGACTATCCACCAGATCAAGACAGAACAGGCTATGAAGCGAAAGGCGGAAATAGCCTGCAATCGAAAATACAGCCGCATTTTTTATTCAATATCCTGAATACCATCCGTATCCAAATCATGCGGGACGGTAATATGGAGAATGCGAAGCTGATTTCCTCTCTGAGTACGCTGCTCCGTGCTATCTACCGGGGCTCAGAATGGGTGACGCTGAAAGAGGAAATCGCACAATCGGAAGAGTATATGAAATTATTGAACATAATGCGTAAACATTCGGTCCAATTTGAACACGAACTGGAGCCGGCAGCGCTGGAAGTCGAAGTGCCGCAGTTTATTCTTCAGCCTATAATTGAAAATGCCTGCTATCATGGGGTGCCGGACAGTACCGGTACCATTATCGTATCTTCTTGGACAGCTGAGCCGAATATTTATATTGAAATAGCAGATAACGGGTCAGGGATGGAACCTGAGAAACTCGAAGAAATAAAAGAGAAAATGCTGGTGGATAAGAAATATATTAGGGAAAGCTATGAACAGCAGAAAAACAGCATGTTTGGCATTGGGCTGAAAAATGTTTATGACCGGATGAAGTTAACCTACGGCAAAGCTTTTCAGATGAATGTTGAAAACAATGCAGGCGGGGGAGTTACTGTTTCGATGCAATTTCCGATGGCTCGGAAAGGGGGATAAGCTTTGAAAGTACTTTTAGCTGAAGATAACTATCAAATGCTTGAATTCATGTATGACTGTGTTCCGTGGAAGAAGAAAGGACTTCAGGTTTCCGGAAAGTGTGAAACAGGTACAGAAGCGTGGACGGCAGCCAAGAAAGATGTTCCAGATATCGTAATTACCGATATTAGTATGCCTGGCATGAGTGGCCTCGAACTTATTGAAAAAATAAAGGAATTAAACCCGGAGCTCGAGTCCCTTGTCATTACCTGCCATGATGATTTTGAATACGCCCGTCAGGCCCTGCGTCTTTATGTGTGCGATTACATTTTAAAAGAGAAGCTCGAACCCGATATGCTTGGGGAGGTGCTCGACCGTACTCTGGTCCGGGTAACCAATAAAAAAGCACAAAAACAGAATATGCACCAATGGAAATCCATCGCAGAACAGTCGAAGAGCAGTATGAAAAAAGAATGGATCCGCGGGCTGCTTACCCATTCATTGGAAGCGCCGCCAAGCAGTGGAATGGAATTCATCGAAATGGATTTTAGCGGTCTTACACATATTCCAGTGACAGCACGCGTAATCAATACAGAAGAAGAAGGCAGACTCCCGGCTGTAGAAAAAATAAGTCATGAGACCGTGGAAAAAACAATGGAAGCAGAAAGCTTTATCTGCAGTCTTCAGGACATGTACTGGTTGTTTCCTGTTTCTTCTTCCCTTTCCTCCGGCCGTCAGCTGGAAGATATGACGGCAGCTCTGAAAAAAATGCAGCGGCAGCTGTGGCAGAGAAACGAAATGGAGATATGCTTTGTCATAGGAGTAACGATTTCCGGTGTGAAGGAAATGAAAAGAGGTCTCCGGTCCCTGGCCGCATTGAAGCATGAATGGTTCTATATGGATAAACCGGGGATATACCGGCTTGAAGATAGGCTGATGGATTTTCAGGAAGAGGATATTTTTTGTCACTATGCTCCGGCTCTTGATGAGTTAAAACAGCTGATTGTAACGGAAAGCAGCAGCCATGTAAAAACCTGGGTGCGAACCTGGACCAAAATATTACGGGACGAACAGCACCATCCGGATCGGATAAAAAGCTGGGCGCACAAAATCTTGACCGAAGTAGAATTAAAATACCACTCGCTGCAGCATTATTCCCATAAATCTTCCTCTGTTTTATACAGTGAAATACACTCCTTGAAAAATTTTTCTCAATTACATGATTATTTAGATTCGTATATTCAAAAGAAAATAGAAACAGCCGGACGTCTTCAGGCGAGGATGGACAGAAAAGAAATTCGGGAGGCCAAGAAATACGTCGAGATTCATATGGATAAACGCATCACGATGGAGGAAGTGGCTCAGCATTTACACTTGAACCCCAGCCATTTCAGCCGGATGTTTAAACAGGAGACCGGGGACACGTTCATCGAATATGTCACCAAGAAAAAAATGGAGCAGGCCCAGCATTATCTGCTTCACACGGACCGAACCGTGGATGACATATCTTTTTCCCTTGGTTATGACAATACAAGTTATTTTAATAAATTATTTAAAAAATATAATCAAATGGCACCAAGTCAATTTCGAAATATCAGATAAAAGAAGGAGAAAGGACGATAAAAGCATGGCTCTTTCGATCACTCAGAACTCTCTGCAGACCCGGGAGGATCTGATTCACCTGATAACGGAACTGTACCACCCGTTGGAAAAATACTACACGAAGGGAAAAACAAGATTGAATCTGGGCAGCAGCAGTGCTCATTTCGGGCTTGATATTGCAGGAATGGAAGGTTTTTCACGGCTGCTTTGGGGGATGGTTCCACTGGCCGCAGGCGGAGAGGAGACAGAACTGTGGAATGTGCACCTGGAGGGTATAAAGAACGGAACCAACCCGGATCACGAGGAATACTGGGGGGATATAAACGGGATTGATCAGCGGATGGTGGAAATGGCTGCTTTTGGTCTGGCTCTGGCCCTTGTCCCTGACAAAGTCTGGGCTCCCTTAAATGACGAAGAAAAAGATAACCTGTATCAGTGGCTGGATCAGATAAATCAGTATGAGGTCGTAGAAAACAATTGGCAGTTTTTTCGGATATTAGTGAATACCGGTTTCCACTCGGTCGGTCTACCTGTAAATCATGCCAGGCAGGAGGAGTCGTTTGAAAAAATTGAATCCTATTATCAGGGGGACGGCTGGTATGCTGATGGTCACGCGCAACAATGGGATTACTATATTTCATTTGCTTTTCATTATTACGGTTTGATATATGCAGAGCTGATGAAAAAAGCCGATCCTGAACGTTCAGGCTTGTATAAACAGCGCGCTTCCATGTTCGCCAGGGATTTTATGTACTGGTTTGCTGCAGATGGTTCTGCCCTTCCGTTCGGACGCAGTTTGACGTACCGGTTTGCCCAGGTGTCGTTTTGGAGTGCGTATATTTATGCGGGTCTGGAGGATATAAGCATGGGGGTGTGCAAAGGGCTGATTTTCCGCCATCTCCGCTGGTGGATGAAACAGCCCATTTTTACGGAAGACGGGGTGCTCACGATTGGGTACGGCTATCCGAATCTGATTATGGCTGAAAACTACAATTCTCCCGGCTCTCCGTACTGGGCTATGAAAACATTTTTAGTTTTGGCTCTGCGGGCAGGCCACCCCTTCTGGCAGGTCGAAGAAAAGCCGCTGCCAAAGCTGGATAAAATCAAAAAACTGCCTCATCCGCGCATGGTTATTACAAGAGAGGATGATCAACAGCATGTGTATGCTCTCGTATCCGGACAATATTCGGACACGGAGCATGCTCATAATGAAAGCAAGTATGCCAAGTTTGCCTATTCCACTCATTTTGGTTTTCATGTCCCGAAAGGAATTTACGGGGAAAAGCAGGGTGCGTTTGACTCTATGCTTGCCTTCAGTGAAAAGGATACGTATTACAGAGTAAGACGGAGATGTGAAACGATGGAGTGGCAGGATAGCGCCTTATATTCCCGGTGGAAGCCGTGGACGGATGTCGAAGTGAAGACGTGGCTGATCCCTATGGGGATGTGGCATGTCCGGATTCACCACATTTATACAGAAAGAGAACTGGATACTGTCGAAGGCGCTTTTTCTGTGCCGCTGGAGCAGCGGCCGACAAAACCGAAATCGGAGATCACCCCCCACGTGGAAAGCTTCGAAGAATACGGTATCGGTGTGTGTCTGGACACAGGCACTAGTGCTATTTATGATTTAACAAAGAAGAGAATAGCAAAATTGGTAGAAACAGATCCTAATACCAATCTTCTATACGCCAGCCCGGCCCTGCTTCCGTCCTTGACTCATTCTCTTCCCGCCGGAGATCAGCCTGTGCATCTTGTCACTGCTGTTTTTGCAAGCAGTAAAACGAGGGACCCTCTAAACCATATGATACCGGAATGGGTGCAGACAGCAGAAAATGAAGCGGAGCTCTGGCAGGGAAGCGGGAGGATCGGAGTGTTGAGAGATAACAAATGGTTCGACCGCTAGTAACAAATCAAAATAAAATCAAAAGAAAGAAAGGGTTTTGCAGATAAAAGTCGAATCTTACGTATGATAGAGAAGTGGTTAAGAAAGGAGAAAGGAAAGCGGTGGGAATCCAGCATTCTGAAATCGATGACGTGATTACCTATATCCATGCCCATCTCGATGAGCCTCTGGAGCTTTCGTGGCTGGCTTCCCAGGCCGCTTACAGTCCTTATCATTTTGCCCGCATTTTTAAATCCAGAACCGGGCTCCCCCCTCTTTATTATGTCTCCTCTCTCCGCCTGCAGAAAGCAAAAGAACTGCTTTTGCGGACAGATTTAAACATTCGTGATATCGGTATGGAAATTGGCCAGCAAAGTCTTGGGACCTTCACGACCCGCTTTACGAACAAAGTAGGGCTGTCGCCTTCTCAATTTCGACAGTACGGCCCCCAGGCCGGCACTCATTTTTCTTCCCTGCGCCAATTGAATAACTGGTCCAGGGCTCCCCGTTTTTCTCAGACGGATACAAGCGTGGAAGGGACCATTAAAGCTGCTTCTTCGTTACATGGTGTTATCCTGATTGGTTTATTTCCAAAGCCGATCCCGGAAGGCCTGCCTCCGCACGGTACATTGATCCCCTCCCTTGGTGACTTCTGCATTTCCGGAGTGACCCCCGGGATTTATTATTTAATGGCCACCGCTATTTCCTGGAAAACATCGACGATCGATTATTTACTTCCGCATACCACCCTGCGTACAAGATCGAAGCAGCCTATCGTAGTGGAACCATTTACCGCTATTGCTCCGCAGCATTTGGAACTTCATCCTCCGCGGCTGGAAGATCCGCCCATCCTTATTTCCCTCCCTTTATTAATGAACCAATTTCTGCAGCGGGTGGAGCAGCAGCTCAGCAATCCGTAAGAAACATCACCTGGCCCTGCCTGTTATTCTAAAAGCATACAAATCGGGGAGGCGATAAAATGGGAACAAAAAACCAGGAATTTATCCGGGCATTCAACGAAGCGTTTGCCAGGGAAGATGTTGATTATTTGATCGAAAATGTAAGCGAAGATGTGGTGTGGACGATGGTGGGTACGCCGCCAATCAAAGGAAAATCTGCGTTTGCCGGGGAATTGAAAAAAATGAAAAGCGGGGAAGCCTGGGAGCTTGAGATCCATCACATTATTACGCACGGTGATACAGCTGCAGTGGATGGGACAATAAAAAAGGCAGACAAGCAAGGGAAAACGTATGCGTTTTGTGACATATACAGGCTGAGTGCTTTCAAAAACGGCAAAGTGAAAGAACTAACGTCTTATGTGGTAGAAGTGAGGTGAGGAAAATGGCCAAGGTCGTCATTGATATGTCCTTATCCCTGGATGGTTTTATTGCCGGCGTTCATGATAATGAAAAACAGCCGCTTGGGGAGAATGGCAGTGTCCTTCATGAGTGGCTGTTTCAGGGAACTGCTCCGATCAGGGATAATGATTTTTTCAAACTTTCCGAGCCGAGTCATTCTGTGTTGGAAGCATCGTTTGAGAATACGGGGGCAATTCTTACTGGCAGACGCACCTATGATATTGTCGGCGGATGGGGCGGCAGCCATCCGTTTCAAGGTGTTCCCGTATATGTTATGACACATCAAGCTCCGGAAACGGTTCCGGAAGGCACAACGTCTTTTCATTTTGTTACAGATGGGATAGAACAGGCTGTGGTACAGGCAAAAAAGGAAGCAGAAGATAAAAACATTGGGGTTTCGGGTGCCGTAGTAGCACAGCAATGCTTGGAAGCAGGACTTGTTGATGAACTGCATCTGCATCTTGTGCCGGTCCTTCTTGGCGGAGGCATTCGATTGTTTAAGGAGCAAAAAGCGGAGCTGGAATGGATGAAGGCGGTCGAAGCCCCCGGAGTTACTCATCTTTTTTATCGGGTTAGGAAGAATAGAAGCAGGGCATAAAGGGAGGAAACCCGAGGCTGCTGAAAAGCATCTATCAAAAATACGATGCATCTAAATACGGATGCAGTTATATCAGCACAGGAGGTGTGACCGCGGAAGGCGACACTCCTGCGGGAAAAGCATGAGTCGAAGACCCCGCAGCATATTCAAGGCATCTTCTAAATATACAGCAGACATTCTTATATATAGTTTTTCAGCAGCCTCAGAAAAACCTCATCCAGACAACCAAGCAAATGGTTAGACTTTCTATTTCCAGATTATTTAACATGAGAGAGAGAACAAAATTTGGAAGTAGAAGGAGGCTGCAACATGGCAGAGCGTAAAGGAACAATGCGTTCGATCCGGCTTGAAAAAGAGGGAAGCGTGGAAAATCTGAACATGGTGACCGAGGATATCCCAACGGTCCAGCGAGGGGAAGTGCTGGTAAAAGTGAAAGCCACATCCCTGAACTACCGTGATCTTGCCATGCTGAAAGACCAGTACCCGGGAGGGATGCATCCGAATCTTATCCCGCTGTCTGACGGGGCAGGGGAGATTGTTGAAGTTGGAAAAGGAGTACGGCGCTTTGAGGTTGGCGATCGGGTTGCCGGCAACTTTACAAAAGAATGGTTCGGAGGCAGCCGCCGCCCTTCGTACACAGAACCGTACGGCTCTCACAGTGACGGCTGGCTGACAGAATATAAAGTCATTAATCCGGAACTGCTCGTACAAGTGCCTTCCCATTTAACGTTTGAACAGGCTGCCACCCTGCCCTGCGCCGGCGTCACCGCCTGGAACGCACTGCACGGCCCAAGCCCGCTTCATGCTGGGGATACCGTATTGACACTGGGAAGCGGCGGCGTCTCCGTGTATGCCATACAATTGGCGAAAGCAATGGGTGTAAATGTCATTGCGACAACGTCCAGTGAAGAAAAAGCAGACAAGCTGAAAGACATCGGGGCGGATGAGGTAATTAACTATAACAAGACACCAAACTGGGGAGAAAAAGCGAAAGAATTAACCGGAGGGGCCGGTGTGAACCGTGTTGTGGAAGTGGTGGGACCTGCAACCATACAACAGTCCCTCAAAGCGGTGGCCCCGGGAGAGGAACTCGCTCTTATTGGGGTGCTCAGCCGTACCGGCGACAAGATAGATTATTTTGATCTCTTCGGACGAGCTTCCACCCGCACCATCGGAGTAGGCAGCCGCAATGACTTTGAAGACATGAACCGCATGATCCGAGATAAAGAAATGGTCCCCGTCATCGACAGCGTGTTTCCGTTAGAGGAGGCCGCCCAGGCTTATGAATACTTGGAAAGCCAAACGTTCTTCGGTAAAATTGCCATTTCGCATGAATAAAAGGAGCCGAAGATGCAAAGCCGCTGCAGGCGGACGCTCGACGCTACTACCTATAGGAGCTGTCACTTTTTGATGCAGCTCCCTATTGGTCTATACTTGCCAGCGAGGACATTTATTCCGTTATCAACCCGTATTATGGGAATATATTGGGAGGTTCGGACATTTGATTCGCTATTTGTCGTTTTCACTCTCAAAATTAGTTGATTTCTTCAAATAAGGGAACAAACGTCCGTTTCCTGGGGAAAAATTCTCTCTATAGTCTATATAAAGGAATAAATGTCCGGATCCACCTTAATTCTTTGTCATGATACCATCAGTTATAAGGAGCAGGGACATATGCCGAAAAACATAATACTAGACTGCGATCCGGGACATGACGATGCGATTGCTATCTTTCTGGCAGCGGGTCACCCGGCATTAAACATAAAAGCGATCACTACGGTCTCCGGGAATGCCTCTATTCAGCATACCACACGCAACGCGCTGATTATTGCAGAGATGGCGGAATTGACTCAAGTACCGGTAGCTCAGGGGGCGGAAGAACCGCTTGTCCGAAAGCCGAAAACAGCTCCTCATATTCATGGAGAGTCCGGGCTGGAAGGTCCGGAACTGCAGGAACCGACAAAGCAGCAGGAATCGTTGCATGCCATTGATCTGATGGCGGACCTTCTGGATCATCCAGAAGAACCGCTCACCCTTGTCCCGACAGGACCGTTGACCAACATCGCCTGGCTTCTGAAAAGAGCGCCTCACGTAAAAAAGAATATAAAAGAAATCGTGCTGATGGGAGGCGGATCTTTCGGCAACTGGACTCCTGCAGCGGAGTTTAATATTTACGCGGACCCGGAAGCGGCTCATGTGGTGTTTGAAAGCGGGCTGCCGCTGACGATGGCCGGGCTGGATCTCACGCATCAAGCGATGGCGGCAGAAAAGGAAAAAGAATGGCTGCGACACGCTGATACGAAAGCCGCTTCCTTCACAGCAGAACTGCTGGATTATTTCACGGCCACGTACAAAGAGCTGTTCGGTTTTCCAGGAGCCCCGATTCACGATGCCTGCGCAGTAGCTTATTGTATAGACGACAGAGTATTCTCCACGACACACCTTCCCGTCACTGTGGAAACCGCTGGAACCTATACAACGGGCATGACAGTCATTGATTACCTGCAGACTACGGGGAAAGCCCCTAATGTGAACGTAGCCGGGCAGCTGAACCATTCCATGTTCTGGACAATGCTAACAGACGCATTGGAACGTCTTCCCTGACACCCGGGTCAAACGGGGGGCAGCCAGGCTTCTGCCACGATTCTTTTCAGGTGTGTTCTGTTTCATCAAACGTTTGTTTAACCCCCTGTCTCCCGTGGAGAAATCGTTCCCAAGTGTTTACAGGTTATCCTGCGGGGGAATGATTAGAATAGAGAGAAAAAAAGAAAGGGGACAAACATGGAGCAGACAGAGCTACAAAATAAAATTCTGGAGATCATTGATAAATATAAAACAGGGGTGCTGGCCACGGTGGAACAGGGGAAACCGCACTCCAGGTATATGACATTCTATCATGAGGATTTAACTCTTTATACCCCGACGTATAAAGAAACGCACAAAGCCGAAGAAATTAATAAAAATCCATATGTGCATATTCTTCTTGGCTATGAAGGAGAGGGGCTGGACGATCTTTATGTCGAAGTATCAGGAAAAGCTGTGCTCAGAGAAGATCGGGAAACAAAGGAAAAAATCTGGCGTGAGACGATGAACAGATGGTTTGATGGGATAGAGGACCCGGAGTATACCGTTCTCGAAGTTCACCCGGAGAACATGAGATTAATGAATAAATCAGGAGAACCTCCACAGGAATTGGAAATAAATTAAGAACAGCCCGGCTGAACCTCACGTTTTTTCAGCCGGGCTGTTTTTTTGCAGGATGGAAGACTGGAAACATTGTTACGTCCCGGAATGTTCTTTATTTCCAGTTAAGAGATATAGGAAGAACAAGGGGGAAGCGAAATGTCTCAAATAATACTGGGACCGTTTATTCTAGCCAGGCTCCAATTATATATGCCAGGGAAAACTAAATGAGTAAAATAATGCTAAATCGGAAAGGGGATTCAACCGATATTTATCTAAAGGGGGGAAGTTTGGTGATAAAACAAAAGAACAAAGTGATGATTGTTATTTCGGTCTTATCTGTTTTATTATCCGTCATTATACATATTTTAGGAAGAGTATATCATTTGTTTGATTATACCATGCTTGCCGATTCAGCTGTGTCTTCCATATATTTGGAAGAAAATTACGGAGGTATATTATACGCACTGCTTTTCCTGCCGATATTTCTGGCAGGTATAAGTTTATTTCTGTACAAACTAAAAAAAGAGCATACGCTTCTCCCGTTTATGAACACGTTATGCCTGACTTTTGCCAGTATTTCGATGATTGCTGGAGGAAGCGGAAGAATTGAATTTCATTTTTCTATTTTTATGGTTGTGGCAGCGCTTGCCTTTTATGGCAGTATATCGTTGATTTCGATTATGACTACTATTTTTGCCGTTCAGCATCTTCTTGGTTTTTTTGTCCTGCCGGAGATTGTTTTTGGATATACCGATTATTCTCTCCGCATGCTGATCATCCATGCCTTATTCCTCGTGCTTACTTCTGGGGCGACGTCATGGCAGGTGTTTTCGAACAAAAACATTCAGAAGCAATTGGAAGTGGATAAAAAGCAGGAACGCAAATCGGTGATTGATGATATTGTCGGCCGTATGTCGGCCACTTCAGCAAGCGTATTGGAAACAGCAAAGCATTTAAACCAGAAAGCAGAATTAACAGACGACAACAGCCGCAGGATGGCGTCCTCCATCAGCGAACTTACAGAGGGCGCCCAGAGACAGTGGAATCGTTTAAACGAGAATGTCCATGTGATGAACGAAATGAGTGATGGAATGGAGCAAATGGCCGGAACTTCTGTGGAGGTATCAATAAGTCGGAAGAAACTGCTGCAACGGCGGAAGCAGGGGAGAAAACCATGGAATCATTTATGGATGCTTTTGAACACATGAGGGGATCGGTAGAAGCATCCTATTATTCTTTTCGGGAGTTAGAAGAAAAAATACGTTCGATTGATCAAATGCTTGAGGTGATAAGGGATATCGCCGCCCGGACGAATCTATTGTCGCTAAATGCTTCCATTGAAGCCACAGCAGCCGGGGAGAAAGGCAAAGGATTTGCCGTTGTGGCAGAAGAAGTCCGCAAACTGGCGGCACAATCGGGGGCTCCTGTCTATCGAATATCAGAACAAATAAAAACAATTACCCATGGAACCAATGACACAGTGGACAGCATGGATAAGGTTAAAGAAGACGTGGAAGCTGGTCTGCATACTCTTCAGGACGTAAGAACATCTTTTTCCACCATTCTTCAAACCACAAAAGAAGTAGACAGCCAGTTGAAGGAGCATTCTTCGTCAGTCCGGCAATTAGTGGCCGGTACGGAACAGGCTGCAGCTTCGATGGAAGAGGTAAGGGACATTGCAGGACGGACCCAGGAGGAAACCTTCGCCATGGGCGCTTCTTCCAATCAGCAGCTTGATCACATTGAAAAAATTTCGGATTCGGCCGACCTGCTGCATCAGTTCGCTGCTGATTTGGATGAAGTTATTCAAAAAATAAAAGAAGACGAGGAATAAAGCGGTAATAAGCTTATCTCCTCGGTTTTCTAAAAAAGGCAAACGGTTCAACCGCAGGCTGAGCAATTGTTTTAACGAGCGGAGTAGATAAGAAATACGTGAAGGCAGCGGTTCCTATCATAAGCAGTAGTACTTCGAATACGGTGTCCATCCCTTCATAAAAGGACGTTTCCCGCAGGTATCGGAATATGAAACCGTGCAGAAGATAGACATACAGGGTGTTTTGGGCATATTCCGAAATGACGATTTTCTGCTTTGGTACCAGGATTAAGAAACAAATGGATAAGGCGGCGGACAAGACGTAAGCAAGCATTCGGTACAAGCTGCCTTCCCATGTTTCAAACCCAAGCATTTGATACGTTTCATCGCCGAAAAACAAATTCCTTGGAATGTCAAAGGCGTAAAGATAAAAACCGAGAAATGCCAGCAGAAATAAAAGCACAGCTGCTAGTTTCATGCCCCAGTAATAAATAAAGTTTAAGTGGCAGCGTTTGACATAAAAGCCGGCAAGAAAAAACGGAAAGAACACCGCCATTCTCGAAAGATTAATCAGAGTATCTGCATTGGCAAAACCAACACCGGTACCAAGCAGAACAGCAGGAATCAGCATATAAGGGGTGAACTTAAACAAGTGCACCAGAAAGTAAAAAGCAAATAATGTCACAAGGAACCACAGGGACCAGTGCGGTTCAAGCAGGTGAAACTCGAGAGGGTCCCCCTGCATATCGTAATAATAAAACGTATAGATGACCTGGAAAATAAGGTAGGGCACCAGCAGCCTTTGTATCGGCTTCAACCATTCTTTTCTCGCCGTTGCATTTTTAGCAAAAAATCCTGAGATAAAAAAGAAGAGCGGCATATGAAACGCAAACATTAACAGATACAGAGCTTTGCTAAAAGTCTGATCATAGGTCAAAGGGGTAATGGCATGGGTTAATACCACGAGGCCGATCAGGATGAATTTCGCATTATCGAAAAAATAATCTCGCTTTGAGGTGGACGAATTCATGATTTTCACCTGTCTTTCTACACCAAATAGTATAGACAGGGTGTTTACAGGCGGGCAAGTAAAAAAGTATGGGATTATTAAGCGCAAGTTTGGGTAGAAAAAACGATGAAATGAGGAAGATTCCCTTTTTGGGTGGTGTCAAGTACGGTCGTTTTAAAAATGAAACTGCCATGCTCCTGCGCCGAATGCAGAAGCATAGCAGTCTGGTCTATTCCCTGGTTCCTATTTTCAAGTCAGCTGCGTTTTCGATGATCATTGGTTTAAAAGTTTAACCAATGATTTCTTCAAAGGTTTGAACTCCGGCTTTTGCGACTTGGACATCATCAGGGACAGCACTTCCGCTCACTCCGACCGCACCAACAACTTTGCCATCCTGCTGCAGCGGGATGCCGCCGCCGAATACAACGATACGTCCGTTGTTGGTGGTGTTTAACCCATAAAGTTCGGAGTTTGGGACGGTGGCTTCTGCTAAATTGGATGTAGGCATTTTCAGGGCAACGGATGTCCATGCTTTGTCTTCGGAAATGGCAATACTTGCTATCCAGGCATCATCCATTCTGTGTTTGGCGATTAAGTTGCCGCCATCATCGACAACCGTGATAACCATGGACACTCCGATATTTTCTGCCTCTTTTTCTGCACCGGCAATCACTTTTTCAGCCGTATCTAATGTTAATTTATCCATTACATCTCCTCCAGTTCAGTTAAAAATTATTTGTTGAACATGCCATGAGGGTCGATAACGAATTTTTTGGCGACACCGCTGTCAAACTCACTATATCCCTGAGGGGCTTCATCCAAAGAAATGAGCGTTGCATTAACGGCTTTTGCAATATTTGCTTTTCCATGAAGAATGGAGTTCAAGAGGGAGCGGTGGTACTGCATGACGGGAGTTTGTCCTGTTACAAACGTATGTCCCTTAGCCCAGCCCAGACCAAAACGTATGCTGAGAGATCCTTGTTTAGCTGCTTCATCTGCAGCCCCGGGATCTTCTGTGACATAAAGACCTGGTATACCTAGTTTTCCGGCAGCCCGTGTGACGTCCATGATAGAATTTAAGACCGTGGCTGGAGCTTCTTTGGCGTCTTTCCCGTGGCCGGATGCTTCGAATCCAACCGCGTCAATCGCGCAATCCACTTCGGGGACACCCAGAATCTGTTCAATTTGTTCTCCTATCTTATCGTGATCTCGTAAGTTTATGGTTTCACACCCGAAACTTCTTGCCTGTTCGAGTCGTTCAGGGATTAAATCACCAACGATAACGACGGAAGCTCCTAATAGCTGAGCGGAATGGGCGGCCGCTAATCCTACAGGTCCAGCACCAGCGACATAAACAGAAGAACCAGGTTTCACTCCGGCACTGTAAGCACCGTGAAAGCCCGTTGGAAATATGTCCGAAAGCATGGTTAAGTCAAGAATCTTGTCCATTGCTTGATCTTTATCTGGAAATGTCAGCAGTTGAAAGTCAGCGTAGGGAACCATAACATATTCGGATTGACCGCCAACCCAGCCTCCCATATCGACGTATCCATACGCCGATCCAGGGCGATCCGGATTGACGTTGAGGCAGACGTGGGTATTTTGTTCCTTGCAGGACTGACAGCGCCCACAGGCAATGTTAAAGGGAACAGACACCATGTCCCCTTGTTTGATGAATTCAACATCACGGCCTGTTTCAATCACTTCGCCTGTTATTTCATGACCAAGAATGAGCCCTTCAGGAGCTGTGGTACGCCCGCGGACCATGTGTTGGTCACTCCCGCAGATGTTGGTTGTTATCACTTTTAGAATAACGCCATGTTCACATTTTCTACCAACGTTCAGAGGGTTAACCCCAGGCCCGTCTCGTAAAATCAGTTCGGGGTAATCAATATCTTTTACTTCTACCTTCCCAGCTCCAGCGTAGGCAACAGCACGGTTTCCTCCCATTGTCATACCTCCTGTTCATGTTATTGAACGTGTTGAAGTTTGTAAGCGGGTACATTAAAATGTAATAAAGTGTAAGTGAACTTGTTTAAATTATCTGAATTTTATTTCCTTACCTACAGTCTACAGAGCAAGCCAATGAAAGAAAAGAAGGCACTTTTTGGTTACACAGTAACTTCAAGGATACTTTTAAAGGGTGGCGGGCTTATGGAGGATTTAAGAAAAGATGTGTTAAAAAAGGTGAAAAACGGCACGTTCAATTGTGAAAAAGAATTAACCCTTTCGCTTATAAACGGAAAATGGAAAATTACAACAATCTATCATCTCGGTCATAATGGTGCCATGCGTTTTAATGAAATAAAACGGCTTTTTCCAACGATTACGCACAAAGTATTAACGTCGCAGCTGCGTGAATTGGAGGAAGACGGTCTTATCCACCGAGAGGTCTTCCCAGAAGTTCCTCCGCGGGTGGAATATTCATTAACAGAACTCGGAGAAAGTTTAATGCCAATTATTCAAAGTATGTATCTTTGGGGACAGGAGAACATGAAATATTTTACAAAGGACACTGCTAATCATCAGTGAGTGTGAACCCATTGTTATTGCCGGACAGGACGAAAGCCTGCTTTTTCTGCTTCTTCTTCGGAGCAGAACATTTCTTCCGCTTCGGTGGCTTCATAATACGGACTGTCTGGGGTGTGGTAGATGTAATCCCCGCTGGAACTATGGTTCCCTTTTATATCCGGTGATTCACAAGAGCCGCTCTGCACGGCATCAGGGTTGAAACCTTCATCCGTAACATACCCCTCTTCGCTCCAGATTCCTCTGTTCTCTTCTCTGGCCTTTTCTTCTGTTTGCTGCAGTCTATCCACATATCGGGTATTTGGCTCGATGATATAAGCAACCCGGGCCAGACCTTTTTCTATCACTTTTTCATTAAACATTTCCCCGTCCACCCAGATATAGGCGAGAAACCGGTCGTAATCATCCCGTATGGACGTATCAATTTCTATCGTTACGTTCTTGTTTTCCGGTAAGTATTCTTTGGCAAATGCACTGGCTTCTGCTCCATAAGGCTGAACGGGTTTATCAGGATGGATGGTTTCCGGTGCATCCACTAAAAGCAGACGAATCGTTTCCCGGCCGCCTTTTTCCATATCAACCTTTATGGTGTCGCCGTCCACGACCTCAAGAATGTCTGCTTCTACTTTTTCCCCGGCTTCATAAGACGGATGACCGCAACTGCTTGTGATCAGCAGTAGTGCAAGAAATAAATATAATTTCATAGATAACGCTCTCCTCTCTTTTGCGCGAATGAAAAAACGGGTATATAACTACTCAAGCCCTGTATATTGCAGGAAATTTAAGGAGAATAACGAATACAAAGAGTAAGGTATGTGAGAAACAAATCATTACTTCTGGGGAAAGGGTGATACAAATGTCAGTCCAGTATGAAGATCAGCAGGTGACGGTGTTTCAGAGTGCCCTGCATCAAACGACCTCCACGGTGGTGGCTACGGACGACATGATCCTGATTGTGGATCCGGCCTGGCTGCCGGAGGAAATTGCAGCGATCCAGGAACATGTAAAGAGCAAGGATAAGGGCCAGCGTCAGTATTTGTTGTTCACGCATTCTGATTTTGACCACATCCTTGGCTGGAATGCATTTCCGGAAGCAGTGACGATTGCATCGCGGGGGTTTGCAGCCAGATCCGGCAAGGAAGAAACGATTCAGGAAATAAAAGATTTTGACGATCATTATTACATCCAGCGTCCTTATATCATTGATTATCCTGCCATAGATATTATCATTGATTACGATGAACAGACGATTGAAATGGGAAACACCTCTGTATCTTTCTATTTAGCGCCGGGCCATCAGGCAGACGGGGTGTTTGCTGTTGTCCATGAGCTCCACACCCTAATTGCCGGAGATTATTTAAGCGACGTAGAATTTCCCTTTATTCATCATAACAGCGAAGCGTATGAAAGAACGATTGATAAACTGGAGCAGGTGTTATCACAGAAAAATATCGGCCTGCTTGTCCCGGGCCATGGAAAAAGTACAGCCAATGTCAATGAAATGAGAGACCGCATCGAAGATTCCCGCTGGTACATCCAGGTACTGCGGGATGAAGTAAGACAGAAAGAAAAATTTGAGGTACTGCAGGCTTTTGTGGACAGCTTTCTGTTTTCACGTTATCTTGGAGAAGAGCATGAGAACAATAAAGCCCAAATGAAGGAAGAAGAAAAAGGATAGAGAGAAGGGTCTCCATGTTTGAACTTCAGGATGCCATCCTTCTGGTATTAGCCATCTTCATGATGGTTGGGGCTGTTGATAAAGCATTAGGAAATCGTTATGGATACGGTGAAGCGTTTGAACGAGGTTTTTCGGCGATCGGCCCTATTGCAGTGGTGATGATCGGCATGATTTCCCTTGCACCGGTGCTGGCTGACATTCTCCGTCCTGTCGTTGTTCCATTATACCAGTGGATGGGGGCGGACCCGGCAATGTTTGCAACGACACTTTTGGCACTGGATATGGGTGGTTATGCGCTGGCCGGTGAACTGGCGGAAACAGAAGAATCCGCCAGATTCGCCGGTATTTTATTGGGAACCATGCTTGGGCCGACATTGACCTTTACGATTCCCATTGCCCTCACTATATTAAAAAAAGAAGACCACGCTGTGTTTGCCAAAGGGATGCTTGCCGGTATTTCCACGATTCCTGCCGGGATGCTCGCAGGCGGGCTGGCTGCTGGTTTTTCCATGGCTCAGATGCTCGGAAATTTGATTCCGATTCTATTATGCTCCGGCCTGGTTCTACTCGGATTATGGTGGAAACCGACGGTGATGGTAAGAGGGTTTCAGCGGTTTGGAAGACTGGTGGTGGCGTTTACGACCCTCGCTACTGCGGTGGTGGTGTTTGAATCATTAACCGGCTGGACGGTTCTTCCAGGAATGGCTTCCTCGGATAAAGGACTATTAACCGTTGGTGCTATTGCATTTTCGCTGGCGGGCGCCTTTCCTCTCGTTCATTTTATTCAAAAGCACGGCCGAGGCAGAGGCGGACGATTTTTCATGAATGAAACTGCCTGGTCCGGCTGGTTTGCTTCGCTGGCCCACACGATTCCGATGTTTGCCTTAAGCGATGAGATGGAGGAAGAGGGGAAACTGATGAATTTTGCTTTTGCCGTAAGCGGCGCTTTTATTCTAGGCGGTCATTTAGGATTTACCGCGGCAGTAGACCGGCCGATGATCGTGCCGATGTTGATAGGCAAGGCTGTTGGCGGCTTCAGCGCGATGGCCGCCGCCTTCTGGATGATCAGGAAAGCAAAATAGCCGTTTTTCCACCTCACAAATAATGATACGATATGAGTGAGTTTATTTCATCACATCAAGAAAAAAAAGGACAGGATACTATGAATAAAAAAATAATCAGTTTAGGCTTTGCCGTGCTGTTGACAGCCGGGGGTTGTTCGGCAGCGGGTCAGTCCGAGGAAGATGCCAAGACCCCGGATACAGAAACAAAAGAGGAACAAACGAATCAGGAAGAAACGAAGCCGGTATTTGAGGAAGACGAGGAGCAGGAAGAAACTGCCGATCGGGAAGAAGACCAAGCAGCAGCTCCTCCGCCAACAGATGAAAATGGAGTGCTGGAGAATCCGGAAGCGCTGGATGCGCTGGTGAACAGAGACTATCACCTTCCTTCCGATTATGTCCCGGAGGACTTGACTGTCCCGGATGTTCCATTTCCGTTTGAAGAAGACGTTCCGAAAAAACAGCTGCGTGAACCAGCAGCTGCTGCTCTGGAGGAATTATTCAGCGGGGCAGAGGAAGAAGGACTGAATCTATTTGCTGTCTCCGGATATCGTTCCTATGACCGCCAGGAAGCAATTTTTGCCGCTAACGCCGAAGAAGATGGAGTGGAAGAAGCCAATCAATACAGCGCTCAGGCGGGGGAAAGTGAACACCAGAGCGGTCTGGCGATGGACGTAAGCTCCCAATCGGCTGACTTTTCATTAACCGATGAATTCGGTGAAACGCCGGAAGGACAATGGCTGAAAGAAAATGCGTACGAATACGGCTTTGTCATCCGTTATCCGGAAGATAAAACGGAGATTACTGGGTATCAATATGAACCGTGGCACCTCCGTTATGTCGGGGAGGATTTGGCAGCTGAACTTCAGGATAAGGATGAAACCCTGGAAGAATATTACGACACAACAGAATAAGAGCAGGACGGCGGTTCGTGCGGACGCCTGATCTCTTATTTCTCTTTTTTAACAGCAAAAGGCCATTGATTTCATGAAATAACGGAATAAATGTCCTCGCCCTGCTTCCTGCTGCCCACAACCAGCTGCAAAAAAGCAGCTGGTTTTTTCATTTACTCCTCGTAAAAGTAGTCGCCGCGGCGCCCGCCCCATAGGAATACGGCCAGCACACTGGCCCCGAGTACCAGGTGCGGCGCAATCATAATCAGAAAAAAGCCCATCCTCCACGTCTCCTTTCGCTAGCGGTTTCCCCGCACATAATCAGCATCAAATAAAAATAGTCTCATGAGTAGAATTAACGATGGAATAAGCAGAAGAAGTCCTGCAATAAAGGCAGCGATCAGGGCGAGTGCCATGGTTTCATTGACAAACCCATCATATATCGTCAAGTGCGGATATAATAAATAGGGAAGGTGCGACGCTCCGTACCCAAACCATGCACTGAAAAATTGCAGCATCACGAGTACAAAGGCCAGGCCAAGCTGTCGTTTTCGATAGATGAGGAACACGGCACCAAGAAAAAAGAGCAGCGACAGCAGGAACATCCAGCTGATATCAAGCATGCTGCTGAAATGCTGTGGATTGTGACGGCGAATCGCAAAGAAAATCAGCACGCTGGCAAGAATCGTAGGACCTGACCAGAACAGCGTATAGCGCCGGAACAGCCAATATGATGCCACATCTCCGGCTTTAAAGGCATAATACGTCAGAAACGACGCCGAAATGAACAGAACGCTGACGACTGCCAGAACAACGACACTCCAGGAATACATGCTCGTGAATAATTCCCCAAGCAGAAGGGTGACCAATCCATCCGAGACATCCAGATAACCACCTTCTGAAATGGTCAGTACGATGGTAAAGGAAGCCGGAATCAGCAGTCCGCTCATCCCATATAAAAACGAATAAATCCGGCTGTCTTTCGAACCATACGTATTAAAGGCATAGTAAGAACCGCGGATAGCAATCAGTACGATAGAAATACTCCCTGGAACGAGCAGCGCCGTCCCGTAATAATAAGCGGTGTCTGGAAAAAAACCGATGATCCCGACAAAGAAGAAAACAAGAAATACGTTGGTAACTTCCCATACGGGGGATAAATACCGCTGAATCAGTTTATTAACCTGATAGTTTTTGTGGGAGACTTTGTTGTAATAATGAAAAAAACCTGCTCCAAAATCAACAGAAGCTACAATTAAATAGCCATATAAAAAAAACCACAGCACGGCAATGCCCAGGATTTCATAGTTCATGACCGATCCCTCCGATCTTCAATACCGCGGTGCTCCAGTTCGTGTGCGACCGGATTATTGTTGAACATTTTTCGAAGAACAATAGCGCTGGAAGTGCCGAGTAAGGCATAAAGTCCGATAAACAGAAGCAGCATCGCATCCACGTGCTCGGAAGTGGTTGCTCCTTCCGGGGTTCTCATAATGCCGTATAGTATCCACGGCTGGCGGCCAATTTCCGCAAACACCCAGCCGAATTCTATCGCCAGAATCGATAACGGACCGCCGGCTGCGATCGCCCACAGCAGAACCTTATGGTGCATCCAGTCTTTCTTTTTCCAGCTGAAGAGCAGATACAGCAGTGATACCAAAGCAAGGTACATCCCAATAAACACCATGCTGTCAAAAAAGTAATGCACGATCAGCGGTGCAGTATCTTCTTCCGGAAATTCTTCAAGCCCGATGACTTCGGCAGAAGGATCCCCGTGAGCAAGAATACTTAGGGCATATGGAATTTCTAGAGCATAATTCACCTTTCCATCTTCATTTAACATCCCTCCCACTACAAGCGGGGCCTCTTCTTCGGTTTCAAAGTGC
Source organism: Salibacterium aidingense DSM 18341 (assembly GCF_000429685.1). GTDB lineage: Bacteria > Bacillota > Bacilli > Bacillales > Marinococcaceae > Salibacterium > Salibacterium aidingense. The sequence continues at coordinate 99,646 of NZ_AUCI01000013.1, forward strand.
CATTCCGCGGCAGCGAGTTTTTCCGGCTGATATTCGGCCAGGTATTTGCCCGACAGGTCGCCGATGACGACCGTTCCAATGGAAAAGATGAAGGCTGCCATCATCGTTAAGCGCAGTGCTTTTTTATGATACACATGATGATCGCCTTTCAGCATTTTCACCGCGCCGATCATACCGAGAACAAACGCGGAGGTGAGATAACAGGTGACGATCACGTGGGCGGTCTTGGTCGGAGTTGCCGGATTAAACATCGCGGCAATCGGATGGATGTCGGTAATGACGCCGTCTACCAGCTCAAAGCCCTGCGGCGCATTCATGAAAGCATTAACGGTTGTGATGAAAAATGCGGAAAAGGAAGCACCTAGCACTACAGGGATCATAAGGAGAAGATGCCGCATCCTGCTTTTGAACCGATCCCATGTGTACAAATAGATGCCGAGAAAGATCGCTTCAAAGAAAAAGGCAAAGACTTCCATGAACAGTGGCAGCGATATTGTCTGGCCGGCCAGCTGCATAAAATTCGGCCACAGTAAATTCAGCTGCAAACCGATCGCTGTACCGGTGACTACGCCGACTGCCACGGTAACCACAAACCCGCGTGCCCAGCGTCGGGCCAGCAGCCGGTAGTGTTCATCATTTTTACGGATGCCCATCCATTCGGCGAAAGCAATCATTAACGGGACACCGACACCGATCGTGGCGAATATAATGTGAAAACCAAGTGTCAGTCCGGTGAGCATCCGGCTGAACGTTGCAGCATCATACTCCATAAACATGAGGCATTCTCCTCTCTAAACCTATATACATCGTACCCTGAAATGCAATCCGCTAAAATGATTCTTTATGTGAAATGTATCACAAGAAGTAATGAAAGAAAAGGAAGAGGCAGTGATAATCCGAAGAAAAGATACCGATTCTCGTTTTCTTTAAGATATGATAAGATATAGTGGTGTTGATGTGTTTTGCTAAAATGTACATAAACGGAAACACAGGCGATTATATATACAGTACAGATAGAAGTAACGTAGAATAGGGGCGTATGATTGTGAACATCGATATAGATGGAGTGAAAGTGAATTACTGCGTCTCCGGAGAAGGAGCGGATGTGGTGCTTCTTCATGGCTGGGGGGCTGATATGAATGCTTTTGCTCCCATTCATCAATCCCTGGAGAAGCATTTTAGAGTATGGTCGATCGATTTCCCGGGATTTGGTTACAGCGGAGAACCACCAGAGCCTTGGGACGTCGGGGATTATACAAATATGCTCGGAACGTTTCTGCAAAAATTACATATTACCCGGCCCATTCTTATCGGTCATTCCTTTGGAGGCAGAGTGTCGATTAAATACGCTTCCGCCCATCCAGTTCATAAAGTAATTCTGGTCGACAGCGCCGGGATTAAACCAAAAAGGAAATGGCAGTATTATGTAAAAGTTTATACGTATAAAGCGTTCAAAAAACTGTTAAATCTTCCGATACTGAATCGGTATAAAGAGACGATTTTAACCAAAGTAAAAGGAAAGCTCGGTTCCACGGATTATAAAAATGTCTCCGGCACAATGCAGCAGACTATGGTAAAGGTGGTTAATGAAGATTTACGCCGTCATCTGCCTGACATTCAAGTTCCGACGCTGCTGGTCTGGGGAGAAAACGATGAGGCGACGCCGGTGGAAGATGCCCGTCTCATGGAGAAAATGCTCCCTGATGCCGGCCTTGTGGTGTTGGAACAAGCGGGACATTATTCGTATCTTGACAAATTACAGCAATTTTTATTGGTGATCGATTCTTTCCTTCAAAAAGATAAGGAGGAGCGAGAGTCATGACAGGCATACTAATCGTACTTTTTCTAGCCGCCTGGGGCTGGTATACGGCGCGGGCAGTGAAAACAAGCACGCATATGCTGCAGCTGAATTCCTACCGGACGGAACGATATTGGAAGTGGATAACGTCTCATGCCGCTAAAGCATTTCCGATTCGAAGCATTACCCCGGTGTTTGCCTTTCTTCCTTTGTTATTCGGAAGTGAAAGGCTTGTATTGGTTCTTGGCATCATTATTTTCGGACTTATTGCTTATTTTATGGAGGAGCAGCAGGAGAAGAAGAAATTAGTATTTACAGCAAGAGTGAAACGGCTGGTTGGAACTACAGGTGTTTTGTTTGCGGTAACGGCGTGTATAGGTATTTTGATTGGAACCGGTGAAGAAAGCAGCATCGGCTGGTTCGTGCTGCTGACTGTGGCTTCCTCCATTCTCGTCTGTTTCTACACCCTGGCTGCTAATGTCATCAATTGGCCGATTGAAACACAAATCAGCCAGTATTATTATCACGATGCAGAAAAAGTCATTAAACAAATGCCGAATCTGGAAGTGATTGGGATAACGGGCAGTTATGGTAAAACAAGCACCAAACACATTCTGGAAACGGTGCTGTCCTCTCAGTTTAATGTATTAATGACACCGGAAAGCTATAACACCAAAATGGGTGTGACCAAAACGGTCCGGACCATGCTAAAACCGTATCATGACATATTTATAGCTGAAATGGGCGCGAAACAGGAGCACGATATCCAGGACATCTGTGAATTGGTCCACCAGAAATACGGGATTCTTACGGCTGTTGGGGAACAGCATCTAGAAACCTTTAAAACGCTGGAAAATATTAAAAAGACCAAGTTTGAACTGATTGAGTCGCTTCCCCATGAAGGAACAGCCTTCTTAAACAAAGATGACCATAACATTATGTCCTATCAGCAGCGTAATCAGTGCCGTACGATGTATTACGGTATTGATGCAGTCGATCTTCATTACCGCGCTGCCGATATTTCTTATTCCTCAAAAGGCTCGGAGTTTACCGTTTACAAATATGACGGCACCTCTTCCCGTATTCAGACGAAGCTGCTGGGACGCCATAATATCTATAACATTCTGGCGGCTGTTGCGATGGCTTCGGAAAAAGGAATTCCGTTTGACAAAATCGCCAGAGCTGTAAAGCAAGTGCCCCCGGTTGAACACCGCCTGGAACTGAAAAAACCTTCCGGGAACATTACCATTGTGGATGACAGTTTTAATTCCAATCCTGTCGGCTCCAGGATGGCCCTGGACGTTCTGGGACAAATGCCGGAATATAAGATGCTGGTAACGCCAGGAATGATTGAACTGGGTGAAAAAGAATATGAATTGAATAAAGCTTTCGCAGAGCATGCGGCGGAAGTTTGTGACTTTGTCATTCTTGTTGGAAAAAAACAAACAGAGCCTTTACAGGAAGGACTTCAGGCGAAAAACTATCCCGCAGATCGTTATTATACAGCGGATAATCTTCAGGATGCCCTCAATAAGATGAATGAAATGGCCGTACAGAAGTCCGTGGTTCTACTTGAAAATGATCTGCCGGATACATTTAATGAGTAATAAAGCGAAGGAGAGCTATACATGAAAACAAGAGTGGGTGTATTTTTCGGGGGAGTGTCGGTGGAACATGAAGTTTCCGTCATTTCAGCACTACAGGCGGTAAAAGCCATGGATGACCAAAAATACGAAGCGGTTCCTGTATATATAAGCAAGGACCGTCAATGGTATACCGGAGAAGAACTGCTCGATATTGAAGCCTATAAAGACCTGAATAAACTGCTGGAGTCGGCGCAGCAAATCACAGTAACGACTTCGGACGATGGAAGTGTCGTATTGCAGAAAAACCCCGTTCCCCGATTTGGAAAGAAAATTGTGGCGGAAATCGACGTCGCCTTCCCGATTGTGCATGGTACTTTTGGAGAAGACGGGGTTCTTCAGGGCTTTTTTGAATTGTTGAACCTTCCGTATGCCGGCTGTGACGTGCTGTCCTCAGCCAGCGGCATGGACAAAGTGGCGATGAAACAAATCCTGCGGGACTCAAGCCTGCCTGTGCTGGATTATGTCTGGTTTTACAGCAGCCATTGGATTGAAGACAGTGAAGACATGATTACGATGATTGAAGAAAAACTGGGCTACCCAGTTATTGTTAAACCGGCAAACCTTGGCTCCAGTGTCGGTATCAAAAAAGCGGAAAATAAGGAAGAACTGGAAGAAGCCGTGGAAGAAGCGATGGAGTTCTCTTCCAAGCTGTTAGTGGAAAAAATGGTGCAGGATATGAAAGAAGTAAATTGTTCTGTCCTGGGGGATTATGAAGACGTTGAGGCCTCTGTGATTGAAGAAGTCCTGAAATCAGAAGAAATCCTAAGCTATGAGGACAAGTACCAGGGCGGCAGTAAAGAGGGAGAGGGTGCTAAAGGAATGGAAAGCACCGACCGCATTATCCCGGCGGAACTGCCGGAGCCCCTTACTAATGAAATACAGGAACTTGCTAAGGATACATTCCAGATTCTAGGCTGCAGCGGTGTATCCCGCATCGACTTTCTCATCGATCAGGCTGAAGACAAAGTATACGTTAATGAAATCAACACTATTCCAGGATCATTGTCCTTTTATCTCTGGGACCCTGCTGGTAAAGATTATGCCACGTTGACGGATCAACTGATACAATTAGCTTTAAAACGCAAGCGGGAACGGGACAAATTAGTCTTCTCGATTGATTCAAACCTCTTTTCCATGCAAAACGCGGAAGGGATGAAGGGAAGTAAAAACGGGTCCAAGCGGCAGTCTTAGAGAAACGGCTTGTTGCCCATTTAATCCGGAGCAGATGAATATAAAAAAAGTCTTGCAGAGGATCCAAGGTTTAAGATATAATACCATGTGTCAGCAAGAGAGGGTGCTTTCTTGCTGTGGCCATGGCCCGTTGGTCAAGTGGTTAAGACACCGCCCTTTCACGGCGGTAACACGGGTTCGAATCCCGTACGGGTCACCATCTACATAAACAAATGCTTGACAACCTACCGTTTTTTTGTTTAAATGAAACGGTGTCTTTCGAAATAGGAGGGGTAGCGAAGTTGGCCAAACGCGGCAGACTGTAAATCTGCTCCCTCTGGGTTCGGCGGTTCGAATCCGTCCCCCTCCACCATTTGTTTAAACATTTGAATTTCTGGATAAAATGGAGTACAATGGCTGTTAGCTATTACATATGCTTTTAGGTAGCCGGGACGAAAGAGGCAGCCAGAAGATTTTTACACAGGAGCCATTAGCTCAGTTGGCAGAGCATCTGACTTTTAATCAGAGGGTCGGAGGTTCGAATCCTCCATGGCTCACCATTTTTTAAGATAAATAGTCCTTGAAACGGAATACAGCGACAGCACTGGCTTCCGCTTCGTAATAAGAGGTAATAATGTCATAGGCGGAAGTAGTTCAGTGGTAGAACACTACCTTGCCAAGGTAGGGGTCGCGGGTTCGAATCCCGTCTTCCGCTCCATTCATGCGGGTGTAGTTTAGTGGTAAAACCTCAGCCTTCCAAGCTGATGTCGTGGGTTCGATTCCCATCACCCGCTCCATTATATACATAGACCGGGGCCTTAGCTCAGCCGGGAGAGCGCCTGCTTTGCACGCAGGAGGTCAGCGGTTCGATCCCGCTAGGCTCCACCAAATACATAAACTAATCCTTAGCTCTCTTGAGTGCTAAGGTTTTTTATTTACTCATTTCTTGAGAAACGGACGTTTGTTCCGCTATTTCTGCCATTTTTCCCATGTTGAAGGCGCTATAGGACATTTATTCCGTTATTTCCTTTTTTCCGCGTAAAAAAAGCGGTCCAGAGCCCGGATAGCGGAACAAATGTCCAAAAAAGCTGCCTCCCGACTATAAATCGGCCATTTAACGGAACAAATGTCCGCAAGGTATTCCGTCTATAGTATTCGTTTTTAACATTCCCCAGCAGTGGATGCCTTGGAAGAAAACAAAAGACAAAAATAAAAGCCTGTCCCATGCAAGGGCAGACCAGCAACAACATGATATTGTAATAAGGATTAAATCGTAGCTGCCATCCTCAGTCCAGAGTGATTGTCGTCATATTTGTTCAACAGGTGATCGAGTTCTTTACTTAGCCGCACGATCTCCTCTGAAAAGAGAGGCTGTTTACAGGCTTGCTTATTTAATTTTTCTCTTTTGATTTCAATTTCCTGCAATAGAAGTTGTTCAGACACTGATTTCACCCCTTACGTACTAAGTCTTTACTATTATTACTTATTTCCACAGTTTTGAAAACATGGGAATACCTTTTTTCACATAATTGTAAAATACTAACCTTGATTCCCCATAACATGATACAATATTATTTGCCGAATTGGGATATATTTTTAAAAAAATATGAAACGAATTTCTATTATTCTACGTATAGGAGATACCCTGAAAAAATGGGTGGAGGTCGAGAACATGGATGCGGTCGTAAAAAGGCTCATAAGAGAAATAAAAAAAGAAGGAGATCAGGATGCTTTTGCTGAATTGGTAGATTTGTATAAAGATAAAGTCTATCAAATCGCATACCGCATGACTGGAAACAGTTATGAAGCGCAGGATATGGCACAGGAAGCATTTCTGCGCGCTTATGCGAATCTGGAAAGCTATGATGAAAGCCGGAAATTCTCGACCTGGCTGTTTCGAATTACTACAAACCTTTGTATCGACCGGCTGCGCAAAAAGAAACCAGATTATTCACTGGATGCCGAGATTCAGGGAACAGATGGACTGACTGGCTATTCCCAGGTAGCAGCATCGGAAACCCTGCCGGAAGATCAGGTTGTCACTCTGGAAATGCAGGAATGGGTGCAGCGGGCAATTTCCGGTTTACCGGAAAAATACCGGGCAGCAGTCGTTTTACGTTACATAGAGGATTTGTCTATCACAGAAATCAGTGATGTATTGGACCTTCCGGAGAATACGGTGAAGACCCACATACACAGAGGCCGGGAAGCCTTGCGCAAAAGGCTTGGCAATGCGTAAGGAGGGAGGAATGAAGATGGCTTGCCAAAAAAAGTATGAGACATTACTGCATAAATACTTGGATGGGGAAACTAATCAGGAAGAGCGCACAGAACTGTTTCATCACCTGAAAACGTGCGAGGAATGTGCCCGGCATTACCGGGAGCTGAAAAAAACGATGATGCTTGTGCAGAGTTCCTCCCATATAGACGCGCCGGCTGGATTTACGGAGAATGTGATGAAAAACCTACCGGAAAAGAAAAAACGAGTGAGCTGGAAAAAGTGGTCCAGACGGCACCCCTTTTTTGTCGCTGCCTCTTTATTTATTATATTAATGGCATCCAGTCTAATTTCGGTATGGAATGAACAGGCAGGCGAAGAAATCTCCGTCCAGGGCAGCCGGGACGTAGCGATTGATGAGGAGGCCGGAACGGTTATTGTACCGGAGGGAGAAACGGTTGAAGGAGATCTCACGGTAAGGAATGCTAAAGTGGAAGTAAAAGGGGAAGTCTCCGGTGATTTGACGGTCATTAACGGAGAGCAGTACCTGGCTTCTGCCGGAGAAGTATCCGGAGAGATTGAAGAAGTGGATCAGGTGCTGGAGTGGGTTTGGTATCATACGAAACGAATAACGAAAGATGTTTTTACTATGGGAGAAGAAACCGGAGAACAGGAATAACTGCCTTTTCACATTTTTACAAAATCATAGGTGCAACAAATGAGACACCAAGTCGACTAATAGGACGGGTGTCTCTTTTTATTTGCTGAAAAATAAGTCCACGATCCTGTATAGAAAAAAAGTCACCAACGAACAGAAGAAGAAAATATGATACAATAATGACGTTGTTTTCTTTTTCTGGCCAGACTTAATTGGAGGAAGAGAGATGTTTGTTGGAGAAGATTTTCAATTTGTAAGTCTGCTGCGGGCTATTGTTGATATTGCGCTTGTAGCTTATGTTGTTTATAAATCAATCACCGTTATTCGTGGAACCCGCGCCGTACAACTGTTAAAAGGAATCACGGTAATTCTGGTTGTATGGTTTTTAAGCAGCTTCTTCGGACTCCGGACGCTGCAGTGGATTATGTCCCAGGCTGTCACTTATGGCTTGCTGGCAATTATTATCATCTTTCAGCCGGAACTTAGAAGAGCACTGGAGCAGCTTGGCCGGGGACGTATTTTTGGAAGAACGGCCACCCCGGAAGAAGAAAACGATATAAAAACGGTAGAAGCGATTATGAAATCGGTCAAGTACATGGCAAAACGCCGTATTGGTGCTTTGATATCGATAGAAAAAGAAACAGGAATGAACGATTACGTGGAAACGGGAATACCGATGAACGCCACGGTAACGTCCGAGTTATTAATTAATACTTTTATACCGAATACGCCGCTTCATGATGGAGCTGTCATTATGAGGAGAAATGAAATTTCAGCAGCTGCCTGTTATCTTCCCTTGTCCGAAAATCCGTTCATCTCCAAAGAGCTTGGCACCAGGCACCGGGCCGCTCTGGGGATAAGCGAGGTTACCGATGCTCTGACTATTGCGGTCTCAGAGGAAACCGGCGGTATTTCCGTTACAAAGAATGGAGATCTACATAGAGACCTGGATGAAGATACACTGCGGGCGATGCTGGAAAGGGAACTTATTGCAGATGTGAAACACTCCTCAAGTTTATGGCAGTGGGGAGGGAAAAAAGATGGATAGACTGTTTAACAATCCCTGGTTTGTCAGATTGGTTTCCCTGCTTATTGCTGTGATGCTTTATACAATGGTAAATATGGATAATGTGAGTAACCAGCCTGGTGTCCTGCCGGATAGTGAAGAAAGTTCTTATACTGTTAACAACGTGGAAGTAGAGGTTTATTACAACGAAGAAGAATATGAAGTGGTGGATGAACCGGAGACAGTCAATGTGGAATTGTCGGGACCTCAGACCTCAATTATGCTTTTTCAATTGTCGAGACCCTCTTTTGAAGTGTATGCTGATTTAGAGGAACAGGGAGCAGGTGTTCACAACGTTCGACTGCAGCATCGGGATTTTCCTGCTGATCTGGATGTATCCATTAATCCAAGAGTGGTCAGCATAGAACTGCAGGAACAGAAGACGGTCTCCTACCCTGTAGAAATAGATGTGAACAATGAAGACGAAACAGAAGAGGGTTATTCCCTTGGGGAAGCGGAAGCCTCCCCGGAAGAAGTAAATATTAAAGCCCCGCAGTCCGTTCATGAAGAAATTGAAAGGGTTCGTGCGGAGGTAGATGCGGCCGGAGTGAATGAAGCATTGGAGACAGAAGCAGACGTTATCGCATACGATGCTGATGGGAATGAAGTGGATGTTCCTATTGAACCAGAAACCGTTACGATTTCACTGCCTGTCGACAGTCCAAATGCCAGGGTTCCCATCAGCTTATCCCGGCAGGGAACGCTGCCCGATGATTTAAGTATCGTATCGCTTGATATTGAACCTACGGAAGCAACGATTTATGGACCGGCTGACGTAATGGAGGAAATAAACACCCTGGAAGCTGTACTGAACTTAACGCAGATTGAAGAGAACGGGACACTTGAAATTCCAATAAAAGTCCCGGAAGGAATTGAGCAGGTGGACCCCGAAGCCATAGAAGTGGCAGTAGAAGTCGGGGAACAGGAAGAAAGGACAATGGAGGACATCCCCATCACCATTGATAATATACCGGATTCCTATTCCTATACGGTGCTGGATCCGGACGAGCTCACTACAGGAGTAACGGTGTACGGCTCTGCTTCCGTGTTGGACAACCTGGATCAGGGAGATATCTCTCTGTCAGCCGATTGGGAAGACGCCGAAGATAATGACAGCCCTGCTGTTCTTCCGCTTCAGACAAACGGCCCGACAGAAGTTCGAATAGAACCCGATATAGATGAAATTGAAATAGAGTGGTCAGACGAATCATCCTCGGCGGAAACAAACGAGAATTAATGCAAATCATGGAAGAGACGCTAATGAAGGAGAGATCAAGTAATGGGTAAGATTTTTGGCACGGATGGTGTACGCGGTATTGCGAATACAGAACTCACACCAGAGCTGGCTTTTCGTCTTGGCCGCAGCGGCGGCTATTATTTGACAAAAGAAGCTGACCATCCAAAGGTACTGATCGGCCGGGATACAAGAATATCAGGTGAAATGCTGGAAGGAGCCCTTATCGCCGGCCTTCTCTCGATTGGAGTGGAAGTCATGCGGCTTGGTGTTATATCCACACCGGGTGTCGCCTATTTGACGAAGGCGGTCAGTGCTCATGCCGGAGTGATGATTTCCGCTTCCCACAATCCAGTGGAGGATAACGGAATCAAGTTTTTTGGAGCAGACGGGTTCAAACTTTCCGAAGCGCAGGAAAAAGAAATAGAAGACCTGCTGGAAGGAGAAGATGAACTGCCCCGCCCGACAGGGGAAAACGTAGGTGCTGTGAATGATTATTTCGAAGGCGGACAGAAATACCTGCAGTTTTTAAAACAGACCGTCACGGAGGATTTTTCCGGACTTCATATTGCGCTTGACTGTGCAAACGGCTCCGCTTCTTCCCTCGGCCCCCATTTATTTGCGGATCTTGATGCAGACATATCCACGATTGGAAACAATCCAAACGGGGTGAATATTAACGTGGATGTCGGCTCCACCAATCCGGAAACCTTAGCTTCGTTTGTTAAGGAAAAGGGAGCCGATGTCGGTCTGGCCTTTGACGGGGATGCCGACCGGCTGATTGCTATTGATGAAACAGGCCGGGTGGTGGACGGTGACAAAATCATGTACATCTGCGCCAAATACTTAAAAGAAGATAGGCTTCTCTCCGATAATACACTTGTCACCACAGTGATGAGCAACCTCGGGCTTTATAAAGCATTGGAAAAGCTGGGGATTGAAACGAAAAAAACTGCGGTGGGGGACCGCTATGTTATGGAAGCAATGAGAGCCGGGGGTTACAGCCTTGGTGGAGAACAATCGGGTCATATTATTTTTCTCGATCATGTGACGACCGGAGACGGGATGCTGACAGCACTGCAGCTGGTGGATATCATTAAGTCTTCCGGCAGACCTCTTTCAGAATTAGCAGGGGAAATGGAGAAATTCCCGCAAACGCTCGTAAATGTGCCGGTCGTGGATAAACATAATATCCACAGCAATACCCACGTGAGTGAAGCCATCGAACGAGTGGAAAAGGAAATGGACGGCAACGGCCGTATACTGGTAAGGCCTTCCGGCACGGAATCTCTTGTCCGTGTCATGGCAGAAGCCGAAACAAAAGAGTTGTGTGATAAGTATGTGCAGGAAGTAGCAGATGTAGTCGAGAAGTATATGGGCCGGAAGGAAGAAGCTTAAGCAAGTCTCCTCCGCCCGCACTTCTCCGTCACCTCGTGCATACGTTGGCAGAGAAACAGGTTTTATGAAAAGGAAGAGAGGGAAAGACATCTTTCAGATTCTGGTGTCTCTAGTGTGATGCCAGTTTGACAGGGAGGACAATTGTTCCTTTATTTCCCTTCTATGCCGTCATAATACAGGATAAGGGGACATCTAATCCGCTATTCGGAGAAAAAGAAGGCTTTTTTTGATGAAGAATAGCAATGAGCGGAACAATGTCCTCTACATCCTGAACTAAGTGTAAAAAACACGGAATAAGTGATCAAATGTCCATGCCGGCTCATTATTCCGGGAGGGCAGGGTCACGGAATCGATGAAAAGAATTGTCAGGATAAGGTTCTTATTGTATGATTAATCCAGAATCTAAGCGGAAAGATAAGGAGGGTAAGGACAACTTCATCATTAAAAAGCGCCCGGACTGTTCCCGGACGGTGAAGCGGAACAGTTGACGAGGAGGAGGTTCATCGAACGATCGGCGGATGCCTCCCGGTTGCCTGTCACAACCGAAAATCCAGGTTCAAACCACAGAGGCGACTCTGTGCCCAATAGTTTGGATGATGACGGCCTAACTTTAAAAAAAGAGCGGGGCATGGTGTGCCCCGTGCATCCCATGGCCCGCCCTCAGGAGGTCATGACAGTATGTGTGGAATTGTAGGATATATCGGAAACAATCAGGCAAAGGATATACTCATCAAAGGACTGCAGAAGCTCGAATACCGCGGCTATGACTCCGCCGGCATTGCCCTGGTGAATGACAGCGGCGTGGAGCTCCATAAGGAAAAGGGACGGATTGCCGCCCTTGAAGATGCGATTGGAAAGGAAGGAAAAGGGACCACCGGCATCGGTCACACCCGCTGGGCGACACACGGCGCGCCGAGCAGGGAGAATGCCCACCCCCACCAGAGCATCAGCGGCCGCTTCACGCTCGTGCATAACGGAGTTATTGAGAATTATCAGCAGCTGAAACGTGAATATCTGGCAGATGTGAATATGGCCAGCGAAACGGATACAGAAGTCATCGTTCAGCTCGTTGAATCCTTTGCGGAAAAAGGGGAAAACATCGACGAAGCCTTCCGCAGGGCCTTATCATTGCTGCATGGTTCTTATGCCATCGCACTCATCGATAAGGAAGATAACGATACGATCTATGTCGGTAAAAACAAGAGTCCGCTTCTTGTTGGAGTAGGAGATGACGTCAGCGTCGTTGCCTCTGACGCCATGGCCATGCTTCATATCACGAAAGAATTCGTCGAAATCATGGATCAGGAAATCGTGATTGTGAAGCAGGACGGTATTCAGGTGAAAAAGCTTGATGGCACGGTAGTAGAGCGTGATACGTTTACCACGGACATCGATGAAAGCGACACGGAAAAAGGCACGTACAATCACTTTATGCTGAAAGAAATCGATGAGCAGCCGTTTGTTATCCGTAATATCATTCAGAAATATCAGGATGATGACGACGGTGATATAAAACTGGATAACGCTATCCGGGCGGCGTTAAACGACGCGGACCGCCTGTATGTCATCGCAGCCGGCACGAGTTACCACGCAGGCCTTGTCGGCAAAGAACTGATGGAAAAAGTAGCAGACAAACCGACAGAAGTTCATATCGCAAGCGAATTTTTATATAATGAGCCTTTGCTGTCCAAAAACCCGCTCTTTATCTTTATTTCACAAAGCGGCGAAACCGCAGACTGCCGCGGTGTACTCGTCAATGTGAAAGAAAAAGGCTATAAATCCTTAACCATAACGAACGTACCCGGCTCTACGCTGACCCGGGAAGCAGATTTCACGCTGCACACGCATGCCGGACCGGAGATCGCAGTAGCCTCCACCAAAGCTTATACAGCGCAGATGGCCGTGTTTTCCATTCTGGCGATGGACGGCGCCCGCGCGCAGGGGATCAATACTGGTTTTAACGCCATTAACGAACTTGGTCTCATTGCCAATGCAATGGAAACCCTCTGTGACCAGAAAGACCGCATGGAGCAGGTGGCCCGTGACTACATGTTCGATACACGGAACTGCTTTTTTATCGGCCGCGCCATGGACTATCATGTCGTGCAGGAAGGCGCGCTGAAGCTGAAAGAAATTTCATATATTCAGGCGGAAGGCTTCGCCGGCGGCGAGCTCAAACACGGCACGATCGCCCTGATTGAAGATGGGACGCCGGTTGTCGGGGTGACAACTCAGGAGCATGTCAACGCTAACATCCGCGGCAACATCCAGGAAGTCATCGCCCGCGGCGCCAACGCCTGCATCATCAGCACAGAGGCGACGAAAGAAGAAGGCGACAATATCGTGCTGCCGAATATCAACGAGCTGCTCACTCCGCTCATCTCTGTTGTACCACTGCAGCTGATTTCCTATTACGCCGCGCTGCATAGAGGATGCGACGTGGATAAACCGAGAAACCTTGCAAAAAGTGTGACGGTGGAATAGTTTTAAGGAACAGGAAAATAGATTATGTGTTTAAAAATAATAAAGGCATGAAAAAATAATGAAGTTGAAAACTGTCAGCATGGAAAGACTACAATTTCCGTGCTGACAGTTTTTATTGGAAAATTATAGATGGTCAGAGTGACAAAAAAAGAACACCTGGACTGAAGCTAAGATAAAAAAATACATTAAAGAGAGTCGAGGTTATGGAGATCTTTCTAATTATAAGCCTTGGTTAAACAATCAAGACGTTCCCTCAAGTGGAAGATCCCATCGTATTATGGGATGACAGGTGGGCAACATGAATTTTTATGTGAATGAAATATTAATGGATCCATGAATCTGAGGATATGTATCGCATTCTATGGATAGATGAAAGCAATATTATTGCTTTTCTAATTGATCTTCATGACAGTAAAGCTCTGCCCTTTCTATATTTGAGAAGAAAAAACGTTCTACTTACATTCCAGAAGCAATGGAAAAATTTAAAGTTACATATCCAACTGTCAGAAAATACTACGTAAATACTGGCAGAGAGGTTTGACGATGAATGCACTTCTTCCGGATTATCGAAATTCAGGAGCTAAAGGGAAAGAAAGACTAGCTGGTGTGAAAAAGCGTGGGCGTCCGAGAGAATTTGGGGAATCAGGGCCTAATGTGGACAATCAAATAAAAAAAATCTTCCGTTTGGCTTTGGAGAAGTATTATCTAACTTCAAATGAAAATAGGCTGACAGTTGCTTATAAAAGAATTCTTTGTTGAAAATATTTATTATGATGATGGCATTCAAAAGGTGATTATTAAAGGTAAAAATGAATTACCTTCTTTAAGACAGTTTAGATATTGGTATAAAAAAGATTACGATGTTGTGGAATCTACGATAGCACGTAAAGGAAGAAAAATCCGAAAAAGATCACCGCGATATTTTAAATCACTCGTTATCTGAAGTTCAAGGACCAGGATCTCGATTTCAAATTGATGCGACCGTTGGAGATGTTTTTCTTCTATCTAAATACAACTCAAATTGGATAATTGGACGACCGAAAGAATATCCGTAGCTTCTGCGATAATAACAGAGGCTGCAGCCTCATATGCAGGTGATGCAATATTAAGTAGGTTTGGCTATAGTTTTGGTCCATATGGTACAGCTGAATTACTAACAGCATCTTTGGCAGGAGCCTCTATAGCAGATATCGACGTTATATATGCTGGAAAGCACGGTCATAGAGTTAAAGTAACTATGACAGATTATAAAGATTACCATACCTCTTATTCAGTTCAATTTGATTATGAGAGATAGTATATATAAAGAACCTAAAGAAATAACGATGGCTTTTATTATGCCTTTAGCTGTTGCATTTCATTTTACAATCAAGCGTCTTCTACAAAAGAAAAATCGACCAATTCTTTCATTTGCCGAAGAAAGTTATCCTTAGGAATTACAGTTTCATAAAATCCCAATATGGACTTATTGGAAGAGAAGTTTGAGAATGTAACATTAGACATCACCGCTTCATAAGTTGAAGTGATGAAGAGGATTATAAGGATTTTTTTTCTTAATTTCAATATTTTTGTAGGGGTTTTTCAGCAGTCTCCCCCAATAATCCTCAAGACAAAAAGACTCTCCGAGCGAAGAGTCTAAAATATTTCCTTTTTCTAACCATTATTTCTACGATTCTAATTCTTCCTTGGCCGCTTCTGGAACGTCCTCCCAGGACACTTCATTGAAAGAAGTTACATCATTTCCATTTCTCACATAAAGCATGAGATAGGCATCCAGACTCAACTCGCTGGTAGAGGAATATTCTACCGTTTCTTCGTTGCCGTTTTCATTGTAAGCCGTCGTTTCATACCAATATGTCCGTGCAATTTCTCCCGAGTCTTGGGTGTGTTCATCTATTTCTACAGGCTCACTTGTTTGGACATATAATTGATCGGTTCCAATCCGGTTAAAATTGATGTTCGCTAATGCTATAATCGCGCCAATAAATAAAACGAACCCACTTAAAAAAATAATTATTACCTTTTTCATCTTTTTTCCTCCTCAGATATTATAGAACGGTTTGTTTGAACTTTTGGACAGAGAACCAATAGTAAAGGGTATAGATGACGATATAGCACAGCATCCACATTGTAACCGGGCGTACTAAATTGATTTGCAGTAAACCTGAAAAAGCGATTAGTGCAATAACGCTGTGTATTAAACCTACGGTCAACGGTACGAGAAAAACGATGCCGACTTGATGGCGAATTGTTTTATTCCTATCTTTTTTTGGTACGCCGATGTGATGAAGGATCGTGTATTTGTCTTTATCTTCTTCGGCTTCAGTCAGCACTTTAAAAAATATAATACTGCCTGTGGCCATTAAAAAGACGAGCCCTAAAAACGTGCTGACAAATAACGTGATGCCGGTTGATTCGATGGTATCCTGATAATCCTGGGGCGCACTCGAGAAATTTTCTGTTTCGGATGATAATGACTGGGAGAGCGGCAATTGATTTCTATCATCGCTCACTTGAACGGCTTGAAATTTTCTTTCTTCTGCCTCGAGTTCCCTATAGTCCTGGTCTGTGAACACCAATGTGTTCGCCCCTGTGGTGTCGACGTTAAGAATGGACTCCGTTATCGTGTCCGACAGCTCATATGAATGGTCATGATACGTTATGGAATCTGCTTCTGTCTCCAGACGTTCGTTAAAAAAAGGATTTATTAATAGGGCTCTCCCTTCGCTGGGAGATGGTATGTTTTCCCAATCCAGTTCTTCTGCCAGTTGTGTGAATGTCGTATGATTGATGACATTGTATTCAAATTCGGCAACATCCTGATCATCGATTATGGTTTTACTTTGAATCGATTCTTGAAAGGTAACGTCTGCGTCGTCCATTTCTTCTGTTTCTCCTTCCCACATGAAGGAAAAAGGTGTATTTTCTTCAACATATTGATCAATGTTATAATATAAACTAAAGACGACTCCGCCTGCAGTAATGGTGGTTGCGCTTAGTATAGAGATGATGGTTAATGTCTTTGCATTTGCTTTTATTCGATACAATAATTGAGATACAGTCCATAAATGAAGAGCTTTCCAAACCAACGTGTGTCGTTTTCGCAAGACACGAAGGATCGCAACGAACACGCTGCTAAATGTCAGGTATGTTCCTAAAATGGTAAGCCCAATAATGACAAGAGGCGTTCCGAGACCAATGAAACCCCAGACCTCTGATGTTATATCCTGAAGAGCCAGCCAGTATGCGCCTGTTAATGTGAGGATTCCAAGCACAGTAAAATAATAGTTGGTTTTAGGCAGCTCTTCTCCTTTTCTACTCGCAGAGAAAAGTTCAACCAATTTGAATCGATAAACGATGCGGTAGCCCTGCAGCGATGTTGCGAGAAAGATAAGGAGGAAGACGAGTGTTGTGTTCACGATGGCTTCTGGAGAAAAAATGAAGCCAATATCCAATTCGAGTCCCATAAACTGTAATAGAAGTGAAAGAAATAGCTGCGAGAGCAGAATGCCAAGTCCCATCCCGATGACTAACGAAAACAAACCAATCATGATGTTTTCGAAAAAGAGCAGCCAGCCTATAGAACGTTTACGACTACCTAATAACGAATACAGACCAACCTCTTTTTTTCTTTTCTTCATAAAGAAGCTGTTCGAATACACAATAAAAATACTGACAAATACGATTAAAACAAAAGAGGATGCGTTCAACACGCTGCTTATTTGCTGCGATGTGTCGGACACCGCATTAATTTCTTCATTATATTGAAGGGTCACAAAAGTAAAATAGATTAGGATAGAAAAAATAGTAGAACCGACATACAAGCCATAGCTTTTCAGGTTACGTTTGATGTTTTTTCGTGCAAGACTAAATAGTGTCATGATGACTCCCACTTTTTTCCGCCAATTCATTTAGGATGTTTTGATAGAAATCTCTTCGTGATTGATTGCTGCGGTAAATCTCTTTGGACAACTGGCCGTCTTCGAGAAACAAGATTCTTCGGCAGAAGCTTGCTGCGAACGGATCATGTGTCACCATCAAAATGGTGTTCTCGTTGGTTTGATTTAAGGTCTGCATTCTTTCCAATAAATCTGTTGCTGATTTTGAATCAAGGGCCCCGGTTGGCTCATCAGCAAATAGTAATTTCGGGTCCGAAATAAGGGCGCGGCACGCTGCCGTACGCTGTTTTTGTCCCCCTGAAATCTCATAAGGGTATTTGTCCATTATGGTATGAATTTCGAAGGTTTCTGTGATCTCCTGCACCTTTTTTTTCATTTGATGGACACTATTTCTCGCGATCGCAAGAGGCAGTAAAATGTTCTCTTTCACGGTCAACGAATCGAGCAAGTTATAGTCTTGAAAGATGAAACCCAAATTCTTGCGGCGGAAATCTGCTAATGGTTGATCTTTCATGGCTGCAATATTTGTATCTTCCATGTGAATATCCCCTGCTGTAGGAGTGTCAATGGTTGCTAACACATTCAGCAGCGTTGATTTTCCTGATCCGGACGGCCCCATGATTCCGACAAATCCTCCATGCTCAATTGTAAAAGATATATCTTTGAGTGCTCGAAATGTATTCGTGCCTTTCCCGTACGTTTTAGATAGTTGGCTCACTGTAACTAATGATTGCATCATTCGAACTCCTTTCGTGTACTTCCACTTTACCGCTCCGTCCTTACTTCAACTTCAAACGAACCTTACAAAATCCTTACATCCCAAGACTTTGTGATAATATACAGAAAAGAAAGCCTTGAAAAGATGGTGATGATATGACAGAGAATCGCATTTTGATTGTTGATGACGAGAAGGATATATGTCAGTTGCTGACGACAACTTTGCAAAAAGAAGGGTTCACAGCTGTTCAAACAGCGGGAAGTATTCAAGAGGGGTGGGAGCAATTTCAAGCTTTTTCTCCTCATTTGGCCATTTTAGATATTATGCTGCCTGATGGAGAGGGGTACGATTTATGCAAGAAAATACGCGAAACTTCTCGTATTCCTATATTATTTCTCTCTGCCCGGACAGAAGAAGTCGATAAAATTCTCGGATTAGCGATTGGTGGAGATGATTATGTCAGCAAGCCATTCAGCCCGAAAGAAGTAGCTTATCGTGTAAAAGCGCAGCTGAGACGTGCGGGAATGCACTCCATGGAAGATAACCAGTCTGAAGGGGCAACTACGGTGGGGCTATTTTCTATGAATGCGGAGGAAACCGAAGTCACAAAGGAAGGAAAAAGGCTGGAGTTGACAGCCAAGGAGGTAGGATTAATGGGATGCTTCATGAGAAACCCGGACCGTATCTTAAGCAAAGAAACCCTTTTTCAAGTTGTTTGGGGAGAAGACTTTTTCGGAGCAGATAACACTCTCATGGTGCATATTCGAAGACTGCGGGAAAAGATTGAAGAAACACCGGCTGATCCTCAGCATCTAAAAACAGTGAAAGGGCTGGGGTATCGGTTTAATGGAAAGTAAGAGCGGGATGAAATGGAAGCTGACGGGCAGTTACCTTTTTTCCATCGTTAGTATCGTATTCATTGTAATTCTTGTGAACACGTTCATTATTGTGGGAATGCTTTGGTATCAGCATTTAAATACAACAGGGGCAGAAGGAGAGAGCAATTCTTCCGAAACTTTTACTAGAAACTTTGATCAATATATGCAGATGGAAAACGAAGAGGTAACGGTTTCTGAAGAAGGCACGAACGCTTTAGAAGAATATGGAGCCTGGCTGCAAATCCTTGATAATAACGGGCAGGTTGTTTCTTCTTACTCCACTCCGGGTACCGTTTCGGACCATTACAGCCCAATGGAGCTTGTTCATAAGTATAAATACATGGATGATGAATTGAATACGTATTTTCTTGGGGAATACGGAAATTTCAGCTATATAGTAGGCATCCCTGATTCAGACGATGAACGATTTGTGTTTACAGTAGATGTTGAATCTATGATTTCCAATGTGTCACAAGTTTTTCTCGTTATTATCTTTGTTGATTTAGTCATCGCTGCCATGATCGGATTGTTGTTCAGCTCTATACTTATAAAGCCGGTAAACACGATGATTGAACGTATTTCTCACCTTAAACATATGAATTTTGGGTCTTACCCTGCTAAGAAACCAGGTATTTTTAAATCCGTATTTGCAAATTTAAATGAGGTCTCGAGCACGTTATCTAAGCATGATAAAGAACGCATGAAGCTCGAGAACATGCGCAAGGAATGGATCAGCAATGTTTCTCATGATTTAAAAACACCCCTTGCCTCCATGCAAGGATATGCTGAATTGTTGCAGGACAAAGAAGTAGACGCGCAAGAACGAATCGAATACGCAGAAGTGATTGAGAGGCAATCCGTTTATATCAAAGATCTCATAGATGACCTCAATCTAACGATGCGATTGCAAAACGATGAAATGCCGATGCAATTGCAAGAAACGCGCATCGAACCGTTTGTAAAAGAAATTGTCATCGATGTACTTAATGACCCGCAATATAAAGATCGCGACATTTCTTTTACTAGTGATCATCCAGAAAAGACACTATACATTGATCCCCATCTAATGAAAAGAGCGATTCTAAATTTTATATACAACGCGCTTATGCATAATGAGGAAGATGTCGCTGTCGCAGTAACACTCTCCGATCATACGATTTCCATTGATGATAACGGAAAAGGAATCTCCGGAGACATTGATCGAGTGTTTGAACGCCACTATCGCGGCACCAATACAAACAACAGTAAAGGCACAGGGCTGGGTATGGCGATTGCCCGTAATATTGTAACCGCTCATGGTTGGGACGTAGAAATCACGAGTCACATGGGACAGGGAACAAACATCAAGATACGGTTTGCCGCCAATTTTTGATGTTTCAGCCCCCTATTTGAAGAGTTCGTCGTAGGCGGCTGCTGTTTGCTGGATGAGGGTTTCCGGTTCCTGTTGTGGAAGTTCCTGTGTAAGGACCTCTTGAGAAACGGGACCATCGTACCCTGTGGTTTGCAGTGCCTGCAAGAATCCTTTAATGTCGATGACTCCTTCTCCCGGCCAGATCCGGTCGTTGTCGAGCAGGTCTTCTTTTGCCAGGTTTTCAGCATCGTTGACATGGACGTGGATAATCTCTTCTGGTGCCAGAGCGGCGATATCTTGAAAACGGTCTTCTGCCGTGTAGACGTGATACGTGTACTTTATTATAAAAAATATATACTGATTCATAAATAATGAATCCATTTTGATCAGTCTTTTTTTCAAAGCTACAGTCAGCCTCATAGGAGCGGCAGCGGGACTCGCTGCCGGTCTTTCCTATACCTTATTTATTTTCGGCTTTAAAAATGCGTCGTCGATCGGCAATCCGCAAACTACGTTACCTATCGCCTTCTTTTCTTTTTGCCTTTTCCTCTTTCTTTTTACGGACAAGGGAGAGGCGGCAGAGGTGATAATGTCAGGTGATATAGGTTGGTTTCTTCTCGTCGGAGTCTTAGGAGCTGGGATGTCATTTATTTTTTATGTGATTGATATCGGGTTTACGCCCCCTTCTACTGCGTCGATGGTTGCCATGGTAGAGCCTGTGACAGCTTCTTTGTTTGGTGTCCTGCTCATGGGAGACAATTTAACCTTCATTCAAATTTTCGGCATGGTTTTCATCCTGTGTACGGTTAGTGTCCTTAGTAGTGTAAAACAGTCCGATTAGTCATCTGTCATCGTGTTTCGAAAGCAGACATACGTAAAGATGGCAGCAGCAATTATCCAAATGGCTATAACCACCATCGGCATCCAGGAGCTGCTATCGTGAATTTTAATAGCCTGCATAATTGGAAATGTATCTGTAATGGTTATGGCCATGCTGTCTTCCGCAAATCCAAATGTACCCACCATCGATGTGAAGCCAAATAATAACATAACCGGCATTAGGTAGGCAGACGTTGCAGAAACTGTTTTTGAAAACAACCCTATACCAATCCCCAGCAGGAGAAAGAACAAGAACAGCAGGATGAGACCAAGGATTACCCTGAATTCTAGAAATGGTTCGATACCGACGATCATGAGGGACGCGACAAGTGAAATCAAGGTAATAATCCCTGTAACCAGACTTTTTCCGACAATGATATCTACAAACGAAGCTGGTGATTGAATCAGGCCGCGCAGTGTATTCTTTTCATTTTCTTCTGCCATCATCGTCATGATCATGGCTGATGTAATCCCTGAAAAAGCCATTCCGACAATCAAGTAGAGCAAAGGCAGTGGTAGTTCCGCTTCTCCTTCACTGGTCAGTGCGTATAATAACGCTATCACAAGAGGAAGGGCGGGCAACACCAAAAGCATCATGTTTTTCATGAAATCTTTGATGTCTTTTTCAAAAATGGCATGGATACGTTGAATATTCATTATACAAGCTCCTTTCCTGTTACTTTTAGAAAGATCTGACCAAGTGTGGGGTTATCCGTGTGCATTGCTTTCACCTGCCTGTTTGCGATCAGTTGCCTTACCTGGTCGGCTGTTTCTGGTTCATTTTTAATGACCATTCGTTCTCCTGCCACGGTTTCTACATGAAATGTATGATCGGAGTATTTATAGCGCAGGGCGGCCGGGCTGTCCAGTTCCTGGAGTTCTCCTTTGTGAAGAAACGCGACACGGTCGCATAATTCTGTGGCTTCCTCCATATTATGAGTGGTTAAAAATATCGTGGTGCCGACTTCATTCAACTTCTGCAGTGCGCGGTGAATGTGGATCATCGTTCCAGGATCAAGTGCTGAAGTCGGTTCATCTAAAAATACAAGGTCAGGCTTATGAATGAGAGCCTTCGCAAGTAACACACGCTGTGCCATCCCTTTAGACAGATCTGAGGCTGTTTTGAATCGCTCCTCATACAAGTGAACATCGTGCAGGATATCATCGATGTGATGTAATGGCGCTTTGTACAATTTACAAAATAATTTTAAGTTGTCATAAACAGACAGCCGCTTATAGAGTGTACTGTTATCTGATAATATCCCAACCTTTGATTTGAAATCGGACGTTTTAAACTTTGATGAATCCATGCCGAGCACGTTTACATCCCCGGCTGTTTTGGAGAGCTCACCTGTTAAAATTTTCACCATCGTCGTTTTCCCTGACCCACTCGGACCAAGCAAACCAAAAATCTCCCCTTGCTTCACATTGAAATCAACATGTTTAATGGCTATGTTTTTGCCAAACACTTTCTGCAATTCTTTTACCTCCATAGCGCTTTTCAACTGAAAAACCTCCTTTGGTCAACTGCTTTCATCATAGCTTGCAGATGCAGCCCGCACAGTCTTTTTCCAGCGGAATGTACCAAATCGAGGATGAATTGTACCGAGAAAATAGCAAGCGCCGCAAGACACTTGCTTCAAATTGAGCTTGGGGTTGTTGGGTGGCAGGGGCCTGCTCAAAGAGTTTCCGTGAACTGTACTTATTTGAGGTTGAATTTCTCCTGGATGTCCTGAATTTTCGTTCGGGAAAGAGGGATCGTGGATTGAATTTTATTATCGATCCGGAGGGAATATGTATTTTTCGACCATGTAATAATCTCTCTTACCTTCTGCAGGTTTACAATATAAGAACGGTGACAACGATAAAACCCATACACCTCCAGTTTCTTCTCCACTTCGGCAAGTGTGGAATCCATGGCATACGATTCCTCATTGATTACAATTATTGCCTTGCCATCCTGGCTCTCAATGTAGTCGATCTCCGGTGGATCAAACAAAATCATCTTGTCATCGACCTTAGCCGGTATCTTAAATAAATTGGCCGTCATGGGTTCGTTGTTCTTCTCCGTTTCAATAGTTGTCCCCCCTTCTTCAATCTCCACCTGCTTTATTCCGTTTTTCTGAAGCTTAAAAGAAATGTCTCCCAATAAAAGCGCGTGTTCCATGTTAGAAACCAAAACGAGCACAGGGATTTGATCCTCCTTCATTTTCTGAAGCATCGAAATAAAGGTTTGCTTTGTTTTATCGTCCACCCCGTGAATAGGCTCTCGAAACACCACGCATTGATCGCCGCTCATATAATACTTGGCAAAATGCACGCGCCGGAATTCTGAATCCGAGCACGTATGCAAAGGTTTTTTTGCACAGCTTTGCAGTTCAAAGCGTACAAGAATCTCAGGAAGCGGTGCCTTGCTTTTGAACCATTTATTAAAAAAACGAAGATTGTCTTCCACCGTTAAACGAGTGTACAAACCATCCTGCTGATCATAAATGGGAATATCCTTATTTCTGCCAAGGGCCTCGACCAGCTCTGTTTGCATATCTGTATCACTGTACACCGTTGTGATATGGGAATCATTGATGGTGAGAGTAAACAAGGGAAGCGACTCCTCATTTATTTCTTGATCGATTGTAAAACTGGCCATGCCTTCATCCATTCCTTTTCCAAGATTTTTCATTCCTTTTTCTCTATTCATAGTACCATATCGTTACGTTAAGGAAAGAACTGTTTTATCAAATGTAAAAGGCATTCCTGTGTCTACAATGTAAATTCCTTCATCAGCTTTCACGATCCATGCGCTCATTTTCAATAAAAACCAAGCTTCGATTTTATATACGTGAGGCGACACGTTAATTACCTTCATTTCCTTCCACTCCTTGATTGAGATACGTATGGTTTCGACTTCATAAAGACGAATTAACTGATTCGAGCTTGCATTAGTTCATATATCTTACGAGTTGTGTTTACATTTCTTACCGTCATTTGTTTATATATCTTAGTTCCTACGATCTTTGCCATCCCGCTTTTGGTTACATTTTTCTTGGCGACGGACCATAGGATCGCACCTGGAACATATTTCACCGTATCAATATTTGGTTTAATGACTAACTTCTCCAGAACAGACTCCTCGTCTATTTCTTCCCATAGAAACATGACATCGCTTTTCATGTCTTTGTCATTCTTCCAAGTATCAGGAATAGCGTTACAAATTCGTGTAATATCCTCAATACTGCGAACTACTACTTTAATTTGTAATCCGAAATCATTATATATCGCTTCTTCCAAAATTCGTGATAATTCAGCTTTTGATTGATGGTTGATTGAAAAAATAATATTGCCTGTATTAATGTACGTCACTACATCGTGCATCTCGGCTTTTTCAAACGTTTGTTTAAGTAATGCCATGTCTATTTTATTTTTTCCACCCACATTGATTCCTCGAAGAAGAGCGATATAAATCATAACCATTATCCTTTCATTATGAAATTGTATATTATACATTATAGCTGATCCTTACTTAATCCTCTTTATACATAAAGAAAAAACCTCGTAGAGAACCACTCCACAAGGATTACCCATGGTCAATACCTTACCAAGACAATTAAAATTATAATTCGCGCTCAAGGTGTCGAATCTTTCTTAAGTCTAGTATAAGGGGTGTTATCATCCATTGATCAAAAGTACAGCCTTTCCTGAAAACTGCCGGTCTATCAATTTTTGAGCAATCGTTTCAATTTTCTCCCATGGGGCTTCTACTGCTATATGAGGTTCCAACTGACCATTAGCAACCAAGTCTCCTAAAACCTCCAAATTTTCGTTTGGGGGAAAACGATAGATCTCTTCTCCCAGAAAAAACCCATACAAGTTTACTCCACCTACATATGCAAGCTTAGAAAGATCAAAAGTAGCGATTGGTGATGTAGTATAACCTACAGAGACAATTACACCTCCGGCTATCAGTTGAGTTAGCAAAGTTGGCAATGTATCACCACCTAAAGAATCGATAATGAGATGATATGGACCATATTTTTCCACTGATTCCGTAATTGATTCACCAACGATTACCTCATTAGCTCCCGTCTCTATTACCGTGTTAGCTTTTTCTTCAGTTCGTGCTATACCAACATTGAAAGCTCCACTGAGGGATGCAAGTTGATGAGCAAAAACTCCAACCCCTCCAGTCGAACCGGTTATAAGTATTCGTTTACCTAGAAGCATTCCAGCCTTTCTTAGTGTATAAAGCGCAGTCAAGCCTGCTACTGGCAATGTTGCAGCTTGAGCATACGACACTCTATCAGGAATTTCGGCTATGAATTTTGCGGAGACTGCCACTTTCTCCGCCCATGCCCCTGATGGGAAAAAGTCCAACAACTCGACTTCCTTTTGGCGGACCTTCTCCATTTTTTGCTTGATCGATAACAACACCGGAAAAATCCCATCCCGGTCTATGTTGTTCTTTCTGATTCTTCGCATTCCTTCTCCTCGATTAAGAGAAAATGCTTTAACTTTAACAAGTACTTCCCATGGTTTTGGTTGAGGTGCCACCACCTCCTGTATTGTTAAGTGTCCTAAAGCCATTTTATCTGTTACAACTGCACGAATCATATATATTCCCCCTTTGCTTTATTTAAGCTATGATAATAACTAAAGTGATGTTTCCTAATGTACTATTTGATATTATTTTAACCAAGTGTATAACTACACTTAATATAAAGGTCAGAAAGAGGGTTCCATGCAAGAAAAATGTAATGATCAACCTTACAAATTAAAGCAATTATTAGTTGAAATCGAAAAGATTCGGATAAAACGTCAACAAGAATATTCTAATCCACAAACTCATCCATTAAAACGGTTTACTCAACAAGAACTTAACGATGTAGCTTGTACAACATATAAAAATTTACTGGTCGGACGTTCCTTAAGAATGCCTAATTGGCAAACCCTAATAAATAT
Source organism: Salibacterium aidingense DSM 18341 (assembly GCF_000429685.1). Lineage (GTDB taxonomy): Bacteria > Bacillota > Bacilli > Bacillales > Marinococcaceae > Salibacterium > Salibacterium aidingense. Next base: position 125,999 of record NZ_AUCI01000013.1, read on the forward strand.
TGCTGACTATCTTGAATGTACTCATGTTGAGCGTAATGATCTTCTGATAACTGCAGGTTATCTACCTGTTCAAAATCACTTAGAAGAACAGATACATAATCTTGCAGTAGATCAAGCTCGTAAAATCCTGAATACCATTCCTTTCCCCGGGATAGTTGTAAATTACAACTTGGAAGTTAAAGCAATGAATAGACCATTTCACGATTTATTCGATATCCCTCTAGATATCAATAACAAATTAAATATGGTAGATTTGCACTTCAATCAAGAGCTTCCTATACGATCTCGATCTACTTTTGATACAACCTCCAAACTTCAATGGGAGTTACATGCCATAACTGGTATACAAGCATTTAAAATAAATAATATGCTA
>NZ_AUCI01000014.1 GCF_000429685.1 Salibacterium aidingense DSM 18341
GGGTTCCTCCTTTTGATGAATTTTCGTGTTATTTCAAAGGGTACCCTACCTTTTTTTATGCTTTCAAGTCTTACACAAAATATTTTACGTCATCCCTTTTGAAGGGGGAAGCGGACATTTGTGCCGTTATTTCCCCTTTTCAGCGTAAAAGAAGCGCTCCACAGCCCGGATAGCGGAACAAATGTCCGAAAACGCTGTCACAGGCCAGTTATTCCGCCATTTAAAGGAATAAATGTCCGCAAGAGACTCCGCCCTGGAGCTGCCTTTCTCTATCTCCCATCAGCACGAAATCGTCCTCCGGTATCCTTATCGGGACGCCACGAAAAAGGTTCCGCTTGTAGTTCTGTCTATGTCACCCCAACTCATCAAGCATTTCTTTCATATTTAGGAAAAGGAGTTGTCCGGCAAAAAGGGTGCACAGAGCGGAAGGATCCCCGGTCCGCTCCCCATTTTCATCAGGAACAATGCCCCCCTTAACATGAGTCTGCAGCCAGACATCGGTAGGTTCAAGAGTGATGCTGAGGTCTTCTTCCGGAAAAGGAGCCACGATGACAACCGGCACTTCCTGATGCATGAGAGGTTCGAGAACGGCTGTTAATTGTCTTTTTTCCCCGGGACCGGCCAATAAGAGCACCCGGTCTGCCGCGGCAGGTGGTTCTTCCGAATAGGGCGTGAAATACCACGTGTTTTCCGGAGCGTCAGGATGAGAGGCCAATATGGAAGCAATTCCTTCTAAGGAAGAAGTGCTGTAAATCAACAGCCTTCCTGCCCCTCCAGGTCCTTGTGCCAAAAGCCTGGCGCCGTTTTCTACGGCCTCTTCCTCTGCTAAAATGTTTTGAAAAGCCCCCTGCAGTTGAGTAGCGAATATTTTCACACGGTTTCCCGCCTTTCTGGAATCTTTTAGGTATATGGTAAACGAGATTGTTCCTGCTGTAAAAAATGAAAAATACAGGGGCGGAGAAGGAAAAAAGATGCTAAATATGGAACCAGTATAGACATGAGAAAATGAGCGGCATACAGAAAAAGACGGTTTCTAGAGAAAAAGGGGGAAGGTTCAGATGAAAAAGATATTGATAGTAGATGACCAGTATGGAATAAGGGTGTTATTACAGGAGATCCTGCAAAAAGACGGGCATGAAATTTTACAGGCCTCTAATGGAGTGCAGGCTCTGGATTTATTGGAGGAAGAGGATCCGGATCTCTTGCTGCTTGATATGAAAATCCCGGGGATGGATGGTGTGGAAATCTTACAGCAGCGTTCCGAACGCCAACTTGCCCCGGATACAATGGTTATCCTAATGACGGCATACGGAGAGCTGAGCATGATGAAAGAAGCGGAAAACCTCGGGGCTGCTTCGTATATTTCCAAACCTTTTGATATTGATCAAGTCAGAGAAGAAATTCATAAGTATCTCACCTAAAAAAACTGGAAAATTTCTTCCTTTCAGCACGAACCCTGCAGAAAAAAGAATGAAAGCGATAACGTGGCGGCAGTGCCATAACTTTTACCCGGGGGGCGGATGAAAATCTGTTATTATATGCTATAATGAAGCAAGGAACTAATGGGAGATCGTTGTTTTGTGCCTTGTTACATATAACATTGCCGGAGAGGTTCCGCATGGAACAGAATATCGCGTCGTACTACGAGGTACGCTGCTGGGAGATCTACCTCCATTTAGTCCCAATGTCAACGGAAGGAGGGCTTTGTCATGCCGCTGGTATCGATGAAAGAGATGCTGGACGAGGCAAAAGCAAACCACTATGCGATAGGCCAGTATAATTTGAATAATATGGAGTTTATCCAAGCGATTCTGCAGGCGGCCGAAGAAGAAAAATCTCCGCTGATCTGCGGAGTATCAGAGGGAGCTGCCCGCTATATGGGTGGTTTTAAACCAGTAGTGGATATGGTAGAAACGTTTATGGAAGCCTACAATATAACGATACCTGCTGCCATTCATCTGGATCACGGCTCTAGTTTTGAGAAGTGTGTGGAAGCGATCCGTGCCGGTTTCACCTCTGTTATGATTGATGGTTCCCATTATCCGCTGGAAGAAAATATTGCGTTAACAAAGCGTGTGGTGGAAGTCGCTCATTCCGTCGGAGTGTCTGTCGAAGCAGAACTTGGACGAATCGGCGGTCAGGAAGACGACGTTGTGGTGGAAAATGCAGAAGAAACGTATGCGATTCCGTCCGAATGTAAGCAGCTGGTCGAACAGACTGGAGTAGACTGCTTTGCTCCTGCCCTTGGTTCGGTTCATGGCCCTTATAAAGGCGAACCCAATCTTGGATTCGACCGTATGAAAGAAATTGACAGCTTTGCAGGTGTTCCGCTTGTACTGCATGGAGGTACAGGTATTCCTGCCGGTGATGTGCAGAAAGCAATCGGCTTTGGCCATGCTAAAATCAATGTGAATACGGAAAGCCAAATTTCCTCGGCCGCAGCTGTTCGCAAGACACTGGAGCAAAAGCCGGAACTTTATGACCCGCGCAAATACATGGGTCCTGCCCGGGATGCAGTAAAAGAAACCGTTCAGGCGAAAATGCGTGAATTCGGTTCTTCCAATCGTGTGTAACAGCCGCTGTAAGAAGTGAAAAAGGAAGAGTTAATAGTGCCATTCGACAGGAGTGGACCTGTTAACTCTTTCCTTTATCCCGGTGCCGATTGTCCATGCCCGCACTTCTGTGAGCGGGAAATAACGGGAAGCTAACTTTACGAAAAAAAGGGAGGGCCACCTATGAAGTTTTTCATTGATTCAGCAAACATGGAACAGATCAAGGAAGCCCATGATCTGGGAATTTTATCTGGAGTCACCACCAATCCCAGTCTGGTAGCGAAAGAAGGCGCTGATTTTCAGGAAAGGCTGAAAGAGATCACAAGTCTGGTGAAAGGTTCCGTGAGCGCAGAAGTTATTTCCACCCAGGCAGACGGCATGCTTGCAGAAGGGCGGGAACTGGCTCAGGTTGCCCCCAATATAACTGTAAAAGTCCCTATGACTGAAGAAGGTTTGAAAGCGGTTAAGGTGTTCTCCGAAGAGAATATTAAAACAAACGTAACCCTTGTATTTTCTGCAGTTCAGGCCCTGCTGGCTGCAAGAGCGGGAGCTTCGTATGTATCTCCTTTTTTGGGCCGGCTGGACGACATAGGGCATAACGGTCTCGAGCTGATCAGCGAAATTTCCGGCATTTTCAACGAACACGATATTGCAGCGGAAATTATTGCCGCCTCAATCCGCCATCCCCTGCATGTATCGGAATCAGCGAAAAGAGGAGCTCATATTGCCACTCTTCCTTTAAATGTGATTCAGCAGCTCGTCAAACATCCATTGACAGATCAGGGAATTGAGAAATTTTTAAGCGATTGGGAGAACCGCTGATTTTTCACCGAATAAAACGCGAGGGATAGACCCTCTGGAGGGTCTATCTGCTTCTGATATTGTCTATACTAAAGAATATCCCTCTTACGATCGGATAATGACATCACAAGACAAAGGATGAGGAAGTGAACGCTCATGGAAAAGTTGATGGTTGAAGGAGGACATCCTTTATATGGAAGCATACATATCAGCGGCGCTAAAAACAGCGCAGTAGCGTTGATCCCCGCAGCTATCCTGGCGGATTCAAACGTCTCGATAGAAAACCTTCCTAAGATCTCTGATGTAGAAACACTGGCTTCCTTATTGGAGGACATTGGGGGTTCTGTAACATATGACGGGACCCTTATGAGTATTGACCCCCGCAGTATCATTCCAATGCCGCTTCCAAACGGTAGAGTAAAAACGCTTCGTGCTTCCTACTATATGATGGGGGCGATGCTGGGTAAGTTTAAACGGGCCGCCATCGGCCTCCCCGGGGGATGTAACTTAGGACCCCGTCCGATTGACCAGCATATCAAGGGGTTTGAAGCATTAGGAGCGAAAGTGACAAATGAGCATGGGGCCATTTACCTGCGTGCGGAGAAGCTGACCGGAGCCCGTATTTACCTTGATGTTGTCAGTGTTGGAGCAACGATCAATATTATGCTGGCAGCGGTGAAAGCAGAAGGACGGACCACCATCGAAAATGCAGCAAAAGAACCCGAGATTATTGACGTAGCTACCCTGTTGACAAGCATGGGCGCGAAAATAAAAGGGGTCGGAACAAATGTTATACGGATAGACGGGGTTAAAGAATTAAATGGGTGTGCTCATTCTATCATCCCGGACAGAATTGAAGCCGGCACCTACATGATTGCAGCAGCTGCTATGGGAAAAGAAGTACTAATCAACAATATCATTCCCGACCACTTGGAATCTCTTATGGCAAAGCTTCGGGAAATGGGAGTTAACATTGAAACAAAAGATGAACAGATGAGAATCGGCACGTCTCCCGAGCTGGCTAGCGTTGATATAAAAACCCTGGTTTATCCGGGTTTTGCCACGGATCTGCAGCAGCCGGTTACCGCCTTGTTAACAAGAGCGCAGGGGACAAGTGTAGTAACGGATACGATCTACACGGCAAGGTTTAAGCATGTAGATGAACTGCGCCGGATGGGGGCAGAGATTAAGGTGGAAGGCCGATCTGCCTTAATTCATGGAAAGGCCTCCCTTCAAGGGGCTAAGGTAAAAGCAAGTGATCTTCGAGCTGGTGCTGCCCTGGTTGTAGCAGCATTGATGGCAGAAGGTGTGACGGAAATTACAGGGTTGGAGCATATTGACCGGGGTTATGAAGACCTGGAGGATAAATTATTGGCGCTGGGCGCCAGGGTATGGAGAGAAGAGCTTACGACAGAAGAAATAGACCAAGTAAAAAGTTCGTAATTTTGGGAGGGGAAACTGTTGGAAAGAAGTTTATCAATGGAACTGGTACGTGTTACAGAAGCAGCGGCTTTATCCTCAGCACGCTGGATGGGACGTGGAAAAAAAGAAGAAGCCGATGATGCTGCCACAAGTGCGATGAGAGATGTTTTTGACACCATCCCCATGAAAGGGACGGTCGTGATCGGAGAAGGAGAAAAAGATGAAGCACCGATGCTTTATATTGGTGAAAAATTAGGGACCGGCTTCGGCCCGAGAGTAGATGTAGCGGTGGATCCGGTGGAAGGTACCGATATCGTAGCCACCGGCATGGAAAACGCCCTTACTGTCATTGCCGTTGCTGATCAGGGATGTCTCCTGAACGCACCGGACATGTATATGGAAAAGATCGCGGTTGGGGCGGAAGCTGTCGGTAAAATTGATATAGATGCCCCGGTACTTGATAATCTGCAGGCGGTAGCCAAAGCGAAAGGCAAAGATGTGGAGGATGTCGTTGTTACGATGTTAAATCGTGAGCGTCATGCCAGCTTGGTTCAAGAGGTACGGGATGCAGGTGCCAGGATCAAGTTTATTCAGGCAGGCGATGTGGCCGCGGCTATTAATACAGCATTTGATGAAACCGGCATTGATATTCTGCTTGGTTCCGGCGGGGCACCGGAAGGCGTTCTCTCAGCCGTTGGATTGAAATGTCTGGGAGGCGAACAACAGGGCAAACTGCTCCCCAAAGACGAACCAGAACGGATCCGCTGTGAACAGATGGGAATTGCTGATGTTTCACGGGTGCTGTATATGGAAGATATGGTGGGAGGAGACGATGCAATCTTTGCAGCCACCGGGGTTACGGACGGCGGCCTGCTGCAGGGTGTCCACTACAAAGGGGCCAATGCGACGACTCAGTCCCTTGTAATGAGGGCTCAGTCGGGGACCGTGAGATTTGTAGACGGCACCCATAATGTAAAGAAAAAGCCGGAATTTGTGATCAAGTAACCAACGGAGTTCAGCGGAAAAACTGCTTTTCATCCCGGGAAAGCAGTTTTTTCTCTGTAAGAATAGACACGATTCTTTGTTATTTCCCAGAATTCATTGTTGCTATTCCAGGAAAAACGTGTTTACAATATGTGATAGACGGGAAATATAGAATGATAAAGTCAACCCCCCTCTCATGAATATTTTGGATCCGGGTCTTTTTATGGCGCGGGCCGCTGCCCCCACCCCAAAGAGCAAAAGGTTATCCATATAAAGATGAAAACTCCTATCTATTATCGATTCACAGGAAGGAAAGAAACATAGATGAATATTGATTTCACATTGCAGAAAAGTGGTGACGTTGATTGAGTGTTAACTTAGCGGAATTAGAAAATAAAACGCTGAAGGAATTATATGCTCTGGCCAAAGAGTATAAAGTTTCCTATTATAGCAAATTAACAAAACGAGAGTTGATCTTTGCTATTTTAAAAGGCCAGGCAGAAAAAGACGGATATATGTTTATGGAAGGAATTCTGGAAATTATTCAGACCGAAGGATATGGATTTCTCCGGCCTATCAATTACCTCCCCAGCTCGGAGGATATTTATATATCGGCCTCTCAGATCCGGCGGTTTGATTTAAGAAATGGAGATAAGGTATCTGGTAAAGTCCGTCCTCCCAAGGATTCTGAACGCTATCACGGACTGTTGATGGTGGAAGCAGTCAACGGGGATGACCCGGATTCTTCCAAAGAACGCCCTCATTTTCCTGCCCTTACACCACTTTATCCGGAACACAGAATGAATTTGGAAAATAAACCGGGACGAGCCGGCACTCGCATTATGGATATGGTCACTCCTGTCGGGTTTGGCCAGCGCGGCCTTATTGTCGCCCAGCCTAAGGCAGGGAAGACCTCTTTGCTGAAAGAAGTCGCAAACAGTATCACGGAGAATCATCCTGATACGGAATTAATTGTGCTTCTTATCGATGAACGCCCGGAAGAAGTAACTGATATTGAACGATCGGTAGATGGGGATATTGCCAGTTCCACCTTTGATGAAGTGCCGGAGAATCACATAAAAGTTTCGGAGCTTGTATTGGAGCGGGCTATGAGGCTTGTCGAGCACAAGAAAGATGTGGTTATTTTAATGGACAGTATTACACGCCTGGCACGGGCTTATAACCTAGTCATTCCGCCAAGCGGCCGAACCCTCTCCGGCGGGATAGACCCAGCTGCCCTGCATCGCCCAAAACGCTTTTTTGGGGCAGCGCGGAACATTGAGGAAGGCGGAAGCCTGACCATTTTAGCCACCGCATTGGTGGAAACCGGGTCCCGCATGGATGATGTTATCTATGAAGAGTTTAAAGGTACCGGCAATATGGAACTTCATCTGGACCGCCGCCTTGCGGAACGCCGCATTTTCCCGGCCATCGACATCCGCCGTTCCAGTACGAGAAAAGAAGAACTTCTGCTCTCCAAGGAACATCTCGAAAACCTATGGGCGATGCGTAAAACGATGAATGATTCCCCGGACTTTATCGATCACTTTATCCGCAAAGTCAAGCAGACGAAAACCAACGATGAATTTTTTGAAGAACTGGAAAAAGATAAGCAGAAAGGAAGAACAGCAAACCGGCGCGCCTGATGGAAAGTGAAAGAAGTGGTTGAAAAAAACCAGTGCGCTTGTTATAATCTCGTTATGTGTGACATCAAACTCTGACGAATGGATAGAGTGTATGCCGACAGAGAGCCGGATAGATACGATCATTCCGGCTGCTTTGCACCATCAGAGCAAAAGGAGTGAAAACAAATGAAACAAGATATCCATCCGGATTTCCAGAAAGTCGTATTCCTGGATACAAGTACAGGCTTCAAATTTTTGAGTGGTTCTACCAAATCCTCCGATGAAACGATTGAGTGGGAAGACGGTAATACGTATCCGCTGCTGAAAGTAGAGATCAGCTCCGACTCCCATCCGTTTTACACTGGAAAACAGAAGATGGCAGATGCGGGCGGACGCATCGACCGTTTCAAGAAGAAATACAACCTCGATTAATAGGTTCGAACAGGCAGGGGACCACCTCTCTTGCCTGTTTTTTTATGAAATGAAGCCAGCGTGAAAGCGGCCTGCGGCCTGATACGTCTTCTTCGGCCATGCATTAATTAAAAGAAGACAGCGTGATATTTTTCATGCCGGGCTTAAGGAGAGAAGGAGAAACAAGCAGCGGCGCGCAGCAGAAATACATAGAAAAAAGGACCTATTGATTACATAATGGAATTCGGAGAAAATAATAAAAAGACACATAACGGGATGTAGTAAGGGGAACGAATATGTATATGGTTAGAAAAGAGGGCTGGATGGAAGTCATCTGCGGCAGCATGTTTTCCGGCAAATCAGAGGAACTCATCCGCCGGATCCGCCGGGCGGCTTATGGAAATTTAAACGTGGTAGTATTTAAACCGGCGCTGGATGACCGATACAGTGAAGAAGAAGTTGTTTCACATAATGGAACGAAAATCTGGGCGAAGGCCGTGGCTCATTCGGGAGATATTGCTCCCATGCTGGAAGACGGGGTGCAGATGGTGGCAGTAGATGAAGCCCAGTTTTTTGACAAGGAGATTGTGGCGGTGGCTCAGCAGCTGGCAGATGACGGTATTCGTGTCGTACTCGCGGGGCTGGACCAGGATTTCCGGGGAGAACCATTTACCCAGGTGCAGGAACTGATGGCTGTAGCCGAAGAAGTAACAAAATTGCAGGCGGTCTGTCCGTGCTGCGGCTCGCCGGCTTCCCGGACGCAGCGTCTGATAGAAGGGCGTCCCGCTCATTTTGAGGATGAAATCATACTCGTCGGAGCGGACGAAGCCTATGAGCCCCGCTGCCGCCACTGTCACGAAGTCCCCGGCAAACCAGAACCCGGGCGCTCTGTTGTCAAAAAACAAAAATCGGGATAACCAAAACTTCCGCTGCGGCATACAGCGGAAGTTTTTTTGATAGGAGGGACAGGGAAGGGCGCTAATGGCTGTCCTTTAAAAGGAGGGAGGACGGGAAAATCTAAGCGCCCGGAAAAAATGATCAATAAATCAATTTGAAAGATATTTGGCGAACCGTCTGTCTGTGACAATCCCATTTTCGAAAATAGTTGGAAAAAGTAACGCTTAGAACGTGCGTTGGCATCCCTTTTAGTCACAGGATTCTCAATAGGGATGGTTAACCCCAAGTTAATCGTCACCACGACAGCTGTTAAGGGAAATTGTCATTCTTAGCAAGTGCAGTGCGGGAATTCACTGAAGAAAACGGCGTCCTGTTAAATATAATATCTGTGGGAAAATGGCAGAATGAAATATTTTTGTTACGTTTTGCTGAATCTCCACGTCTCACAAGGAGAACATGAAAAACGGAGGGACTGTGATGACGGATCATGAATTGGTGGAACAGGCACGCTCCGGAAATGACGAGGCGTTTCAGGATTTAATTGAAAAGCATTACCGCACGGTGCAGAAATTCGCATTTCAAATCGGAGTGCACCGCACGGATGTAGAAGATATCACACAGGATGTCTTTTTAAAAGTATACCGGTCGCTCTCCTCATTTACGGGGAAAACACTTACGACCTGGCTGTATTCCATAACCCTGAATGCGGCCCGCGATCACATGCGCAGAGAGAAACGACAGCGCCGCAACGTGGAGGTTATGAAGGGAAAACAACCAGCGAAACCTTATGCTGAGCTTGGTTCCAGGGAGGCCTCCTGGGAATTACACGATATGCTGCTTCGACTGGAAGAAAAATACCGGATTCCGCTCATTCTTCATTATTTTCATGACCAGTCATTTAAGGAAATTGGGGACGTGATCGGGAAATCGGAGTCTGCTGTGAAAACACGAGTCATGAGGGCACGCAGACAGCTGAAAAAAGAATGGGAGAAAGTAGGTGTTGAGGCATGAGACAGTCCTGGGAAGATCAGATGAAACAGTTAAAAGAAGAATATGACCACATGCCTGATGAAACAAATCCGGAACAAATCTGGGATCATGTGCAGTCTGCCAGGCGCACCAGAAAACGCCGTGCTCCCTGGATGGGTGCGATTGCCGGAGTGGTGGCAGCGGCGTCCATCGCTGGTTTATTAGTAATGTCTCAAACCACCCTCCCGCCCGATGATCGAGGCGCAGGAGAGGTAGCGTCCGATGACCGGGAACCGGAAGAAAAGACCGATGTCCCTGATCCAGAATCTGAGCAGGAAGAGGACGTGGCAGAGCAGCCTCCTGGAGAGCCCGAAAATGAGCCTGCTAATTCAAACAGGGAGCCGGAAAAAGAAATAACGTACCTGATTGAAGGAACCAATGATACAGGAACATTTCAACTTTTGGAGGAACCCGGTTTTTCATTCACCACCTACATTCCTGAATTTTTTGAAACAAACGTTACGGAAGAAGGGAAATTGGCTGTATATGCTGCGTTTTCAGCAGATCAGGAGCCGACGGAGGAACCGGTGTGGACGATAACCGAACACACGGATGGCAGCGCCCTTGAAACAAAGGCAGAGGAAATTCTAACCCGTTATGCCCAACAAGAATGGGAGCTTGCCAATCAGCAGTCAAACGACCTGGAGTACGGTGATTATGCAGCCACATTCGAAGGAGAAACAGGGGAGAGAAGTACCGTCATTCTGCTGCAGCACGATGACACGATTGTCGAATGGGAACAAAGCTATCCCGTGGAAATGGGGGATGGATTAAGTGCGCGCCAGCAGGTGGTCATGGATGAATGGGAATGGAAATAATCAGTGCTTCGGCGCCGGAATGAATCCAGTCAACATGGAAACCCTAAGAGTACAAAACCTTTAATAGAAAGGGAGGGTATCCATGAAGAGTTTATTCCTCATCATGACAGGAATCGCGATATGTGTTACCTCCGCCTGCAAGCAGGATTATTCTCCGGAAGCAGGGGGGACAGCTGCCGAGCAGTTGAGAGGGCCGGGACCTGCTCAGATACAGTCGGAGGAAAAGGGAGTTACTCCCTCCGATTATAATCAGGGACCGGGAGATGTATCCATGACAACCAAGAAACAGAATCAGGGCAATGACAAAGCCAGGGTAAGAGCCATTGCGGAAAACCTTGGTTTCTCTCCGATGTATGTTACGTTTGGAGGCCGTCATGCCTATGTGTACACCAATTCAGATCAATCCTGGAGCAAACAGGAAAAGAAGGAAAAGCAGCAGGAGCTGAAGCAGAAGTATAAACAGGAGCTGCCGCGCTATCAGGTGCATGTCAACGTGTTAAACGGATAACGAAGAGAGAGTGTCCTAAAGGCAAGGAAACTCTAAAAGCTTTTTTAAAAATGATCATAGGCGTCCAGGAGATCTGCCGTGAATTATGGAGGACACGAGCCAATAAAATGAATCTCTTAGTGTCCTCCAGCTTAGCTTTTGAACCCATCAATAGAGAGAAAAGAAGAAGGGCCGGCCTCCAAAGGCTTTTGGCAGCCACGAGACGAAAAAAGGGAAGACTACTGGTCTCCAACCTCCCATGGAACCTATTAGAACAAAATCATTCCGCTGTACTGTCCTCCAGGTTTCCCTGTAGGCTCCCCGTCAGATCGGTCGGATGGTTTGACCTGTACTGACAGATCTCAGCCCATTACAAACAAAAAGTGTGTCCAGACTGCACTTGAATTTCATTATCAAAGCAAGTAGATATATGCTCCCCTTGTAGTGTTTAAGACAAGGAGGAGCGTTTTTCTTAAGGAGGCTGCCGCATTGATGAAGCGGTTATTTGGCACGTCGTACCGTCTGCTGCAGTGGATCCCATACGCCGTTATAAGGAGGGGCGTAGGACAAATCGAGATCTTCAAATTCATTTAAGGTCATGCGGTGGAATAAAGCGGTGGCAAGCACATCGATTCGTTTGGCCGCGCCTGATTCTCCAATCACCTGGCCGCCGATAACTTCATCCGTATCGGTCCGGTAAAGGATTTTCATGTGAAGCGGCTTTTTGCTTTCGAAATAACCAGCGATATCGGTGCCTTTGTGGACTACAGTATCATATGGAAACTTCATCGCTTCGGCTTCTGCTTCATTCAGCCCGGTTTTGGCAAGAGTGAGCCGGAAAAAGCGTAAAATCGAGGTGCCGACGATCCCTTGAAACGTTTTGGGACGCCCCGCCATATTCTGACCGGCCACCCGCCCCTGTTTATTGGCATGCGTGCCGAGCGGAACGTAATCATCTTTCTCTTTCATTCGGTGATACTGGACCGCACAGTCCCCGGCAGCATAGACATGTTCAATATTGGTTTCCATGTAAGCATTGACTTTAATCGCTCCATTGTTCAGCCGATTGATCCCGGTATGCTGTAAAAAGCCAGTGTTGGGTCTGATTCCTGTGGCCACAATAACCAGTTCTGTCCTGTAGCGGTTGGTTTCAGTTTGTACAGCCTCAACTCTTTCTTCTCCTTCTATTACTGTTACTGATTCTTCCAGGCACAACTCGACTCCGTGCTCTTCTGCTTCCTCATGAACCAGCGGGGACATGTCTTCGTCGAACATTTTGGCCGCCCGGTCATTGCGTTCAATCAGCCGAACCTTCCGTCCTGTTTCCTTGATGTTTTCTGCCACCTCGAGTCCGATGTAACCTCCGCCGATAATCGTAACATCCCGCACTCCCGCAAGATCATCCACAATCCCTTCAATGTCCGGGATCGTTTTTAAAGCGTGAACTCCTTTTAACTCACGTCCCGGCCAGGCTGGAATCACAGGAGACCCGCCGGTTGCCACCAGCAGTTTATCATACGGTATCTCAAACGACTGCCCGGATTCCAGGTTTCGCCCGGTAACCAGCTTTTTTTCGATATCTACGGCTTCCACATGATAAAAGACTCTCGCATCAATGCCGTATTTCTCCCGAAACGTGCTTACTTCCCGTGCGATAAGCTTATCCGTGCTTTCCACTTCCCCGCCGATGATATAGGGCAGCCCGCATTGGGCGTACGAATAGATATTTCCTGATTCGAGGGTAGTGATGTCCGCTTTTTCTGTGTTCCTTACAATCTGCATCGCCGCACTCATCCCGGCAGCATCCCCGCCGATTATGACGTATTTCATAAGAAAACCCCTTTTACTATATGTACTGGTCTCAGTATTCCCTGCCTAAAAAAATAGAAACATATCATGATTTTTATGTTGAAAAAAGGGTTATCTTTTTTGTTAATGTATGCTGCAGTGGGTAAGGAAGGAAAGAGTCATGATAGTGTTTCATATTTCTAATAAAGGCAATGTTGATCCCTCTGGCCGGTTTGCCGCTAAATGCTGACGTGACTACCGGTGCCTTTTCTGAACTGTTCAAAATCGCTTCTTTATGCTTGAAATGGGCGCCGCTTTCCTCGCTTGTAACAAAGGCAGTTCCCATTTGTGCCGCATCAGCTCCCAATGCAAAGGCAGCCAGCACCCCTCTGCCATCCATGATTCCGCCAGAGGCGATGACCGGAATGCGGATGTGATCGACCACCTGGGGAACAAGCGCCATGGTTCCAATCATCGTTTCTTCCAAGGAGCCTGAAAAAGTACCGCGGTGACCGCCTGCTTCACTTTCTTGAACTACCACCATATCCATCCCTCTCTCCTGATTAAGCAGCGCTTCGTCGACCGTTGTTGCTGTGCCGATTACTGTGATACCGTTAAATAAAAATAAAGGGCTCGGATGTAAAAACGTTCAATGATAGATATAGGAAGGAACGAAGAGATGTTAGAATTGGTTAAGAAAGAAGGGAGAGATGGGGAATGAAAAAAAGGAAAGCGCTGCTGTTTAGTTTGACAGCTGTAGGAATATGGTTTGCTGTTCCTGAAAAGGAGATGGAGGCAGCATTTTCAGATGTAAACAAAGATTTTTGGGCCGAGGAAAGCATCGAATATTTAAATGAAGAGGGTATTATTGGAGGGTATCCGGACGGAACATTCAGGCCGGGAGAATCCATCACCAGGATTCAGGCAGCATCAATGATGGTGAAAGCTTTGAATTTGGAAACTACTGGCCGTTCTGCCCCGGATTACGAAGATATTTCAGTTGGATATGCCCGTAGCGGCATTGTAGCTGCCGTGAATGAGGAAGGAATAATGAGCGGAAACGGAAATCAATTTCGTCCCGGAGAGAAGATAACCAGAGCACAAATGGCGGCCGTTCTTCGTCGTGGTTTTGAGCTGGGGGAGTATTCCGAAATTTTGTTTACTGATATAGACCGCTCCTATTGGAGTTTCACTGATATTACCACCATCGCCTATCATGGTATTACAACAGGTTATGAGGATGGAACATTTCGCCCCGGAAATGAAACCACGCGAGCGCAATTTGCTGTATTTCTGGATAATGTAATGAATCTTGGAGAAAACAGCGCCGGAAATTATGATGGCATCTATCCGCTTCAAGGAGGGGAAGTGAGCAGAAATGGCTGGACATACACCATTCGGAATCATGAATTAGTCCGGTATACAGAGGAAGAAGAAGAAAAAGAAGTGATTCTGTCAGACGAAGAGGTGACCGGGGATTATTTTCACGATGGCGGTGACTGGGATGCAAATGACGCAGATGGCTTAACAGAGGGGACTCCTTTAACGATAAAGGGAGATTGGATCTACTATACCATTCATTACCGGACCGGCACGCATTCCGGTAATAAAAATTTCCACCTGTACCGTGTTCGGACCGATGGTACGGAAAAAGAACAAATACTGAATGAACCGGTAGATCACTATTACATTGCTGATCGTCATATTTACTATATTGGCTATGAAGATCACAGGGAAATGCAGGACTCGTACTGGAAGCGGGCCCGCCTGGATGGATCAGCACGTACAAAGTTGACTTCCCTGCAGCCGGAAGAACGCCAGTACTATTTTGATAAACATGCCAATAATAAATATGCCCTGGAAGCAGATGGCGATAGTGTGTATTACAGCACGGAAAGTGCTATTTTTCAAATGAATCTAAACGGACAGAAACAGCAGCGTCTGATAAATGTGCCAGGCCGGGATATGCTTCTTCATAAGCGCAGCTTGTATGCAGGGTCGTATCGTGGGTTTTATAAAATCAGCCCTGATGGCAGCGGACATGAACAGCTTTCCGATGAACCTGTCCTGGATATAGCAGAAATAGGCGATTGCCTGATCGTGTTAACAGAAAATAAAGTGTATTCTTACGAGGAAGAAACGTCCGAACTGAAAATCGTGGACGAACTTCCCGTGCCGGCGACAGACTTTTCAAGAAGAGATGTGGCACTGGAGAGAACCACGGGAAACAATGCCCTTCTGTATTTTGTGAATAGTAATGGAAAAGATCCTTTTTACCTTATTCAAGAAGGAGAAGTGACTAGTTCTATTACGATGGAAGAAGGTTTTTTCCAGAATGTACTGGCTAAAGAACGAGGAAATTATTATTTCACATTTGGCGCAGAGAGCGAAGGAATGATTTACAAAGCAGAAGGCTCTACAAAGCAATGGAAATCACTTGGAACGATCAGAGATGATCTGCTCCATCTTTATCAGGATGATACCTTTATTGCGGTTGGAAAAACAAAGGCTGATGAACCGAATTTAACAATTATCGCCGATGCCGTAAACCAGGAGCCAAAAACCTTCGAGGTATCTCTCCCGCTTGTTTCAGCCAGAAGGATAGAAGGATTGGAGAAAGACGGTCAAATAATAACCTTCCAACTGTTGGGAGCAGAAGAAACAGAGCAGCAAATGCGCGACCGATATGAGATAACTTTTGATCTTGCTTCAGGAGAGCTTATGAAAATGGAAAAAAGAGAATAGGCATAGGCGGTTCATTTGTATAATGGGGGATAGAATATGGGTTACATGTTCGTACCAATCCACCGTAAAAAAATGAGCACTCTCCTCAGGAACGGAAGGGCATTTTGACGGGGAAGCGGCATTATACTATAATTAGAATGTTATGCAACCGATAAAGAGGTGAAAGCTTGTGTTAGAACGTTTACAAGCCGTGGAAGACCGTTATGAACAGTTAAATGAATGGCTGAGCGATCCGGATGTCGTGAACGATACGACGAAATTAAGAGAATACTCGAAAGAGCAGGCGGAAATTTCGGAAATCGTCCAGAAATACCGTGAATATAGAGACACAACCACGCAGCTGAAAGACGCGAAAACGATGCTGCAGGATAACCTTGATGAAGAGATGGAAGACATGGTGAAGATGGAAATTGAGGAGCTTTCAGAGAAAAAGGAAGAACTGGAAGAAACGCTCCGTATTCTCCTGCTTCCCAAAGACCCGAACGATGATAAAAACGTTATTGTTGAAGTCCGCGGGGCAGCCGGCGGCGATGAAGCTTCTTTGTTTGCGGCCGATCTGTATAAAATGTACAGCCGTTTTGCCGAGAAAAACAACTGGAAAGCAGAAGTCATTGAATCGACGCCGACCGAACTCGGCGGCTTCAGTAAAATCATTTTTATGATAAACGGAGAAGGCGCTTATTCTAAAATGAAGTATGAGAACGGCGCCCACCGGGTACAGCGGGTGCCGAGCACGGAATCGGGCGGCCGCATTCACACTTCTACAGCAACGGTGGCTGTCCTGCCGGAAGCCGAAGAAGTCGAGGTCGATATCCAAGAAAAAGACATTCGTGTCGATACCTTTGCTTCCAGCGGTCCGGGCGGACAGAGCGTCAACACGACGATGTCAGCGGTACGGCTTACTCATGAACCGACAGGGATCGTTGTTTCCTGTCAGGATGAAAAATCGCAGATCAAAAACAAAGATAAAGCGATGAAAGTGTTGCGTGCCCGTATTTATGACATGTACCAGAAAGAAGCGGAGGCGGAATACGCAGAAAACCGTAAATCTGCGGTTGGTACCGGGGACCGTTCTGAGCGGATCCGGACGTACAATTTTCCACAGAGCCGTGTGACGGATCACCGCATCGGCCTGACGGTCCAGAAGCTTGATCAAGTGCTGCAGGGTGAACTGGAGCAAATCATTGAAGCGCTCATCGTCGAGGAGCAGGCAGAAATGATGGAAGAGGCAGGCGAAGCATAAATGAAGCCGGCATATGTCTACGAAGCCCTCAACTGGGCTTCTTCTTTTTTAGAAAAAAAGGGGCGGGAGCCAAGAGCGGCAGAACTGTTGATGAAACATCATCTGGATAAAGACTGGACCGACTTCCACCTATCCCGGCGTGATAAACTGTCAGCTTCTGCATGGGAGGCGTTTGCCGAAGATGTGAGGCAGCACGGCAAAGGCGTCCCCATCCAGCAATTGATGGGGTATGAAGAATTTTACGGCCGCCGCTTTCATGTGAACAGCAGCGTCTTGATACCAAGACCGGAAACAGAAGAATTGGTGCAGGGGGTCCTCGAGTGGATTCGAAAACAAAACCTTTCCACCCTGCAGATAGCAGATATCGGAACAGGCAGCGGGGCGATCGCCACTACCCTGGCCCTAGAGGCTCCCAATACGACGGTGGAAGCGGTAGAACTGGAGGAGAAAGCCCTCGCTGCAGCGGAGGAAAATGCATCCGATTTGGGAGCAAAGGTAACTTTTTTTCAAGGGAATTTGATGGATCCCCTCCTCCAAACCGATAAAAAATACGACGTTATCGTTTCCAATCCCCCTTATATTCCAGAAAGGGAATGGCATCACCTTGACCCGCTCGTACGGGACTATGAACCGAAACAGGCTTTGGTGGGAGAGGAAGAGGGGCTGGCCTGCTACAGGAAAATAGCTGCTCATCTGCCGGCCCTTTTGCAGCCCCGCGGACTGGCAGCTTTTGAAATCGGGGAACGGCAGGCGGAAGCGGTCGCGGCGATCCTGCAGACAGCACTTCCCGCAGCCGACATCGAGGTTCGACGGGATCTTAACGGAAAACAGAGAATGGTATTTTGCGAAAGAAATGACGTATAACGCGTGGGGAATTTGTCGAGCGATTCTGCGTTTATAACCACCGGGCCCTGTCCACAATGACTCATGAAAGGACGGTGTTCTCCTCATGCGTTATAAAGCACTTATTTATTTATTTTTTCTTGTTCTAATCTCCTGGCTGCAAATGGAGCAGCAACAAAATGCAGCCGCATCGAATACAGGGGTCCAGGCTATTCCCGAAGAAGCCATCCGCCTCCGGATTCTTGCTCATGACAATTCACCGGAAGAACAGCTGATCAAAACAGAAGTCCGTGATGCTGTTAACGTAAAAATACGTTCGCTGGTGGAAGAAGTGAAGGAAAAAGAAGAGGCAAGATCTACAATCCGCAGCGCCCTTCCGGAGCTCGAGGGTATTATCCGTGAAGTACTTGAGGATCACGACCGGGCCTCCCGTTCGTTTTCTATCGATCTGAAAACAGATGTGGAATTCCCTACTAGAATTTACGGACCGCTCGTCTATCCAGCCGGCTCCTATGAAGCACTTGTTATATCTATCGGCAAAGCCGAAGGAGCTAATTGGTGGTGTGTGTTGTTCCCCCCGCTTTGTTTTCTATCCGCTGAGGATGGAGAGGGTGTGGAAAATTCGGCTCCGTCTGTGGAAAAACCAGAGGAAAAACAGGAGGATGTGGAAAACCCTGAGAGTTCTGTGGAAGAAAACGGAGAATATTCATTTTTCATTGTGGAAAAGTGGAACAGCTGGTTTGGGGATAAGGAAGAGCAGAGAATTAAATGATTGTTATAACAGGCGTTATGAGAATTATCCACAACTTTGGAGGAGGTTGTGGGTATTTTTTCGTGTTTGCCTGATTAAAGGATTTATTCTTATAATAATAGGGGTCATTGGAACGAGCAGAAAGGGGTCTTACGGTGAGTTATAAACAAACAAACTTATGGAATGTGGATAATTGGAAGGAAGAACAGCCGCTTCCCCCTGAAGTAAAGGAAGCAGGGCTGTGTATAAAAAACGGAGAAACAGTAGCTTTTCCGACGGAGACGGTGTACGGTCTCGGGGCAAACGCTTTAAGTGACGCGGCTGTGGATAAAATATATCAAGCCAAGGGCAGGCCGGGAGACAACCCACTTATTGTTCATATTGGAAAGAAAGAACAGTGGAATGATTTGTGCTCCAGTATCCCGGCCATGGCCGAAACACTGGCGGAAGCTTTTTGGCCGGGACCGCTCACCCTGGTTGTTCCGCGAAGCAGTACTGTATCGGATAAGGTCACGGCCGGTCTTTCTACAGTTGGGATACGGATGCCGGATCATATAGTCGCACGCGCTTTAATTAACACGGCTGGTGTCCCGGTGGCCGCGCCAAGTGCCAACCGTTCAGGACGTCCCAGCCCAACAAAAGCCGAACACGTTCATTATGACCTGAATGGAAGAATTGCCGGGATTTTGCAGGGCGGAGAAGCGGGGTATGGACTTGAATCCACCGTGGTGGATTGTACAGGCGGACAGGCGGTTATTCTGAGGCCGGGCGGGGTAACCCTGGAGCAGATTACCGAGGTTCTGGGGGACGATCTTGTTTTTCAGAAAGAGCATTCTGAGAAAAGAGAAGCCCCGAAAGCCCCGGGAATGAAATACCGGCATTATGCCCCGTCTTCGCCGCTGGTATTAATGGAAGGCGATATGCACGGGCGGCTGATAGAGGAAAAAAAACAGGGAAGCAAAGTAGGAGTAATGGCTGTCGAGGAAAACAAACCGGCCTATCAGAACGAGGCCGATGTCTTTATTTCCCTGGGTTCCCGGCATGATCTTCGTGAAATCGCTTCGCGCTTATACGATAGCCTCCGCACCGCAGATCAAAGTCAGGTGGACATGATATTTTGTGAAACCTTTCCAGAAACAGAAATCGGAGCAGCCATCATGAATCGTTTACGGAAAGCGGCTTCCAGTTCCTGAATGTTCCGGCCCGGACATGCATAAAGTGTATAAGCATGTCTGGAAAGGAGCGCATCAAATGGAAGGCTGGATCGTGTTAAGTGGAATCGCTGCTGCGCTGAGCATGGATGCTTTTTCTATGTCTCTGGCCGTGGCAATGAACCAGACAAAACATATCAATAGGATGAAAACAGCGCTTACCGTTGGTTTTTTTCATATGGTCATGCCGTGTTTTGGGCTGTTTGGCGGGCGCTGGATAGCAGCATCCTTTGAAAAAGCTGCATTAATGACAGGGGGCTTTCTTCTTCTTATCGTAGGATTACAGATGGTGTGGTCTGCTTCCAGGAAGGGAGAGGAAAGTGAAGTTCCTATTGTCCCAAGAGGGATCGGTATTTTATTTTTTTCGCTGCTGGTCAGTCTGGACAGTTTTTCGATCGGGATCACCCTCGGCATTCTTCAGACCTCCTGGATGAAAGTGCTCGTCCTGTTCGGATTGTTTAGTGCATTTTTTACATGGACAGGGCTTGTGCTCGGGGGAAGACTGCAAAGCATGTTTGGCAGCTTAGGAGAGATTGCCGGAGGGATGATACTGCTTGGACTTGGTTTAAAACTTATCCTTTAAACGGCATACCCTGCCAGATGTGATAAAATAATGAATAAATAAGACTATCGTTAAAGGAAGGATTCGAGCATGATTCATGTGCTGTTTGTCTGTACCGGTAATACGTGCCGCAGCCCGATGGCAGAAGCTCTGCTTCAGGCAAAAGGAAAAGAAAATATAGAAGTGTTATCTGCAGGAGTCGCGGCCCAGCCAGGCATGCTTGCCTCCAAGGAAACCATAGAGATTTTAAAAGAAAGGGATATCTCCTTTCGCCATGCCGCCAGACCGTTGACGAAGGAACGGGTGGAGTGGGCGGATATTATACTGACGATGACAAAAAATCATCACGAAATGGCCGTTCAACATTTCCCGGAAGCAGCCGATAAAATATTTACCATGAGAGAGTTTGCCGCGGATACAGAGAACGAAAAAGGAGACATCAAGGATCCGATTGGCGGAACGATGGAAACGTATCGGAGTACCGCCAAAGAAGTGGAGCAGCTCATAGAAGCGGTACTTGAAAAACTGGAAAAGGAATGGTGACGGCTTGTGAAGGGAAAGCGAAAAAAATACTCATTCAGTATTCGGAAAAAACTGGTCCTTGGTATCAGCGTTTTATCCATTGTGACGTACGGGACCAGTGCTTTTTTCATTTTTGTATTAGGGGACATGCTCCCGGAAGCTTTAGGAATTTCTAATGATTTATTTATTGTTACTACCCTTGTGCTGGGATGGCTGTGGAGCGGTATATTAGCGTTTGCCTCCGCCCCGCTGATCACACGGCCGTTAAAACGCCTTGAAACTTCGGCCAGAAAGGCGGCGGCGGGTCATTTGGAAGACGATGTGCAGGTCATCAAATCAGATGACGAATTCCGGGCTCTCGGCCTGGCCTACAATGACATGCTGGAAAACCTGCGAACCATGGTTAACGATATTGAAAATAATTTTACTGAAACGAATAAACAAGTATTGGAGATAACGAAAGCTTCGGAGGAGGCCTCCGCTCAGGCGGAAACCATTACCGGCACCGTCCATGATATTGCTTCGGGGGCGGAAAATTCCGCGAATGCAATACAGAATACAGCCGAATCCATGGAAGAAGTGACGGACCTCGCCGGTCAGGTGCAGGCCAAAGCCCGGAATTCCCAGGAATCTGCAGCACAGATGGTGACGACCCTTGATGAGAACAAACAGGTGATTCATTCTCTCGTAGAAGGGATCAAGCAGCTGGAAGAGGACAATAAGGAATCACGCTCTGCTGTGAAATCCCTCGATCAGCAGGCCCAGAAAATCGGAGAAATTATTGGACTGGTCGGCGATATCTCGGATCAGACCAACCTGCTTGCTTTAAACGCATCTATTGAAGCGGCCCGGGCCGGTGAATATGGAAAAGGGTTTGCTGTGGTGGCAGACGAAGTTAGAAAACTGGCTGATGAAAGTGCGAAAGCAGTACAGGACGTCCGCGGCTTAATTCAAAGCATCCAGTCAGAAGTCGGAAATGTAGTAGGAAAAATAGAAAACCAGATGGAAGTAGCCAGCCGCGAGTCGCAGAAGGGCAGCGAAACAAACAGTGCCTTTGAACAAATGGAAAGTTCCGTGCAGACGGTGGCTTCGTCGGTAGAACAAATAACCGGGCTGATTGACCGCCAGATGGAGGCTATTGAACAAACGTCCAGGGAATCTCAGGAAGTAGCTGCGATTGCCGAACAAACCTCGGCGGGAGCCATGGAAGTGACGTCTGCAGCAGATACCCAGTCTGAGATCATAAAAAACAGTGCCGGCACCGCCGAATACCTTTCCCGGGAGTCCGAAAAATTGAAAAAAACGATTGATAAATTTACAACATCAGCCTAACGTGAGAACATAAGAGAAAAGACAGGAGGTTGGTCGAATGAAATTAGCAATCGGCTCGGACCATGCTGGTCATAAATTAAAAGCAGAAGTCGTAAAAATCCTCAAAGAAATGGAGATAGAAATCGAAGATCACGGCTGCAATTGTGAGGATTCGGTGGATTATCCGGATTATGCCGCGCCAGTTGCGGAAAGTGTTGCGGCAGGCACCGTGGATAAAGGAATATTAATTTGCGGGACTGGTATCGGCATTTCCATTTCTGCGAACAAAATAAAGGGGATCCGCTGTGCCCTTTGTCACGATGTGTTCAGCGCCAAAGCATCAAGGGCCCATAATAACAGCAATATTCTTGCGATGGGAGAGCGGGTCGTGGGACCCGGCCATGCCGGAGAAATCGTGAAAGCATGGCTCGACACAGAGTTTGAAGGGGGCCGCCATGCCGACCGAGTGGAGAAAATGATGGCGATGGAGGAAAAATAAACAAGCGGGGCCGGCCTCGGGCCCTGCTTTTTTGTATCTTTAGCCGCTTTCAGGGCCGAATTATTCCGAGCCGTCCGGATGTGTGGTATCTTAGAAATAAGAGGTGATCCAGATGAACGATCAAATGAAAGAGTGGCAGACGTCTCTTCAATCATGTCTGGAACTGCTGCGTGAACGGTCGGTACTGGATAACACTAAATTATTGGTGATTGGAGCCAGTACAAGTGAGGTGATAGGCAGCCAGATCGGTTCTGCCGGTTCAGAAGAAGCAGCAGAAGCACTATATGATGTGCTGGCCGCCTTTCAGCAAAAGACAGGGGTTCATCTTGTCTTTCAGGGCTGTGAGCATATCAACCGCGCCCTGGTCATGGAAAGAGCGGCAGCCACGGAATTCCGCTGGGAGGAAGTCACCGTTATCCCGCACCGCCGGGCCGGAGGTGCCATGGCAGCCCACGCTTATGCTTCGCTTTCCGACCCGGTTGTTGTGGAACACGTTCAGGCTGATGCAGGCATTGATATTGGCGATACCTTCATCGGCATGCATCTGAAACATGTAGCCGTACCAGTCCGGGGAAGCGTCTCTTCCATTGGAGAAGCGCATGTTACGATGGCTGTCACAAGACCGAAACTGATTGGCGGAGCACGCGCTAGATACCCAGAAGCTTAATATTTTTATGATTTTTTTAAATAAAATACGGGTTTAAGGAAAATATTCATGTTACAATACCCTATGAATGATGTTAAGGACTTGAAAAAACGAAAGAGAGAGTTCAAGGAGAGAAAGGAGTTACCTCTGATGGAAACAATCAAAACCCAGGATCCGGGAGTATATGCCGCCATGCAGGATGAACTGCAGCGCCAGCGTGATAAAATCGAATTAATCGCATCTGAAAACTTTGTCAGCCAGGCGGTGATGGAGGCGCAAGGTTCGGTGCTGACCAATAAATATGCGGAAGGCTACCCGGGGCGCCGCTACTACGGCGGCTGTGAGTACGTCGATGTGGTGGAAGACCTTGCCCGCGACCGGGCCAAAGAATTGTTCGGAGCAGAACATGTAAATGTTCAGCCTCACTCCGGGGCTCAGGCAAACATGGCCGTTTATTATACGGCACTGGAGCCGGGGGATACCGTACTCGGCATGAATTTGTCCCACGGCGGCCATCTTACTCACGGCAGTCCTGTTAACTTTAGCGGCGTGCAGTACAATTTTGTGGATTACGGAGTAACAAAAGAAGATCAGGTGATCGACTATGATGCGGTCCTCGAAGCGGCCAAAGAACATCAGCCAAAACTGATCGTAGCCGGGGCCAGCGCGTACCCCCGTTCCATCGACTTTAAAAAATTCCGTGAAATTGCGGACGAAGTCGGAGCCTACTTAATGGTGGATATGGCTCATATTGCAGGACTGGTGGCAGCAGGGGTTCACCAGAATCCAGTCCCGCATTCTCATTTTGTAACCACAACCACTCATAAAACGCTGCGTGGTCCCCGCGGAGGACTTGTCCTGTGCGAAGAACAGTTTGCCAAAAAGATTGACAAAGCTGTCTTTCCAGGACTTCAGGGCGGACCGCTGATGCACGTGATTGCTGCCAAAGCAGTTGCCTTTGGGGAAGCGCTGCAGGATGAATTCAAGACATACTCCGAAAACATCGTGAAAAATTCAAAGCGTCTTGGTTCCGCCCTCCAGCACGCCGGCATCGATCTTGTCTCCGGCGGCTCCGACAATCATTTGCTGCTGCTTGATCTGCAAAGCCTCGGCATCACTGGTAAAATTGCTGAAAAAGCACTGGATGAAGTTGGCTTAACCACAAATAAAAACGCTATTCCATTTGATCCGGAAAGCCCGTTTGTCACCAGCGGCATTCGAATAGGAACAGCAGCGGTGACCTCCCGCGGTTTTGGAGAAGAAGAAATGGATGAAGTTGGGGCTGTAATGGCGCTCACATTGAAAAATCATGATCACGAAGAAAAGCTAAAAGAAGCAGCCGAGCGCGTCGATGCCCTCACCGCCAAATTCCCCATGTACCCGAATCTATAAGATAACAATAGGCCGAACGATTCTGATGAATCGTTCGGTTTGTCTTAGGGCGTCGGGGCAACGCGGGCCCTTGGAAGGACAGAGATGCGCTGTGCTGAGCAGGAAGGCGCGTTTAGAGTCTCCTGGGTTGCTGCCAGCTGATTATTGGTCGGACATTTATTCCTCTATTGCTTCGATTTCCCCCATTTTGAAGGCGGGATGGGACATTTATTCCGTTATTTCCTCTTTTTAGCTTAAAAAAAGCGCTCCGGAGCCCTGATAGCGGAAAAAATGTCCGCAAGGGGCCTCGCCTTTAATTTTCACTCTGACCTGTATCCTGTGAAGCACAGTTTAAAAAAATAATCAGAATCGTGGGGCTTTTCCTCACCTCTTGAAGGGAATTTTGTTTTTCTGTAGAATTTCAAAAGAATGGTGTGGTGCGTTTCCAGCACCATTATTATATACCGGGAGGATTCCGGCACAAAGGAGCTAAGCATTATATGGGAAAAGTACATGTATTAGATCATCCGCTGATTCAACATAAGCTGACTTTTATTAGGGATGTTTCTACAGGAACGAAAGAGTTTCGGGAACTCGTGGACGAAGTGGCGACCCTGATGGCTTTTGAGATTACGCGTCATCTCCAGCTTCAGGAAGTGACCGTGGAAACTCCGGTAGGTCCAGCTCAGTCCCATACGCTCGCCGGGAAAAAATTAGGGGTTGTCCCGATTTTACGGGCGGGCCTCGGAATGTCAGACGGCATTTTAAAGCTGATTCCGGCTGCTAAAGTGGGTCACGTAGGATTATATCGTGATCCGGAAACATTAAAGCCGGTGGAATATTATGTGAAGCTTCCCAGCGATGTCGAGGAACGAGAATTTATTGTAGTCGATCCGATGCTGGCGACGGGAGGCTCTGCGGTAGATGCCATCGCAAGCCTGAAAAAACGCGGTGCAACAAATATTAAATTAATGTGTTTGATCGCCGCACCGGAGGGGACGGAAGAAGTGCAGCAGGCCCACCCGGATGTGGATATTTACCTGGCTTCGCTTGATGAAAAATTAAATGAAAAAGGTTATATCGTACCGGGGCTTGGAGATGCAGGAGACCGCCTCTTCGGCACGAAATAAGACAAAAAATGCTTCAGCTGAAGGCTGGAGCTTTTTTGTGTAATAAGAGCGGCGGTCTTTCTGCAAAGGCGGGAAAAGCAGCCTCTGTATAAATCTGTCTCAATGCTGCAACCTAAAACCAAGAGACAGACAGGAGGCAGAGCTATGGGAGCAGAAGCCAGGAGAAAGATCACCACCGTATGTTTGGCAGCATGGATTGTGATCACTTGTTGGGCGGCCGGCGGTCAAAACGCGGAAGCCGAAGAAGAAGCGGCGCTTATAGTAGCGGTCGAGGAAAACGCGTCCTTGGCTGAAGTGCGGCAGAACATGGAAAAGGAAATTCCCGGATTAACCGTGAAGACCACTTATGAAAAAGGCTTCCGGGGCTTTGCCGTAGAAATACCCGGGAATCAAACAGGCGGTTTAAATAAGATAGAAGGAATAGAAAGAACAGACCCTGCGGTAGCTTACGAAACAGAAATAAATGACAGTGTTCCATTTATAGGGGCAGAAGCTGTTCGCGGAGCGTTGGAGGAAAGAGGGGCCAGGCTGACGGGAAAAGGGATAAAAGTTGGTATTATTGATACTGGGATCGATTATAATCATCCGGACTTACACAATAATTATAAGGGCGGGTACGATTTTGTGGATCAGGACAGGGACCCGGTAGAGGGAAAATCTTCAGACGGCGAAGAGCCCACCGTGCATGGAACCCATGTAGCTGGAATTATAGCTGCCAACGGCTCCGTCCGCGGCGTGGCCCCGGAAGCAGACTTATATATGTACCGGGCTCTTGGCCCCGGCGGCCAAGGGTCGACGGAGCAGATTCTGGCTGCTGTCGAAAAAGCAATTGAAGATGAAGTAGATGTGTTGAATCTATCTCTGGGGAGTCCGATCAACGGGCCGGACTGGCCGACGAGCAAGGCCCTGGATAAAGCAGCCGAAGCTGGAATAGTGGCTGTGACTTCAAGTGGCAACAGCGGTCCGTCCATGTGGAGCGTCGGCTCGCCGGGCACGTCAAATAAAGCTATCTCGGTGGGAGCTTCCATCCCGCCGCTTCGCATGCCAAAGCTGACACTGTTTGAACAGCCTGAGCTTTCGATTGATCTCCAGCCCGTACAGGGGACGGCCCCGTGGGAATTTAAACGGGATCTCCCGCTGGTAGACGGGGGGCTGGGTCTGAAAGAAGACCTGCAAAATGTGAGAGGGAAGGCCGTTCTGATTGAACGCGGAGGGATCCCGCTTGTTCGCAAGATTGTAAACGCGAGAAAATCCGGCGCCGATGCGGTGATCATTTATAATAACGTCGCCGGCGGTTTTTTAGCGAAAACGAACGAAGTTCAGCCACTGCCGGCGATCACCATAGCAAAGGAAGAGGGAGAAAAGTTAAAGGAGGCTGTCCAAGCCAACAACGAAGATTATGCTCCAGTACTGCGGACTATTTTGGAAGAAGAAACGGATCATATGGCTTTTTTCAGTTCCAGAGGGCCCGTTACCCAATCGTGGGCGATTAAACCGGACATTGTTGCTCCCGGAGTGGATATTGACTCTACGGTTCCTCAAGGCTACCTTTCCTTAAATGGAACGAGTATGGCTGCCCCGCATATTGCCGGCGCAGCAGCTTTATTGAAACAGGCTCATCCGGAGTGGGAACCGGAACAGGTTAAGGCGGCTCTCATGAATACGGCAGTCACGTTAACAGACGAAGAAGGCAGTGCGTATCCGCCGTTTGTTCAGGGAGCGGGCAGAGTAGATCTTGCCAGGGCTGTGAAAGCCGATACGCTGATTCAGCCCGGCACCCTCTCATTTGGGGTCTGGTCTCTCGGAAAAACAGAAACGGCCCATGAACAGAAAATACTGGTGGAGAATCATTCAAACCAAACCCGCACGTATTCTTTCCAGGTCGATAGAGAACCATTTTTGGGGGTGCGCTGGCAATTGCCGGCAAGTGTTACGATTCCGCCGGGCGAAACAAAAGAAGTAACGATACAGGTGGACATTGACGCGGGGGCTGTGGACTATGATCATCTGCACGGGACAGTACAGGTACGGGGCGGCAGAGAGCCGGTGGAAGTCCCTTATCTGTTGTTTATTAATGAACCCGGATACCCAAGAATCGGCGCGTTTGAACTGCAGCCCTCTTCTGGTTCCGGCTTTCAGTATGAAGCCTATATGCCGGGAGGGGCGGAAGAGTTCCAAATCGCCCTTTATGATCCAGATACCTTTGCCTACGAAGGGATCCTGGATCAGGAGGAAAATGTGGAATCCGGATTGTTCAAAAAGAAACTAAAAAAAGAAGACATTGACGTGCCGGAAGGGTTGTACCGCGCGGTGGTTTATGCAAAATCCGGAAATAAAGAAGAAACCCTTGAAACATTCGTTCAATTAGAACGAAAAACCTTGAACCGCTCCCCGGCACCCCGCTCCTAACAGTTTTCTATATTTCCGCATAAGTTCAAGGCGTCCTTTGCTCTGCCTTGAATTTATGCCGTTTGTAAACTTTTCAAAATAAAGAAAAAAATGGAATAAATCAGCACAGTCTACAATAAATTTGCAGCTATTGGAACTGTTTATTTTCTTGTAAAAATTGTCACTTAATTGCCACAAAAGAAAAACGGGAAAAGCCTATTATGACAAGGACTTTTTCTGTATTAAGGATTGACAGAAGGGGTTGGCTATTGTACGATGACAAAGGGTATGTGAGAGGGTTTACATATTTCGATACTTGCTGATAAGAATGAACGAATTAGCTGACATCGATCTCTGTACAAAACGGATGCTGCCATTTTTCGGCATTTTCTGTTACACGGCCCACTACAGGAAATACCCTTTTCCGGGCTGCCGGGATGTTATGGCGAATGGAGGGCGACATGGCAGACAAGCAAAAGTCTCCAAAACCGTTCCAGTCTGCGGCTTTAACATCAGCCGTGTTGTCGTATTTAGTTGGGCCTCTGTTAATCGGGGTCTTTGGCGGCAGATGGCTCGATGATCAATGGGGCACAGCCCCCTTATTTATGGTCATTGGTCTCCTGGCAGGACTTGGAGGCGGAGTATACGGACTAGTCCGTCTGCTCAACCGTTATCTGGGAAACGGGGACGACCAGAAATGAGCACCTTTGCAGCAGAGACGAGGCGTTATGTTCAGTTGACGTTGTATGTATTAGCGTTGTATGTGGTCGGATGGGGGTTTACTCCATACAGCAGCTTTTTTGCAAGTTTGGTTCTCGGGGCGGTTATCGGCCTTTTTAATATGTGGAGTATGTACCGCGATGTAAAAAAAATTGGAGACGCCGCCGAGAAACAGAAGAAAGCTTTTACCATAGGATTGTTGGCAAGGCTCGCCACAGGAGCGCTTATAGCAGCTCTTTTCCTGCAATTTCCTGAACACTTTCACCTTGCAGGACTTGTTACCGGCATAATGACACCATACATTATCATTCTTCTTCACTCCTTGTTTAAAAAAAAGACCACATAAACATGGACAACCCTTTTCATCGATGACAAACAAAGAGCGAAGAAGCGGCAACAGGGATAGGAAATCAGCATGCCAGTATATAGTAAGGGGGGTAATATGCAATGGACCATGAATCACCAATAGTCCATGATCTGTTTGGGATCTCCGGGTTTCATATCAATCTGTCGAATGTTCTCATGCTTACAATAGCTGCACTTATTGTATTCTGTATCGGTTTTTTCAGTGCCAGAAACTTAAAGATGAAGCCAACCGGGATACAAAATGCATTCGAATGGATTATCGACTTTATAAAGAACACCATTAACAGTACGATGGATTGGAAAACCGGCGAGCGTTTTTTCGGGCTGGGCATCACTATCTTTTTACTCATCTTTGTGGCCAATATGCTCGGTATTCCATTTATGCTGGTCAACCAGGAAACCCATGAATTGTGGTGGAAATCGCCGACGGCCGATCCTGTGATTACGATGACGTTTGCTGTCATGGTTATCGTTCTTACTCATTTTTACGGTATAAAAATGAAGGGTATGAAAGAATACGGCAAGGATTATTTGAGGCCGGTTCCCTTCCTTTTACCACTGAACATTTTAGAGGAATTTGCCAACACGCTGACCCTGGGAATGCGGCTTTTCGGTAACTTGTATGCGAAGGAAATTCTTCTGACGCTGCTTACCAGCGTAGGGGGAGCCAGTCTGCTTGGGGCCCTTGGTGCCGGAATTCCGATGATTGCCTGGCAGGCATTCAGTATATTCATTGGTGCCATTCAGGCGTTTATCTTTTTAATGCTTACCATGGTCTATCTGTCACACAAGGTTTCAGATGAACACTAAAGGATGGAATATCATTATTCATTTATATTTAAATTAAGGGAGGATATTTAAATGGGATTATTAGCAGCAGCAATTGCAGCAGGTCTAGGAGCAATCGGTGCAGGTATTGGTAACGGGTTAATCGTAAAAGGTACATTAGAAGGGGTAGCTCGTCAGCCGGAACTAAAAGGTACGCTTCAGACACTCATGTTTATTGGTATTGCCCTTGTTGAGGCCCTTCCGATCATCGCGATCGTTATTGCATTTATCGTTATGGGGCAGTAGAGCGGCACCGTCAAATGGTTAATGTTAATGGCGAAGTCCGTAGAGCGACGCTTCGCCATTCCTTTTGTATAACAACCGAAAGGAGTGAATTCCGTGCCAGAAGTCATTTATTGGGGAGATGTAGTATTTTCTCTTGTAACCTTTATTATCCTTCTGCTGATCCTCCGCAAATACGCGTGGGGACCTATTATGAACATGATGAAGGAACGGGAAGAACATATTGCTTCTGAAATTGAAACGGCCGAGAAAAACCGTCAGGACTCAGAAAAATATTTAGAAGAACAGCGCCGGGAAGTGGAACGCGCGCGCGATGAAGCGCAGTCCATTATAGAGAATGCGAAAAAGACCAGTGAAAAACAGGGAGAAGACATTATTGCCCAATCGAGAGCAGAAGCTGAGCGTCTCAAAGAAAATGCACAGGCCGATATTGCCCGTGAAAAAGAGCAGGCTATAGCCGAATTGCGCGAACAAGTTGGAACCCTCTCTGTGATGATTGCATCGAAAATCATCGAAAAAGAGCTGGACGAAAAAGAACAGGAACAGCTCATTGAAGATTATGTCAAAGAGGCAGGCGACCGGCTATGACAAGAGCAGCAGCAAATCGGTACGCTCAGGCCCTGTTTGAACTTTCAAAAGAAAAGAACATGCTGGAGCAGCATCGTTCTGAACTGACAGCGGTGAAGGAAGTATTTACGGAAAATAAGGAGCTTCTTGAACTGCTTGAACACCCAAAGGTAACGAAAGAGAAGAAGGAAACTCTGCTTAACGATGGGTTTGCTGCTGTCAGCGACTCAGTACAGCGGCTTCTTATGCTTATGCTGGAAAAGAAAAGAATCGATTCCGTGGTTTATATGATAGACAAGTTTGAAGAACTGGTGGACGAAGAGTGGAAAGTAGGGCACGCTCTTGTGACTACGGTTAAACCACTTTCAGAAGAAGAGCGGGACATGATTTCTAAAACATTCGCTGAAAAAGCCGGCAAAGACACCCTTTATATTAAAAATGAACTGGATCCTGATCTGATCGGCGGTCTGAAAGTTCATCTGGGAGATATGATTTTTGACGGCAGTATAAAAGGTCAGCTGAATCGAATGGAACGTAATCTGGTCTCCGGAAAACGATAGAGGATAGGGGTGAACGTTAATGAGCATTAAATCGGATGAGATTAGCTCTCTCATAAAGCAGCAGATTGAAAATTTTCAATCTGATGTCAAAGCGAACGAAGTAGGAACTGTCATCCAGATTGGTGACGGGATTGCGCGTGCTCATGGCCTGGAGAACGTCATGGCCGGGGAACTGGTTGAATTCTCTAACGGCGTCATGGGAATGGCGCAGAACCTGGAAGAAAATAATGTTGGTATTATTATTCTTGGACCATATACAGACATCCGCGAAGGCGATGAAGTAAAACGGACCGGACGTATAATGGAGGTACCGGTCGGCGAAGAACTGCTGGGGCGCGTTGTAAACCCGCTGGGGCAGCCTTTGGACGGCCAGGGTGCAATTGAAACCACAAGAACCCGACCGATCGAAAGTCCGGCGCCCGGGGTCATGGACCGTAAATCTGTGCATGAACCGCTGCAGACAGGTATTAAGGCCATTGACTCCATGATTCCAATCGGCCGCGGCCAGCGTGAATTGATTATCGGGGACCGCCAGATTGGGAAAACATCTATTGCCATGGATACTATTATCAATCAGAAAGAGGAAGATATTCTCTGTATTTATGTTGCGATCGGCCAGAAAGAATCCACGGTTTCCGGAGTGGTGGAAACGTTCCGTCAGAAAGGCGCCCTGGATTACACGATTGTTGTTAACGCAGGGGCTTCCGACCCCGCACCGCTTCTATACCTTGCGCCGTATGCCGGGGTTTCCATGGGTGAAGATTTTATGTACAACGGAAAGCACGTACTTGTCGTTTATGATGACCTGACCAAGCAGGCAGCGGCTTATCGTGAACTTTCTCTCTTGCTCCGTCGTCCGCCGGGACGTGAAGCATTTCCAGGGGACGTATTCTACCTGCATTCCCGCTTGTTGGAACGTTCCGCGAAATTAAGTGATGAAAAAGGAGCCGGATCGTTAACCGCGCTTCCATTTATTGAAACCCAGGCCGGGGACGTTGGTGCTTATATTCCAACAAACGTCATTTCCATTACCGACGGTCAGATATTCCTGCAGTCCGATTTATTCCACTCTGGTGTCAGACCTGCGGTGAACCCGGGAATTTCAGTATCCCGTGTCGGCGGTTCCGCCCAAATCAAAGCGATGAAAAAGGTCTCCGGGACTCTGCGTCTGGATCTGGCATCCTTCCGTGAATTGGAAGCTTTTGCTCAGTTCGGTTCTGATCTTGATGAATCTACGCAGGCGAAACTCTCCCGCGGGGAACGTACCGTTGAAGTGCTGAAGCAGGGACTGCATCAGCCGCAGCCGGTAGAAAAACAGGTGGCTATATTATACGCCCTCACAAGCGGCTTCCTGGATGACATTCCGGTAAAAGACATTCAGCGTTTTGAGTCTGATCTTTTTGTTTACCTGGATTCCAACCATAAGGAACTGCTGAATTCGATCCGCGAAACCGGCCAGCTTCCTGAAAGCGAAGACTTCAATAATGCGATTGAAGGATTCAAAAAGACATTTAATGTATCGAAATAACAGCGGGGAAGCACGCTTCTCCGCCCACTCCTAACGTTTGTTCAGCGGTACCAGTGTAAAAAAAGGTGGTGAAAACAGGTGGCCTCTTTACGTGAGATTAAAAACCGCATTGGCTCAACAAAGAAAACGAAACAAATCACCAAGGCAATGGAGATGGTTTCAGCAGCAAAGCTGAACCGGGCTCAAACCAATGCGCAGGCTTATGAACCTTACACGAAAAAGATCCGGGAAGTGGTAGCCGGTATTGCATCCGGTAATTCCGGTGCCAGCCATCCGATGCTGGAAGAAAGGCCCGTGAAAAAAACAGCATATATTATGATGTTTTCCGACCGGGGTTTGGCTGGGGGTTATAATGCCAGTCTGCTTCGCTCTTTTCTCGATAAGATTGAAGAGCGGCATAATTCCAAAGAGGAATACGGTGTTATCGTTTTAGGCCGGATCGGAAGGGATCTCCTCAAAAAACGCGATATCCCGGTGTTTGACGAAATTAGCGGACTTCCGGATGAGCCTTCTTTTCAGGATATTAAAAATATTACACGGCTGGCAGTGAATATGTTTGCGGAGGAAGAAATCGACGAACTGTATATGTGGTATAACCATTTCGTCAGTGCGATACAGCAGGTAGTTACCGAGACAAAACTGCTTCCGTTGATAGATCTGTCGGAAGACACAGAAACCACGTATAGTTACGAATATGAACCTTCCGAAGATGCCATTTTAGAACAGCTGCTGCCACAGTACGCAGAAAGTTTGATTTATGGGGCGCTGCTTGATGCCAAGGCTAGTGAATTCGGTGCCAGAATGACAGCCATGAGTTCGGCAAGTGATAATGCGGATGAGATTATAGATAACCTGACGCTGTCTTATAATCGGGCGAGACAAGCTGCGGTCACCCAGGAAATCAGTGAAATTGTCGGCGGCGCAGCTGCCCTTGAATGATAGTTTGGTTGCACAAGACTTAGATAGGAGGGAAAAATATGAGCAAAGGACGCGTTACCCAGGTTATGGGACCGGTAGTTGACGTTAGTTTTCAAAGCGGCGAACTGCCGGAACTGAATAACGCTCTAACTGTTTCCCAGAAAGGGCAGTCCGAGGACATTAAAGACGTAGAAGTCGCCCTTGAAGTTGCGCTGCATCTAGGAAACGATACAGTACGCACGGTTGCCATGGGTTCCACAGACGGACTGATCCGGGGAGCAGAAGTAACAAATGAAGGCGGCCCTATTTCTGTTCCCGTAGGGGAAGAAACCCTTGGACGAGTATTTAACGTACTCGGGGAAACAATTGATGAAAGAGAACCAATTGGACCGGAAGTGAAAAAGGATCCTATCCACCGGGAGGCTCCAGCCTTTGACGAGCTGTCCACAGAGACCGAAATTCTTGAAACTGGAATAAAAGTCGTTGATCTGCTTGCTCCATATGTTAAAGGTGGTAAGATCGGCTTGTTCGGCGGTGCCGGTGTTGGAAAGACCGTTTTGATTCAGGAATTAATCAATAACATTGCCCAGGAACACGGCGGTATCTCCGTTTTCGCAGGGGTCGGGGAACGGACCCGGGAAGGGAACGACCTATACTTTGAAATGCAGGAGTCCGGGGTTATTAATAAAGCAACCATGGTGTTTGGTCAAATGAACGAGCCGCCTGGTGCCCGTATGCGTGTTGCATTGACAGGTCTAACCCTCGCGGAACATTTCCGTGATGTCGACGGGGCCGACGTACTGCTCTTTATTGATAATATCTATCGTTTTACACAGGCCGGCTCAGAGGTTTCCGCCCTGCTTGGCCGTATGCCGTCAGCGGTTGGTTACCAGCCGACGCTTGCAACAGAAATGGGGCAGCTGCAGGAACGTATTACTTCCACCAAGAAAGGGTCTGTTACATCGATCCAGGCTATCTATGTACCGGCAGACGACTACACAGACCCAGCCCCGGCCACTACCTTTGCCCACCTGGATGCTACGACAAACCTGGAGCGCCGTTTGACAGAGATGGGGATTTATCCAGCGGTGGATCCGCTCGACTCCACCTCGCGGGCCCTGGCTCCTGAATATGTTGGAGACGACCATTATCAGGTGGCTCAGGAAGTACAGCAGACTCTTCAAAAATACAAGGAACTGCAGGACATCATCGCAATTCTTGGTATGGATGAATTGTCAGAAGAGGACAAACTGGTGGTACACCGCGCACGCCGTATCCAGTTTTTCCTTTCTCAGAACTTCCACGTGGCGGAACAGTTTACAGGACAACCCGGCTCCTATGTACCGGTAAAAGAAACAGTACGCGGTTTCCGTGAAATATTGGACGGCAAGCATGATGATGTTCCGGAAGATGCTTTCCGCCTCTGCGGCCCGATCGAAGACGTCACGGAAAAAGCCAAGGCGTTGTCCTAAGCGGGAATGCGGATAAGGAGGATTAATCATGTCGACGATAAATGTCAATGTTGTCACTCCTGATGGCGCGATTTATGAAGGGGACGTAGAAATGGTGAGTGCTCGTTCTCAAAGTGGCGAACTGGGCATTCTCCCGGGACACGTCCCACTGGTAGCACCGCTTTCGGTAGGCGCCGTCCGCCTTAAATATGAATCAAGAATCAATCTTGTTTCGGTAAGCGGCGGCTTTATTGAAGTTCGTCCGGACAGCGTTACGATTCTCGCTGAAGCGGCTGAAAACCCGTCGGAAATTGACGTCGAACGTGCCCAACGAGCGAAGGAACGGGCAGAGGACCGGCTCGACCGTGCCACGCAGGAAGATATCGACTTTAAAAGAGCACAGCTTGCACTAAAACGAGCCTCAACCAGACTCGATGTAGCAGGCAGATAATGGATAAATTCATATCATAAAGTACAAAGGCTGCATTACAAACTCGTCCTGCCCCGCCTTTGTGCTCCGCCTCGTGCAGGCCCAAACCAAATGGTGTAAGCCGCGTTCGCCAACTCCCGCTCATGGGAAATCGGGAGTTTTAAGGACGCTTGAAATCGGGGGGAATATCAAAAAGCTGTTCCACGCTTGTATGATAGCGCCAGGAACAGCTTTTTTTTGAAGAAATGGAGAAGCAGTGTCCTCCAGGATGCCCATGGAGCCCGTTAATTCAATATAGTTCCATTGTAGCGTCCTCCAGTACCTCCGGCTGATCCAGCAACAGCTCTGTCCATCAGCTGATGACAGCCTCCACTGCGACAGAGGTAAGCACTGCAAACAAAAGCTGCCCGGGTTTCTTCGTCGTTTTTTATAAGGTACCTATTTTCCACATGTGGTCGCCATATACGACAAAGGCTCCCTTTCTATTCTGTATTTTTTCGGGATATTTCTCGGGAAATAATAAACGGCTTTGGGGTAAATAAGGCTGCGGGTATTTTTGAAGAAGAGACGAGTAAAGGGACAAAGGCATGCACGATGTAAACAATGGAAAAAATAATTTTTTCATGCTGCAGGGCTTCTTTTTTTATGTCTCCCTACATATGTTCCATTGTATTGATATACGCACGAAATATGGTAATATTTTCCTTTCCATAATACACAGTGTCTGCATAAATAAAGAAATATCTAGAAAATTTATTATTTTCCCTGCCTTCCCAGCATATTCTTTGTAGAATTGATACCCTTATGCATTATCTCATATTTCCGGGAAGCTCAGACTTTTTCCATAACCAAAGCAGCTATCTTTACATTTTTTACGTATTCATGTCTTCCCTTTCTATGGGAAGGGACTAAATACCTACGAACATAAGATTGGAAAAAGAGGTGAAATCCTTGAAAATATAGGGTTTATAAACCGTTCTCATTTTTAATTTGATATTACAACTAAGTTACAACTTTGCTCTTGAATGTAATATAAATTTAAAAAATATTCATTTTATATACAAACGTCTGTTTATTTTTATTATAATGGTGGTATATCTTTTGTGTCATGGTAATGAAGACTAAAATTTTGCTGAAAATTCCGGAGTTCACTTTTATTACAAATCTCTATATGTAAGATTTAAACAATTCATGGTATAATGAGTTGATGTGATTGATGGGTAAAAGGGCTCTTTTTATTTTCAGGAAAATGCCCTATGATACATTTCGGACTGTCAAACAAGGCGGTTAAGGAGTTTTCAAAATGAATCCTGAAGGGCAGGAAGCGGTCTTACATATTACTGTGAATCTTATCTTTTTAGTGATTGTCTGGTGGAGTTTACAATCCTTTCGATTTGATGTTTTTGTCCGCAACCCGGAAGGACCGAAAGCGAAACTGCTTATGGTGCTTGTTACCATCGCGGTCAGCCACCTGGTCAGTTCGTTTTTTATTGAATATTTACAGGGGTCCTTAATGTTAAGGTATCTTTTTTAAGATGCCCCTTCATCTTCCATGTATGTCCTTCTTTGCAACGGTGAAAATGAATAATAAGAGGATATATGATGGAAAAGGTGAATCCCGGTAAGTATGTCAATGTTTGTCCGTTTACAGGCAAAGTTTTCATGAAAGCCGCTGAACTTTTGCTTGTATTCATTTTTACTGCTTTTTTTTGTCGAAGAAAGAAGATTTAAGAAGAATCGGGTCGGGAAATAAAGGCACCAGGTTAAATGAATGTGTAACCCCTGATGAAATACAACGACTCATAAATGGCAGCTTCCACAGGATACAGAAGAATGGGCACCCGTTTCCTAATCGGACAGGGCACGCCTAATTGGACTAATGAATATGTATAAAACAAAGTGATTTATCCTGCCTGTATCAAAAGATAAAAGCTGAGCAGGAGACCCAGTTTTTATTTTCAGAATCAATATAGAACAATAAACGGACGCGGAGGGGAATACGTTGGAAAAAATATTAGTAAAAGGAGGGAAGCGGCTGAAAGGAAAGGTAAAAGCAGAAGGAGCAAAAAATTCTGTACTTCCGGTGATAGCCGCTTCTCTCCTTGCTGAAGAAGGAACGAGCACTATATATGATGTCCCAACTTTAGCTGATGTATTTACAATGAAAAATGTACTGACCTATATGGATGCGGATGTGACTTTTGATAACGGAGTATTCACTTCGAACGCAAGCGGGTCACTGACAACAGAAGCTCCGTTTGAGTATGTTCGTAAAATGAGGGCTTCCTTTTTAGTAATGGGACCGCTGCTTGCAAGAAAAGGCTGCGCTCATATTGCGCTCCCCGGCGGCTGCGCTATTGGATCCCGCCCCATTGACCAGCATTTAAAAGGATTTGAAGCAATGGGGGCAACGGTGGAAATCGGAAATGGCTATATTGAAGCCAAAGTGAAAGGCCGGCTGCAGGGAGCCCGGATTTATCTGGATTTCCCAAGTGTAGGAGCCACGGAAAATATAATGATGGCTGCTACCTTGGCTGAAGGCACCACCATTCTGGAAAACGTGGCAGAGGAGCCGGAGATTGTTGATCTTGCCAATTATTTAAACGCGATGGGCGCAAAGGTTCGCGGAGCCGGCACCGGCACGATCCGGATTGAAGGGGTCGAACGAATGCAGGGCGCTGTTCATTCCATCATCCCTGACCGGATTGAAGCGGGATCCTTTATGATCGCCGCAGCGATTACCGGCGGCGAGGTGTTTGTTGAAGGAGCGATTCACGAGCATATCCGTCCGCTTGTGGCTAAACTTCGGGAAATGGGCGTGATCATTGAGGATCATGATAATGGTATGAACGTTATCGGACCGGATATTTTACGTCCTGTTGATTTAAAAACAATGCCGCATCCCGGTTTCCCAACTGATATGCAGGCCCAGTTTATGGCTCTGCTAACCCAGGCCAAAGGTACGGCTGTTATCACAGAAACCGTGTTTGAAAACCGCTTTATGCATGTGGAAGAATTCCGCCGTATGAATGCGGATGTAAAGATTGAAGGAAGAGCAGCTATTGTAAGCGGGCCGACCCGCCTGCAGGGAGCCGAAGTGGCAGCGACCGATCTTCGCGCCGGTGCTGCACTGATCATTGCCGGCCTGGTGGCAGAAGGGGAAACAGCGTTAACCGAACTCAGACATCTGGACCGCGGTTACGTGGACTTTCACAAAAAACTGCAGAGTCTGGGAGCAAGAATTGAACGGGTCGAAGTAGCAGAAACCTCCGACATGGATGAAACAGCCGCCGCCACAGAACAAGAAGTACTACGAACCGTTAACAATTAAAAAATCAAACAGCCAGCTGCTATATAGCAGCTGGTTTTTTTTGTTTTGTGGAAATGATTACGTTCCTGCTGCTTTTGTAAAAAAGGCTCTGCCGGTGGAGGGAAGTGGAAAGACTCATGAAAATAACGGAATATTATAAAAGAACGACAGCTGCTTCGATGGGCGGTCATACCTTCAGGGAACGCGGCATACAGATAAAAGGTGTCGGCAGTATGTTTAGGAACAGGAGGCTGTTTGCATGAAAAAGGGAGTTCTTGTCTCCGTGCTTCTCATTACCCTTTTTTTTCTTATCCCCGTGTTGTTTGTGGGACTTCCGGATAAGAGTGAAAAAACATGGACTGAATCCGGGGAGACGGCAGAGGATTCAGAGCAAAAGCCATTAACTCAGCTGGAACAAGAAGAAAGGGAAAAAAGCATACCGGTCTTCCGGAGTGAGACAGAAACGGTCGAACAAATGAATTTAGAAGAATATGTAGCCGGGGTAGTGGCCTCGGAAATGCCGGCAGAATTTGAAATGGAAGCACTGAAAGCCCAGGCGCTGACGGCAAGAACCTATGCCGCCAAACAAATGGCTTCCCCCGCTGAAATTAACCTTCCAGAAGGAGCTTTGGTGACAGATACTCCCATGCATCAAGTATATCAAAGTGAAGAGGAACTAAAGGAAAAATGGGGAGAAGACTATGAGTGGAAGATGGATAAGGTGAAAGAAGCTGTACTTGCCACAGCAGGGCAGGTGTTAACGTTTGAGGGACAACCAATTACAGCAGCTTTTTTTTCAACGAGCAATGGGTATACGGAGAATGCGGAGGACTACTGGCAAAACTCTGAGCCTTATTTGCAAAGTGTGGAAAGTCCCTGGGACAAAGGATCTCCCCGTTACGAAAACGTAACACGAATTCCGGTGGAAGAACTGGAGCAGACCCTGGGTGTTTCTCTGCAAAACGGCGAAGCAGGAACGATTCTAAGCCGTACCGATGGAAATCGGGTGGAAGAACTGGAACTGGGGGATCAAACGTTTAACGGGCGGGAAATTCGCGAGAAGCTGGAACTGGACTCAGCAGATTTTTCGATCACCCGCGAAGGCAATAACGTGATTTTTTCAACCAAAGGCTGGGGTCACGGGGTCGGGATGAGTCAGTATGGCGCGGATGGAATGGCGAAAGAAGGAAAAAATTATAGAGAAATCGTAAAGCATTATTATAAAGGCGTGGAAATATCCAGTTTATCGTAGGGAAAGCAGAAGTCTAAGTAACGTTCGTGCCCACGGCAAAGGAGACACGGCGATCCAAAGGGAGCCGATGTCGCTCTTGTGCTCTGGAGTGCAAAGGAGACACAGCCATCCGAAAGGAGCTGATACGACGCTTGTACGCTGGAGTGCAAGAGCGGCGAGTACAAGAGCCGAAATCGCCCTTGTGCTCTGGCAGTCAACTTCTAAGTGACAAGGACGGTGGTTAAGCGGGGTTCTCAACGGCCGTTTTTCGAAGGAATTGGCACAGTTCAAAGAGGTATCGGACATTCTCTGGATCAAAATGTCTATAAATAGCTGTATTAGAGACACAAGATGGAAGAAAGAAGATAAAATGGCTGATTGTGAGATATAAAGGACAAAATAAAAAGCCAACGCTTGCCAAATGGCATTAATATTCGTTTATTGAACACTTTCAAATCGCTCCTGTCTCGAAACACCAATCGTGTAAGCCAGGAAGGTTTCAGCTCGCCGTGTTGAGGTTCCGCTGACGTACAGGTTTTAATAGAAGAACCTTTATTCAGGCGGACGCCTTGCGCTTTTCTTATGAAAAACAGCTAAGGAGAGCAAATTCGGCCGTTTCCATCCTTACAGAAGAAACCAAATAACAAAAATTTCTTATAATTTTAAAGGAAAAGGTATAATTTTCCTCGCACCTGATCACAATGGGTGCTGAGGTGATAATTATGAAAGATAAAGAAAAACAGCAGTCTGCTGCCCGCGAAACCAAAGGAGCGAAAAGCAAGCTGCGGAAATGGTCAAAAAATAAATGGTTTTGGCCGGCGGCTTACTTGAGTGCCTGTGCTGTTCTGTTAGGTACTTACTTCCTTATTCAAAGTCCGGCAGGAACAGATCAGGCAGAAGAGGAACAAGAGCCGATTGGAGAAGAAGAAGACTTTGCAGGTGGTAATGGCGAGACAGGCGAAGAGGACAGTATGCCGACTGCTTCCGGGGATGAGACGATGCAAATGCCGGTTACTGATGAAGAGAGTGTAGATATCATAGGGTATTATTACGATCATGATGCAGCAGCTGAAGAACAACAGGACGCTCTCGTGTATTATAATAATATGTACTATCAGAACAAAGGCATTGATATCGCCGGCAGCGACGGCGAATCATTTGAAGTTACAGCAGCAGCTACTGGCGAGGTTGTGAATGTAGAAGAAGACGAAATTCTTGGACAGGTCGTAGATGTTAAGCATACTGAAGATATTGTCACATCTTACAGCAGTCTCGAAGATGTAAAAGTGGAAGAAGGAGATACGATTACGCAGGGGTCGGTTCTTGGAATGGCGGCAAAAAATTTGTATAACAGTGACGCTGGGGTTCATGCCCATTTTGAAATCCGCAAAGACGGCGATCCGCTTAATCCAAACGATGCGTTTCATCAGTCTCTCCAGGCATTAAGCACCTCTGACAATAATGAGGAAGAACTTGCTCAGGATGAAGAGGCTAATCCGGATGAAGATTCCTCCACCCTGGAAGAATTCCCGATTTTAGACGGAGATGAAGAAGGGGAAGAGGGAGAGAAAGAGAAAGAAGAAGACAAAGATACCGAAGAATAATGATCGAAAAGGGCCGTGCCAAAAAGGACGGCCTTTTTTTTGTTAGATAAGATAGTTTAAAAAGTTGGTGTTTTCGAGAGCCAGCTTCAGCGCCCATAGAGTCCGAATAGCGGCACAAATGTCCGAAAAAGATGCCACAGCCCGTTTATACGGCCACTTAACGGAATAAATGTCCGCATCGTCCATACAAAGGCAAGGGCAGGATCTTCCGGGGGTATGCCTGATGGGCGGTTGCTTTTAGGGATTTTACCGGTCTGAGTCCCCGTCAGAGTTCCATTCTCTTATCTTTGTTTACATAAAAAACGAAGTGTATCAAAAAAGTGAACTTTTTGTTAATTTTTTAGAAAAAATTAGTTGACGATACCACAGAAAATTTGAAATAATGTGTATTATAACAAACAACAAACTGATTAGAAACAGTTAGCCGGTAAACGAACCTTTGCCAAACTGTATAGTCCTTCATAAAAAGAGAGGTGTAGATAGATGGCGATACTTATCAGTTTCTGGGTGTTGGCGATTGCTTCGATAGTCGGCATGATCAAGTGGAAAAAACCACTGTTATTAACTGTCCCATTTGCAGCAATG
The DNA here is from genome assembly GCF_000429685.1 of Salibacterium aidingense DSM 18341. Classification (GTDB taxonomy): domain Bacteria; phylum Bacillota; class Bacilli; order Bacillales; family Marinococcaceae; genus Salibacterium; species Salibacterium aidingense. The sequence goes on from NZ_AUCI01000014.1 coordinate 42,378, forward strand.
GGAATTTACCTCCTTATCCAAATTATAATGGTTCCCCTTCCATTCTGGGACACCATTCAGATGATATTTGGATTAAGGTAATGTTACAAGGCATTTTTGAAAGCGATTACAAATAAGGAGGGATGCAGTTTATAAGGGAGTGGACGTCCGTAGTAAGAGATTAACATACTAAATGGAGGTGTTTACGTTGAAAAAAGTGGAAAAGGATGTGGCAGAGGCGTATTTCCGCACAAGGACCCTACTAATTATTGTATTTTTGAGTATCGGTTTCCTGGTGTCATTTGGTGTGGCAGCATTTGCTGAATTTTTCTCCCAATTCAAATTTTTAGGAGTGGAGTTCCATTATTATATGGGCTCGCAGGGGGCTGTCATTGTCTTCATATTATGCCTGTTTTTAAATGCCATATTAAGTGACCGTATCGATAAGAAGTACGGAATAGATGAAACAGCAAATACAGCAATCAGTAATAGAAAAACCAGCGAAGAATAACTGCTTAAAAAACAAAAATGGGGGGAAATTTAATGGATTCGCAGATGCTGGTATCATTAGGTTTAATTTTAGCAACGTTTGCATTATATATTGGCATTTCGGTATATAATAAAGCAAAAGCTACTTCCGATTTTTACGTGGCAAGCCGCGGCATCCCGCCTTTGTGGAACGGGATGGCGATCGGCGGGGACTGGATGAGCGCTGCCTCCTTCATTGGTATGGCAGGTACTCTGATGGCGCTTGGTTATGATGGTCTTGCCTATATTATGGGGTGGACGGGGGGCTATCTGCTGCTTACCTTCTTATTAGCCCCGCAGCTTAGGAAATACGGCCGGTTTACGGTGCCTGAATTTATTGGGGACAGGTTTTTGAGTAATACAGCACGGTTGATCGCTGCCATTGCGACCGTTATTATTAGTTTTACTTATATTATCGGGCAGTTGTCCGGTTCCGGGGTGGTTATAGGAAGACTGTTTAATATCCCGGCGATGTACGGCACGATGATCGGGGTGGTCATCATTGCGATTTATGCCACCCTCGGCGGAATGAAGGGGGTAACCTGGACACAGGTCGCCCAATACCTGATTTTGATCATTGCCTATATTATTCCCATTATATTCATGTCTCTGCAGGTTACTCAAAATCCCCTGCCCTGGCTCACATATGGAACGGTGGTAGATGAAATTGGGCAGATTGATCAAGAGCTGGGATTGTCAGAATATTTCGCTCCTTTTGCCGAAAGTGATAAAAGTCAGTTTATTGCCCTATTGTTTACTTTAATGGTTGGCACATCAGCGCTTCCGCACGTCATTGTCCGTTTCTTCACGGTAAGTACAATGAAAGCGGCGCGCTGGAGCGGTGCGTTTGCCCTGCTTTTTATCGGGGTTCTTTACTTGTCGGCACCGGCGTATGCCGCCTTTTCCCGGTTCATTTTGATGACACAGGTGGCCGGAAGCCCGATGGATGAACTGCCGGGCTGGACACAGAGCTGGATTAATACGGGGCTTCTGGAAACGGCGGATCAAAACGGGGACGGTATTTTACAATGGACAGAGCTTTCCGTTGGGGAAGATATCGTGGTCATGGCAACGCCGGAGATTGCCAACCTTGGAATGTTTGTGATCGGACTTGTGGCTGCCGGAGCTATGGCTGCTGCCTTATCGACGGCAGGCGGCTTGTTAATCACTATCTCGTCTTCCTTTGCGCATGACATTTACTACCGTCTCTTGAAGCCGGATGCAACAGATGCCAAACGGTTGAGAGCGGGAAGAATTGCGATTGTCCTGTCTACCGTTATAGCTGGTCTGGTCGCCCTGGATCCTCCGGGAGTTATCACTCAAATTGTGGCCTGGGCCTTCGCGCTGGCGGGCGGAACATTCTTCCCCGTATTGTTCCTTGGAATCTGGTGGAAACGAATGAACACCCAGGGAGCCATTGCCGGCATGCTGATTGGTCTGGCCAGTACGCTCACTTATATTTTCCTGGCGATGAATGGTATCATGCTGTTTGGCATTCAGGATACAGGGGCCGGCTTAATCGGCGTACCAATCAACTTCCTGGCCTGCGTTCTTGTTTCCAAAAATACACCGGCCCCGCCGCAGCATCTTCAGGATGATGTCATTGATCTGCGGTATCCGGAACAAATGACCTACAAAGATGGTGAGGTATGGATGAACGATGGAACAGGAAATTAATCCGTATTTTAAGCAAGTGAATCAACATCCCTTATTCAGCGGCACAAGTGCCGCTGAATTTGGTGATTTAATGGAACGCTGCCAGCTCCGGGAATATCAAACGGCCGAAAAAATTTTATATTCCCAAAGCCCGAGAGACGGCTTTCTTTTGATGCTGGAAGGCGTAACTGAAGTGTATGTGTCCTTTCACGAAAATGATAGGAAGAATGAAGTGCTGGAAGTGCTTGAACCAGGTGAAATTATTGGTTTTTCCAGTCTTGCTGATTTTCTGGGGGAACCGGCAGTTAGGGAGAACCCATACACGGTCGAGGTACAGGCGGTGGAAAAAGCCGTTTGTCTGCACATTCCAAATGATGTCCTGCAGGCCGTCTGGCATCGGGAAGAAGTACGGGATTATGTGCTTCGACAGGTATCGGTTCGTCTCCGGGATATCTACACGTCGCTTGCGGAACAGGTTCACTTAGCCGCCAGGTGGGGAGAAAGCGATCCCTTTATTCAGCGGGTACAGGACATGATGACAACGCCTCCGGTGATTGTTTCAGAATCCACTCCTGTATCCGAAGCAGCCGAGAAAATGATACAGAAAAGTGCCAGTTCCATTATTGTGGAGGCAGATTCTGGGGAGATGACTGGGATCATTACGGAAAAGGACTTGGTACAGCGGATCGCAGCTTCGCAAAAAGCAGGAACAGAGACCGTGGCATCTATCATGAGCCGGGAACCATACGTTATAACCAGACAGGCCTATTATTATGAAGCGATGTCAAGTTTTTTAATGAACGGAGTTAAGCACCTGCCTGTTACGGACGATTATAATAGCAGCAAAGTGGTCGGCGTGATCACCCTTTCTGACTTATTAAAAAATAAAAACCGCGGCAAATTCGATATTCTTAAAGAAATTGAGACAGCGGATGCCGCGCATCTTCCGGATATTAAATATGCTATTTACGATATTCTGGAGACCCTGCTGCACGATAGGATCCCAGCTCTGCATATTCTCAGAGTGGTGACCAGGCTGTATGACCGGCTGGTCCGGCAGTGCGCAGATATAGCAGAAAGAGAAATACGGAAGAAACACGGAGAGCCTCCCCTGCCTTACGCATTTTATTTAATGGGAAGCGGCGGCCGCGGCGAACAATTTATGCTTTCTGATCAGGACCATTTTCTCGTCTACGGAGAACCCGGGAATGAAGAGGAAAAACGGGAAGCAGAGCAATATTTTCGTGCCCTTGGAAATGAAATTGTCCTTTATCTGGAAAAGGCTGGCTATAAGCGCTGCGATGGCAATATGATGGCTAGTGAATCGAATTGGAGGGGGTCCGTTTCTGATTGGGGGGACCGTCTTCGGATATGGGGGCTTAGGGCCACCAACCAAAACATTCTGCTTGGCCATAATTTCCTGGCCTTTCGGTTTTTATACGGAAATCGGCACCTTCATCAGCAGTTTCTTACTGCTGTGGAGCAGCAGTTTGAACGTTCCAGGATCTTTTTATACCGGGCGGCGGGACAGGAAAGACTTCAGCCTGTCCCTTCCCTGGATCACCCTGTTCGTGCGTTATTCCGGGTAAAAAGACATCACATCGATATAAAAAAACATGCACTTTTCCCTTTTCATCACTGCCTTCAGATTCTTGCCGCCCATCATAATATCTTTGGGAAAATGCCGCTGGACATGATAGAAGCCCTCCAGGAAAAACATGAAATGGAGGAGACATTTGCAGAAGACCTGAGATTCGCTTACGAAACAGTGATACGAATACGAATGGAACAATCGTGGAGCCGGTACCAGCGAAAAGAAGGAAATTCAAGTGAGATCCTCTTTACGCAGATGAAAACCAGTGACAAAGAAGCTCTCATTATCGCCTTAAAAACACTGCGTTCTTTGCAGACAAAAGTGTTAACTACGTTTGGGATGACATAATAAAGGAGTCGGCAGACCATGTTTTGGAAAAAAAGAAATCTCCCTTACAGGTTAAATAAACAAATACCGCTGAACACCCTTTTAGAAGACATGACATTTACGGTTTTTGATACGGAAACGACTGGATTTGCCGTGAGCGGCGGGGACCGGCTGATTGAAATTGGCGCTGTGCAGGTGAAGGGTCTGCAGATGACAGAACATACTTTTCAGACATATGTCAATCCGGATCGCGATATTCCCCGGGAAATAATGGACCTCACCGGCATTCGACAAACCCATGTGAAGGATGCGCCCCGTTCTCTCGAAGCGGTAAATAGGTTTTACCAGTTTGTGGAAGATAACCAAAGCCAAGGATGGATTGGCCATTATCTGGCCTTTGATCTCATGGTGCTGAAAAAAGAACTGCAGCGCTGGCAGCATACATGCCAAGAACCAATAGGTGTGGATACCCTCGATATCATTGGTTATTTAAATCCCTCATGGGATATGAGGGATCTGACTCATTATGCGCGTCAGTTTGGTGCTAATATATACGAACGCCACAGCGCGCTTGGGGACGCCCTGACTACCGCTTCCTTGTTTATTGAATTATGTTATCATCTCAAATACCGCAACAAGCAGACCCTCGGTGATTTATTAGAGGCAGCGGGAAAAAATTCCGGAAAAACCACTTCTTATTAAACCCTATCCAATGCTCACCAGCAAGGGATTGGGCGGGCATCTCTTCAGAATTTTTCGGTTATTAAAAAATTTATATCCTTTAACCCCTTGTCCTATCAGACTTTTTGGTATATCTGCCGCCTCTCTTTAATAAACTGTACTAATTCACCAAGAATGCAGTAGGAGGCGAGTGGTGTGCATGATTACATCAAAGAACGGACCATCAAGATGGGCAGGTATGTTGTCGAAACTCGCAAAACCGTTCGAACAATAGCTAAAGAATTTGGAGTCTCGAAGAGCACTGTTCATAAAGATTTAACAGAAAGGTTGGCGGATATTAATCCGGAGCTTGCAGAAGAAGTGAAACATGTGCTGGAGTATCATAAATCCATTCGTCATTTGCGAGGAGGAGAAGCGACAAGAACCAAATATGAGAAGGACCGTCAGACTCTGGAAAAGGAGCCCTCCCTCTAAACCTACCCGGTGAAGGCTGTCTTAAAAGAACAAGCCCCTTTCTTTTAGACAGTCTTTGTAAATCAATTCTTCGACATTAGCATTTGATATATTCCGCTTTTCGCAAAAATATGATAAAATAACAATTTAGAGACTAACGTCTTATAGAACGAAGCATGAACGGTGTCTTTTTATGCAATACTAAGCAGAAAAGCGTCGGCTCATCATATGCGGTTGTAAATCGATAGGAGGAATGAGGGCATGTTTGGCAGGGATATTGGCATTGATTTGGGAACAGCAAATGTGCTTATACATATAAAAGGACAAGGTATTGTATTAGATGAGCCTTCCGTCGTAGCTATTGACAGGCAGAGCGGCAGCGTCATGGCTGTGGGGGAGGAAGCGTTTCGCATGGTTGGCAGAACACCTGGAAATATTATAGCGACAAGACCAATGAAAGACGGTGTTATTGCCGACTTTGATCATACCGAAGCAATGCTGAATCATTTCCTTGTAAAGGTCAATGCCAAGAGTATGATGTCGAAACCGAGAATACTAATATGCTGCCCAACCAATATTACATCAGTGGAACAAAAAGCGATTATAGAAGCGGCGGAAAAGAGCGGCAGCAGGAATGTATTTATTGAGGAAGAGCCGAAGGTTGCCGCGGTCGGAGCAGGAATGGATATATTCCAGCCAAGCGGAAACATGGTCGTGGATATCGGAGGAGGCACAACGGACGTTGCCGTGTTATCGATGGGATCCGTTGTAACGGCTAATTCGATAAAAACAGCCGGTGATCAATTTGACCTGGATATATTGAACTATATTAAAAAGAATTACAAGTTATTAATCGGCGAACGCACAGCGGAAACAGTGAAAAAAGAGGTGGCTACCGTGGCACCGAATGGTCCCGGCCGCGAAATGGAAATCCGCGGACGTGATATGGTGAATGGCCTTCCCCGTACGATTGCAATCGATTCCCGGGAAATATTTGAAGCATTGATGGAATCTGTGAATCATATTGTCCAGGCCGCGAAAAACGTATTGGAACAGACCCCTCCCGAATTGTCCGCTGATATTATTGACCGCGGCGTAATTCTGACCGGAGGCGGAGCTCTTCTGAACGGGATCGATGAGCTGCTTGGTGAAGAGCTTAAGGTTCCTGTCATTATTGCGGAAGAGCCAATGAATTGTGTTGCGAACGGCACAGGCATTATTTTAGAAAACCTGGATAAAATGTCGAACAAAAAAGTGAAGATTTAAAAGCGGGAAGAAAGGGGTTCTATCCATGCTCAGAGGTTTTTACGGTGCAGCTTCAGGTATGCTGGCCCAGCAGCGGCAGACGGAAAGACTGTCAGATAACATGTCGAATATTAACACGCCGGGGTATAAAGAAGATCAAGGCTCTAACCGTACATTTCCAGAGATGCTGATTCAGGCACAGAACCTGGATCATGTGCCGGGCCGCCGTTCTACTCCGATTGGAGAATTGGCCACGGGTGTTTATATGCAGGACCGCTCCCAGAACTTCAGTCAGGGGGACCTGCGGGAAACAGAAAACCAGACGGATGCGGCTCTTTGGCAGGAAGCTCTTCCAGAAGGAGAGGAAGGAGAACCGGGAGCTTTATTTTTTAGAGCTGTGAATGCAGATGGAGAAGAGCGTTATACCAGAAATGGAAACTGGGCTGTGGATGGACAAGGGTTTCTTACGACGAGTCAAGGCAACTATGTCCTTGGAGAAGACGGAGACCCCCTAAATGTCGGCAATGAGAATTTTACGATAGCAGCGGATGGAACCGTGACCGATGAAGAGGGAGAAGAAATCGGCCAGCTGGCTGTTGCATACGCGGAAAATGCCAATGATCTTGTCAAAGAAGGCGGCGGTCTTCTGCGTTTGGAAGGGGAAGAGGAAGGAGCTGTTCTTCCCAGTGCCATCGGCAATGAAGAGATCGACTATCAGGTGAACCAGGGCTTTTTAGAACGGTCTAATGTGGATCCGGGCGAAACGATGACACAGCTTATGAATTCGTACAGAATCTTTGAGTCCAATCAGCGGATGCTGCAGACCTACGATCAGAGCATGCAGCGTGCAGCAAACGATATTGGCAGATTAGGTTAAACACGAGTACTTTGCGTTGGGTATTATCTATAGAGGAGGACAAGCATCATGTATGCATCCGTTTTATCATCGGCCAATACGATGGGACAGCTTCAGCAAAAGCTGGACGGCATTTCCAACAATTTGGCCAACAGCGATCGGACCGGCTATAAGCGGAGGGAGACTACGTTTTCGGACATGTTATTTCAACAGGTAAACAACCAGACGGATCCCCGAAATGATGCGGGCAGAATAACTCCCGGCGGGCTGAGGACCGGCACTGGAGCGGCAGTGGCCCAAACGGCGCTGCGCCTGGAACAGGGCAGTATAAAAGAGACAGAGAGAGAATTGGATTTTGCCATTACGGAACGAGACCAGTTTTTCCAGGTAGAATCGATGGCGGACGGGGAAGCTGAGACCCAGTATACCCGCGACGGATCATTTTATTTATCTGAAAACCCGGAAAACCCGGGAACATGGACGCTCGTAAATAATCAGGGGGATTATCTGCTGGGAGCAGACGGGGAAAGAATGAATATCCCAGCCGGAGCCGGTGATTTTTCCCTGCAGAAAGATGGAACCTTGGAGGCAGTATTGGAAAATGGAGAAGAAGTAGAAGTTGGTCAATTGGAACTGGCCCGTATTACAAAGCCTCAATTGCTTGAAAGCGCGGGCGGCAACAATTATTCCCTCCCGGATCTGGCAGAGCTTGGCTTTGCGGAAGCAGATGTCATCGAGTTCGCTGCTGGTGAAGAAGCCCAGGTGACACAGGGTTCTCTGGAGCAGTCCAATGTCGATATGGGACAGGAAATGACCGATATGATGAATACACAGCGCCATTATTCTTTTAACGCCCGGGCTATTAGTCAGGGAGATCAGATGATGGGCTTGATAAACAGTATCCGCGGCTAGTGGATGGTATTATACTTAACGGAGATTATGATTATGACTCATAACGAAGAAACATCACAAACCCAATCTAGACAAGCAAAAACCCAAGAAAACGATAAACAGGAACAAGAAGCCTCGTCTGATACCAGAACGCGCCAAAAAAAGGAACGTCTACGTCTGGTTCCCATCTGGGCCCGGCTCCTGATCGTCCTGGCCGTGCTGGCAGTCAGTTTATTGGGAGGTTTGATTACAGGCTACGCGCTGGTGGGAGAAGGAGATTCTTTTCAGATCCTGAAGTGGGAAACCTGGGAACAATTTTTCGAATTCATTCATGGAGAATAATACTCGCGGACAGACTCTTGTGGTACATGAGAGTCTTTTTTTAAAAAAAGTTCTTCTCTTAGAAGGAAGGAAAGATCGTAATCCAGTCAGAAGCGGAAGACAGGGGCTTCGCGAAAAAAAGATACGTAAGGAGGAGGATATGGATGCTCTCGATTGATGATATTAAAGATATAATCCCGCACCGCTACCCTTTTTTGCTTATTGATCAAATCACGGAACTGGAAGAAGGAAGGCGGGCGGTAGGCCTGAAAAATGTTTCGGTGAACGAAGAATTTTTTAACGGACACTTCCCGGATTATCCAGTAATGCCCGGAGTTCTTATTATTGAAGCGTTAGCGCAGACGGGAGCGGTAGCGATATTGAAAAAAGAAGAAAACAAGGGCAAGCTGGCATTGTTTGCAGGTGTCGAGAACTGCCGTTTTAAATCGCAGGTGAAACCCGGAGACCAGCTTACCCTGGAAACAGAAATCACAAAACTGCGCGGAAAAATAGGCAAAGGCAAAGGAACAGCGAAAGTAGGCGACACGACAGCCGCGGAGCTTGAGCTGATGTTTGCCATCCAGGATCCCGAATAAGAAAAGGAGACCCTTGAAATGAAAGCATGTATGATAGCAGCGGTCCTATTCATTGCCGTCACCATTATCGGCTCTATGTTAGGTGCCACGAACCCAGAGGCTGATGACATCATAGCTCCGGCAGCGGGCAGCATGGTTACGAGTGCTATCTTTCTCGGGCTGATGACCTGGGAGAACCGAAAGCAATAGATACCGGCAAGGACATAATGGACATTCTCCGAATCAAAATGTCTATAACCAACCTATTGGAGACACAGGAAAGAAATAAGGTAATCATAATGGTCATTAATGAGATATATTGGACAATATAACAAGCTGAAGCTTGCAGAATGGCTCTTTTCTTCGTTTCTTAGACACGTTCCACCGACTCCTGTCTCTAATAGGCTTGATCGAAATTTATTATGGGCGTCATCCAGGAGGCTTTGGAGAATATACGTGACAGGAGGCTCCAGCTTTCCTCTCTCCCCTTATTTTTCTTATTTGTAAAAGGAAGAAGGGCTGACGCCGGTGATAGACTTGAACACCTGGCTGAAGTAAGTGGGGTTCTGATAGCCGACCATTTCACTTACTTCATAAATCATGTATTGGTTTTCTTTTAAGATGTCTTTGGCTTTTTCGATTCGATGTTCGTTTAAATACGTACCGAATGTTTTCCCGGTACCTTTGTTAAACAATTGAGATAAATAGTTTCTGTTCACATATAAAGAACCGGCAATATCGGACAGGGTCAGCTCCTGATCATAATACTGGTCGATGTGCTCTTTCACCGCCTCAATTAACTTGTGGCTTTTTTTACTGTTTAATTCCGCTTTTGTGCTCCTGCTCCATTCCGAAATAATATCTTCCAGCCACTCCACGATTTCCTCCGGGGAAGATTTCGCGTACATGTCTTCGATATAATGAGCCATGATTTGGGAGCTGCTTTCGTTCTCCCGGTTTTTATTTTCCTGGAGAATGATCGTGCTTATAATACTGAGACACAGGTTTTGGATGAGAATAAAAGGATACCTCTGCTCCATGGCGATATCGTGTTCTAAACGGTGCCATACGTCAAATATATTGTTATACTCTTTTTGGTGCACGGCATCTTGAACATCCTTTACCAGTTCAATGGGATACCTTATCTCTTCCCCCGGCTGTTCTTCCGAATAATCCTGCGGACTATATACCTTATTGATCTCCCTGTATTCCCCGATTTCTAACACTTTCTGGCTCTCCCAGAAGGACTCCGTGATTTGAAATAAGTCGGGCCTTTCTTTGCTGATCCCCGCTACGGCAGAAATTTTCATGAATATTAAAATGTTTTTCAATATCGCCTCGGAGATATCCTTACACAGGTCGGGAAAGGCAGGAGGATCTGCCTTCGTAAGAAAAATAATAACAAACATGGAATCGGAGTAGTCGATGATCTGCGTATCGATATCGTTAGCTCCCGCTTCTTTCGTAATGGTTTCCTTAATAATATTTTCTGAGCCAAATTTTTTAAGCTGCCACTCTTTTTCTTTCGATTTTTTTAGGTACGGCGGACGGATGAATGAAATACTTAACACTACGTTGGTTAAGTTTTTCTGAAGATGAAGCAAATCGAGCTTCTCTGCAGGAACATCCGCACTTTTCATTTGTTTAGCTAACATTTCCCGGAACAGAGACTGCCGCATCTGTTCATGGTACTCAGCTACATGTTCTTTATAATGTTTCATCAAGGCGTGCTGCGTTTCGTGAACCTCGATATCTTCTGTAATTTCACGGACCACCGTGGAGATTTCTTCTACAGTACTCGGTTTTAAAAGAAAATGCTGGACGCCGTATTTCATGGCCTGGCGGGCGTTTTCAAAATGATCGAACCCGCTGTGGATCACAATATAGATGTCGGGAAAAGCGGAACGAATGTTTTTTATAAGCTGCAGTCCGTCCATGCCGGGCATGTAAATATCGGTTATCAAAATATCCGGCGGGTCTTGTTTCATTTGTTCGAAGGCCTCTTCGCCCGTCACAGCCGAAGCTTTTACAAACGTATGCAATGTGTCCCAGGGCACGTGCTCAACTAAGCCGTCAATGACGTGTGCATTGTCATCTACAATAAAGACAGACCTCATCTTATCTTTCCTTTCCTTTCTAGAATGCTATGAAAATGTATATAGCGCTTTCTTAGTTATAAGAATAGATACAATTTTTGCTGATTTTCCGGGTGTGTAACCCAAGGAGTGTAAAAAAATGAAAAAAGTAAAGTCAGCAGTCTTTAATGTGGCAGGTTGAATAAAAGGACGGTAATCCTGCGCAGATTCGCTTTCCGCGGGCATGGCCTCAGTCTCCTCCAACGAGCCTGAATGGCTCGAGTCGTGCCCGCGGAAAGCGTCCCGTCTGCAGCGGATGCTGTAAATACAGCAGAATTCTTAGGTGAAGCAGAAGTTAAAAAGGACGAAGCTAGGACGGTTTTCCCGGATTCGTTTTTCTTATCGTTCATTTAAATAGTCCTCTGCTTCTGTCTGCGTTTTAATAATGGGGAGAGTGATCTCCACGATGACTCCCTGTGTGTCTCTGCTGTACAGGGTGGCCCCGAACGTAGAGCCGCAATAGAGCCAGATTCGTTCCTGGGTATTTTTGATCCCGATTCCTGAAGCTTCTTGCGCAGGCAGTTCCTCAGGGAGCCCTTTTCCATTATCGATGATTTGAAGTTTTAACGTATCTTCTTTATAAAAAGCGGTGACACGTATTTCCGGCCGGGTCTCGGGCATGCGGGGAAAGCCGTGTTTAATAGAGTTTTCGATAAAGGGCTGGAGAATAATTTTGGAGACATATAATCGTTTCATGGCCGCGGGGATATCGATGGTATAGCTGATGTCCATATGAAAACGGGCTTTTTGAATATTGATGTAACAGTCCGCATGCACCAGTTCGTCCCGCAGAGGGATAAATTTCCGTCCGCCGGTCACGCCAATGCGGAACATTTTACTTAATTGGTTCACCATATAGCTGATGTCCTCCGCCTTATAATCCAGTGCTCTCCAGTGTACCATTTCCAGGGTATTATAAAGAAAATGAGGTGAGATCTGAGCCTGTAATGCTTTGACCTCCGCTTCGCGCTTTCCTTTATGCTCTTTATCTATTTGTTTGATGCTTTCTTCTAACCTTTCCGCCATGTTATTGAAATTTTTTGAAAGAATGTTATATTCCTCAATATAATGACTTCCCAGCCGGTAATGAAAATTCCCTTTTTCGACTTCCCGCATCCCGCGGATCATTTTGTTGATGGGAAAAATGAGTTTTCTTCCTGCCCAAATGGCCAAAGGAATAGAAAAAAGCAGCCCGATGAGTCCGATGACCATGACACTCCAGCCAATTTTTTTGGTTTCTTCGTAGAGGACATCCATCGGTGTAATGTGCACGAGCCGCCAATGATTGTACGTTTCACTTGAAATCATAAACAAGTAATTCAGATTTCCTTCCTTTAAAATGTTGTGGTAATTAAAATCGTCTGCATACCTTGGTTTTATTTTGTTATAGGTTCCATTCTGCCTCGAAACCACCTGGTTTGTGATCGATTCCTCGGTGCTGCCATCGTCCTGCAGAATAACCCGTTCTCCCGCATCCACCAAAATGTAAGAATCCTTGTTTGGATGAATGTTTTCTCCGCCAGACATCGCTTCTATAATCGTACTTACCAGAACATTCACCTTCACATACCCGATCGTGTTCCCGTAGTTGTCTGATAAACGATGAATGTAACTGATAATTTCCTCTCCGTTCCTGGAGGTATGGTTAGGAACCCAGCCATTATCCATTTCATTAATGACTTGAAACCAATCCTCCTCTTTCGGCGTATCAGAAGAATACACAGCGCTGCCGGAGACCGTAGGGTACTCCTCATAACGATCCGTGTAAATATTGATCGAATGAATATTTCGTTTAAAGCTTAATAAGGTATTTAATAGTTCCGTCAGCTCCCGCTGTTCCACAATCGCTTCATAGCTCGTTAATTGTGTGTTGGAAAAAATTTGTTTCACGTCATTATTCAGTGCCACATACACCCCGGCATCACTGATACTATTTATAAAATTAGATACCTTTTCTACCCTTTCATTTAATAACGTAAGTCGGGTTTCACTGATTTCCTCTGACGTGAATTCGAAAAAAACTTTATAGGAGATATACGTGACACTGGTTAAAAATAAGACGTGAATCACAACAAAACTGATCACCGTCACCATCGTAAGGTTATTACACATGGATAAAAATTTCTTCATTATTTTCACCGGAAACCTTTCTTTCTTAAAATACTAAGCATAGAAGCACAAAGTATTATTTTTGTTGAGGAAACGCTTACTTTTTTTTATTTCCTACAGACAAAGCTCCCGTTATACTTATAATCAATAAAGGAAAGGGGTGGACTTCTGTCATGTTTGATACCATTCGCAAACGATTGAAAAAGCCGCTGCCGCTGCAGGAAAATAACCCGCTGCATAGAGAATTTCTTGAATCCGGGGTACATTTCGTTTGTAATAATAGGGAATTGGAGAGAACGTTTGAACGTGCCGTCGAAGAATTATTTGAATGTATAACGTTTGATTTCAATGGAACCCCGGTCCTGCTGGAAGGCGGGGTTTATCCGGGGTGCTGGCTGGAGAGCACGGGTACCATCAGCGCGGAAGTATTATCACGATTCATGCCGTCCGTATCAAAAGCGACGTTTGAAATGTTTGCCGATAACCAGCTGGAGGATGGACTGCTTCCCTATAAAGTAACGGCGGACGGCCCCGCTTACCGGCAGATTCAAATGGTTACTCCTTTAGCAAGATCAGTATGGAATCATTATTTATTGCATCCGGACGAATCATTTTTACATAAAATGTATCAGGCTGTTGAAAGGTTTGATCGGTGGCTGGTTCAGTATAGAGATACAAGGAAGACAGGCTGCGTGGAAGCTTTTTGTACCTTTGATACTGGGCATGATTTATCCCCGCGGTTTTGGCATATTCCGGATACTCCCTATTTACAAGACCCCCGCCGCTGCCATCCCCATTCTCCAGTCCTGCCTTTTCTGGCACCGGATTTAACAGCGAATGTTTTCTGTCAGCGAACGTATAGCGACGTCATGGCCGAAGAGCTAAACTTACCGAATCAGTGGAAGGAAGCGGCCGAAGCCTCGTTTCATAGTTTAATGACGTATTGTTTCGATGAGGAAGACCATTTTTTCTATGATATCGATCGAAATGGGAAGAAAGTAAAGATTCAATCGGATATTCTTCTGCGTGTGATGGCGTGTGAAGTTGGAGACGCCGCTTTCTTTCAAGAAGCACTGCAGCGCTATCTGCTGAATACGAGAAAATTCTATGCGAATTATCCGTTGACCTCGATCGCAATGGATGATCCGAGGTTTGACCCGTTTTCGCATTATAACAGCTGGGCCGGTCCTACCAATTTCTTATCCGTGCTGCGCACCCCTCATGCATTTGAATATCATCAGCATCACGTGGAACTTTCCTGGATCTCTCAACAAATATTGGACGCGTTCACGAGAATGACCCATTTCTCGCAGTGTATCAGTCCGTGGACAGGAGAAGCCGGTTTTACAAGTGGTTATTCTCCGGCTATTATCAGCACCCTGGATATCATCGAACGCTACTGTGGCATCATGGTACGCCCCGATAGCAAGATTTGGTTCACCGGTTTAGTCCCGCCATGTGTGGAGAAGGGGGCGGAAGGAAGCCGCAGCACCGCCTACCGCAGGAAAATAGATGGTGATGAGTATGAATTAGTGAACACCCCTCAGGAATCCAGAGTTTACAAAAATGACAGGCTGCTCTATCAATTCCCGAATGGTATCCGGGTAGCCGCAGACCGGGAAGGTCGTTTGCAATCCATTACTGGGATGAGTATCCAGACGATAACAGGCAGCCTTTTTTATCAGGAGGAGCCGTATTCCTTCACGATTCATGGAAACCAGGAGCTGACCTTCAGTGCAGCGGGATTTACAACGAGATCGGATGTTGGGGTAGTTACCCCCTCCTATTAGGAGCAGGGTATAAAAAACAGGGCGAGCCCTGCTTCTTCACCTTTTAAAACTTACTAATTCATCTACATTTACGGCTTGGCCGGTACGTAATGATTGGTTTCCGGCGATTCCGGTTAATATCGACAGCGCCCCATCGATATGAGAAGCAGACCGTTCATCCCGGACGCCCAATGGCTCCCCGAAAAGGTCGTGGAGCAGAAGAGGATCCCCGCCGCCGTGTCCACCGGCCCCCTCTTCTATATCGACGTCATACGGGGGAGCAAACATAGGCATCACCGTAATGGATTTTTCGGCAATGGCCCCTTCTTCTGTTTTGGCTCCGCCGGAATTAATATAAGACTGTTCCCTGATACGCATCTCGATCCGGCCTTTGCTCCCATTGAACGAAACGATAAAGCCTTCCCACGGCAGGTAAGCGTTTAAGGAATACGTAAGAATAGCCTTATTTTTGTACGTAACCAGCACTCCGAGTGTGTCCTCGATGCTGATTCCATCACTGAATACACTTTGATCCCGCTGGTAGCCATCTTCGTGTTCGGCATCGAGATACATCGCTTTCAGATGGGGATGTTGATCCAGCTGCAGGGCAAAAGGATCTTCCTTTGCCGCTTCACTGCCTGTGCCGCGTTGATAAAAGGTGGTTTCTCCCCGCGATTCCGCGTTTTCCTTCCCATAAAACCGTAACCCGCCATTGGCATAAACCACGTCGGGTTCTGTATTCAGCCAGTAATGAACGAGGTCAAAATGATGGGTCGATTTGTGAACGAGTAAACCCCCGCTGTTGTTTTTATCACGATGCCAGCGCCGGAAGTAATCAGCCCCGTGCCTCGTGTCCAGCGCCCATTCAAAATGAACCGAGTAAATGTCACCGATGATGCCGGATTCGATCAGTTCTTTCATTTTCGTATTATGAGGGGCATACCGGTAATTGAAAGTAACCCGGACGCTGCGGTTGGTGCGTTGCACCGCATCCAGAATCTCCTGGCATTTTTCTTCATCGATGGTCATCGGTTTTTCGGTGATGACATCGCATCCCAATTCCAGGGCCTGTATAATATAGGCATGATGCGTCCGGTCCACACTGGTAACTATGACGATGTCCGGTTTTTCTTCTTCTATCATGTTTTTAAAGGCAGCGGTGGGATACACAGCTACTGGGGGATGGTCATACCGCTTTTGTAATAAGGAATTCGCATAATTCATTCTTGTATGGTTTATATCACAAAACGCCGCTAGTATAGCAGTATCTTTGAAGTCCCGGGCAATAGCTCCATAAAAAAATTCAGCCCTTCCTCCGGTACCTACCACTACATACTTCTTTTTCATATCATCCGCCAACTCCTTTCTTCTCGTATAACTTTTTTCAAACTTTCAGCTCGTTTACCTGGACAAAGATAGGCCGCTCATTGGGCGTAGTGTTTGGGGCGTGTAAAGCCAACCGCAGATTGTTTTCAAAATCCCGGAACAGCATGCCGTGGCCGCCGTCGTTTGTATATACCGGCTGTGGTCTGTGTTCCCAGGGGCCGGTAATGTGGCCGCTGATAGATTTGGAGATACCCAACGCATAGGCGTTTTCCCTAAAACTGGACCAGAGCAGAAGAAGGTCATCATTTGTATTTTTATAAAGGAACGGACCGTCCGTCACATAATTGCTGACAGATGTTTTGTGGCGGGGATGTTGAAAAGGGGTGGGCCAGGGCACCTCGGAAGCGCGGAATAATAGTTCCGGCTCTCCATCTCTTTCTTTTAAGTCCCTTGTCATGGGAACGGCACATATTTCGCCATCCCCGACCTGCACCCATTCGTGACAAAAAACCATCCACGGTTTTTCCTTCTCATCCACATACAGGGTCCCATCGAGTGAAAACCAGGAGGCAGGGGTAATGGGACCGTCGCTGTGCGGAAGAAACGGCCCCAGTAAATCATTGGATTTCAACACAGCAGTACCGCGTTTGTTATTGTCTTTTCGTAAAAAGGTGGAAAACATATAATAGTCTCCGTTATAGGGATATACCTCCGGAGCCCAGAAGTTATCCTCGGAAAAAAAGGAAGTTTCCGGCCGGAAGACGGGGAAAGGGCCCTCCCAATTCTCAAGGTCCTTTCCTATATAAACATCAAATCCCGTTCCTTTTCCCCATATGTCAGGGTCCGTGCTGCCGAATAGATAATATTTCTTCTCTTCCGGCTCCGGGTACACAAACGGATCCCGGATTTGTATCTCGTGGTTCTTGACCATAACGGTTTTCTCCTTTCCGCTAAAATCATTACCCCTTTACTCCCGTGGTGGCAATCCCTTCCACAATCTGCCGCTGAAATAAGAAGAATAAGATCATGATCGGCAGCAGGGATAAAACGGACATCGCAAAAACCGCTCCCCACAACGATTCTCCCTGCGAATCCAAAAATAAACGTAATCCTAAAGGCACGGTAAAGTTCTCCACGGTGTTCAAGTACAGGAGCTGACTGAAAAAGTCATCCCATGTCCAGATGAAAGTGAAAATGGCGGTAGTCAGCAGCGCCGGTTCCGCCAAAGGCAGAATGATGCGGGAATAGATTTGAAACGGGCCGCAGCCATCGATAATGGCACTTTCATCCAATTCTTTTGGGATTCCCCGGAAAAACTGCACCATCAAAAAAATGAAAAACGCATCGGTTGCTAAAAGCTTGGGCACGGTTAAGGGCAGGATCGTATTGATCCAGCCAAGGTTATGAAAGATGGCATACTGCGGTACCAATGTGACATGGGTGGGAAGCATGATGGTCAACAGCATGCAGGAAAAAAACACTTTCTTCAGAGGAAAATCCAGCCTGGAAAAAGCAAAGGCTGCCATTGAACAGGTAAGAAGATTGCCCAGGACAGCAATAATACTTATTACAAAAGAATTTTTGAAAAACAGGCCGAAGGTAACGTCCCCTACGGCATTCCACCCCTTTACATAGTTTTCAAGGGTAAATTCCGACGGCCATAACCCCGGCTCTGAAAAAATAAGGCTCTCCGGTTTTAAAGAACTCGCCAGCAGCCATATGATCGGGTACAGCATAACGAAACCAAAGATGATAATAAACGCATAGAGCAGGAATTTTCTAAGCGGTAAGGACCAAGTCATGTTCAGGACCCTCCATTTTCATAATGCACCCAATATTTTGATGAAAAGAAGATCAGGGCTGTTAACGTTGCTAATACAAGGACCAGGATCCACGCCATCGCAGAGGCATAGCCCATTTCAAAGTAGGAAAAGCCTTTCTGATACAGCAGCAGGGTATAGAATAATGTAGAGCCGCTCGGTCCTCCAGTGCCTTCACTCACGATGTATGCCGGCGTGAATACCTGCAGCGCTTTAATTAATTCAATCACGAGATTAAACAGGATAACCGGGGTTAACATCGGAATCGTAATAGATTTAAATTGAGAAAATTTCCCGGCTCCATCTACCGCAGAGGCGTCATACAGTTCGCCTGGAATTTGCTTTAACCCGGCGAGAAAGATGACCATCGAAGCTCCAAACTGCCACACGGCTAAAATAATTAGCGTATACAGCGCGTAATCGGGGTGAGACACCCAGCTTCTTCCTTCAATTCCGAGAATGGCTAGAAAATCATTCACAATTCCTTCGAATCCAAAAATATTTTTCCAGAGCAGGGCAATCGCTACACTGCCGCCGAGCAGCGAGGGAATGTAATAAACGGTCCGGTAAAGCCCGATCCCTTTTAAACCTTTGTTTAAGAGTAACGCAATGAACAACGCAAAAAATAACTGGCCCGGCACACCGATCAGAACAAAACCTAAGGTCACGCGGACCGACTGCCAGAAATTCGAGTCCTGGAACATTTCAATAAAATTTTGCAGGCCCACCCATTCAGGTGCAGTCAACAGGTCATATTCTGTGAAGGACAAGTACAACGAGCTGACCATCGGTCCTAAGACAAGACCGAAGAAGCCGATAAGCCAAGGAAGTAAAAATAAATAAGCCGTAATGGTATTTTTTCGTATATGACGCATGAATAACTCCCCTATGCACGGAAATGAATGAGGGAGGATCGGAGTAAAAGTCCGATCCTTCTAGATTAATCCTCGGTATTATTTTCCACAATCTCTTGCAGAGACTGCCAATATTCTGCTGCCCCTTCTTCAATACTGATTTGATCAAAGGCAATGCTTTCGCTCATTTCCTGGAAAAGGGCTTCCGTTTCATTGTAGCCGGGAAGATTAGGCACGTACGGGGAATCAGAAGTGCTGCTGACCCAGTCCACATATTCATACATGACCTTGTCTTCCTCTGAGGCAGACTCTATTAAATTTGCCCTTACTTCTGCGTTCACCGGGACTCCCCGGTTGCTGCCTAAAATCTCGGTGGCCTCCGGATCATTAACCATAAAATCCAGAAATTCAGCCACTTCCTGCGGGTGCTCGGTTTCCGAATAACCGGCCATAAATTGGCTCGGTCTCAAGGAAACACCGTGCCGGCCTTCTTCATTATAGGGATGAATATGGAACGCAAGGTCATCTTCGGTCGCGTTGTTATGCGCCCCGTATAAATTACTCGGAATGAGCTGCATCGCTACTTCTCCCTGTACGATCATAGACTGTTCCGGCGTCGTAGAGGAAGCAGCCTGTATCTCGGGCAGTACCACTCCGCCGTGATCTCTAATGGCTTCCCAGTGGCTGAACCAGGCTTCTACATCCTCCTGATTAATCCCCAGTTCCCCATCTTCATGTAAAATCTTGCCGCGCTGATCCACAAAAATACCAAATCCGTTATGGTCAAAATATTCCGTTCCATAAACGCCGTCTAAAGCCTCGGTTAACTCTGCCGCGGTTTGATCAAAATCGTCCCATGTCCATTCTTCCCCGGGGAGGGACACGTTTGCTTCTTCAAATAACGTCTCATTGATGAGAACCCCCCAGGCATTGGTTCCTAAGGTGACACCGTAAAACTGATCATCAAATGTTCCTGCCTCCACCATCGCTTCATCATGATTGCTGAGATCCAGTTCTTCCCCGACATAATCATCTAACGGCAGCACCACATCGCGGGAGACAAAGTCATTCAAGTTCCCGCCGTATTGAATAATATCCGGGGCATTGCCGGCGGCAAACTGGGTGGAGAGCTGGTCAAAGTAACCGTCAAAGCCCGAATATTCCGCTTCTATCGTGACATCTGGATTTTTTTCTTCATAAAGCTCAATCATTTCGAGCGTTTGATCATGTCTTTCCTGGCCGCCCCACCACGCCACACGCAATTCGATCTGATCTGCATCGGAGGATTGGTCCTGTTCTTCCGACTCACTATCGGCATTTTCTTCTCCGCCGCAGGCGCTTAATAGAAAGACACCCAGGAAAGAAAATATCAACCCCCTGTTTTTGATCTGCATCCCTTCATCTCCTCCTTTATCGTTGATTTCACAGGAATTCCCCTCCTTTCACCGGGTGATAGTAAATGTAAGGTAAGTGTAATACGTAAACGCTTTCATTAAAATAAACAAATGTTATGATAGATGTAAGAAAAGTTAGAATTTAAAGATAAAGAAAGTCGGCGACGCAAGGTGAGAAGTTTTTCTTTTTTCGTAATCCAAAAGTAAGATGCTGATGGCTGCCCCCCCAGGGCCCGGATGGCCTGGATGCTTAGGGAGCAGTAATTGGAGAGGACGCGAACGAGAGCCTTGACTTCGTTTCCTCGACCTTCACTGGCAGATCCAGCAGCAGTGGGGGAGGACGTGAACCACTGTTACGAAGCTCTTAGTGTCCTCCAACTTAGCTGTTGAACCCAATGGCAAAGGGATAAGAAAAGGGATTGGTTTCCAAACGATTTTGGGGCCCACAAAAAGCAAAAAAGGAAAGCCTCGTGATCTCCATTTCCCAGTGGAGGCCACGAGGACAAAGTGTTTTCGCACTGCTGTCCTCCAGTTTCCCAGCATGCCTTCCGCTAGACGGTATATCGGATGCTTCCCTGTGCTGAAGACTTTGGATGAAATCAGCAGAAAGCTTCTGCCTGCGGCGAAAGCGCTGTAAAAGTAATCAAAAAAACAACCCTTCCAAAAAAGGAAGGGTCGTTTTTTTGATATTACTCCAGGTTTTCTAAATCTTCTTCTTCGATTTCTTCAAAGTCCTGCATTTGTTCTTCCTGCCAATCCATCAGCTCATCATAGGAGATGATGTCATCTTCGCTCTCCGGCAGGCCGTATTCAAAGGTGACGTCCTCATTGAAGCCGCTGGAAGCAAGCCCATAGTTGAAACCAAAGGACATGTCGCCCTGCTCTTCATCGCTGTAGCTTACTTCGACTTCGCCGGCGTCATAGACAATGTTATTATCCTCATTAATCGCCTGATGCATTTCAAAGGTTTCGAGATTCAGATTTTCCAAGAGTTCTTCGATATCTTCTTCCGAAATGTCTTCTTCCGGAATCGCATTTTCTTCATCTAAGGCCTGCACGTTTGAGCCAACGGCACTGAAGACAGAAGACGCGGACCCCGGATTTTCAAGGATCGGCTCCAGTTCCGGCAATACTTCTTCTTCAAGAATGGTAGTTAATTCATCCAGGTCGTCATTGGTAATTTCAAACGTCAGCACCTGCTCATAGTCGACATCTTCCGGAATCGCTTCATGACTGTCCTGCAGCTCAAAGTACTGGGTTCCGAAGTTTTCAAGCAGCACGTCATAGACTTCTTCCATCATTTCCTGCTGCTGCTCCATATCATAGAGGTTTTCCGGAGTTTCCCCGTCAAATATATCTTCATACTTCATTTCAATATATTTATCCTGCCAGTCTTCCGGATATCCCATGAAGGCAGCATCGGTAATATATTGATAGCTGGCATCCTCGGTTGCCAGGGAAACATTTTCGACCGTTTCATCGAATTGTGGAATCTCCTGTTCGACAATAGCCTCTGTAAGGAGAGGATCTTTCTGGAATGTGCCGCGGATATCCATTTCCATATTCATGGATTCTTCCAGCATCTCCTGCTCTTCCTCGGATAGATTTTCATCTTCCATTGGAACATCCAGGATCAAACCAACCGATCCATCAAAAGTGTAAGAGTCGAGTTCCTGCTGCTGGGCCATGACATCTTCAAGGACTCCGGCGATTTCTTCATCTACTTCTGGAGTTGATTCATTGTCCTCCCCATCATCTATGCTGTTACGGACGAATGTAGCAAATTGGGCTCTTGTTGTTGTGTCTCCAGGTTGATAAGTACCGTCTTCATAACCGCTTGCGATATCGTTGGCGGCAAGGGCATCAATGTATTCATAGGCCCAGAAATCTTCGGAGATATCCGAAAACTCACTGTCGCCGTTTCCGGATAAATCATAGGCTTCCGCCAGAACCTTGGCCATTTGGGCCCGTGTCAGCGGTTCATTCGGCTGGAATTCATCGTCGTAGCCTTCGATAATTCCTTCATCGGCGACCGCTGCAACGGCCGCATACCATTCAGAATCTTCGTCAATGTCAGAGAAACCGGGATCCGGACGATTGGCTGTGTTTAACTCCATCGCTTCAGCAAGCATCAACGCAGCCTGGCCTCGGGTTACCTCATCATTCGGCCCAAACGAGCCATCGCTGTAGCCGGTAATGATCCCCTGCTCCTGTAAGTGGCTGATGGCGTCTTTTGCCCAGAAACTATCACCTATATCGCTGAAAGAATCCTGAGCTCCTGCTGCAGCCGGGAATGTTAAAGAAGCAGCAAGCGTGGCGGATAAAGCAATTCCGCTAAATTTTTTCATGTTGTACCCTCCTATAGTAAATGTAAATAACATTTCTTGCCATTGTTAGTATACAACGGATGGAACTGGAATTTCCATAAGGAAATGGCAAGTTGTTCTACTTTTTATGTACGGAAAGCGAAGCCAATCGATTCACTCTTTCATAGATTGCTACTTTTGTCTCGCCCTAGCGTTTTCTCGTAGGAAGTAAATTTTCGGGGAATTTGGTGTGTTTTTCCTTGACGTTTCCAGCAAGAAGTATATATAATTTAAATCGTAACTATTACGATTTAAAAAGGAGTGCTGGAAGTGAGAATATCATTTGCCAAAGGGGTTTCTTCGTTAGCTATCAGTTCCATCCTGGCCGTGGGGTGCCAGACGTCAGATTCCTCCGAAGAAGGGTCTGCCGATAATGAAGCAAATTCTTCTTCAGAAGAATCTACGGAAGAAAAGGAACAACCATCGGAAAACAATACGCAGGAAGAGGAGGAGCACGGTCATGACCATGACCATGAGCACGATCATAGTCATGCAGAGGATGAAGAAGCCCAGCAGATCTATGAAGGCTATTTTGAAGACAGCCAGGTCGAGGATCGTTCTCTTTCTGAATGGGAAGGGGACTGGCAGTCGGTCTACCCATACCTGCAGGACGGCACGCTGGACGAGGTGTTTGCTTACAAAGCGGAACAGGATGAGGAGATGACCGAAGAAGAATATAAGGAATATTACGAGGAAGGGTATGAAACTGAGGTGGACCGCATCGTGATGAGAGGAAGGGACGGTAACATTTTTTGAAGACGGTGAAGAATATTCTGGAGAATATACCTACGACGGGTATGAAATTTTAACATATGAGGCGGGAAATAGAGGAGTAAGGTATATATTTCAGCTGGAAGAAGAAGCGGACCAAGCTCCCGAGTACATTCAATTCAGCGATCATAGTATTTATCCGACAGAAGCGGACCACTACCACCTGTATTGGGGAGATGATCGGGAAGCCTTGCTGGATGAAGTCACAAACTGGCCGACATACTATCCTTCAGAAATGGATGGACATGAAATTGCTCATGAAATGATGGCGCATTAAAGGAGGAATGGGAAAGGGGGAAGATCCCTCTTTCCATTTTTTCTTTTCTCCGGATGTGGAAGGAGGATTGTAGATAGATAGGAAACCTTTTATAATGAAAACTATCATTGTTACATAAAAGAAGGAGGCTGCCTGTTATTTTTCTGAAGAATATCATTGCATTTTCCCTTGCCGGCCTCATGCTGCCGCCCGTCTTTGCCGAAAAAATATCCTCCCAGCAGACGGAACCGGTTATGGAGGAACCCCAGCATTATGTGGATGTCTCGGTTTTGTCTGTCTGGTCGGACCCGGAGGCGCCGAGAGAGGTGGATGCTCCGGCGCTCACCAACCCGGTGGAACCGTGGGAATGGACGGAATCTATGTCGGCAGAACAGAAGCGGGGGCTGCTTGGGAATTTAGATACCCAGGCATTGTACGGAATGGAAGTGGAAGTGCTGGAAGAAGGGGGAGAGTGGGCGAAAATAGCAGTAGAGGAGCAGGACACCCCGCTTCATGAGGCAGGATACCCGGGATGGGTGCCGAAAGAACAAATCACGGAAAGCCCGCGGTTTGAAGCGCTGCAGCAGCAAAGTACGGCCTCGGTAACCGCTCCAACCACCTACCTTTATGACGAACGCTCCCTCCATACGGAAAGCCTTGAGGTTAGTTTTAATACCAGGCTTCCCGTTGTTTTTAAAAACGAGGAAAAAGTGCTGGTTGCCACGCCCTCCGACGGAAACAAATGGGCGTCCCGGGACGATCTGGTGATCTATGAAAAGGAGGAGGACATTCCGGCTCCGGACCGGGAAGATCTCGTGGAGACTGCGGCCTCCTTTATGGATCTGCCTTACTTGTGGGCAGGGGTGTCCGGTTTCGGCTTTGACTGCTCCGGCTTTACGCATACGATCTTCAAAGCCCATGGGATCAATATTCCGCGTGATTCCAAAGATCAGGCCCGGCAGGGAACGTCGGTGGAAAGGGAAAACCTTCAGGCCGGAGATTTGGTTTTCTTTGCCCGTAACGGCGGAACCGGAGAGGTCCACCATGTCGGCATGTACATCGGAAACGGCCGCATGATTCATTCGCCTAACTCGGACAGAACGGTGGAAAAAGTGATGATTTCAGAATCAGACTATGCCGGCAGCTATCACAGTGCCAGACGATACGTACAGGAATAAAAGAAAGTCCCGGCAGGCCTTGGCCCTGGGACTTTTTAGAAGCAAGCTAGTTTTAATTTTTTTTGGGTTGAACCTTCCATGCCGCCCGACTTAATTGGTGCCTTCTCATTGAATTAATACTACAAAACAGAGTAGTACATTAATTTTCTACATTGCAGAGCCATAGAAAAGCAGAAGAGAAGTCATAGTCGAATTGTTAAAAAAACACTAATCTATCTACAAAAAACTAGTAGAGTAGAAAGATATTACACTTCTTGAGGAGTTTTTTTTCTAAGGACTAGTGTGATGATAAGCATGACTATTCCTATACCCATAATAGTCAGAAATAACGGTCTAGCGAAAAACATAAGAAAATTTCCATTTTCAATTAATAATCCACGCATGAGATTTTTTTCTATCATCGGCGCTAAAATCAAAGCTAGCATCAACGGAGGAATAGGAAATTCCGTTTTCTTCATTAAAAATCCTAAGACACCAAAACAAAACATTACATAAACATCAAATATGTTATTGTTAATAGCAAATGCTCCTACTAAACAAAACATGATCACAGCTGGATAGATGAACATTAATGGTTGATTTACTATCTTAATAATCAACGTACTTAAAGATAACCCGTAAATTATAACTAACAGACTGGCTAAGAATACACTAGCAAACATGGCCCATACTAGCGTAGATTGATTTTCAAAAATCAATGGGCCGGGATCTAAACCATGAATGAGAAGAAAAGCGATCAACATCGCTGTTTGGCCATCACCAGGTATTCCAAATGTCATCATTGGAATAAGTGCCCCACCCACGTTAGCATTATTAGCAGACTCTGATGCAATGACTCCTTTCATTTCCCCACGCCCATATTTATCCCCTTTTTTAGCAAACTTTTGAGCAACATCATAACTTGTCCATGATGCTATATCCGCGCCTGCTCCAGGAATAGAACCTATAAATGTTCCGATAGTTGAAGATCTAAAAAAAGTGGGAATAAATCTTTTCCAATTATTCATTTGTTTATTTTGTTGTTGGCTAATATCTCTGCTCTTTATTGTATTTTCAGTGAAATGAAAAACCTCAGAGAGACCAAATAATCCAATTAATGCTGGTATATATGAAATGCCCCCATTAAGTTCATACATTCCAAACGTAAATCGAGGTATACCGCTTGTAGGATCTGTTCCTATAAAAGCAATTGCAAAACCTATCAAAGCTGCTATGATCCCTCTTATCATATATTTACCTGATATAGAAATGATAATAGTAACGCCTAACATTCCTAAGGCAAAATATTCTGGAGCACTAAATAATAATCCAAATTGAGCTATGAGAGGAGCAAGAGTGACGAGTATAATACCACTAAAAATGACGCCTAACCCAGATACGAGAAAGGACATTTTTAAAGTATTGCTTTGATTTCCCTCTTTAAACAAACGATAGCCGTCAATGGCAGTGGCTGCAGATGCCGGGGTCCCAGGCATGTTCAGAGCAATCGCTGGTACTGCGCCTCCGGCAATTCCAGCGATATAAACCCCCATAAGCATACACAAAGCTAATAACGTATCAAACCCAAATGTTAAAGGAGCTAAAATAGCGAGTGCCATCGTTGAGGTCAACCCAGGCAGAGCCCCTAAAATGATTCCCAATAAAGCTCCTAATATGACAAATACTATTCCACCACTTGTGAAAACCGTTACAAATCCGTTTAGAAGTTCCATCCCTCCCTCCTCCTTTATTTAAATTAAGTTTAATGGTACACCTAATAACGACTGGAATAGAAAATATATGATAATGGGTAAAAAAACAGCCACAAGTAGAGGCTTGATCATACCTTTCATTCCATATAAGCGATTGATAAAAAATAATAAAGGGATGCTTGTTAATAAGAAACCAAAATGCCTAAGAACTAGTAAATAAATAATCAAGTAAATCACTAAAAGAAAATGTTTTTTGTCTATAGTGGGAGATGATTCATTTTCACCAGAGCTCGCTTGTTTCTTATTCTCTATTTGTTCATTTATTAAAAAGATCACACTGCAAATAATTAATAAACAACCTACTAAAATTGGGAGAAAAGAGGGACCTAAACTATTGGCCCCCCCGGGAAGTTGCATAGCTGCATATATATATATTACGGAGGCTGTTACTAGTAAAATCCCTATCATTGTGCTGTTATTAAAATAAATTTTCATCTACATCACCCGGAATTTCCTCTATTCTTCTTGTGCTTCTGCTTCTTGGGCTAATTGCTCAAAACGTGGGCGCTCATTTTCTACAAATTCAGTAAAATCTTCATTATTCATGAATCTGATATTCATTCCTTGTTCATCCATGAACTGTTCAAATTCTTCGGAGTTGATTGCTTGAGAGTATGCTTCTTCCAATTTAGTAACAATTTCATTAGGGGTATCCGATGGAACCCCGAGTCCTCTCCAGGTACCAATGGAAATTTCAATATCATTTTCAGAAAGTGTAGGTACATCTGGAAAATGTTCTGATCTTTCTTCCGCCATCGTTGCTAAAATGCGAAGTTCTCCTGCTTCCACTTGGGAGGCGACCTCTGGAGGACTTGCAACAAAGGAATCAATATGACCGCCTAAAGTTGCCTGTACTGTTTCAGCAGCTCCATCATATGGAACCTGTTTAAATTCAATTCCCGCCTCTTTTTCAAAGGCAGTGGCAGAAAGGTGCCATATGTTACCAAAACCTGAATTTCCAATACTTATCTGTCCAGGATTTTCTTCTGCTGCTTGAATAAAATCATCCAGGGTTTCGTATTCTGAATCTGCTGACACAACTATAGCTGCAGGGTCATGACTAATATTCAACAATGGTTTAAAATCTTCAGGTTTAAACCCTGTATTCTCCTGATATATTGGGAGAGTGAAAATTTCTGAGGTGTAAGAAAACAAATGGGAGCCATCTCCTTCATAATTTGCTGCTTCTGAAAACCCTACACTACCTCCAGAACCAGTAACGTTATTCACTACCACATTTCTATCTAAATATTCTTCAACAATATCT
This sequence comes from Salibacterium aidingense DSM 18341, assembly GCF_000429685.1. Taxonomy (GTDB): domain Bacteria; phylum Bacillota; class Bacilli; order Bacillales; family Marinococcaceae; genus Salibacterium; species Salibacterium aidingense. The sequence continues at coordinate 70,480 of NZ_AUCI01000014.1, forward strand.
GCGAGGCCCCGGTGTGTTGTATCAGTGCCGCCCCCTTCAGCAACAGGAATCATGGTTTGAATATCTCCTTCAGGAAGTTCAGCTGAAGCGCTGTCATTATTTTCGGATTCTGACTCACTCCCTTGAGATTCCGCTTCCTCACCATTTCCTTCAGATGAAGAAGATTCACTTCCACAGGCTGCTATAAAAACGCTTACAAAAATAATTGTTACCAGTACAATCCACTTCTTATTCATAATACTTCTCCCCCTAATATTAAGATAAATAATACTCGTCAATATCTTCCAGTGTTGCTTCTTTTACCTCTTGAATGTGAATGCTCATTAATTCGCTTGCTAATTGTGTATCTTGGGCTATTACAGCATCTAAAATTTCTTTGTGTCGTTTACTTGATTTATAGGCTCTGGATTTACTCGTAGCCCCCAATATTCGATACCAGTGGACATGGGAATCAATCATTTCTTTGGTTCTTATAATGTATTCATTGGCGCTTTGATTGCAGATGAGCTTGTGCAGTTCAACATCGGTTTCAAAAAATTGATCAAATCTACCTTCTTCGATTTCCATATCAGCTTCATGGACTGCTTTCTGTAAATTGTTCAGCTCATCTTTAGAAATATTATTAATAGCGAGCTGGATTGCTTTCCATTCCACAGCTTCTCTAAGATCATAAATTTGAATTAATTTGTTTTTGTTAGGTTTTAGTACATAAGAGCCTGATCTAGGTTTAATGAATACAAAGCCTTCAAATTCTAGTTTTTGCAATGCTTCTTTTAAAGGTGTTTTACTTATACCTAAATCGTTTTGCAGTTTTTCAAAATCAATTTTTTCCCCTGGAGCAATTTCCACGTTGATAATTTTATTTTTTAAAATGTCAAAAACCTGGTCGGTCACCGTTTGATTTAATAAAATTTTTTATCCCTCCTTCAACTACAATCTGAAATCTAGAATATCACTTCTGGAATCTAGAATATCAAAAGGGTATTTTTATGTCAAAAAAATTTTTTGAAAATTTTTTATAAAAAGGTGTTTTATTATTTCTTTTTGTCCATTATAATATTTGTGAAATCTAGAATATCACATTTCAGATTATTAGGAGGAATTATTTTGAAACATGAAAAAGTTCAAGGCATTATTTCAACTATTGTAACCCCTTTCAATGACGATGATACGATCAATGAATCAATGCTAAGAAAAGAAGTCCAATATCTTCTTACTACAGATATCGATGGGATTTGTGCCTGTGGGTCAACCGGAGAGGGGCATACTTTATCGGCGGAAGAAAGTGCAAAAGTGTGCAAAATTGTAGTAGAAGAAGTCCAGGGAAAAATTCCTGTCGTAGGCGGTATCATTCAAAACTCTACTTATCAAGTAATTGAATATGGGAAAGCTTTAAAAAATGTAGGTGTGGATATATTACAGGTAACTCCAGTGCACTATCTTTTTAGTACCTCTAAAGAGGATACGATTAAATACTTTAAAGATATTGGTGAGGCTGTAGATTTACCAATTATAATTTATAATGTCGTACCCTGGGCTTTAGCATCCATTGATACGATTAAAGAGTTGGCCGATCTTCCATATATTATTGCTGTCAAACAAAGTGCTGGAGATATGGACCTTTTGGCTAATGAATTGGCAGAAGTAAAAGGGAAGATTTCTGTGCTAGCTGCTGTGGACAACTTGCATTTCCCCGCTTTTGCTATGGGAGCAGATGGAGCGCTGGCGGCTTTGCCAACTGTAACTCCTAATCTCACTATTGAGTTATGGAATAAAGTGCGAAATTTCAAATTTGAAGAAGCAAGAAAGCTACATGAAGATCTTCTAAAAGTATGGAACTCGGTTAAAGAACCTAATATGCCCGCAAAAATTAAAGAAGCTTTAAGGCTCCAAGGAAGAGATTGCGGTAAACCTAGGTCTCCTCATCAGCCAGTCTCAAATGAAGAATCTAAAAAAATAAGTGAAGCTTTAGAAAATGTTGGTTTACTTGGTGTTAAGCAAAATAAATAATTATATAGAAAAGGGAAAATATTCAACTTTTACAAATGTTGAGTGTTTTTCCTTCTATTATCAAGTGGGGTGGAAATCGATGAAAAAGTTTATGAATGAGCCTGAAAACTTTATAAATGAAACGTTAGAAGGGCTGTTATCGGCTCATCCTAATAAACTTCGTAGTGTGCGGGAAGATAATAAAGCATTAGTTCGGGCAGATGCCCCCGTCGAAAATAAAGTAGCAATTGTGACAGGGGGAGGAGCCGGACACTTGCCATTATTTCTTGGCTACATTGGGAAAGGAATGGTAGACGGAGCTTCCGTAGGTGAAGTCTTCACAGCCTCAAGTGCTCAGCAAATGTTAGATACGACAAAAGCAGTTGAATCGGGTAAAGGTGTTCTCTATATCTATGGAAATTATAGCGGAGATGTCATGAATTTTGATATGGCTGCTGAAATGGCAGAAGAAGATGGTATTCGAGTAGAAACGGTTATTGGTAAAGACGACATTGCTTCTATGCCCATTGAACAGAAGGAAGATAGAAGAGGCGTAGCCGGAATTTTTTATCTATATAAGCTTGCAGCAGCAAAAGCTGAACAAGGTGCCAATTTAGAAGAACTCAAAGAGTTTACTGAAAAGGTTAATAATCAAGTTAAAACAATAGGGGTGGCATTATCTCCCTGCGTCCTTCCAAATGTCGGGAAGCCAGCTTTTACGATTGAAGAGGATTCTATGGAAATTGGGATGGGCATCCACGGAGAACCAGGTATCGAAAAAGGTTCATTACAAACAGCCGATGAAATTGCTTCCAATTTAATAGAGAAAATCTTACAAGATTATGGTAACGAAAAAGTAGAAAACGTTTCTGTTTTAATTAATGGGCTGGGCTCTACACCTCTCGAAGAGTTGTATATAGTATATAGAAAAGTTTCTCTTATTCTTAAAGATAAAGGAATAGATATTTGTAAAGCTTACGTAGGGCAGTATGCAACGTCATTGGAAATGACAGGGCTCTCCATTTCCCTCTTAAATACTAATGAAGAAATAAGAAGTTTATTAGAACTACCTTTTAGTACTCCTTTTCATGAACAATCGTCTTTGTAAATTAGGAGGTTAGGTATGAATTCATTAAATATAGACGACTTTAAAAACATTTTTTCTGAAATCAGCACCTTAATGAACGATAATAAAAATTATCTTTGTGAACTTGACGGGGTCTTAGGGGATGGAGATATTGGTGTAACGATGGCCTCTGGATTTTCGTTTGTTAAGAAGGAACTGCAAGAAAAACAGTCTTTGGGCGATTTCGGACAATTTTTTAGGACCTGTGGGTCTGTTATGTCAGAAAAAGCCCCTTCAACAATGGGAACCTTGCTTGGATCTGGTTTTATAAAAGCAAGTAAATCATTAAAAGGGAAAGAATCTTTAGATCAATCAGATTTAGTTGAGTTATTTAACCAAATAAATGATGGTATTCAATCACGTGGCAAGGCAGAAATAGGCGATAAAACGATTTTAGATGCTCTAACTCCTGCTGTAAAAGCATTAGAAAAGGAAAAAAATGCATCCATTGAGACAATGATTTTAGAAGCTTACAAGGCTGCTGAAGTTGGAATGAAACAAACGATAGAAATGCAGTCTAATAAAGGAAGAGGGGCACGTTACCAAGAAAATTCAAAAGGGAAACAAGATCCGGGAGCAACGGTCGCTAAACTAATATTTGAAGGTTTTCGTATCTATATTAATCAGCATAAGGCTATATAGGAGGATTTGTTTATGGTTGACTCTTTTTATAATTATATAGAAGGACAGTGGGCATCATCCACGACTGATCGGTGGACGAAAGTAATTAATCCGGCTAATACAGATGATGTGCTCGGGAACGTACCTGCTTCTTCTTCTAAAGATGCAGAGAAAGCAATACTTGCCGCAAAAAAAGCTAAAACAGAATGGAAGAAAATGAGTGGCCCATCAAGAGGCGAGTATTTATATAAAGCGGCTGAGGTACTGGACGCAAACAAAGAAGATATTGCTAGAACTATGACTAGAGAAATGGGAAAAACATTTCCCGAAGCTTTAGGAGAAACAAATCGTGGTGTTGCTATATTAAGATATTACGCCGGGGAAGGTATGAGAAAGACCGGAGATGTTATCCCTTCAAGTGATAAAGATGCGTTAATGCACACGATTCGAGCTCCATTAGGGGTGGTCGGGGTGATCACACCTTGGAATTTTCCAGTAGCTATTCCAATTTGGAAAATGGCCCCTGCTCTTATTTATGGAAATACCGTTGTTATCAAACCAGCCAATGGAGCCTGTATTACCGCAATTAAAATATTTAAATGCTTAGAAGAAGCAGGTTTTCCTGAGGGGGTTATAAATCTTGTCTCTGGTTCTGGATCAGAAGTAGGTAATGCAATAACTACTAATGAGGAAGTAGCGGGCATTACATTTACAGGTTCAGATACTGTTGGTAAACAAATTGGACAGGAAGCGCTTAAAAGAGGGATTAAATACCAATTGGAAATGGGAGGGAAAAATCCTGTTATTGTGACGAAATCTGCTGATTTAGATTTAGCTGCTACAGCTACTGTTAGTGGGGGATTAAAATCCACCGGTCAAAAGTGTACAGCCACAAGTCGAGTGATAGTCGAAAAAGACGTATATGAAGAATTTAAAGAAAAGTTACTTCAAAAAGTTTCAGAAATTAATGTTGGCGATGGTTTGGAAGAAACAACATGGATGGGCCCCTGCGCTAGTGAATCTCAATTGGATAATGTTTTATCCTATATTGAAAAGGGTGTAAAAGAAGGCGCTGAACTAGTTGCGGGTGGTTCCAGGCTAACTCAAGGTAGTTTTGCAAAAGGATATTATGTTGAGCCTACTGTATTTGATAACGTAACCACAGACATGGCCATTGCCCAAGAAGAGATTTTTGGACCTGTATTAGCTTTAATAAAAGCTGACAATTTTGAAGAATCTATCGAATTAGCTAATAATGTAGAATTTGGATTAAGCGCTTCTGTGTTCACAAAAGATATTCAACAAATGCTTGACTTCATGGATGACATAGAAGCTGGTCTTGTAAGGGTGAATGCAGAAAGTGCTGGTGTTGAATTACAAGCCCCCTTTGGCGGTATGAAGAAATCCAGTTCTCATTCACGAGAACAAGGAGAAGCAGCTAAAGAATTTTTCACTTCTATAAAAACCGTATTTGTAAAGGGATAGATAGTATTTCTCTCTCTTTAAATCATAAAGTAAGGTAGCCCTCATTGGCCGGGGCTACCTTCACTCTATCCAAATTCATACGTTTCCATTGCAGCTGTCTCTCCTTTCCCAATATTACGGCACTGTTCTTAAGACCTGGTTATAAGCTGGCTGATTTGTAATGAAAAGTTAATCAACCGGAGGAAGTTCAGTTTTGGCAATTTTTTCATCGAGCGCTTCGTAGTCGAGATATCCGATGAGGTTATACAATTCTTCTCTTGTCTGCATGTCCTCAAGCCTCCCTTTTTGCGTACCGGTTTCCTGAATTTCTTTGAACACCCGTTCCACTGCTTTTGCTGCGGCACGGAGGGAGGTAACCGGATAGATTACCATTCGGTAGCCCCACTGTTCAAACTGTTCGGCTGTAAAATAAGGGGTTCGTCCAAATTCCGTCATATTAGCCAGGAGCGGAGCATCGACCCGCTCTTTCACATACTGGAACTCGTCTTCCGAAGTTAAGGCTTCCGGAAATATCCCGTCCGCTCCGGCGGCTGCATACGTTTTGGCCCTGGCAGCGGCTTCATCAATCCCTTCTACGCCTTTGGCATCCGTTCTTGCAATGACGGCCAGCGTAGGAGCAACTTCTTTTATCATGCGAATTTTATTGACCATTTCTTCTGCTTCGATTAAAACTTTCCCATTCAAATGCCCGCACTTTTTGGGCAGGGCCTGGTCCTCGATCTGAACGGCTGCGACGCCTGCTTCTGTCATCTCCCGTGCGGTACGTGCGGCATGCAGGACTCCGCCAAAGCCGGTGTCGATGTCAACCAGAAGGGGGAGTTTAGCGGCGCGGACGATATCCCGGGCCCGGTCCGCAAGTTCGGTGGAGTGGACGATCCCCAGATCCGGGAGGCCGCGGCTTGCTGTATAAGCAGCCCCGGACAAATACATGGCATCAAATCCTGTCTTTCTCGCCAGCAGGGCAGCCATGCTGTCATGCACGCCCGGAAGTTTAAGAATGCTGTCCTGCTGAATTCGCTGCTTGAATGCCTGAGCCAGCTGTTCCTGCGGGACAGACTGTTCTACATACCAACTCACTCTGCATTCCTCCTTATATTCTCCATTGTTTCATAAAATCCGGCACACTCATGGCAGCAAGGGAGGAGTTGTCCTCCAGGACGTCCATGAGCTCCTGAACCTGCTGAGCCGGGAAGCGGGTTTTCATATTGTTCCGGCATTTCTCAATCAAATATGGTTTTGCTTCTTCCCGGCGGTTTCGGTGGCCGAGGGGATATTCGATCATAACGGTATCCGTCTGGGTTCCGTCCGAAAAATGAACACTAACCGCATTGGGGATGGATCGTTTCGATGGCTCCAGATAATCCTGACTGAATGCTTTATTTTCTGTCACGCTCATCAAGGAGCGCAGCTGATCAATGCGGGGATCGGCCGCTGTCTCTTCTTCATAGTGATCAGCGTTTAATTCCCCACATAAGAGACCAATGGCTGTCATGTACTGAAGACAGTGGTCCCGGTCAGCTGGGTTAAAAAGCGGGCCTTCTTTATCGATAATTCGGATCGCTGCTTCGTGGGTGGTAATCTCGATGCTGTCAATATCATCAAGGCGGTCTTTGACCTCAGGATGAAGCTGAATCGCGCATTCCACCGCCGTCTGCCCGTGAAACTCCGCCGGGAATGACACTTTAAACAGGATGTTTTCCATCACATACGAGTCAAAAGGACGAGAGAGGGTGACCTCGTTTCCCTGTAACAAGACATCCTGAAATCCCCATTTTTCCGCACTTAAAGCGGAAGAATAGCCCATTTCACCACGGACCGCCATCAGCGCCAGCCATACAGCACGGCTGCCCGCATCTCCGGCAGCCCATGACTTGCGGGAGCCGGCATTCGGAAAGTGCCGGTAGGTTCGTAAGCTGGCATTATCGATCCAGGCGTTAGAAAGGGCATTGATGACATGCTGCCTGTTTCCGCCCAGCATACGGGTGACGACAGCCGTAGTGGCAACTTTCACTAATAGGACATGGTCGAGCCCTGCTTTATTAAAACTGTTATCGAGCGCAAGGATTCCCTGAATTTCATGAGCTTTAATCATGGCCGTCAAGACGTCCTGCATCAGGTACGGCGTTTTCCCTTCCGCAAGGCGCTGCCGGCTGATGTAATCCGCCGCAGCGAGAATCCCGCCGAGGTTATCGGAAGGGTGCCCCCATTCCTTGGCCAGCCAGGTGTCATTATAATCCAGCCAGCGGATCATCGCGCCGATATTAAAAGCGGCAAGGACAGGATCCAGCTCGAACTGGGTCCCTGGCACTCTGGTCCCGTTTGGCACAGACGTACCGGGTACGACAGGTCCCAGCAATTTGGTGCATTCCGGATATCGAAGCGCCAGCATCCCGCAGCCAAGTGTGTCCATCAACACATATCGTGCGGTATCATACGCTTCTTCCCTGGTAATGTCGTAGTCGCAGACATAATCCGCGATGTTGATTAATAGTGAATCTGTTTTCTGGGTATCTTTCATCGAATCCTCCTCTTTCTTTCCACGCTTCAAGGGTGTAATCCACGCGGACCGGTGTAGCGGACGCGCGGTCGGAACAGGCGGTTATTTTCCTGCTGCTCGATAATATGAGCGCCAATCCCGGCGGCCCGGGCAGCAAAAAAGACAGGGGTGTACAATTCAATTGGGATGCCGAGAAGGTAATAGACAGGTGCGGCATAGTAATCCAGATTGGGATAAAGTCCTTTCTTCTGAGCCATGATGGTTTCCCCCAGCTCGCATAATTCATAGAGGTCCATTCTATTTTTGTCCTGCGCGAGGTCGTATAATGATTTTTTCATTAAGGTAGCTCTTGGATCCATTTTTTTCATGTACACCCGGTGGCCAAATCCCATAATTCGTTCTTTGGCAGCCAGCCGGGCGTACAAAAGTTCTTTCAGTCCTTCCGGGGTTTGTGCTTGCAGCAGCATCTTCATGACTTCCTCATTGGCACCGCCGTGCAAAGGCCCCTTCAGGGAGGCCACCGCCCCTGTCATGGCCCCGTATATGTCGGAATTCGTGGAAGCAATTACACGGGCAGCGAACGTTGAATTCGGCAATTCATGTTCACTGTAAAGAGACAGGGACTGATCAAAGGTGTCGGCCTCTCGTTGGCTGGGTTCAGAGCCGGTCATCATATACAGAAAATTGGCACTAAAGGATAGCCGGGAGAGCGGTCGAAGAACTTCTTGTTTTGCCCTCGATCGGTAACTGCCTGCCACGAGGGACGGTAGAGCTCCTAAAAGATGCATTGTTTTTCTTTTATTGGCAGTTTTTGAACGGTCGTCCAGATCGAAAGCTTCCCCGGCCAGCATCGAAACTCCCGTGCGCAGCCGATCCATCATGCCCATAGATGATGGAAATAACGGAAACACAGAAGTAAGATAGTCCGGAAGCTCCAGGTAGTGGGAGATCTCCTGCTGCATCTCCTGCTGTTGCTGTCGTCCCGGTAATTCCCCGTTCAGCAGAAGACCGGCCACTTCGAGGTAGGATACTTTTTCAGCCAGTTCTATCAGGTTATATCCGCGGATAACAATTTCCTCTTGTTCGACATCCAGCAGTGATACCTTGGTTTCACTGGCAATAACCCCCTCCAGGCCGGGTTTGTAATCAGGTATTGTGCTCATCCTTCCCCTCCTTAATAGAACGCTATATGTTCATCCTAAGGTAGCCACAGAAATTGGAAAAATATAAAATAATGATATACAGCCATAGGAAAAATTAATGACAGAGAAAGCAGGTGAAAACCGTGCATTTCAGAGACTGGGAACTGCTTGATTCATTATATGCGACAAAAAATATTACTCATGCCGCCCAAATGTTGTATGTCTCCCAGCCGACCCTCACCGCCCGCCTCAAACATTTAGAAGAACACTACGGGATAACGATTATTAACCGGAAGAGAAGGGGGGTTTCTTTCACACCAGAGGGGGAGCAGTTAGCGCTTCATGCCGGAGAGGAGCTCCGCCGGCAGAGAGAATTAGAAGAAACAATAAACAATATGAAAAACAAGGTGGCAGGCACCCTGCGTGTCGGGGTTTCCAATTTTTTTGCAAAAAACAAAATGCCGCAGCTCCTGCGTCTATTCAACGAAAGGTATCCTGACGTGGAATGCCGGATTGTTACTGGATGGAGCAGTGAAATGCACCGCCTCGTTCTTAACCATGACGTTCACTTAAGCTTTATTAAAGGGGATTATCCCTGGCAGGAGCAGAAAGAGTTATTATATGAGGAAGAGGTTAGTGCGGCTTCCCCGTGGCCGTTTACGTGGGAAGACCTTCCGGAGATGCCGCGGATTGATTATTACACCGATGAACGGATGAAGCAGATCGTGGACCACTGGTGGTACAGCAGGTATAAAAAAAGACCCTATATCAACATACAGGTCAATCAAGTCGATACGTGCAAAGAAATGGTCGTCAACGGTCTTGGCTATGCCCTTCTAGCCAACCTCGTGGTCCGGCCGTACCCGGACCTTTACGTCAAACCGCTGAAACAGATGGATGGCACCCCTATTCTAAGGAAAACTTGGATGTATTACCATGAAGACTCCCTGCAAACGAACATCGTGAAGGCATTTGTGGAATTTGTCCAGGGGGTGGATGTCAAATCCCTCTAATAAGATACGCAGCTCAACGCTGGGGCGTTCCGGGAGGACATTTATTCCGTTATTTCTTCGATTTTTCCTATTTTGAAGGGAGGATGGGACATTTATTCCGTTATTTTCCCTTTTCCTCGTAAAAAAAGGAGTCCAGAACCCGGATAGCGGAACAAATGTCCGAAAAGACCGCCGAAGGCCGCTCTTTCTGCTATTTAACGGAATATATGTCCGAAAGAAAGTCCGTCTCCCTTTTTTAATTTCCGGTTTCCATTCCTTCCCCTGTATCCTTTTCCGGTTCCACTTCAAGTTCTTCCTGAGGTTCCACATCGGGGTTTCCATCGCCCGGTGAGCTGCAGGCGGAAAGTAGGCCGGCTGCAAGAAGCGCCGCCGCTGCTGTTAGTGTTGTGACGTTTCTATCCATCGTTTCTACCTCCATTGCTGCGGATTCTATCAGATGTCAAAGCGACTACGATAAATCTAGCAAAAAACCCGGCTGGCGTCTATCTCCTGTAGAAATATTTCATATTCTCTTAACCTAATTGTAAAGAGCCGATTCAAATTTTTGCAGACGCTCCTGCCAGTACTCATAATCCCAGGAGCTCAGCTCCTCTGCTTTAATGGCTTCTTTCATGTATTCAAAAAATGAACCTAAATCATCCTGGACGGTGTCTTTTCCTGTTTGTGCGACGATTGTCAGGGCATCAATACAGCCGCCGATGATGGAGATATCATTTTTTCCATACATCCGTATTTGAAAAAAGCTGCGGTGCAGGTAAGTGCGGAACGGCTTCGGGTATAAAATAAAACGAAGCCTGCCGTTGTCATCGGTGAAGTACCGGTGGGATTTATGACGAATACTGATTTCGGCGAGCAGAGCGGCCAGGCGGTTAATACAGTTCAGGGCCGTATGCGGATCATTGACGGACGGAGAAATCGCCCGGATCGCAATATCTACCAGTTTCTGCATGGAGAACTCGATATCCTGGGCGTTGCTGCGTTCATTTCCAATCAGCAGACAGTCCCGCAGTACCTCCAGATCCTGATCGGCATTGCCCGGCCAATACTGGAAAATCGGTTCTCCTTTATGGATATAGTCTCCGACCTCCATGAGACTTTCGATGATCACGTCATGCTTCTCGGCCCAGGCTACGATATTTTCTAGCTCAAGCAGCTGGGTGTAACCGGAACGATGGGCGTAGACAATGTGAGGGTCGTCTTCTGGAAACCGCTCGTCCCATTCGGCATAGGCGGTTAAATGAGGAAGATCGTAGGCATCTTCGATCACCCGGGACGCATCATTACGGATTTTACCTATCAAATGGTTCACCTGAACGTATTTTGTGGAGTGATAAATAAATAAGATAAAAGCGCCGAGACAGATAATGGCAATGGTGATCATGATGATCGGCATAAATAAATGATTGGTATCAGCCGGAGAAACAAGCAGTAAATTAATCACGGCAAAGATAAAGCCGAACGTGAACACCCCCAGCACATGCTGGGTAATCCGGCTCTGCATAAAATCCTGCAGGGCCCGGGGCGTAAATTGTGTCGAATAGGTGGTAAGTACCACCATCACCGAGGAAAAGCTGATGCTGGTCATAGTCAGTAAAGCAGTCACCAGCGCGCTGTAGAGAGAATTGGCGATACTTGATGTGATCAGCAGCATACTTGGGGCTTCTACATAAAAAGTGTTGGGGGCGAGACTGATAAGATAAGAAAATAATAAAATCGTGAGAAAAGAGAAAATGCTGTAAATGGTTGGGATGAACCAAAACTTTTCCCGCAGGTGGACGTACCATTTTTTATGTCTCATCGCAGTGAAAATCCTTTCTCTTTTTTAAATTTACGGTAATATTACAGAATTCCCTCTTTTTCCCCCTGTTTAATCATAAAAATTGTTCGATTTAGTGAAAAAAAGTTGGCGAAATAGGTAGAAAGCATGTACAATAATAGTTAGAAAATTCTATCGAAATGTATCATCGGTACTGACATACCTGGCAGAGGGGGGGATGGCTGTGTTTCATTCTACGGCTGACCTAAAGAAAGCAGCGGCTGCTTCAGCAGCTGTGACCGGTGCTGTATTAGCGGTTCCGGCAGCGGCAGATGCTGCTTTTGGTGATGACACGCTCTATCCTGATATGGAAAATGAAGACGTAGAACAGCTCCAGGGTCTTTTAAAGGAGAAAGGATACTATACATACGAGACAGCGACCGGGCGCTACGATGAGCATACCACCGCAGCCGTCAAATCGTACCAAAGAGACCAGCAGTTAATGGTTGACGGGATCGCGGGACCCCAGACCTTTGGTTCCCTGTTGAAAGAAGAAATAGAACCGCCCCGGGATACAGCTGCTGCGGCGAGAGAGGAAGAGAAGGTAAGCCTCGGAAGCACAACGGTCATGAAGACAGGGGAAGAAAGTCCGGCTGTAAAAGAATTGCAGCGCCGGCTGACTTCTCTTGGTTTTTATGAGGGAGAACAGCATGGATATTATGGAAGAAAGACGGCCCGTGCGGTGAAAAAATTCCAGGAGGATGCAGGCATTCGGGTAGACGGCATCGCCGGCCCGCAGACCTTTGCCGCCATGCAGGGCGTTCTTGGTTCGGCTGCTGCTGTCCTTACGGGAAGCCGGACTGACAGAGCGCCGGGCACGACGTTTAAGATTCTGGAAAGTGGAGACAGAGGCAGTGAGGTGTCCCTCCTGCAGCGGCAGCTGAAGGATTTAGGATATTATAATAAGGATGTGACGGGAATTTACGGGCCGATGACCGAAGAAGCCGTCCGTAAATTTCAGCACAATAATCAGCTGGAAGCAGATGGGCTGGCCGGCCCTAAAACCTTTAATGTTTTGAAAAAGGATCCGGCTCCGGCCGCCCGGTCGTCTGAAAAATCATCGGTTTCTGATGCATCATCTCGTTCCGGCGGTTTGCTGCGCTATGAATCCAGTGGAGAAAATGTGGAACAGCTGCAGCAAGATCTGCGGGAACTGGATTATATAAAAATGGAACCGACTGGTGTATTCGGAGAAGTGACAGAAAAAGCAGTGAAAGCTTTCCAGAAGGATCATGCCCTTGAGGTAGACGGCATCGCCGGTCCTCAAACGCATGAAAAAATAAAAGAAGTGGTGCAGGGCCCCGCTTCGGCCAATCCCACCCAGGAAACCGCTGCGGAGCAATCTACCAGCCAGAATGTCAATGCGACCAATCTGGTGGCAGATGCAGCAGAGCTGATCGGAACTCCCTATGTATGGGGCGGTACGTCGGAATCCGGGTTTGATTGCAGCGGCTTTCTGCAGTATGTCTTCGGAGAAAACGGCGTAGATCTGCCGCGGTCCGTTGCTGATATCTATGAGCAGGGGGAATCGGTAGAAAAACCGCAGGTAGGGGATATTGTTTTCTTCACGACATACAAAGACGGACCTTCCCATGCCGGCATTTATACGGGGAACGATCAATTTATCCATGCCGGGACATCCACGGGGGTAACGGTCAGCGATAAAACTGAAAGCTATTGGGATGAACGTTATCTTGGTGCCAAACGTTATTAGGGAATAAAACTCAGCTCTGTATGCATTACGGAGCTGGGTTTTTTTTACATTGAATAGAAATATATAGATAGTATGGAAATAAAAAAGGGGTCAGGGATCTTGTTATACTTGTCGAATTTTCTTCATAACGATATAAATTTTAGGTCTTATTGCTTGGGTGATAAATAGAATGAAACGCAGAGCAGCTGGAAAAAGTAGAAGGGGATAACACTATAAAATGTTCAGGGATATTTACACTTCATGAGAGGAAGTCGAAGGGTATAGAAACCATTTTCCTTTAAACAACAAATAATTTTACTTAGCGTACCAATAATAGCTGTCCTCTGTATTTATTTTAAGAACATTGTTATATAATTATATACAGAAGTCCTACTTTCGCCGCAGGAGGTTATTATATGGCGCCTGAGTCTCCTATTGAACTTGAAGCATTAGAAGTGTATCTGCAACCCAGCCTCGTATCACAGCGAGAGTGGGAAACATTATATAAGATTATCACGAAATATTTACGGGCAGTCGGAAAAGAAGATATGGTACGCTATCCTGAAAAAGCAACGGTGATCAGAAAAATAGAAGAGTGGCATATTCATATTCAGATAAAGAGGACATTCACGACGGATGTTATTTTGCTGTATTCCGATTTGTCTTCTTTTCTTAACCAATCGGAAGCTCTTATTTTATTAGGAGTGAGCAATGAACATGGAAGGATCTCCACGCCTTTGATCATCGATCTCATCGTATTGATCCAAACGAATATTCCCGGCATTATCCGGGTCAAAGGGTATCTCCATCCAGGGGACTGGGGGGCTGCGATTCTGCGGCTGCAGCGGAAAGGTCTGTTGTCCAAAAAGTAAGCTGTGCCACGTCCGGCACAGCTGAAGAGATACTATTTGTCATCAAATACGGCATAAATAAGGGCAATCAATTTTTCCTTGACCTGGTCATCAAGAGGAATATGGTCCAGTACCAGCGATTCGGAATGAAGGATATGACGAAGGTTTTTTGGGCGGGGCGCGGATGATGCCATTTCGTTAGGGTGTTCCGCATAGCCCGACAAATAATCGGGAGTGACTTTTAAAGCTGCAGCCAGTTTATAAACACTGATAATATCAGGACCTTGGTCGTTGGAAGTGCGGTATGTATTCGGACGCAGCCATCTATAAATCAACGTTTTTTCAATATTTGTTTTTATGGAGAGGGTTTCTTCAGTCCAAGTGCTTTGGGAGAAGATTTTCTGAAAGCGGGAAGAAAAAACATCCGGTTTTATGTCGTTGTTCTCATCTTCCTTTTCTTCAGGGACAGGCAGGTATCCGCCCAAACGAAGCAACTCATCGGGCAGCGCTCCCTCGAGGCCTTTGGAGAGTGCCACTACTACGTCCCGGGAAGGCATGACCCGTTCATTTTCAATGGAATGAATATACGAATAACTGAGGCCGGTTTCTTTGGCAAGGTCACGGAGGGATAAGTTATTTTTAAGTCGCATTTCATTCACGTAACGCCCGAGTGTTCTTTTTTCCATTGCTGCATCACCTGTTGTTATTTTACCTAGCAGAGAATTGTTATAACAGAGGAAGAGACAATTGTGTGTCTTTTTGGAGAACGATGTTCTTGATTTAATAACAAAAACCCGCCGGATTTTCTCTTGTGGTAAAATACAAGCAAAGACCCCATGTCAGGAGAGAGACTGGTTATGATGCTCACAGATTCTGAGAAAAAACACCTGTTGCGCGTCTTATGGAGAGATCAGCGCCGCCTGTTGACGTCTCCGTCGGAACGAGACAAATCAAAGCAGCTGTATGAAAAAATCAGGCAGACGCTGCGCAATGAAGAAGTAAACAAGGACCACCGTTAGCAGCGGGGCAGGCCGGGCGGATTCACTACAAACACAAATATTTTCTATTTGCGGGGAGCGTCCTGCTCCTTCCCGGCAGTTTGCTCCAAATGAACCCTTTCCTGCTTTTTACGGGCAGAAGGGTTTTTTCATGGTATAATACTTTTGAAAGAAAGGAGGGCAAGCCATGGAAGACATCTTAAAAGACATTCAAGAAGAGATAAGCGCAATGAATCATCGCTTTCACCAGTTTCAAGCTGGGCAGGATAATTTGCGTAAAGGCCAGGAAACGTTGAACTCCAAGCAGGAAGAGTTAGTGTCCAATCAAGTACAGCTGCAAAAAAGCCAGGAGAGGCTGGAGGCAGGCCAGGAGAAGCTGTGGACGAGCTACGAGAAGCTGGAAGAAGGCCAGGAGAAGCTATGGACGAGCTACGAGAAGCTGGAAGAAGGCCAGGAGAAGCTATGGACGAGCTACGAGAGGCTGGAGGAAAGCCAAGAGAAGTTATGGACGAGCTACGAGAGGCTGGAAGAAGGCCAGAAGAAGTTATGGTCCGGGCAGGAACAATTACAGCAGACGCTGGAACGGATCGAGAGAAAAATCGGCCGCATTCCGGAGACATATGAAAGCTTTGAACATTATATGGAAAGCCAGGACGCCATCATGCAGCAACAGCAGCGCACTTTACATTTATTGTCTGCCCGTTCTATTCAGCATGAAGCAGATATTGATATGTTAAAAAAGTTATCTAATAAATAATTCTCCTTTCATGAGATATGTTTCCTATACATGTTATCCCCTTGTGTTTAAACCCTTCCGATACAATCTTACCTAAGACCACCCGCTAATTCTCTTTCAAAAGAATACTCATACATCAGCCCCCTGTCTTTTCAATCGAACCTGTCTCCTGCGCACCTAAACTAATGAGTGCTGGATACGAGGACAACGGTTGAGCGGGGGCACTCCACCGTTGAGCCTGAGGCAGATTTTAAAATGCCTGTTGACTTCTTTTTTGGGATCGCTTACAATTCAGATAAATCGGTTTAGAAAAACCGGTTTAGTAAACCGGTTTAGGTAAAAGGTGAATCCAAATGAAAAACGGGAAGAAAATTACGATTTCAGATGTGGCCAAACATGCTGAGATTTCAAAGAGTACGGTATCCCAATATTTGAATAAACGTTTTGAATATATGGGGGAGGAGACCAAACAGCGCATCCGGGAAAGCATCATGGAACTGGGGTATTCTCCGAACTTTTTAGCACGAAGTTTAAAGCAGAAAAAAACATTTACGATAGGTATTATCGTTGCCAATATTTTACACGGCTTCTCGACTCATGTGATCCGGGCGGTGGAAGATGCCTGTAATGAACAGAATATTCATGTCATAGTCTGCAACACCGACGAAGATCCAAAGAAAGAACAAAAATATGTCCAAATGCTGCAGGCGAAACAGGTCGATGGGTTTATCATTTTTCCGGCGGGGGACAACGAAGCACTGTACCGGGAACTGCTGGAGCAGAATATCCCGCTGGTATTTGTAGACCGGATTATTCCGGAACTGCAGGTCAGCACAGTACTCACCGATAATGAACAGGCATCGGACATGGCGGTCTCTCATTTTGTTGAAAAAGGCCATCAGCATATAGGATTTGCCGTGCCGCCGCTGAAGCCGACGATGACACCTAGAACAGAAAGGCTTTCCGGATTTAAAAAAGCCATGCGTAAATACGGGCTTCCGCTGCAGGAAGAGTTTATCTATTCCCATGATTTAGAAACGATGCCGGCCCGGCTGAAAACAGAATTTCAGAAACAACATAAGCCGACAGCATTACTTGCAAGCAATGACTTGACCTTGATAGAAGTATTGAATTTCTGCAAGGAAGAGGGCATACGCATTCCTGAAGATTTAAGTATTATCAGCATTGATGATATGCCGCTGGCAAGTGTTTACAATCCAGCGATTACAGCCATAGACCAGCCGGCTTTTGCGATCGGTGAAAAAGCGGCTTCGCTCTTATTTGATCTCATGAACGAAGAAGAGGCGCCGCCCGCTGTACACCGATATGCCCCGGCCTTTCTGGAGAGGGATACGACAGCATCCCTCTAATGCTAAATATTGAAATCGCTTTATTGGAGAGAAGGAGGTTATATTATATTTTTTTCGCAGACTAAACCGATTTAGAAACTATAATGAAAAGGCTTACTAGAATGCAAGGGGGAGAAATAAATGCGAAAACTACTAATCTTTCTAATTTTAACAATGGTGATGGCAGTAGGAGCGGCTTGCGGGGAAAATTCACTGGAGGATGACTCGTCCGGAGAAACCACAGCAGAAGGCAATACAGAAGAAGGAGAAAGCGGAAATACAGAAGGCGATACGTATGAAATCCGCCTGGCGGAAAACCAGCCGGAGGATTACCCGACCACAGTCGGCGATGAAGCTTTTGCTGAAATGGTAGAAGAACGATCAGATGGACGTATACAGGTAGACGTATATGCCGGCGGGCAGCTGGGAGATGAAAGAAGTTCTATGGAACAGGTGCAGACCGGATCGATCGAAATGGTGAGAACAAACGCGAGTCCTCTGTCCGAGTTTTCAGACACAATCGGCGTGCTTGCCATGCCATATTTGTTTGAAAGCGAAGAAGCAAAATGGGAAGTGCTGAATTCAGAAGTCGGCGATGAGCTGCTTGATACCGTATTGGATGAAGCCAACATGCAGGGGCTGGCCTTCTATGACTCTGGCAGCCGCCATCTCTATAATTCCCAAAAGCCGGTAGAAAGTCCGGAAGATCTGGAAGGAATGCAGATACGGGTGCAGGAATCGGATTTAATGGTGACCTTAATGGAAGCGTTTGGTGCCTCACCGA
The DNA here is from genome assembly GCF_000429685.1 of Salibacterium aidingense DSM 18341. Classification (GTDB taxonomy): domain Bacteria; phylum Bacillota; class Bacilli; order Bacillales; family Marinococcaceae; genus Salibacterium; species Salibacterium aidingense. The sequence goes on from NZ_AUCI01000014.1 coordinate 88,580, forward strand.
CCACGATGGCGTTTGAAGAAGTGTATTCCGGTCTCGAGCAGGGCGTGGTAGATGGAGCAGAAAATAATTTCCCGAGCTATTATTCGACCAACCATTATGAGGTAGCAGACTACTATACCCTGAACGCCCACTCCGGGGTGCCGGAAGTGCTGTTGATGTCAGGGGATCTCTGGAAGGAAATGAGTGAAGAAGATCAGGAACTGGTCAGACAGGCTGCCAAGGATTCTGTAGAAAAACAGCGCGAAGCCTGGGATGAACTAAGACAGGAAGCCAGAACTGCCATAGAAGACAACGGCAATGAAATCATTGAAATCGATGATACTTCGGAGTGGAGAGAAGCGGCTCAGCCCGTCTACGACGAGTATGGGGGAGAGTATCAGGAATGGATCGACCGTATTGAAGAAGCGCAGCAGTAAAGAGAAATACGAAGCAGCCGCTGCGCATAAATCGGCAGGAGGGATAACGTGAAAGTACTGAAGATCATCAGAGATTCTATCAACCGTGTTATTGAAAATATCTCTATCATTATGCTTACCCTGATGGTGCTGGTCATTACCTATCAGGTGTTCATGCGGCAGGTGTTTGAAACTTCACCCACCTGGGCGCAGGCACTGTCCTTGTTTTTATTCTTGTGGGTGGGATTTTTAGGGGTCTCCTACGGTTTCCGGGAAAAGACGCATATCAGTGTGGAAGTCTTTTATAACGTTTTTCCCTCCTCGCTGAAAAAAGCAGCGGCGCTATTCAATACGTTATTGATCATAGGGGTAGGGGTTGTGTTTACGTATTACGGCTTTCAGTTCGCTTTATCGAGCATGAGTGTAAATCTGCCCGGTTTAAACATTCCTACCGGTTATGAATATATGATTATTCCTATTGCGGGCATTCTGATGATTTTTTACGGGCTGGTCAGTCTTTTCAAAATGGAAGATGCAGCCGGGGACCAGGTCATAAATGGGGAGAAGGAGGGAAATTAAATGGACGTTATGATACTGCTGGGCAGTTTTATCTTTCTGCTCATTTTTAAAGTTCCGATCGCTCTGGCTCTCGTTGTTTCTTCCCTGGTAACCGGCTGGTATCTGGATATACCGATTCCGTCCCTGCTGGAACGGATGGCAGGCGGCCTGGACTCCTTCACGCTGCTTGCAATTCCGTTTTTCATCCTTGCCGGAGAAATCATGAATGAAGGCGGAATTTCGCGGCGTTTGATCAACCTTTCCAATTTAATTATCGGCAAGATCCGTGGCGGCCTGGCTCTTGTCAATATCACAGCGAGTACGTTTTTTGGCGGGATTAGCGGATCGGCGGTGGCTGATGTCTCTTCCGTCGGATCTGTCATGATTCCAATGATGCGTAAAAAGGGATATGATCAGGCTTATTCTGTCAGTGTGACCATTTCCAGCGCCGCCCAGGGAGTCATGCTTCCGCCAAGTCATAATATTATTATATATGCCACGGCTGCCGGAGGGCTTTCGATCAGCTCCTTATTTATGGGAGGCGTTCTGCCGGGGCTGCTTTTAGCCGGTGTTCTGTTGATTCTTTCCTATGTGATAGCCGTAAAGCGGAACTATCCCGTGAGTGAACCGATGAAAAAAGAAGACATACCAAAAGTGCTTCGGGAAGGCATTCTCGGCCTGTTAACGGCTGTGATTATTATCGGCGGTATTGTCAGCGGCATCTTCACCGCGACCGAATCTGCGGCCATCGGTGCCGTTTATGCGTTCATTATTACCTTTTTCGTCTACCGGGATGTGCCGCTTTCCCATTTCAGGATTGTGCTGCAGCGAACCTTCAAGACATTGTCCATGGTGCTGTTTTTAATCTCCGCTTCCTCCGGGTTTGGCTGGCTGCTTGCTTTTCTGCAGGTGCCGGATCTGGTGGCACAGTCCTTGATTGTCCTGTCCCCCAATGACATTGTTACGATGCTTCTTATTAACCTGATTCTTCTCGCCCTCGGTACGGTGATGGATATGGCGCCGCTGATTTTGATCGCGACTCCTATTTTTCTGCCGATCGTCATGCAGATAGGGATGGATCCTGTACACTTTGGCGTCATGTTGATTTTAAACCTGTCGATTGGACTAATCACCCCTCCGGTCGGCGCGGCCTTATTCGTGGGCTCAGCCATAGGGGAAATCCCCATGGAAAAAGTGCTGCGCACGCTGATGCCTTTTTACGCAGCAATGGTGGTTGTGTTGATGGCTGTGACATTCTGGGGAGATTTCGTCATGTGGCTTCCCGGTGTAGTCGGTAACTGAGTCTAATACGAAGAAAAGGAAGGGTATACATGAAAGAACCGATTATTAAAATTAACGAACTGGATAACGTAGCCGTGGTCATTGATGAAGCAGCCCAAGGGCAAGAACTGCGTTCCGGGGCAGCGGCGGTGACTCCGCTGGAAAACATCCCGGCCGGACACAAAGTCGCTCTCCAGCCGATCAAAGAAGGAGAGGATATACTGAAATACGGCAATCCGATCGGCCACGCAACAAGGGATATCAAGACAGGAGAATGGGTTCATTCCCATAACACCAAAACAAATCTGAGCGGCAAACTGGAGTACACCTATGAACCGAGAGAGCAGGCGGAGGCCGAGAAACCAAACGAAGAGCTGAGCTTCCAGGGCTACCGCCGCCCAAACGGGGAAGTCGGCATCCGCAATGAAATCTGGATCATTAACACCGTGGGCTGTATCAATAAGTCAGCCGAGCTGCTGGCAGACATGGCAACGAAAGAGCTGCAGGACAGTGATGAGGTGGACGGCGTTTATCATTTTCCCCACCCATTCGGCTGTTCCCAGCTCGGGGATGACCTCACCAACACGCAGCGTGTTCTTTCCAGCCTTGTGCTGCATCCGAACGCCGTCGGTGTCGTCGTCATGGGACTCGGCTGTGAAAACAACACCATTAAGTCCTTTCAGGAAATGGTAGGAGACAAGGAAAACGGAAAAGTCGTCTACCTCGGAGCCCAGGATGTGGAGGATGAAATTGAAGAAGGCCTGAATCTGATTGAGGAACTGGTCGAGTACGCCAACGGTTTCAAGCGGGAGCCGGTCCCGGTATCTGAGTTGAAAGTCGGTCTGAAATGCGGAGGTTCCGACGGTTTTTCCGGAATTACCGGCAACCCGCTTGTTGGTTCCTTCTCCAACCGCTTGATTTCCCACGGCGGCACGACCATCCTCACAGAGGTGCCGGAAATGTTTGGAGCCGAAAAATTGCTCATGAACCGGGCGGAAAGTGAAAGTGTTTTTGAAAATACTGTGAAACTCGTCAATGATTTTAAGCAGTATTTTCTTGATCATGATCAGAATGTGTACGAAAACCCGTCCCCCGGGAACAAGGACGGCGGCATTACCACGCTGGAAGAGAAATCGCTCGGCTGTGTCCAGAAGGGCGGAAACGCCACGGTCGTGGACGTACTCGAATATGCTGGACGGGTGAAGAAGAAAGGACTCAATCTGCTGCAGGGTCCGGGCAATGACTTGGTTTCAGTTACCAACCTGGCTGCCGCCGGGGCCCACATTGTCCTGTTTACTACGGGACGGGGCACCCCGTTTGGCGGCCCGGTGCCGACGGTGAAAATCTCTACCAATTCAGCGCTTGCCCAGAAGAAAAAGCGCTGGATTGATTTCAACGCCGGCGAATTTGTCGAAGGGAAGCCGCTGGAAACCCTGACGGATGAGTTTATGGACGAAATGATCGCCTGGGCTTCCGGCACGAAAGAAACCCGCAACGAAATGTATAACTTCAAGGAGATCGCCATCTTTAAAGACGGTGTCATTCTGTAAAGGAGGGCAAAGATGGAAAAATTATCGTATGAGTACCTGAAAAAAGTATCGCCGGATCAGCTCCAGGCCAACAAGGACCTGCCTGTGAAAGTGCTGCAGGTAGGCGAAGGCAATTTCATGAGAGCTTATTTTGATTGGATGATTGAGCATATGAACCGGCAGGGGCTGTTCAACGGCAGTGTTGTTGCGCTGCAGCCGACTCCGCACGGCCGCAAGCTCCCGGATCTGCAGGCTCAGGACAACGCCTACACCGTACAGCTCCGCGGTCAGCTTGATGGAAAAATCGTAGACCGCGCCGACGTGGTCACTGCCATTTCCACGTCCATCAATCCGTACGAACAGTGGGAGCAGGTGGTGGAAGCGGCGAAAGAGCCAACGCTTGAGATTCTGGCTTCCAACACGACAGAAGCAGGCTTGACGTATCAAGAAGAAGCCTGGAAACCGGAGGAATCGCCGCTGTCTTTTCCGGGAAAAGTCGCGCAGCTGCTCTATGAGCGTTTTCAAGCATTTAACGGCGATCCGGAGAAAGGACTTGTCCTGCTGCCGTGTGAACTGGTCGAGCGGAACGGGGACGTGCTGCAAGAACTGGTTCTTCGCAAAATCGACGACTGGTCACTGGGGGATGAATTCCGGCAGTGGGTGCTTGCGCACAACGAATTCTGCCAAACCCTCGTGGATCGCATTGTTACCGGGTATCCTGTTAATATTGAAGCGTTTCAGGAAAAACTCGGCTATGAAGACCGGCTCCTGACTGTGGCAGAACCGTATCACCTGTTTGTTATCGAAGGCGGTGAACGTGCCAGGCAGCTGCTGCCGCTGCAGGACGCCGGGTTAAACGTAGCGTATGCCCCAATCAAAGACTATGCTGAGCTGAAAATCCGGCTTTTAAATGCGCCGCACACGATGATGTTTGCCCTGGCCCATCTCTACGGCGTGGACACCGTGTATGAAGCTATGCAGAACGAGGATATCCGTGCCTTTATAGAGGGAGCCATGGATCATGCCATCAAGCCGGTGCTGCCGTATGACGAAAAGGAAAAGGACTCATTTGCCAAAGGCGTACTGGAGCGGTTTGAAAATCCATACCAGCGCCACATGCTGACGGATCTCGGACAGAACGCCGTGCAGAAATTCGGCACCCGCGTCCAGCCGCTCTGGACACGCTGGAAAAACGGAGAGGAAGCCAACCGTTATTTTGCCCTGGCCCTGGCATCCATCCTGGTATACTATCAACCGGAAGAAAAGGGACAGGAAAAAGTACAGGGGCAGGCCCTCGGCCGGGAAATGCCGCTGCGCGAATCTGCAGAAATGATCGATTTTATGTACAACAGCTGGCAGCAATTCCACAACGGCGATCTTTCCATTGCCGGCCTGGTGGACGCTTTCTTCGAAAAGCAGGAAGATCTGCCGCAGGACAGCAGGCAGAAAGAATGGATCGCCGGCTATGCTGCTGATCTGCTTGAACATGGCGCTGTGCAGAAACTGCAAACCTTTCACACACACATAAAGGAGGAAATCCAATGACCATCACCACCGAAAAAGCAATCCGGGAAACCGTGGAAGAGGCGATTGAGAACCAACAAATTACGGATATCCATACCCATTTATTTTCTCCCAACTTCGGGGATATTCTATTATGGGACATCGACGAACTGCTGACCTATCATTATCTGGTGGCAGAAGTGATGCGCTGGACCGACCTGGATCCGGAACTGTTTTGGAAAATGGAAAAGAAAGAACAGGCCGAGCTGATCTGGCAGAAATTATTTGTTGAACGCACCCCGGTGAGTGAAGCGGCCCGCGGCGTGCTGACCACCCTGAAAGAAATGGGCATCGATCCAAAGACGAAAAACCTGGAAACGTACCGGGCCGAGTTCGCCGGGCGCACCGCAGAATCCCAGGTCCAGGCCGTCATGGAACAGGCCAATGTGTCAAATATCGTGATGACCAACGATCCCTTTGACGAAAAAGAACGTGCCATCTGGCTGGATGGCAAAAGACCGCAGGACAACTTCCATGCCGTCCTCCGCATTGACCCGCTGCTGAATGATTTTCAAAATACAAAAGCATTGCTCCGTGAATGGGGATACGAAGTACAGGAGGATTGGAATGGAAATACAATTAAGGAAGTAAACCGGTTCCTCGAAGACTGGATTAACATCATGAACCCGCTTTACATGGCGGTCTCCCTGCCGCCAAGCTTTGCCTATCCGGAAAACAGTGACCGCGGTCGTGTTATCCGCGACTGCATCCTGCCGGTCACGAAAAAGCATAATATCCCATTTGCCCTCATGATCGGCGTGAAAAAACGGGTGAACCCGGCCCTGATTGACGCCGGCGACTTTGTCGGAAAAGCCGACATCCGGGCGCTGGAAAATCTGCTTGCCGAAAATCAGGAGAATAAATTTCTCGTCACGATGCTTTCACGCGAGAACCAGCACGAACTAGCCGTGCTCGCCCGCAAATTCCGTCATTTGATGGTCTTCGGATGCTGGTGGTTCATGAACAATCCTGTCATCGTGAACGAAGTCACCCGCATGCGCCTCGAACTGCTGAACACCAGCTTCATCCCGCAGCACTCCGACGCCCGTGTGCTCGAACAGGTCGTCTACAAATGGCGCCACACCAAAACCGTGCTCAAAGACGTCCTCACCGATAAATACGAAGACGTCCGCAGCACCGGCTGGCCCGTCACCAAAGAAGACATCGAAAAAGACATCGCCGCCATGTTCCACGAAAACTTCTGGAACTTTCTCGACAAAGACTACCGCAAATAATGGAAGAAACACGGTCCTGTTACATGAAACAGGGCCGTTTTAATATGGCATGCGGAAAAAGCGGCGGGGTGAGGAGAAAAGGAGCTGAGCCGAGGAGAAGAAACGGCGGGGTGAGGAGAAAAGAAGCTGAGATGAGGAGAAGAAATGGCGGGGCGAGGAGAAAAAGAGCTGAGCCGAAGAGAAGAAACGGCGGGTCGAGGAGAAAAAAGCTGAGATGAGGAGAAAAACCGGCGGGCCAAGGGAAAAGAGGCTGAGACAATAGAAAAAGGCATCGGACAAGTAGAAAAGAAACGGGGACAATAAGAAAAAGCCACCTCTCAAAGAGAAAAGCCGCGGACCTGAAAAAATGGACACGGACCCCTTCTCATGATCCATAATCTTTGCCTTGTTTGTAGTGAGGCGCCGCGGGAGAATAGCTGGTTCCTGCGATGACCGCTGCACCATCCTTTTTTTCTGAAAAAATAGGGTTGCAATAATAACCTATATGCGATATATTGCATATAATATATTTGTAAGAAAGGTGGTGCACTATGCCTGTTCCCAAAGATTTTGCATTACCGGCACGATTGTCAGCAAAAGAAAGAGCATTCGAGCAAATTCAAAAATGGATTATTGACGGTACACTTCAACCCGGGGAGAAAATTATGGATGCAGAGCTTGCGGAAACACTTGCTGTAAGCCGAACTCCGATCAGAGAAGCATTACAACTCTTGGAAATACAAGGACTGGTATCGATGTCTCCCGGCAAAGAAACCCGGGTGAAGCAAATTGAAAAAGACGACATTCTAACATTATATCCAACCCTGGCAGCCCTTCACGCGCTGGGAGCCGAGCACGCGGCCCAACGTATGTCGCCCGACAACATCGAACAATTGAAAAAGCTGAACATGCAGTTCGGGCAGGCGATCGAAAATGGACTTCCATTTGAAGCGATGGAAACCGATGAGCAGTTCCACAACCTGATTATAGAACTCTCTGAAAATGAATATGTTGCTTCCTTCAGCGCATCGCTGCAAATACACATCCGCAGATTTAAGTATGTGTTCTTAAAAGAAAAGTGTCACGCCACAAAGGCGTCCGTCGAAGAACATGAGGCCCTCATCACGGCTTTACAGCAGCAGGACGCAGAAGAGGCGGCCGTGAGGATGAAACAAAACATCATCCGGCCCATGCATGACCTGTATCACTTTATTCAATAAAAACGGAGGGATTCCTGTGCATCGTAAAATGAGGTCCAACGTGATCAAGGAAGGGGTAGACCGTGCGCCCCACCGCAGTTTATTACGGGCAGCCGGGGTAAAAGAGGAAGAGATGAATAAACCCTTTATCGGGATCTGTAACTCTTATATTGATATCATTCCCGGCCATATGCATCTTAATAAATTTGCAGAAGTAGTGAAAGAAGCTATTGTGGAAGCGGGAGGGATTCCGTTTGAATTTAATACCATCGGTGTGGATGATGGGATAGCCATGGGCCATATTGGCATGCGTTATTCACTGCCGAGCAGGGAAATCATTTGTGACGCAGCCGAAACAGTAATCAATGCCCATTGGTTTGATGGGGTTTTCTTTATTCCGAACTGTGATAAAATTACGCCGGGGATGCTGATGGCTGCCATGCGTACTAATGTTCCTTCCGTTTTTGTCTCCGGTGGACCAATGGAAGCAGGCCGGACAAAGGATGGGCAGAGCCTCTCCCTGGCTTCTGTATTTGAAGGAGTAGGCGCCCTCTCTTCAGGGAAAATCTCACGGGAAGAGCTGCTCGAAATCGAGCAGTCAGCCTGTCCGACCTGTGGTTCCTGCTCCGGCATGTTCACAGCCAACTCAATGAATTCACTAATGGAAATGCTGGGCCTTGCGTTACCAGGGAATGGTACACTTGTGGCAACCTCTCAGGAGCGGCACCACTTGATAAAAGATACGGCGAACTATTTAATGAATTTGATTGAAAAAGATATTAAACCGCGCGACATTGTGACCAAAGAAACCATCGACGATGCCTTTGCGCTTGATATGGCCATGGGCGGTTCGACGAATACCGTTTTACACACCCTGGCTATTGCCCATGAAGCAGAATTGGATTATGACTTAAATAGAGTGAACGAAGTGGCCGAACGCGTTCCGTATTTATGTAAAATAAGCCCCGCCTCCGATTACTCTATGGAGGATGTCCACCAAGCAGGCGGGGTCAGCTCCATCATTAAAGAGCTTTGCAGCATCGAAGGCGCTGTTCATCCAGATCGAATAACCATAACAGGGGAAAGTCTGTATGACACCGTGAAACATGCAGAAATCACAAATGATGTTGTCATCCGGAGAAAGGATAATCCGTACAGCCCGGTTGGCGGTCTCTCTATTCTATACGGCAATCTCGCTCCAGATGGCGCTGTCATCAAAGTTGGTGCTGTTGACCCCTCGATTCAGGCATTTGATGGAGAGGCCATCGTCTTTGATTCCCAGGAAGAAGCCCAAGAAGAGATCAATAAAGGGACAGTAAAAGAAGGGCATGTGGTGGTAATCCGCCACGAAGGGCCAAAAGGCGGCCCAGGGATGCCGGAAATGCTGGCACCGACGTCAGCTATTACAGGCCGGGGACTGGGCACCAAGGTCGCTCTTATCACGGACGGCCGCTTTTCAGGGGCATCCAGAGGGATTTCTATTGGCCACATCTCCCCGGAAGCAGCAGAAGGCGGCCCGATTGCGTTTGTGAAAAATGGAGATCGTGTGCGAATCGACTTAACCAACCGGTTCATCGAATGGCTCGTCAGCGAGGAAGAATACGCGAAACGGAAAGAAGGCTGGACGGAACCTGAACCAAAAGTGAAAAAGGGGTATCTTGCCCGCTATTCGAAGTTAGTCACCTCCGCGAGCACCGGCGGCGTCATGAAAATATAAGATAGGACTTTATTAAAAAAGCTGCCGGCAGAAACGGCAGCCTTTTTTATGAGAAAAATAGCTGAGACGATGAAAAAAAGCCGTCGGGTCATGAACAAAAAGGCTGGGACGATAGAAAAAGTCATTAGATAATAAGAAAAGAAACTCGGATAACGAAAAAAATCCTCCGAACGATAAGAAAACCCGTTCCTTTAATAGGTAACCCCCTCATCAATTCCATCCCCTTGAACGATCATATTTTTTAGCAGTATCATACATGAAATCGACGGAAAAAGGGTATTCCAATACCAAGAATGTAAAGAGGAGGCGGTTAGAATGACGTATGACGAATGCATACAGGCCTGCCTGGAGTGCATGGAGGCGTGCAATACCTGCTACCATGCGTGCCTGCAGGAAGAAGATGTGCAAATGATGGCGGAGTGCATCCGTCTGGATCGGGAATGCGCGGATATCTGCGGATTTGCAGCGCAGGCGATGCAGCGCAACAGTCCGTTTGCCAAGGAAATCTGCCAGGTCTGTGCCCACATCTGCCAGGCCTGCGGGGATGAGTGCGCCAAGCACGAACACGACCACTGCCAGCGCTGTGCCAAAGCATGCCACCATTGTGCCAATGTATGCCAGGACATGGCATCCTAAAGGAGAAGACCGGACTGTTCCAACCAGGAGCAGTCCTTTTTTAAATAGATAGGGAAGCTCCAAGCAGCTCGGGTTTGCAGGCTATGAGGTTCACAAAGCAAAATTTTCGAAAATAGGAAGCCTGATGTTGGGGCATTCCTCGATTCAGACAACGGAAGGTTACACGAAAAAGGAAAAGCAGCACGGGGGACATGCAGCGGCGAAAATTAAGCAGAAACGATTTCAATAACTTATAAAAGAGTCTACTTCACGCAACCGTTAACTCTGGGTTTTGGGTTGAACAGTGAGAGTAAATTCTAAAAAAAGAAGGAGCTGTATCAAAAGGTACAGCTCCTTTTCTATGTTCAAGAAAAACCACTTTGGGCAGGAGCGGAAGGCGGCGACTCCGGGCCAACAGGATGTTGGTCATACAGGCGTTGCCACATGATGTGGCGGTTTTAGCCTGTTTCCTTTTCAAGCAGCAGCCGAAGATCCCATCAAACGGAGGCTCCCACGATGGGAGTCAGATCGGCGTTGGCACAGGACGTGCCGAACTTAGCCGATCTTCCTTCAGGGATGAAGCTGAGGCGCTGCCCAGCGGCAAAGAAGACACGGCGATCCGCAGGGAGCCGATGTCGCCCTTGTGCTCTGGAGTGAAAGCATCCGCCTGCAGCGGATGCCCATGTACTTACGAAAGCCCCTGCCAATTTAAATAGACTTTTGATACAGCCCTTTCCTTATTAAGTTATCATGGAATAAATTCCTCCCCTGGATTGTCTAAGTCTCTTTCTAAATTTAGAATAATGAGATGTTTGCTAGATTTCCCTTGAGAATCCCACTCTAAAGGAATAACCTGTAGAATGAATGTAGATCTATCTGGTCTGTCATTGTTTATTATGACAGTGTGAATATCTGTAGGAGTATCGCTATTCAAGTAAAATATTAACATAAATAGTAACTAAGAATATTATTAAATATTCTTTAAAATAGAAGGGAACATTCATCGATAATCGTTTGAATACACAACCCAGGGGAAATAATGAAGACAAGAAAGGAGGCGGACATAATGGCAGAGGCAGAAGCTCACCACCACCATCACGAGCAGCACCATGGTCATGATAAACACGAGCACCACGGCCACGAGGATCATGACCACGGGGCGATGATCGATGATTTCAAACGCCGGTTTTATGTTTCGCTTGGGCTGACCATTCCTATCATGGCTCTGTCCCCGATGATTCAGGAATGGATGGGGGTAGACTGGAACTTCTCCGGCAGCCAGTACCTTCTTTTTGTCCTCGCTACCGTTGTTTTTGTATATGGCGGGAAACCATTTCTAACCGGAGCCTGGTCGGAGCTGAAGGGCCGGGAGCCGGGCATGATGACTTTAATTGCGTTTGCTATCGTGGTCGCTTACGGCTACAGTACACTGACCGTTTTCGGATTGGGAGCGTCGAATTTTTACTGGGAGCTGGCGACCTTGATTACGATTATGCTCGTCGGGCACTGGGTCGAGATGCGCTCCATCCAGGGAGCCTCCAGCGCTCTGGAGGAGTTGGTAAAATTAATGCCCTCTGAAGCCCACCGGCTGGATGAAAACGGCGATATCCATGATGCAGCGATTGAGGAGCTGGAACCGGGCGATCACGTTCTCGTCCGTCCGGGAGAAAAAATTCCCGCTGACGGTACCATTGTAAAAGGAGCCTCCACGGTCGATGAATCGATGATTACCGGGGAATCCATTCCTGTGGAAAAAACCACCGACGATACCCTCATTGCCGGAGCCATCAATAAAGAAGGCTCCCTGACGCTTTCCATTGAAAAAACCGGTTCTGATTCTTATCTCTCTCAAGTGGTGGACCTGGTCAAAAAAGCGCAGCAATCTAAGTCCCGTGCCCAGAATTTTTCCGACCGCGCGGCAAAATGGTTATTTTACATCGCCCTCGGTGCCGGGCTGCTGACTCTGATCGTCTGGCTCATCTCCGGGTTTGATTTTGCCTTCGCTCTTGAGCGGATGGTGACCGTGATGGTGATCGCCTGCCCACATGCGCTCGGCCTTGCGATCCCGCTCGTCGTTTCGGTCTCCACGTCCCTGTCCGCTCAAAAAGGCCTCTTTATCCGCAACCGCACCCAATTTGAAGAAGCACGCCGGGTGGATGCGATTCTTTTTGATAAAACCGGCACCCTCACGAAAGGCAGCTTCGGAGTAACAGATGTTGTGCTGGAAGCGGCAGAAAACGAAGAGGAGGTCCTCCGTCTTGCAGCTGCCCTGGAAAACGAATCCGAGCATCCGCTTGCGCGCGGCATTGTCGAAGCAGCCCGCGAGCGCGGTATCGACTGGCCGCAAGCCGAGTCCTTTGAAAATTTAACTGGAAAAGGACTGCAGGGGACGGTCGAGGGCCGCAGCATCCTTATAGTCAGTCCCGGTTACGCCAAGGACGAGGAGTGGAACTTTTCGGAAGAACAGTTTCAGGCCCTGGCTGACGAAGGAAAAACCGTTATTTTTGTCGCGGAAGAAAAACAGGTACTGGCGATGATAGCCCTGGCGGATCAAATCAGGGAAAGCTCTTTTGATGCGGTGAAACGGCTGAAAGAAATGGGCATTGAACCGATGATGCTCACAGGCGATAATCAGAAAGTTGCTCACTGGGTAGGGCGCCAGCTTGGCCTTGATTCCATTTATGCCGAAGTCCTGCCGGATGAAAAAGCCGCAAAAGTGAAGGAGCTGCAGCACCAGGGATACCGCACGGCCATGACCGGCGACGGTATCAATGACGCTCCGGCTCTGGCCGCCGCTGACCTTGGTATCGCGGTTGGGGCGGGGACAGACGTTGCGATGGAAACCGCCGACGTCGTCCTGGTCGAAAGCGATCCAGAAGATGTCGTCTCCATCCTCGAGCTATCGGAAGCCACCAGCCGCAAGATGAAGCAGAATCTGTGGTGGGCGGCAGGCTATAACATTATCGCCATTCCCCTGGCAGCCGGCGTGCTGTACAGTATCGGCGTTCTTATGAACCCGGCGGTCGGCGCCGTCCTCATGTCTTTAAGCACGATCATCGTCGCCATCAATGCCCGGCTACTCCGCCTGCCTGAAAGAAAAATCAGCCGGGGTGATGAGAAAATCGTCGGTGATGATGAATAAATACGCTGGGACGATAAGTAAACAGACAGTATAAGGAATAAATCATTTGGGACAAGGAATAAACGATAGTCCGTAATAAAAAATAAAGCAGATTGTCTCCGGCTTGAGCAGACTTGCAGCTAAAAAGGGAATGGGTCAGCCGCCGCATAACAAAAAGCCTGCCCTCCAAATTTTTGGAGGACAGGCTGTTCCTCATTTTTCCTGCAAATGCCCGCCCAGTTCATGGAAGATGCTGGCAAATTGAGCGCGGGACAAGGGGTCCCCGGGGCGGAAGGTACCATCGTCGTAACCGGTGACGATATGATGTTCCGCCAGGTAGGCAATCGCGCCGGCGCCGGTGGTGTCTTCCCCAACATCGCTGAAGCGATGCTCCTCCCCGACGAAGTCAAACACCCGGCCAAGCACGGCAGCCATCTGTCCGCGTGTCATGCTGTCGTTCGGACGGAAAGTACCGTCGGAAAACCCGGAAATAATGTCTTTCTCTACAGCTTCCTTAATAAATCCGGAACCGAAATACTCTTCCCCGACATCCGAGAAGGATGTATCGACAGGCTCCTCGTCCCATTCCAGCACGCGCCCGAGCATCGCGAGCGCCTGCCCGCGCCGCACGGTTTCCCCGGGGCGGAACTGGCCGTCACTGCCCTGGATGACTCCACGGCTGCTTAACTCCCGGATCGGTTCCGCGGCCCAATAATCGTCCCCGATATCTTCAAACGAGGGAGGGTCCTCTAACGCGTCAGGCCAGCTGAACGAGTCTTCTTCTACGACGACTTCTATCGTTTCACTTTTGTCTGATTCCTCTTCTTCCGAGTCAACCACCGTGACTTCATAACGGTACGTTCCCGGGGTCACATTTTCATCTTTAAACCGTCTGCCATTGTCCACCGCTTCGTAAAATCCACCGTTCCGGTAAACCCGGTGATGGCTGATGCCGTCTTCGGCCTGGTCCCAGAAAATATAAATATCGGTGGAGCCGTCTTCATTTGTTACAATTTCCGATTGCACATTAGAGGGGGGATCTTCGTCTGCCTCCTCCTCGGGCACATCGATCGGGTCGTCATCGATCGGATTCTCTTCAATATCCTCTTCCACCGGCTGTTCTGCGCCCTCCTCGTCAAAATCCTCTTTGGCATCTACTTCCGCATCTGACAAATCAGGAAGCTGCAGGAGTCCGTAACCGTACCGTTCGTCGCGGCCGTCCTCTCCCAGGTCGAGAGCTTCCTCCTGCAGCATGCTGCGGAGGGCAGGGGCCTCTTCCTCGGGATAGGCTTCTTTTAATAAGGCGAACGCCCCGGAGACAAAGGGAGTGGCCATGGAGGTGCCGCTCAACGGCCCATAGGAACTTCCTTCATATGTGCTGACGATATCCACTCCCGGAGCACTTAATTCCACGGCCTCCCCGGAGGCAGAAAAATACGCCCGTTCATTGTTGTCATCAACAGCAGCAACGGCCACTACCGAATCATAGCGTGCCGGGTATTCGACCCGGTCCGTGTCGTCTTCTCCTTCTCCGCGGTTGCCGGAAGCTGCGGCTACAATAATGCCATCCTCATAGGCTTCCTGCAGCATAGATTTCATCGAACTGGAGTCGGTCAGGGTGCCAAAGCTCATATTAATGATGTCCACGTCTTCTTCGATGGCCCATTCCATGCCGGTCAGTACCTGGGAAAGGGAGCCATTGCCCGATTCATCCAGCACTTTGACGGCAATTAAATCCGCATCGGGGGCCACGCCCATCAGCCCTGCCCTTGGCTGAGAGGCGCCAATGATGCCGGCCGTATGAGAGCCGTGCCCATTATCGTCGTCATAGGAGTCGGTATAGGAGACAGCGGAATAGCCGTCCTCTACGTCCAGAGAAGGGTGAGAAGTGCTGATGCCGGTGTCCACCACTGCTACCTCAACCCCCTCGCCTGTGACATTCTCCTCCCAGGCGTCCGGCGCCTGGACATGCTCCAGTCCCCAGTTGCGAAGCTCCTCCTCCGCCTGAATCTTCACCTCTTGATCCAGCTCCACATAAGCGACCTCCGACCGGGAAGCAAGCCGGGCCGCTTCTTTCTCTGTCATGACAGCTTCCGCAGCGTGAATTCGTTCCCACTGCTCGCCGATACGCCCCCCGGCGTTCTCAATCAATGCCGGCTCGAGGCTCTTCTCAAAACCGACCAAATATGTATCTTCCTCCGTGTCGTCCCCGGCCTCCGCCAGTCCGGCCGCAGGGAAAGAAACGAGAAGGACAGAAGCTCCCATAGTCTGCAGCGTTTGGCGCCACATGCACATCCCTACTTTCTATCTGTAATATGCCCCGCTCCCCCAATAGTAAAGGAAGATAAAGTAGATTGATAGAAGGGACATAAGATTTATAACGAACGCAGGGAAGAAAAAGTTTCACCCGCGGCGGAAAAATGATCAAAAAAAATTCCAAAAAAAGATGTTTAAAAAGAACGAGAAGCGGCAATACCTAGAACTAGAAAGACAAAGCTAAGAACAGCCCCATTACTTGGAAGTGCCTGCTTTTCTGTAACCAAAAACGCACGGAACCTATAAATAAAGGATACAGGCAATGAAGGTTTATTCCCAAATGGCCACCCCCACCATTGTTCCTTGTATGCCTGGATTCCATAAAAAAAGACCCGCCATCCCCGTGGCGGATCTCCCCAGAATTATTTCATTGTCGTTCTACTGTTCCAGTGCGTTTTCGAGGAAAACAGAGAAGTGGGCACGTGTTGTTTCCCTACCCGGTTCAAATTCTCCGGCTTCATTTCCGTTTGCAATTCCGCTTCCGGCAAGCGCCTGAATGTGCTTGGAATAGCGGTGCTCTTCCCCGACATCGGCAAAGGAGCCGTCATAGCTTGTCCCTTCCAAATCAAACGCGCGGTAGAACACAACCGCCATCTGCTGGCGTGTCATTGGCTCATTCGGCATGAAGTTTCCGTCGTCATCCCCGGTAATAAGCCCTGCTTCATTCACAGATTTAATAGCGGTCGCGTGAGTATGACCTTCTGAAACATCATTAAATCCAGTATCTTTGCCTGTCCGTTCTAAATCTAAAGCTTTCATAAGCAATGTGGCAGCTTGTCCGCGTGTAATGTTGTCCGAAGGCTTAAACGTGCTGTTTTCGTAACCGCTGATAATGCCTTCTTTTCCGAGTTTTGTGATGCTGCCGTGGGCCCAGTAATCTTCATCGACATCGTGGTACTCTCCGTCCGGAAGAGTTTCCAGGGTTTCTGACTTAACAGCCGAAGCCTGTGCGGTTTCTTCCTCTTCGGATTCGTCGGACAGCACGCGTTTGGCTCCGACATAGCGGTCGCCCCAGTAGTAAGGGTCGTTAATGCTGGAAATGCTGATTCCATTGGAAGATGAAGAATGAATGAACTGCCCGTCTCCTATGTAGATACCGTTATGTCCAATGCCGGATCCGTGGGAGAAGAAAACGAGATCCCCCTTCTGAAGATTGGACTTGGAAACCTTGCTTCCCTGTTGGTACTGGCTGGAAGCTGTTCTCGAAAGGCTGATGCCTTCCTGTTTGAATACATAACGTGTAAAACCGGAACAATCAAAGCCGCTTGGTGTTGTTCCTCCGTAACTGTACGGTGTTCCTAAATGCTTTCTCGCTTCTGCTTCTATCTGATCCCCGTTCGATGCGTCAGCCGCCCCAGGCTGCACCGCAAAAGCAGAGAGAAGCAGGACAAAGCTAAGCAATGCTGCCATACTCTTTCTGACCACAATGGCCACCCCTCTCATTATGTAATGTAAGCTTGTGTATAAATGAAGAATTTTTTTGTGTCTGATTTTGTTGTGATGGTATGTCTTGAAAACACAATTCATAGTCTAGCATGGAAAAACGGGTTCTGAGTTTACAGTTTAATAACAACTAAAAGACATAATGATACAAAAATCCCAGATATGCCTCTTCCATGGTTCGTCCAATTCTGCCTATTTTCGCGAAAAGGAAGTTCCTACCCCCGTCACCAAAGGGTGTAAAAAGTTGGATAACCTTTGTAATTTTTCTGTAACATAAATAACAATGTCACGGAATTGTCACAAAATATCCTGTAACTTTTTTGTTTTCAGGTACCAAAGTCTTACATTCCGGATGGTGTCTTCCCACCCTTTGCCTTTTCCAACCAGGCACTGTAAAATAGACGAGGAAAATCATCTAAAGAATTGTAGGAGACAGTACATATGAAAAAAATAAAAACCACGGCTGCTCTGCTTGCCGGATCGCTCCTGCTTCTGTTAAGCGCCTGCGGAGAGCGCCAGCTTCCCGAAGAGGTGTACGCGGATGCAATGGAAGAGATGGAAGCTCTCGACAGCGTGTATTTCACTCATTCCAATGTCCTGAACGCCGAACAGGAAGGAGTCAGCACGTTTACACGCGGGGCCCTGCAATATGAAGAACCGCTGCAGGGGTATCTGGAAACCAATATGAACCTGGTGGACCTGGAAAACCCGGTGGAAATGGAAGTGCGGATTGACGGAGAAGATATCGCGATCCGGGAAGACGACGAGTGGGAGCCACATGATACATCGGCGGAAGAAATCCAGACGATGCTCCGCCCGACCAAAGATCTTCAGTTTTTCCTGGAATTTGAAAACGAGTTTTTAATGAAAGAAGTGACAGATGTAGAAAACACCCCTGATTATTATGAAGTTTCCTTTAAAGGAACGGAGGAAAGACATTATTCCCTGGTGGAAAAGAAACTGGAATCGCTAGGAGTGATGCCGGAGGGCGGATTGAGTGAAGAACAGAAGAATGCAATCCAGCTGGACCGCATCGAAATGACAGCATTTATTGATAAGGAAACGAAGCTGCTGAATGGGTACGATACCCGCTTCACCTTTACGCTGCCGCTCGGCGGAGAACTCCGCTCCTTTGATGAACGAACCAATGTCCGCTATGAGAATCATAATGAAGTAACCGGCAGCCTCGAAACATTTATGGAAGAAAAAATAAAACAGATTGAGCAGGAACAGATGGAAGAACAGGAATCCGGGGACGAAGGTATGGATTCCGAAGACCCTGCATAAAAGTGGACCAGTCCGCGTAGTGTTACGAGGGCTGGTTTTTTTGTTACACAAGAACGCATAGAAGTATGGACCTTTTGAACTCCAGACCCTGTCGCGGTTCCCAGGGCGCTTGCGCTTTTCTTAAAAAATATAACAAAATTGAAATATTCCCGTGACAAATCTGTAAAAATCATGTTTCAATATGGGAGTAGCGGGAATCATTGGCATTGAAAGCATATTCCGGGCTGTCAGCAACTTGAGACCTGAGCGCATAGACTCTTAAAATATTATAAAATATAGGTGAAAATACGCAGATTCTATTAAAATGAGGTTACATTAGGAAAATAGGGTGGCAATCCTAAGGAAAATGTTGTAGAATTCTTGTAAATAGCGTCAGATTATGCTGTAATCTATCATACGTACTATTTTGTGCCACAATTCGAAAAGAATTGCCTACCCATGAATTGACAGCCCAGACTTTGGCACGTATAATAATTTTTGCAGTTTTTTAGCAGATTTATGAAAAACTAACGGACGGATGCGCTTTCACAGATGATTCCGATGACCCGATGATAGATCGTTGAGGAACCAGATGACGTGATATCGTCTCTGAAAGTTAGAAAATAGTATTCTATCAAAACTGAGATAGAATGCTGAATACAAAGGAGGAAGAATTGCATATGGCTTATCAACCTAAGTCTTACCGCAAGTTTCTTGCAACATCCGTATCTGCAGCAATGCTCGCTTCCGCTGCAGCAGTCGTACCGGCGGATGTGCAGCAAGCTGATGCAGCTGAATCTTTCAGTGATGTATCAAATGATTACTGGGCCTCGGAGTCTATCCAGCGCTTAGCTGATCAAGGTATCATCAACGGATACCCAGATGGTACATACGGCCCGGGAGAGGAGATCAACCGCGGTCAGGTAGCGGAGCTTCTCGTTAATGCTTTTGACCTAGACGTTGATCAGGACGCAGAATCTTCTTTTGAAGACCTGAACGATGAAAGTTATTACACTCCATTCGCGGAAGCAGTAAATGAAGCTGGTTACATCACAGGGCGTGAAAACGACACGATGTTCGCAGCTGGCATGGATCTGTCCCGTGAGCAAATGGCAACTATCCTGGTTCGTGCTTTCGAACTGGAAGCAAAAGAAGACAGCGATGCAACCGTAGGTGACCTCGACCAAGCACACGAGAGCCACCAGGAAAACATCGAAATCCTTGCACAGTATGACATCACTTCCACAGAAGACGGAAACTTCCGTCCGAAGGAAACTGTTACTCGTGCACAGTTCGCAACCTTCCTTGACCGTGCGCTTGAAGTACAGGAGCCGCTTGAAATTGCTAATATAAGTGCACTGACTGAAGACGGCCATATACTGGAAGTCGAATTCACTAGACCTTACACGGAAGATCTGGAAGCTTCAGACATCCGTATCACGGAAAGTGACAGCGGAGAGCGCGTTGGTGTTGATGAGGTAGAACTTTCATCAAACCGTACAACTGCTGAAATCACGTTGTATGACAATACAAGTGAGGGTGCTGCACCTGAAATTGAACGTCTTCAGGAATATGACATTCAAATCGGTGATTTGGAAACAACATGGGTACGTCCTGGATTCGAAGATGAAATCCGCGTAACTGATGTTGACCCAGAAGATGGAACTATCACTGCTGGCGGTACTACTTATAACGTCACAGATGAAGAGTTTGACTATTATCAAGCTCTCGGAAGTGAAATCAGCGTTTGGTTCGACCAAAACGACGACATCGTTGATTATGAATTTGAAGATGAAGATGTTGTAGAAGGTGCCATCGAAGTGAATGGCGACGCTGACGAAATTGAAGTTCTAAACGGCGGCGACACTTACGACATTGCTGATGAAGAAGACTTTAACTTCTACCTCAATGGCGAAAGTGAAGATCTCGAAGCTGATACTGAATATGATTACGCGAAGCTTTACTTCGACAACAGCGGCGATGTAGAAGCAGTTCACGCTTATAATTTCGAAGACAGCATTCTTGCTGATGAAGTAGACGACAATTATGTTCTTGGTTACGATGCCGATGAAGTTGACCTTGAAGATCACCTTATCGTGAAAAACGGTGAGCAAATCTCTATCGATGACATTCAGCATAATGACCTTGTCTTCTTCAATGAAGATGCAGAAGAAAACGGCATTGCTGTGGTAACGGATGAAACAGTTACAGGGGAAATCGATGGTGTATATCAGAACTCCTTCGACATTGACGGCGAAAACTTCTCTTACGACGGAGCTCAATATGTCAATGAAGACGGCGAAATCGAAAACCTCGATGATGATGGCGCTGAAATGCTTCAAGACAGCGGTGAAGAAGTAACTGCTCACTTTAACTGGAAAGGCGACCTCGTTATCGTTTCCGGTGGCCAAGAAGGTGAGCTGGAAGAGCAATTCGAAACTTCCTACACCACTGATTCGATCGTTGCTTATAATGATGTTAGAGGAAATGAAAGAGTAGAACTTTCGGTTGTCGACTCTGATGGAAATGAACATCTTTATGATTTTGATATTACTGATTTAGAAGAAATCGTGGTTGATGGTGAAGAATATGAAACTGGCGATGATCTGCCAAATGATGAAGACTTCGAAATTGATGAATTTGTGATTGATCCAGACAATGACCTAGATGAAGAAACTTCCTTCAGCATCGTAGCTCACGATGATGACGACAATCCATCAGATGATATAGTAGAAATCTCCGATGATCGTCGCCTTGTTGGTGTAGATACAAATGAAGACGGAGATGTAGTTGGACTTAAATTCTTTAGCGAAGACAGCTCTGATTTCAGCGAAACTGTTGAAACAGATGATGATTTTGTTGAAGCAGACAACGACAGCTCTTATCGTATTCAGAACAACACAAAAGTAGTAAACGTTGATGCTGATGAAGACGAATATCCAGATGCTGATGATGTCACTATCATGGATTGGGACGAAGTTCAAGACAATGGTACTAACATCAATGATGGAACGGTTTACTATGATGAAGATAACTATGCCACTCACATTGTTACTTCAGATCTTGAAGTTGAAAATACCACAGATTACAGTGCGGTTCTGACCCGTGTTGACGTTAACACTGATGATGAAATTGATCGCATTGAAGCACTTGTTAACGGAGAAAGAGAAACTTACGATGTTAATGATCTCGAAAGCGGCGACCTCGATTTCGCTGACTTTGATGACCTTGAACCTGGTAAATCCGTTGTTCTGGAAGTAAACGACGACAATGATCAGGTTACAGACATCAAGGAAGCAGATGATGGCGATGTTAATCGTCTTGAGTCTGGTGAAGTAACTGACATTGAAGTTGGTAATAACCGCATCGAAGTTGACGGCACTTGGTATGAGCTCGAATCCGATGCAGAAGTTTATGACGTTACCGATGACGATGCAGACGACTACTCTGTAGAAAACCTTCGTGACATCGAAGAAGGTGACTCTGTTGAATTGATTCTTGCTGCAGGCGGAAGCACATTTGTGGATGCCGTTGTAAGAACAGATGAAACTGACGGTGGTTCAGGCGGCAGCGGAGATGTTGAAACTGATGGTGAAGTAACTTATATTAACGGTGATGGAACTACTGTCGATCTTAATGATGAAGAGCAAATTGAATTAGTTGATGAATTAGGCGAGGATGGCCTACGTAACCTTGCTGATGATGATGATATTACTCTATTTGATGAGTATAGAGATGAGCTAGAAGGCGCTGAAATTGATTTTGAAACTAATGCTGCTGGAGAAGCTTACTCCATTAATTCCATTGTCTTAGAAGAAGCTGATTACAGTGATGATTTCATTGAAACATTGGTTCAAAACTTCGATGGCATTACCATTGATGGTCAAGGCCAAGCTGAAACTACCATTACTGGTGACGGTTTTGAAGTAACTGCTGATAATGTAACAATGAGCGACCTTTCTTCTGAAGGTACAGTAGTTATTGGTGATGTAGACGACTTCACTGCCGAAAACACAAACTTTGATGATTTAACAGTTAGTGGTGGTGGATCTGACTCTGTTGTTCTATCAGGTGTTAACGTGTCTGGAGATTTCACTGTAGACTCAGATAGCGCTGTTAGAGTAGAATTTGCAGGAACAACTTTACAAGGAACTACAGTAGTAAATACTGATCAAAATGTTGAATTTGATGCAGATAGTGGTTCTACATTTGAACAAGAAATACAAAATCAAGGTGCTGGTCAATTAACTCTTGCTGGTACGGTTAATGCAGAGTCAGGTTACAGTGGAGATAACATTGTTGTTGATGAAAATGCAGATGAGTCTACTCAAGAATCCTTTGCACTTGATGAAATCAATGAACTTGATTCTGAGAATCAATCAGAAGCGCTAACTTCTTTAAATAGTTTCGTTACTCAGTTTGAAGATTCTGAGCTGGAAACTGATGAAAAGGAAATTGCAGCTGGTTATGTACCGTTGAACCAACCTGAAGGTGGTTACAGCACCCTTGCTGAAGTTGAAGAACGAGTTGAAGCTGGCCTTACAGTCCGCTCTGCTTTTGAAAGTGCTGTAGATGCTGTATCAAACAATGATTCTGATTTATATCAGGATGTAGTTGTAAGTGTAGCTGAAGATCTAGAAAGCATCGGAGTAGAAAACTTTGAGCTTTATACTACAAACCCAGAAACTGAAGAAAATATTACAGTTCAAGAACTAGCTGAAAAGCTAAGAGACCTAGACGATGTCGAGAATATTGAAAGTATCGTAGACGAGGCTCTTAGTGATCAAACTTCCTACACTGAGATTACAACAGCTATCGGTGAAGCAGTAGCTGCTGCAGAAGTTGCAGAGGTTGCTGATGCTATTACCTTCGATACTATCTCAGGCGATAACGATTCAGCTGACGCAGTCACAACTGATTTAACTCTCCCTGAAAACGGCACTGAAGCTGACGCTGAGCTTCCTGATGTCGACATTTCATGGGCTAGTAACAACGAAGATGTGGTAGAAACTGATGGCACAGTTAATCAACCTGCAAGTGATGCTGAAGATGCCAACGTAACACTTACAGCTACTGTAGGTGAAGAAGGCGAAGTAACTGAAGATGTTGAAATTGATGTCACCGTTTCTGCACAAGAATCTGCTGGAACTACTGGAGAATAATCGAAACGTTCCTTTATAAACTAACAATCTAGTGAAAAAAGGAAAGAAATCCCCCGAGTGTTAAGTGCCTCGCACTCCTCGGGGTTTTTCTTTAACTGTTCTGTTGATGTGAAAGGTGAAAATCCTTTTCCTGTGAAACAGCCTACATTCGCAGGTGCCTGATCCTCCTGCATCCGATGCTGCCCTGCCGTGGCAGAAAGGGTGAAGTCAGGTGAAGACGTACTCTCGACAGAGAGGCGGGGCTCCTTCAAAGATGACTATGGCTAATGACGTGAACCCATGACGATCCAAGAAGAGGTAGTGAATACTAGGATAAGATGCTAGCAGGTTAGTATTCATCCCTGTATCTGTAAGGATACAGTGGCGATTGGAACAATTTAGGCTGTTACACCAGTCGTTCTCTCTCTTGAAAAGTGGGGGCCTACGGTCATCAAACATAGGGATAGACAGAACGGAACGTTTGAAGCTTTGCTGGTTGAGGTGGGGTAGCGCCGATGATCCTGTGAAGTGGCAGCGGGTTCGTAGTAGTGAGGAAGGCTGGCCGTTTGGATTGCTTTAGCAATAGAGCAAGAGGAGAAAACCAGCTGAGCGAAGGAACCCAGTCAGTGATTTTCTCGATACATTTATTTCCCTAAAAGAAAAAATAATTATTAGCTGTCTCTCCTAGTGAGGGGCAGCTTTTTTATTATTGGACACTTCCTTTCTTTTAGAAAAAGAAAGTATTTTTCACCTCATTTTAACGGCTGTCCTTTATTATCATCGATGTAGAAACAGGGAAAAAAAAGAATTGCTGATGGATCACTGTGTGCGGTAAAAGCCACCTGCATGGTGAAGACTCGTTATATTCGGAAAAAGAGAGAAAGATGAAAGCGAGAATAGCGAAGACTTCATAGAACTTGAGGTCGATGTGGAACCGGCTTTGGCTGAAGATGGAACAAGTGAAGTGACAGTAACAGCAACGGAGCAACAGGATAACTTAGTGTCCGGGCTGGATATAAAGTAGGACATTTCCATGACAAATGAAAATCCAACCGAAGAAGTATATCAAATCGATGGTGACTCCTATGATCAAAATAGTGACGACAACCTCGTAGAAACTACAGAAGAAGACGGTGCATACGATATCGAGGTTTTCCTCCCTTCTTCCCGTTTCCATCCAGCTCTTGATTGGGAAGGAGTATATATATGCGTATGCCTTGTCGGTACATCGGGAGCCGTGTGGAGGTGGGAGAATATAAAAAAAGGGATATGTTTTTATTTTATGTTAATATGACACCTGCTTTTTATTCCTAGGAAACGATGATGCAGTCCATGCTTCAGGTGATGGAGGCATACTCGCGAAAACGTGGAGCTTCCAGGATCGTGAGTTTTCATCCCGATGATGGCCTCATGGAATGAGTGACAAACAAAATGGAATGGACAAGCACCAAAAGTCAGACGCATTTTACTCTTGCGATGAAAAACATAAATCGCCCGATACACCCTCATGCGGGTACTTTTTTCATTCAGCCCTGCAGCGAATTACCCCATCGTTCTTTTCATACCCTAATGGAAAAGGTCGCTGCCTTGTCGGAGCAATGGAAGCAGCCATCTCCCCCTATTTCCGCCCTGCACCCACAAAGTAGTCATCTATTATTAAAAGAGAAAAAAATCATCAGCTGACTGCTGTTCGTGGAAAACCAGGATCCTTATACAGCAAGTGTCTCCCGTTATTTTGTATTCCCCTCATATCGGCTTTATCTATTCTCATTGCCGATATGCAATACAATCAAGGGTTTACGCACATGACGTTAGAGTGCCTGTCACCACCCGAAATATGTCGAAGGTGCTCTCTTTTAACTTTTCCCTAGTAAAAAATCCTATCGTTTTTAAATTAACGCAAAAAATAAGGAAATAAGACAAATGTATGAAAAAGCTGTGAATTAAAATAGGGAATCAGGGAAATGAAAAAGAGAAAAATCGCTGACGGATCGCCGTGTGCGGTGAAAGCCGCCTGCATGGTGAAGGCTCGTTATAAGACCAAGCAAGAAGGTATAAGACGAGAATAGCGTAAACACAGTTGAAAACAAGGAGGAGTTTTTAGCAGCAGTAAATAATCCATCAGTTGGAGAGATGACATTTCTATCTGATATTGGTGATGGCAGTTCTGTAGAGGTAAACCGTCTAACGGATATGAATGTAAACGGTTATGCCTTTAGGGGTGATTTAATGTTTGCCAGCGATGATAGTGGCAGGGCACAATTGACGAGTGCCGCTGCTGATGGCGAACTAGATGGGGATCTTACATTAGATATTCCCAATGCTGAATTTGAAGTAGGAGCCCATGTTACTGTGACTGGAAAAACGGTGATACATGATATAGCCGGGTCGACCTTTACGAACAACGGGGAGTTGCAGGAAGTTGAGATAAACGATAATAATGGGATGCGTATCATCAACCATTCAACTATTGCGGATGTGACGATTCAGAGTGAGAGCGGTATTATTCTTGAGGGATCTTATTCGAATGTCAGTATTCCATCAGATTTAGATGGGGCAGTCCTTACCCTTTCGGATGCTTCGGTCATTGAATCGCTTCATACAGATAGTGATATTACTATTAATGGAGAGGGTCTGATCGAAACGGTTGCGGATGATTCTACGGGGGCCGTAGAAGGGGCTCCAGCAGAAAAAGCATCCGCGATACGGGCGGTAAATCAAGCGGAAGCAGAGGAGATCGGCGAGAAAATTAATGATTTGGCGGATCTTGTGGGGGACAGTACAATACTGGATGCTGCTGCTTTTCAGGCGTCCAACGCGGAGGAATATGTTCACTCCCTGAACAATACCCCTGCTGAAACAGCAGAGGACGTTCAGCAGGTCATGGACAGTGTAAATGATCAAGTGCAGGAAATAGGAGAAGCAGTAAATGCTGTGAATGACGCAGATGCCGGAGGACTAAAGGAAGCCGTACAAAATTTAGCATCCTTGGTCTCCGAAGAAACGTTAAACCCGCAAGATTTTACAGATGAATATACTCAGTCCTATGTAGACGCATTGGAGGAAGAGCCAGCCGGTGATCCTTCAGATGTTCAAGAGATAATAGGGTCAGTGAATGAAGTGAACTCGCTTGTGGAGGACGTAAATGCTGCAGAAACATCCGCAGCACTGCAGACCGCTGTCACGGATCTGGCTGATCTTTCGGAAGCAGTAGATGCTTCTGCTTTCAATGCTGCTCATGCTGAGGCCTATATCGATCATTTCAGCAGTGAACAAGCCGATAATCCCGAAGACGTCCAGTCCGGCATAGAGCAAGTGAATGCTGATAGGTCGGAAGTAGAGGATGCGTTACAAGCAGTAAATGACGCAGAAGACGCAGATAGTTTCGGAGCTGCTCTCACGGATTCGGCCCTGGGTTTATCTCTGACGGCTTATAACAACTTAAGTGAAAGACGTCAGGATACAGTCAATGAAACATTATTTAACTCAGGCGATGCCTATGGGGATGTTTCTGCCCTTCAAAGTGCTATGGATGGTGCGGTACAAACCCAAGAAGATTTTTCAAGTATACAAGTAAATGGTTTATCCTGGACGGAGCAAGGAAACGGCTATCTGGAATTTGATCGAATTGCAGGCGGTGCCAGTCATTGGACAGGGGCGGACCATTATGAACTGTATTATATTGAGGCCAATGCGGATTACGATGAACTAACCATGGATACCGAAGGCGCTTCATCCGCAACCGTAGATTATTTGAATCAAGATAGTGTTACCCCGGACAACGTAGAGTCTGGAGTAATATATGAAGCTGTAATCTATGCCACGGATGGAACCAATTATTCAACTGCATCAAATAGTATAATTTTCTCTCCAGAATAACTTACAAAAACAGCTGCGGTGGAATGCCGCAGCTGTTTTTTAGTGCCTGTCACCACCCGATATTTGTCGAATGCGAGCAATAAGCAGTTTTATATCTCTTTTTAACCGTTTCCCTGGCCTTTCTCGAAAAAATTTTTACGTTTTAAAAAATAACACAAAAAATAAAGCAACAAGACAAAAGTAGGAGTACGAGATAAATTAATATAAGTAATGAGGGAAATAATAAAGAGAAAAAACGCTGACGGATCGCTGTGTGCGGTGAAAGTCGCCTGCATGGTGAAGGCCCAATCGAAAGCCAGTTCTGAAAGAAGGTATAAGATGGGAATGGCGAAACGGTGGAAACGATATCCGAGACACAGGAGTTTGTCCTAAATCATTTAACCCCGGGAGATGATGCGGATAATATCGATCAGCTCAACGCCGATGATTTTGATTCCATGGAGTCAGGAGCAGGGTATTTGAAAGCCTATAGGGAATCCGAGATCGAGATTTTTGTCACATTTACAGATGGCGTGATCGATGGCTTAAATTTGACAAGAGATTATGAAGTGTCTGACGAGTCCTCCCGAGAAACAGTCAGGCAGAATCTTGGGGACGCTCTTCAATCAGATTTTGGTTACACCGTAACAGCAAGTGGGGATGCTTACACCATTGAAGATGACCAAGCTACCGGTAATGTATTCCGGATAAGCAGCAGTACAATTAGTGGTAATTATGAATATGGAATCTTCATCGAGCTGACAGCTAAATAATGTCATGGCCTCATCTTTATAGATGGGGCTCTTTTTTAGAATTTTAGGCAAAAAATTAAAAAAATGAACAAAACCTGTTTTATATTTTTTCTTATACTTCTATAGGGGGAAATAATAAAGAGAAAAATCACTGACGGATCGCCGTGTGCGGTGAAAGCCGCCTGCATGGTGAAGGCCCGATCGAAAACCTTGATAGGAATAAGGCGGGAATAGCAAAGAAGCACCTGACGTTACCGCAGATCCATCTGAACAAAACGTTTTGACATTTGAAGAAGATCAAACATGGCGCACCTCTGTAGAAACCATAACACTGTACCAAATAGAAGAAAATGATGGGCTGCAGTACGAAAAGGGAAATATTTCTTATGATAAAACCACTCCCGGCCAGCTGGGTTTAGAAGATCAGGGAGAGGCCGAAGCGTCTTCGTGGGAAGAAGTGCAGCCGTATCTGGAAGCAGCTCAAGAGGAAGGTCTGGATCTTCCAGCCGTGTTTTTTGTCATAGAGGCCGCTGGATATGAAGATGCGGTCGCTTGGATTGCAGGTGAACCCCTTCCGGACTCCGAACCGATGGTGGCAGAATATATTACGGCATCTTCCTCGGACAATCATATTCTTTTTGTGA
The DNA here is from genome assembly GCF_000429685.1 of Salibacterium aidingense DSM 18341. Lineage (GTDB taxonomy): Bacteria > Bacillota > Bacilli > Bacillales > Marinococcaceae > Salibacterium > Salibacterium aidingense. Next base: position 117,192 of record NZ_AUCI01000014.1, read on the forward strand.
ATGAAGACAACCGGGTGGGGACCGTCTGGATTTATAAAGAAGAAAATAGCTCAGATGCGGACGGTCATGTCACTTTTGATGAAAACACAGAAACAAATACCTGGGTCACCGGGGATGAGATTCAAGCAGGAGATGAATTCTGGATAAGCATCACGGAGCCGGATAAAGCGGAAAGTGACAAAATAAAAGTAACAGCGGAATAAGGAATATTATTTTTGGTTTCATCTTCCAGCCTCCCTAACGTCGGGGAGGTTTTCTTTTTTTGGGCTGCCACGGTCGTTTTTACTGGTACATTGTCCCGCCTTGTCCGAAAAGATGCTATGCAGATGGGTGGTCAATAAAGGAGGATTCTCCCAGGCGAAAGGGTTTATGATAAAATATAACTTGTACAACAGATAGGCTTCTAAGGGCGGTCGGCTAATCTCCCGGATGGGAGGTGATGCCTATGGATATGTATCAGACATTATCTTTAATGGTGATGTTTGGCACGTTAATTGTGTTAATCATGTCCCAAAAGAAATAGACCGCCCCGTCAGGTAAGGTGTGCGGTCTATTTCCGTAACTAATACCGGGCAAGCCTCCGCTCTTAAATGCGGTTCCTTTTAGTTCTATGCTGCTTCCCAAAAAGTATACATGTTTGAATTAATTATACCACAGGAAGCACAAACGTAAACATAAACGTAAATGTAAACAAAAACGTAAACGTGTATCAAAGGAGGCTTATCAAGATATCAAGTCTTGGAGATCCCGAAAAGTTATTATCCGCCCCACGAGTCTCTTCTCGTAGGACCGGAGTTTCGTTTTCTTTTCTTTAACTTCTTTGGACAATATACGTGGCTATAGATGAACAGGCAGCGACGTAAGCAATCGGTTTGAGCCCCTGTTTACAGAGAGAAGATTCTTTTCCACTGCAGCCTTTCTATTTAAAACAATATCCTGTCTTCTTTACGAAGGCAGGATATTGTTTTGTGAGATGATAAAAGAGAAGAACACCCTTATCCACCTCCATTGCTAATATAAAGTCAGCGGAAGAACCACGTCAGCTTTTTATGCAAATTTACTAACCTTTTACAGTGTATTCATATACTCCTAATCCATAAATGTTTTAATGTACCTAGGGAAAAAAGAGATCTGGCGGCACGCCGTATGCGGTGAAAGAAATAGAGTTCACGCCTCTCTATTTACAATAAAGGGGTACAAGGTGTTGGAATACATAAAAAAAGGAGAAGAGTCTACATGAGTACAGGGAGATGGAGAAAAACGTTCAGTTCCTTCTTATCAATAGTACTGATTTCTACATTTTTATTCCCCATAACCGCTATTACAACAAATGCGGCATCAGCCCCTTCTGACTTAATTATATCGGAGTATGTTATGGAAGTCCGTCATAATAAGGCGGTTGAACTTTATAATGGTACTGATTCTGAAATGGATGTAAGTGAATACACCCTGGAACGTTACAGCGGGGATGCAGATTCCGCTGAAGAGTCCGTGCAAGTGAGCGGCTCATTAGCGAGTGGCGGCACGTATGTTTTATATCATGGCGAGGCAGACGGAGATCTTAAAGATAAGGGGGATCTGGAGAACTCCAGCGTTATTGATTTTAATGGCAGGGATTCCGTTGTTTTGAGAAAAGCAGGGGATGTCATCGATTCTATTGGACAAGCAGGAGCAGGGGAAGAATGGGGCAAAGATGTAACACTTATCAGAAACGGTGATGTTAGAGCGGGAGATACGACCATGGATGATGCATTTGATCCATCCGAAGAATGGGAACAATGGAAAGCCGGACCCTTTGATGATTTAGGTTCTCACCATATGAATGATCCTGTTTCGGAAGCTCCAGGGGAAGATGAAGCTGTACCAGATAGTGAAAAAAAAGAGGAACATGCATTAGATAAGACCTCCTCCAATAATGTAAAGGAGATAACAGAGCCTTATATTGTATTGGAAGATTTTGAAGATGGAATTGGCACCTGGCAAGCGTCTGGTGCAAGGTATAACTCCATTGATGCCCTTGTTACTAACGAGGAGGCACGCCATGGCAGCAGTGCCCTGCAGCTGGACTACGATTTTATTGGCACACAGGGAACGTCCGGCGTTTATGCTTCAAAGGATAATAGGATAGAAATCCCTGGTAACCCGGAGAAAATAGGCATGTGGATATACGGGGACGGCAACAAGCATTGGCTGAGGCAGCAGCTGTACGATGCAAATGGACAAAATTTTAATATTAACTATACTTCTGATTATCCAAACGGGGTGACGTGGAAAGGGTGGAAATACGTAGAAGCAAATATACCATCGGACTGGGAAGCCCCTTTTCGTATAGACCTGGCTGTAAGGTATATGGCGACGGATGATGATGGAAAGACAGCAGGTACGATTTATGTAGATAATATCCAGGCGGTTTATGATGATTTTGAGGAGGACGTCACCAACCCTGCATTAGAAAACTTTCAACCGCTTGAAGATCCCGCCACCTCCAATCAGCCGGAAATCAGCGCCGTGGCTGAAGATAATCAAGGGGGCTCGGGGATAGATCCAGAAAATATGATCATGAAAATAGATGAGGAACCTGTCACCCCCTCCTACGATGCGGCATCGGGAAAAATATCATATACGCCGGAGTCGCCATTGGCCGAAGGCGTACATGAGGCGTACATCGAAGTTTTCGACAAGGCAGGGAACCATCACTTTAACACGTGGAATTTTCAAGTCTCCGCCGGAGGGCCGTCGTTTCAATGGGAAGGTCCGGAACAGGCAAATGCCGGCTCCACTTTTGATGTTCAATTGAAAATGAGTCAGTTCGATTCTTTACATGGGGCAGATATTCAATTGTCTTATGACCCGGAATTGTTAACTTTCCTAGACGGAATAGAAGAAACAGAGGCTCTTCAAGTACAGATTGCAGAGAAGTTTAAAGGGAAGACAGCCACAAATGAAGTGAATTCGGAAACCGGTGAGATTCAACTAAGCTGGGACAATTTAGCTGACATCGAGACAGAGGAAGAGGAAGTATTGGCAACGATAACATTTGAATTAGGAATGGATGCTTCCGGTGAAGCTGAACTTGAACTCTCCCAGGGCTCCCTTTCTTATGTAGATTCGTCCATTGGTACCATAGAATTTTTTGCCGAACCATTTCGTGCAGGTATTGCCCAGCCATTAGTCTTATCGATCGAAGGTAAATCGGTAAACACGCCGAGCAGGATATCAGTGGCTGATCAGGATGGATACCCTGTGGAAGGGGCAGAAATAGAGATTACGAATGATGCTAAGCTGCTTGAAGTTACTAATTCCACAGATATTTACAAGGGTGGGAGCGGCGTAGCCGGGGATCCGTATCAGGAAGTCGAAGCCGGAACGTATTTGCCGTTTGCGAATTATTCCTATGAAGGTTTTGAGTACTATCGCATTTTCATACCGAATGGAGAGCAGCGGTATTACCATGTACCGGAAGAAGATGTTCGGGAAGTGGAGTGGAATTCCCTTTTCGGCACAACCGATGAAAATGGAGAAATGACCACAGATTTACTGACGCTTTCCCAAATTCCACTTACTATTCAAGCTAGTAAAGGGGAGCTTGTGAGCCAAGTCGAGTCCATCGACATTCTTCCGCAGCTGGGCGGCCCAACACCGAGTAACATTGCTTTAACGTGGTTGGAGGATCCTAAAACAACGCAGCATTTTACGTGGCGTACTGGAACCATGAATAAAGATTCCGTGGTGGAAGTGGTTGCCGAAGGGGAAGAAGCTGGTTTTGAGAGCAGCAAGGTCCAGCGTTTTGAGGGAGAAAATGAATTATATTCCGACGATACGGGAGAAATGAGGATTCATCGTACCCAAGCAATAGGGTTAACGCCTGGCACTACGTATCACTATCGTGTGGGAGATGGAACAGAATCAGGCTGGAGTGAAGAAAGTACTTTTACGACAGAATCTACTTCTGATCAACCATTTAACTTTTTGTTTTTTGCTGACACCCAGTCCCAAAATCAAGAAGGATTTGAGATTTGGACAGAATTATATGAATTAGGCCTGGAGAAATTCCCTGAGACAGACTTTGCTCTCCACGCTGGTGATATTGTGGAGGATGGAAGTGACATCTATCAATGGGATTACTTTCTTGAAGCTTCCCAAGGATTATCCACTACTATTCCTTTCATGTCCGTATTAGGAAATCATGACGTATACGGGGATGGTGAAAATAAATTCAATGCCTTGTTCCCGTACCCTGAAAATGGACCAAAAGGGAAAGAAGGATTCGTTTATTCCTTTGCATATGGAAATGCCAATTTCATTATGCTGAACTCAGAGTTTGGGATACAAGATATGGAAGAGCAGCAGGAATGGGTGAGAGAGGAAGTGGAGAACACTGATAAATTATGGAATATTGCTATGTTTCACCGCTCCCCTTATTCCAGTAATCCCCTGACCGGGACAGACGCTACGGCAGATACTTTTGCTCCGGTCCTTGAAGAACTTGGTGTAGACTTAGTATTAACGGGTCATGACCACGCATATATGAAATCACACTTGATGAAGGATGGCCGTGTCCAGACAGATGGATCGGGCTCCCAGTACATTATTGGCGGCTCAGCCGGCCCTAAATTTTATCCTGCTCAGACCTATGATTATGTGGATGTTTTATATGATGAAGACAAACAAGTATTTACCTCCATCGAAATAGATGGAAATGATTTAAGGGGAGACGTATACTCGATAGATAATGAACATATCGACACCTTTGAATTACAAAAACAAGGAGACGATGAGGCTGTCGTTCCTGAAAGATCCTACGATTTTAAAGACTCGGAAACAGGCAGATTGCTGGTGCATAAACCGAGTGTTTCCCTTACATTTGATGCAGCGTCCGAAGTGAAGAATGGAGTAGTATTTACTGGAAACTATGCAGAATTTCATGGTGCCGGTTTAAAGAATGCCACCATAACGATTAGACCAGAAAAAGACGGGGCCCTCATCGATTTTAAAGACACAGAAATATCCAAAGTGATCCTTGATGGAGATAATATTTCTGAATTAAGAGGGATAGAAAATATACAAGAAATAGAGTATGTAAACGGCGCAGATCCAGCAGTCTTAACCTCTCCATAAATTCAGATGGAAGGATCTCAAAAGGAGAATGATATACCTCAGTTCCTCGTCCGGAGCTGGGGTTGTTTTTGTGCCTGTCACCGCCCGAAATTTGTCGAATGACTAGGGAGTTTTACAGAGAGCTATCTCTGCAGGGATTTTATCAGCGTTTTTATTCGTATTAGCCGCGCCATTATTTCTCCTAGTACTGCACGCAATGAAAGAAGGTTTCTAGACGGGGGAACTTTTGGAAACATCAAACAGAAGGCGGGCCCTAAGAGTGGAGAAGTTATGCTTACAAGTAATTCTACAAAAAGGAAAGACATAGGACTTGCCATTGTGGGGTGTTTACGACAGGTGTGAAGCTTTTCGCAAAAGGTGGTAAGAAAGACTTGCTGAAGTTGTAAAATATTTCACTTTAATCAAGTGTTGGTATTTTAATGATTTACAAGAATGTTATTGCTAAGAAATACTACAACCTAGCAATTGAAGGGCAAAGAAAGACCCAACATTGGAAGAGTTAATGGTACAATATAAGTAAATAATTCTGGAGGTGAGTCAAATGAAGTGGGAAGATGTGTGCCAGGCTTTCCCTCAAACATGGGTTCTGATAGAAGCTGTTCGAGCTCATACCAATGAGAAAAGGGAGCGTATTTTAGACGAGATTGCTCCCTTGAAAAAATTTTCTAATTCTCCAGATGCTATGAAAGCCTATCAAGAAATTCATAGAGAAGATCCTAACCGGGAACTATATGTACTTCATACCAATCGTAAGGAGCCTAATATCATTGAAAAAAAATGGGTAGGTGTTAGGCGATAGTGAAAAAACTAATGATTGATGATGGATTATTGCTTACGGATATGGAACTAAGATATAGTGGACAATCGCTTCATATTCAACGTATATTAATTGATACTGGCTCAGGAAGTACAGTGGTATCAACAGACTTAGCAGAGTCCATAGGGATTGTAGCAGAACAAAACGATATGATATATCGTATAAGTGGCGTTGGGGGATCAGAGTTTGTATATTCTAAAACGGTGGATTTAGTGAAAATTGGAAGTATGCAAACAGAAGATTTTGCTATAGAAATTGGTGCTATGAATTATGGGTTTGATTTGGATGGTATCATTGGATTGGACTTATTACAACAATTGAAAGCAGTCATAAATATTGACGAATTATCATTACAGTCAAATAGCTAGGGCAAGTATATTAGGGGGACTTCTATACTTGCTGTTTTTTGGTTTTTTCGCTTTACATAAAGTTTAACCATACGTTAATTTGTGAATATTCAAACCTAAGATAACAGGGGAAGCTAGAAGCGTTCCTATAACTGGGAAACCTTTCAACAGATGATTTTAGGCTACCTTCAACTAGACTTAGTCATAAGAGCCAAGAGTCCCATAATCGGCAAAATTTTCTCCGTTTTGAAGGATTTTCGAGAAATACGTCAAAATAATTATAATTAGATATAGTTTTTATGTTGCTTTTTTATCAGAATATTTAGAATATGTGAATCTAGGGATTATTAGAGGTGAGGGGGACGATTGTAGTGAAATGGTATGTTTTGTGTGTAGTCGGTATCGTCATGATGTTATTTTCTGTAGCCACGGCGGAAGAGGCCTATAGTCATTCAGGAAGAACGGACAGCAATGGCGGTCATAACTGTTCTCAACAATCTATTGAAAAAGGCCTTTGTTCAGGATATCACTACCATAATGGAGGGGATTCCTCCTCGAGTGATTCTTCTTCCAACAGTTCAGAGCAGGAATCATCAAGTTTGAATAACACAAATGCCGGGGAAGTGGAAGATTTGGAAGAGGAGGTAGGAACTCTGGAAGAGCGGTTATCTTCTTCTCAAGAGAAAATAAGTGCAAGAGATGAAAAAATAGAAAAGCTGGAAGTGGAAAGAGAGGAGCTTCAAGGAAAAATAAACACTGTGGAACAAGAGAAAGAGACATTAGAATCTGAACGGGAAGAGGAGGAGCAGTGTGGAGAAATAGATAAGAAGGAAAAAGAGTTGGAAGAAAAAACAGAAACCCTCGATGAACGGGAGAGGAAATAGAAAAACGAGAGAACGAGTTACAATCAAAAGAAGAGGAGTCTGCATCAACTTCTTCAGATAATCACAATAACGGGGCTGGGGCAGCCGCGGGGACGACGTTATTTGTAGCTGGCATTGTGGGAGGATCGATTTGGTACCGAAAAATAAAAAATAACCTTCCAGGTCTTTAATAGGTGCCTGTCACGCCCCGGGATTTGTTGGATATTGTCGAATAAAGGAGAGGGAATTTATGAATTTCACTGCGATAGATTTTGAAACGGCTAAACCTTCAAGAGCTAGTGTGTGTGCTGTGGGATTGTTGGAGTATCAAGATGGTGAAAAAGTGGAGGAATTTTATCGTTTGCTCAAACCATGGGATGAGCAATTTGATCCTTGGCACACTTCTATTCACGGGATTACCTATGAGGATGTGGAGGATGCCGATGCGTTTGATGTCTTATGGGAAGAAGAACTCGAACACAGACTGCTGGACAAACTGGTCGTTGCTCATCATGCCAGCTTTGACATGAGCGTTCTTCGTCATGCCCTGGATGTGTATGATATTCCATATCCGGAGATAACATACAACTGTACGGTGAACATTGCAAAAAAGACATGGGGAGGGCTGCTGAATTATAAATTACACACGGTAGCTGAGCATTTGAGCATTATATTTTCCCACCATTATGCCCTTGAAGATGCCCGTGCTTCGGCGGAAGTTTTCATGCATGCCTGGAAACAGCATGAGGCGGTCAGCTTGGAAGTTTTTCTGGAAAAGACGAACCTCACAAACGGAAAGAAAAAAGCAGGAGGGTATTGGATCTGTGTCAAGAAAGTAGACACCTTTTTTTATGATTTGTCCGTTATAAAACGGAACGGACGCAGGCTTTTTTTCCCACCTGTCAGGATAGATGATGCCGCGGAAGCGTCAAGCTCAAACCGCTTGACCCATCCGCTCTATCATCTAGAGCGGTGGTTAAGGAAAAAAGCACTCTCCTGCCTGCATTAGGAGGTTTCTACGGGCGCTCGACTCCGCAGAACCTGCTGTTTATAATACTGGAGCGGGGTCAAATAGTTCAGGGTACGGTGGATACGCTTGCGGTTGTAAATCAGTTCAATATAGCGAAAAATCTTGTCATGCGCCTGTTGATGGGAC
>NZ_AUCI01000015.1 GCF_000429685.1 Salibacterium aidingense DSM 18341
CGGGGTAACGACCGACATGACGATCGCACAGGAAGAAATTTTCGGTCCGGTGCTGGCGCTGATGAAGGTGGATTCGATGGAAGCTGCAATCAATTTGGCCAACGATGTTGAGTTTGGCCTGAGTGCCTCGATTTTCACCACCAACATCCAGAACATGCTAGATTTCATGGATGACATCGAAGCCGGCCTGGTCCGTGTGAATGCTGAAAGCGCCGGCGTTGAGCTGCAGGCCCCATTTGGCGGCATGAAAAAATCAAGCTCGCATTCGCGGGAACAGGGGGAAGCTGCCATCGAATTCTTTACCGATATTAAAACGGTATTTGTCAAAGGCTAGAACACAATCGGTTATAAAGCTGATTGGTCCAGACTGTAAGAAGTTAGGTCTTTATGGGCGTCCCATAAAGACCTTTTCTGGGCTGTCAGGATAATTTCGTCCCTCACTGTCGCCAGGCAGTGTACCCCTTTGCTGCCACGTAAGCCAAAATAAGCAGAAAAGCAAGGCTGCCGTCTACAATGGCAATAAACAGGGCCTCTCCCGTTTGCTGAAAAAGAAAAAATGCGGAAACGGTCACAGCGAGCTTATGAAAGATGACCAGCTCCCATATCCCAGGGTATTGTCTCGGGCGCAGGGCAAGCAGCAGAAAAATACCGGCAAAAACAATAAATCCGAATAATCTCCAGGCCTCGACTATCATCTGATCGGAAGAAGCAGTCGAAACATTTTCCAAGCCTGTAATAAAAGCAGTAACAGCACTTAACGAACAAACAATCATAAGAAATCCTGCCAGTTTTTCAGCTATGATCTTCAGCTCCTTTCAATAAAATAAAAAATTACGAAATAAATGGAGGGGTTCATACTGAGAGAGGATCCTTTCCAGCGATGTCGAAAATGTTATATAGAAACTATACCATATCGAAAAGGAACTGGTTGGCATGGAGGAGTCCAAAAAAGACATCATTCGCAGATTCTATCAGGAAATATATAATAAAGGGGATTTGAATAAAATGGATGAAATCGTTTCACCGGATTATTAGGTGCAGATTACGATGGAGAGCGGAGTGTATTAACGGTAGAGCATATTCGGGAAGCCTTTCCGGATATTTATTATGAGGTACAGCAGGTTGTCGTTGACGTAGAGATGTCGGCTGTTCATTGGATACCTTCCGGTACACATCAGGGGGGGTTGCAGGCTATCCCGGTACCGCCCACGAACAAGCAGGCGTCAATACGAGGGATCCATTTTCTTCGGTTCTCGAATGGAAAAATTGAAGAAGTGTGCTGCATCTGGAGCTGCTTGGCCTGGCACAGGCATTAGGTGTTGCTCCATCATATATCTTCTGTCTGCTTTGCTTGGTCAGATTTTATCAACCCTCATCCTTTTCTTTACAGCAATTTTTTTGAACAGAAGCGTAATATGGTACACTAATCATACATTAAATGAAAGGCAGGGACAAGATGCCCCTACCTGTTGATTGATGCATCGAATACCCTGCTAAGGGAACAGCCCAATTCAAGATGTGTTAACGAAAACCATCCTTTTAGAGCCGCCACTCTAAAAGGATGGTTTTCATTGTTTCATGCCAGTTACAGAATATCCCAAAGTTTGACATAAGGCCACCCCCGAGTGGCTGTCCACCCTTAAAGAGTTGGCCGTCTGCATCTAAAAACTATTATAAAAAAAGATCTTTATGATCATTTCATAATAGCCTTTCTACTTTAGTTTTGAATATTCGGAACAGCGGAGTTATCTTATTTTATAGTGGGTTGCCGTCTTCATCCGTTTCAATGATTTCATCTTCAAGGGGAAGGTCTGTTCCGTATTCTTCTTCGATTTCCCCGTCTTCTGTGCCCTCCACAAAAGGGTCGGCCACCTGTTCCTGCGGTGTGGGGAAGTCCTCGCCGTCTTTCGGTGTTTTTCTTGGCGGCATCCTCTTATCCTCCTTCCAGCTTTTCCCCTTAGAATAAGCGGATATCGTACGAAATATGTATGGCTTTGTGATACCATGCAGGAAAGGAGGAGATACTTAATGACTGGGATCGAACAACAGCCGTTTACGGTGGAGCTGGGAAATGATTTATTTCTGCGGGGCAATGTACATGCACCGAAGGAACAAACCGAACGCCCCGTTGTTATTATCTGCCATGGTTTTAAAGGGCATAAAGACTGGAACTTTTTCCCTTACGCTGCAGATGAACTGGCAGCAAACGGTTTTTACGCCATTCGTTTTAATTTTTCCTGCAACGGGGTGAACGAGGAAGATTTTGATGAGCTGGAGAAATTTGCAGGGAACACGTATACGAGAGAATTAAAAGATCTGGACGCTCTGTTTGAACAGATGAAAGCACGTACTCTTCCATTTTCCGGGCATTTTGAGATGGACCACATCGGAATGGTCGGCCACAGCCGCGGTGGAGCAAGCAGCATTATTTTTGCCTCAGAACATCCGGAAATAAAAGCCGTTGTCACCTGGAACGGTGTTGCTGAAGTGGACTTTCTTGGAGAAGATCTGAAAAATGAGATCCGGGAAAACGGTGTCGGTTATATTGAGAACAAGCGTACCAAACAGGACATGCCGATTAAATCTAACTTATTAGAAGATATCGAACACAATAAAGAGCGGTTTGATATTGTGGCTACATTAAAGCAGATGAACACCCCGGTTCATATCGTGCAGGGTGGTGCAGACGGACAGTGGCTGCGGGAAGGGGCGGAGAAGATGAATGATACGGCTGCTCAGCATTCGCTTGCCATCATCGAAGGCGGCACCCATACGTTCAATGCCGCTCACCCTTTGCAGGACGTACCAACGCAGCTGCGGGGGGCCTTAATTGAAACAACAGCCTTTTTTCAGCAGCAAATCAAAAAATAAAAGGCTGCTGTACCTCCACACCGCCTCAGTCTTGGTATGATACTCTGAGGCGGGTTTTGTTTTCCATGACGGAATTTACAGGAAAGAATTCCCTGATATAAGGGTTACATCTATTTCAATTCTTTCCGGTTTATGTTAAAAACAATAGTAGTATAGCGGTCTAATGTGTTTGACGAGATAGGGGAGGGAATGGTGTTGGCCAATCACATTTTGTACATTGAGGATGACGAAGAGGTTGCCGATTTGGTGAAACAGGACCTCTTTGATAACGGATATGACGTAACCTGGTTAACGTCGGGATACGATATGGAAGCCTATTTGGACCAAGTCGATCTTGTTATTCTCGATATTATGCTCCCGGGATTGGACGGGTTTACTGTTGGAAAACGGATCCGGGGAAAAAAGAACAATCTTCCCATCTTATTTTTAACAGCCAGAACCGCCATAGAAGATAAACTGACCGGGCTGGAATTTGCCGATGACTACTTGACCAAACCCTTTCATCCAAAAGAACTGTTATTAAGAATCGATATTTTGTTAAAACGATTTGATAAAGTCACAATGGAGATCTTGTACTTAAAGCATTTAAAAATTGATTTACAGATGAATCAAATCATTAATATGGAAACCGGTGAAGAAGTCATATTGACCGAAAAGCAATTTAAAATCTTTCAATATCTGCTGAAAAATGCGAATCACATATTAACGAAAGAACAGATTTATTCGAGTGTATGGCAGGAACCGTACATCGAAGGGGATAAAACGTTAACCGTTCATATCCGCTATTTAAGACAAAAAATCGAAAAAGATCCTCAGAACCCTGAAATTATTGAAACGATCCGCGGGTTAGGGTATAGGGTGAGACGGTGAAGTTATCAACAAAATACATAATAATTATTCTGTTGTCCATTTTGATCTTTCCTGTCTCATTTTTAGGTGTTAATTTTCTGTACTACCTTGTCATTATGCAGCTGGCTGATTTTTCCCCGGAAGAATACTATGCTCCAGAAGAAATAGAAGAAACCTGGGTTCAGGAGATTCAATCTCTGGAAGAACGGGCTACGCAGGACATCACATCATCATTACGGAATGTGGATAGGTATCCGGAGTCTGTTATCTTTTGGGTAAAGGATAACGGGCAATTATTGATGTCAAATCATCCTTCGAAGGATTGGAGCGAGGAGTGGAATGTCTCCAGTTTGATCCGCCATTTGGAAGAGGACAGGGGCGAAGAGTATTTCACGACTTCGGCCTATTTGGAGGGAGCAGAAGACAGCGGCTATGCGTTTTTGCAGATCCCTTCTTCCTATTTAGAAACGAATATTGGAGTGGGGCAGTATCAATACTCCACGATTTGGTTCATTGCCATCGGGTCTTTTTGGTTTTTGTTTATTTATATTTCCTGGTTATTTTTTAATCGAACGAGAAAGCGGCTGGTTCGAATGCAGGAAAAAATGGAGACCAATGAAAACCAGCTCATTCCTTCCAAAATGAAAATAGAAAAGGACGATGAAATAGGGCAGCTGGAACATTCGTTCAACCAGATGGTGGACCAATTAAATGAAAGCCATGAAAAAGAGAAACATGAAGCAATGATACGCAAGCGCCTGATTTCCAGCTTATCTCATGATTTACGGACCCCGTTGTCTATCATGAACGGCCATATCCACAAGTTAAATCAGTATGATTTAAAGGATGACATGGCAGAATCGATTCACGTTATCAACGAAAAGATCGTTTTTCTTTCGGAACTAATCGACAACCTCTCTTCGTTTACGGTGTTAAGCGAGGGGAAATTGCCAATGAATAAGCAACAAACCGATATAACAGGAGTCGTTCGGTCTTCCTTGATCGCCTGGTATCCTGTCTTTGAAGAGCAGGGTTTCGAGATTGATGTAGATTTGCAGGAATCTATTTCCTGGAATGTGGATGAAATGTGGTTCCGGCGGATTTTGGATAACCTCCTGCAGAATGTCCTGCGTCATGCGGCGGGAGGAAAATATGTCTCCGTACGGACGGAAAACGAAAAAGAAACGACCGTCCTGAAAATTCAGGACCGGGGGGAAGGAATGCAAAAACCCTCCAAGAAAAGCGGGGCCGGCATCGGCTTGTCTATTGTTGATATGATGCTGGAACAGATGGATTTAGAAAAAAGGATATTCACCGGCACCAGCGGTACCACGATCACCATTCTCCCCAAAGAAAACTGACTTCTTCTCAAAAGGAAGTCAGTTTTTTTACGGCAGCGGACGTCATTTTTAACCTGTTTTTAACCTCATGCTCCCTTTGGTTTAACCTCAGCTGGTTATAATGGCAGTAAATCGAAAGGCAGGTGCAGACCAATGTCCTCTTTGTTAACAACAGAACATGTACATGTAGAAATGAAGAAAGGACAAATTCTAAAGGATGTGAACCTTTCCTTTGAAAAAGGGAAAATTTATGGCTTGCTCGGCCCTAACGGAGCGGGAAAAACAACATTGTTAAAAACGTTATTAGGAGTATTTCAACCAACATTCGGTGCGGTCCATTTTCAGGGAGAGGATTTATATAATCATCCAGGGAACGACCTTCTGAAATCCATCGGCAGTATTATCGAATTTCCTGGATTTTACGATAACTTAACTCTATCGGAAAATTTAACCCTGCATTTGAGATATTTACAGCAGCAGCCTTCCCAGGAACGTATCGATACCTTGTTGAAAACGGTCGGCCTTTATAACGAAAAGCATAAATTGTTTTCGGATACTTCTTTGGGGATGAAGCAGCGTCTTGGAATAGCAAGATCCATCTCCCACCAACCGGTGCTGTTACTCCTTGATGAGCCCACCAATGGATTGGACCCCCAGGGAATCAAGGAAGTAAGGGAAATGCTCATTAAAGAAGTGATCGAAAACAATACCACGATTATCATTTCCAGTCACTTATTAAATGAAATCAATTTAATGGCGGACGAATTAATCTTTATCAATCACGGCGAAGTTATTTTCGAAACGATCAATATGGATGTATCGGATAACTATTTATATAAACTTCGGACTCCCTTTGAGATTAACCGTGAATTCATGGCTGAACTGGAAGGTCAAATGGTGCTGCGTAAAGGGGATGAGCTCGAGTTTGTTTCGCCGCTGCCCATGGAGGAAATCGAAGCGATTTTGATGCGGAAGCAGATTTCAATAGAAAGGCTCGAGATATTTGAACTGTCTCTGGAAGATTTATATTTAAAGTTGTTGTCGAAAGGAGAATCCTATGAGTATGTTGGTGAAAAATGAATTGATGAAGCTGAAACGGCTGAAAATGGTTTACGTTATTTTAGTGATAAGCTTTATCCCCTATGTGGTTAACACCGGGGGTATGCTGGTAACAGGGGCTATGGATCCTGATAATTACTATTTCTTTGTTTTTAACCAGTATGCAATTTTATTCCCGGCTCTTGTGTTTATTTTTTCCGGTTTCTTTTTCTATACCGAGTTTCAAAATGGAACAACGTTAAACTGGATCTCTTATCCGTTTCATAATTTCCGTTTAATGTTCTCGAAGATGGCAGCTACATTTTTGTTATTGCTGGGGACGTCTCTGATCAACCATGTGATTCATTTGATTACTCTCTGGATATTGTTTAGAACAGAAACAGGGTTCCCAGATATTTTATCCAGATTCTTTCCTTCTTTTCTTTTTACCGTATTAACGCTGCTGGTCATACCAATCGCAGCCCTGCTGGCGTTTGCCACGCGAAATATTTTAAGTGTGGTCATCGCAGGTCTCGGATCCATTTTTATTACCACGGTTTTATTGGGAGCTGATTTTTCCATTGTATTTCCGTTTTCGTTCATTTATCGTGTAACGATTCAATTTTATGATGCAGCCATGGGGTATGAAGGTACGCAGCTTGTGTTTTGGGGAGGACTTCTCTTATTCGTTTATATCAGCCTTTCTCTGTTCGGGCTGTACAAATATTCCCAGAAAGCACGGATGAGTTAGCCGCAGGCTTCACTCTCATTTCTAGTAGAGGAGGGAAAAACATGGAACAAATCGTATTCATCATTGCAATGATTTCATTAGGTGCTGCCCTTGTTCTTTTTATCGGCAGTATTCTAAATTTCGGCCTGAAAGGAATACGTCGGTATAGTAAATGGTTAGCGGCGCTGTTTCTAGTTTACGTCGTGACGTATGCTATCTATCTTTCATTCCAGTTTGTTTAGACGAGACTTGGGTTGTGAGGAATGTCTGGTGAAATGCCGACGGAACTATTTCTTCACAACCTAATTATTATTGTATCCCCTGACCCTTAAAAGGGCTAATGATTCCATCATCTCTTATTTCCCCCTTTTAAGTTTTACTTTAAACATCGTTGAGGGTGAATAGTATGAATAAAATACTTTTGGTGGACGATCACGAAATTGTAGCAGAAGGGATTAAGTTAGTATTAGAGAAAAATAAAACCATGGGCGTGGATATCATCACGGACAGCAGAGAGGTAAAGAACAGAATAGATCAAGAAGAATACGACGCTGTTTTAATGAATTTACATATGCCTTATTTAAATGGGTTAGAGTTATCCAAGCAAATTTTAAAGGAGGATGCAGCGAGAAAGATATTAATTTTTGCCGATGAAAAGGATATTCATGCTTATTTTAATTTACTTGTAGAAGCAGGAGTCTGCGGTTTTATTAATAAAACCGCCTCCCCAAAACGAGTTTTTTTTGCAATAGAGTGTGCGATACAGGGAGAAACAGTACTTCCTGCCAGTCTGCTGCGTCAGTTAAGAAAAACAGAGGACAATACTGATCCCCCCGCTCCATCCCGTAAATTAAAAGAGGTGACATTAACAGAACGGGAACAGCGGATTATTGTATATATCTCGGAAGGGTTAACCAATCGGGAAATTGCTAATAAGCTGTTAGTATGCCAACGATCTGTAGAATACACGTTAACCGGAATCTTCAAAAAGCTGCATGTAAAATCCAGAGCCGGAGCTCTAGCAGAAGCGAGCAGAAAATCGCTGATTACCCATTACAGCATGTGAGGAGGTACGGGAAAACAGCGGATCTTTCTTATTATAAAGGCAGATGATGAAACTTTCCTTTATCCGTGTTGTTTTTATAAACAACATGAACAAAGGATTTTTTTTTTGCGTGATAGCGTGGGAGTTTCCGAAATAGTTCCAGCCTGCAGTTAACGCTGATATTCCTTAAATGGAGATAAAAAAATACGGGTTTTCGAAATAAAGAAATCATTTTTTTCGGAAAGCTGCACAGAAAAATTCGTTTTAACGCATGCAAGTTTTCGGTGAAATATTCTGAATAATATAATACTATGAAATTGAACAAGTTAATATACAAAAAAAACCAAAAAAGGAGGAAGGAGTAATGACAGAAAAATTTTATGCGGCAGCTGGCGACGTTGAACAGGAACTAGAAGACATCTCCCTAAAGTCTATCAATGGCGGTGCAGACGTTGAAACCAGGGGGCTCTCTCAGGGTAATGACGGTGACTATTGCACTATTACCTGGGAATGTGGCATGTGCCCGACTCATACTTGCTGGTGCTAGGTTTCCATTTTACTTAAAAAATCAAGTCATGAAGAAAAGTTGGCAGGGAGGCGGGGTCTTTCCCCTCTCTTCCTTCCTCTATTCAAAGGAGTTGATAATGTTGCCTGTTTTTACCGATATTCTGATGAGCAGAGAGAAAAAAGATCAAGGCTCGATAGTAGAAGAAACACTCTTCGATCGCAATATTAATATTGTGTATAAAGGAGATACTCAATTACTTGAGGACAGTTTGAGCAACGTATTAAATATCAACTCTTTAGAAAAAGTCTATCGGCTTTACAGTACCAGTGAGCATGATTGTGATTATAGAATAAACGTTTACCAATACATAAAAGACCAATTATCCCGCCAGGAAATAGTGGAAACGGATCGTTCCGACAATATTATGTTTCATACATTTGGATTGAAACTTGCCTCCTATTTTGTAAAAGATTTAACAAATTCTTCAAAATACCAAAAGAATAAACATGTTATTAAGAATGAAAACAAATTTTTGGATGACATCTCAGACCAGTTTCAACGTAGTGTACTGAAATTATCCTACCGAACGCTCGTGTTCGATCTAAATGTAAATAGAGAAAAGAAAACGTTACAAGGAAATACAAAAGAAGAAAAATACCAATATTACAATGAAAAGCTGTTAAATGACGCGGATTATATGAATCAATTTTTCGAATTATATCCAAGTCTATTAAGAGTTATTTCGAATGAAATAAGAAAGTTCAAAAAGTTAATCAATGAAGTCCTTTCCAGATATGAAAGGGATAAATGGGAGATTGCCCGCCATATATTCCAGCAGAAGGAGACAGAGCAAATCGAGACGATAGAAACGGGGCAGGGCGACAGCCATTCCGATGGTAGAAAAGTTACTAAACTCATATTGGACAAGCACTTATTAATCTATAAACCCCGTTCGTTAACCGTAGATCTTCTGTACCAAAAGCTCACCCATTATATAAACGAAAAAACCGGGCAATTACGTTACTACCTGTATACGCCCGAGGTCCTCACCAGAAAAAATTATGGCTGGGTGGAATTCATCCATTATGAAGAGTGTACCACCGAGGAACAAATTAAAGACTTTTACCGCAGAATAGGCAGTCAAATTGCCTTATTATATGCCTTAAATGCTGTTGATTTTCATTCGGAAAATCTCATCGCAAACGGCAGCTATCCCGTACTGATAGATTTAGAATCATTATTCCATATTCCCTATGATCAAGAAAATAGAACAGATGCCTACGAAAAAGCGAAAGATAAGTTAAACGTTTCTGTAAAAGCCTTAGGCTTACTGCCGTTCTTTTTTGGTGATAAAAATGTTGATATCAGCGGAATTGGACGGCAGGGAGAGGTTCAATCCTTCATGAAGCTGCCGCAGATCAAAAATCCTAATCAGGAAAATATGAAAATTGAAAGAGAATATGTTTCGCTAAAATCTTCCCCCAATCATCCAAAATTAAACGGAGAGTTTGTTGATTCCAAAGAATATCTTCGTGAAATAGAAGAAGGCTTCTCCAAAATCTACAGGGTCATGATGGACGATGCCGGGGAAATACTAAATAGGATACAAAAGTTTAATGAAAGAGAAGAAGTTTTCGTCCGCTTTATTCCAAAGGCAACAGCAAAATATGCTTCTTTTCATGAGTTAAGTTTACATCCGAGGTTTCTGCATAACACAATGGACCGGGAAATATATTTGGCAAATATATGGAAGGATGCGAGCGAAAATCAGCACTACAGGCCGCTCGCAAAGTATGAATACCGTGATTTAATCAACGATGATATTCCCTACTTTACATTACCGATAGATTCCACTGATTTGTGGACTTCCAGGAATAAATGCATACCGGACTATTTTCGTTATTCCCCGCTGGAGCGGGTATGGGAGAAAATCACAAATCTGAGCAACGAGGATCTGGATTTCCAACGAAAAATGATAGGATTGTCGATGCTCGCTACTGCCAGTGATAGAGAAAAGGCATTAAAAAAATTTGAAACAAAACATCCAGATCATTACACAACTCCGTTTGTGTCTCATGCCTATTTTATTCAAAAAGCAGAAGAACTGGCAGAAATCATTTATGGCGAATCCTTTCAAGGTATTCATCAAGGCCGGACGACCTACTCCTGGATTAATTCGACCCCGGTTGGAGTAGATGAGATTCAATGGAGATCAGCTCCAATGGGAGATACATTGTACAATGGATTGTCCGGTATGGCAATGATGTATTTGTCATTATGGATTGTCACAAAGAAAAGAAAGTACTGGGAGACAGCAGAAGATATTGCAGCAGATCTTCATTCACGGTTTCAAGGACGGGAATGGTTGGATGAAAAAGAAGATACGATATCGATCGGAGCTTTCACAGGAATGTCTTCCATAATCTATGTCCTCATGAATTTCTATCTATTCACCCATGAAGAGAAATATAAAAAATCAGCTTTAGAACTAACCTTAAAGATCCCGGACCTTCTTTATAAAGATGAAGAATTTGACATTATTGGTGGAGCAGCCGGAGCGATTGTTGTTCTAATTAACTGTTACAAAAAGACGAAGCTGGATATATTTTTAAAAACTGCTGCTGAGTGCGGAACGTATTTAATGGAGAACAGGGTAAACATCAACGAGGAGCAAGTATCCTGGATAGGCATAGCGGAACAGCCTCTAACCGGTTTTTCTCATGGAAATGCCGGGATCGTATATGCACTTTCTATGCTCAATGACTATTTGCAGGATGAAACAATGTTTAAGGTGATCTCCAAAGGAATGAATTATGAAAATAGCCAAATGATTCAAAACAACTGGATGGATAAAAGAAAAGCAACAGACGAAGCTTCCGTAGCGTCCTGGTGTCATGGCTCGCCGGGGATCCTATTAAGTCGTACCGGACTTGCCCAATCTTATAAAAAAAGTTTAGCGCAGCAGGCGGAAATAGATAGGAGAAAAGCATTTAATAATATATTCTTCGATGGGTTCGGTAGAGAACACAGCCTCTGTCATGGGGATATTGGAAATGCGATCACGTTAATAGAGTACGCTCGTCAGGCGAACCAGCCGAGTGTGACAGAAATGGCCCAAAATCTCATGCTGGAAAGTGTGGAAAATGGGGCACAAAATGGATACAAATGCGGTGTCGGGGAAGGGGTGCAGGCACCTAATCTGATGGTAGGTCTGGCAGGTATCGTTTATGGACTGGCCTTTGCCTGTGATGAACGGATACCCAACATTTTGAATCTAAACCTTGGTAAAACAAATCCCCAAAGGGGCATACATCATCATGTTTAAAAAGAAAACCCCAGTAATCATGCAGAAAAACAAATATGACTGTGGCATAGCCTGCCTGGCCATGATAATCAGCCGGAGCGAGGGATACAAAGTCGACCCGCGAAAATTGAAAGGCAGCGGCAATTATACAGGAAGAGATGGCACTAACCTCCAGCATTTAAAAAATCTATCCGAAGAATATGGTTATTTATGTAAAGTGTATAAAGTACCCAATCCAAAGGAAGAAAAGAAAAACAATCAACTGGATTTCCCGTTGATGGTTCACTGGGAACAGAACCATTTTGTCCTGCTTGAAAAAATAAGAGGAAATCATGTGATTATTGTTGATCCAGCATCGGGCAGAAAGAAAATGTCATTGGAAGCATTTCACAATTCCTATACTGGAGTCGCTGTTTCGATCACAAAGGAAGCAGAGACAAGCGATGACATTGTGAAAGGGCTTAAAGATGCTTCTTTAGTAAAAAAAATAGGCAAGTATTTGTTTCAGGAAAAAAAAATGCTGGTGTATATTGTTTTACTATCCTTTGTGTTTCAGGGACTAAATGCCGTCACCCCATTTTTGACGCAATATCTAATTGATACTTTCATGGGAAATGGACAGGACATGATTCAGATAGATGTCTTAGCAGGTCTGGCAGGGATCACCGCCCTGTTGTTCTTTGGACTTTCCATATTGCGGATGTTTTGGATTATTAAGCTGCAGGTGCGTATTAATAAAGGGTTAACGAATCAATTTATTAAGAAAATTTTTTCATTGCCGATGAAGTTCTTTGAAGTCAACACTTCCGGAGATATAGCAACCAGGATTCACAATATAGCCGCCATCAGAGAAATTATCTCCAGACTGGCGTCCACCCTTATTTTGGATATCAGCCTGTTAGTTGTCTTTTGTATCGTTATGCTCTATTACTCTCCATTACTATCTGTATTAGTATTTGTTGGAGCTGCGCTGCAAATCATCTTTACCAGTATTTTATTACCTAAAATTGAAATGTTTACGAAACAAGAAGTGAACAGTCAGGCTAAATTTCAAAGTCAGCTTGTTGAACTGTTACGGTCCATGACATTTATAAAGACTGTCGGCAATACTCAATCTATTGAATCTCAAATGAATCATTTGTTCGATGACCAGATAGGATATTTTTCTAAAAGAATGAACACATCAGCGATACTTGGTGGAATATCAAACTCTGTTAATTTATCTCTGCCGTTATTTGTATTAGTTGTCGGTGTTTGGATAGGGGTGCAAAATGGTCTCACCATTGGTGCGATTGTCGCTTTCTCTACCATTGCTGGAAGATTTATGACACCGCTGGGTTCCATTATCGGCAGCCTGGAATCTGTCAAAATGGTGGAAGAAATGGTGGATCGGATTGAAACAGTCCTTCAGGAAGAGGACGAACATTACAATGCAGACAGCAATGTAGTATTCAATCCTTCCAAAGATAAAATCACCCTGGACCATGTTCATTTCAGCTATGACAATGGAGAAGATGTTTTAGCCGATATTAACCTGGATATAAACCCCGGAGAAAAAATATCTTTCATTGGGAAAACGGGAAGCGGCAAATCTACTTTATTTAAGCTGATCTCCGGACTCTATCAACCTACCAAAGGTTCCTTATATTTTGGGTCTCACCCTATAGAAGACATTAATATCATTCAACTAAGAGAAAAAATAGGATTTATTGTACAGGATGTTCATTTATTCAATGACACAATCTTGAATAATATTAAATACTTCACTGATTCTGTGTCGGAAGAAGATGCTGTCCAGGCAGCAGAAGACGCTTGCATTCATGACTTTATCCTAACCCTTCCCATGGGATATCACACACTCATAGGGGAAAATGGGATTAGTCTTTCCGGAGGTCAAAGACAACGGATTGCCATAGCGCGCGTATTAGCGAAAAAACCGCAAATTCTTCTCATAGATGAGGGAACCAGCAATCTCGATAAGGAGACAGAAAAGAAAATACTGGAACATCTTTATGATAAACATATTACCATCATTTCTATTACTCACCGCACTGATGTGATCCAGGAGTTTGAATCTATCTATGAATTAGATAGAGGCAGATTAAAACAGTGGAAGGCAAGAGATATCGGAGAGTTAGAATCAACAAGTTGAACTGAATTCCCTGAAAGGAGGTGAGAAGGATGAAAAAGTACAACGGAGTAGAAGAAATCACAGAGCAGGAATTAAAGGATCTTGCTGGCGCAGCAGATAGTGATCAACAGCCCGCCAGCCATCCAACGACAACGGTTACCATTCCCATTTCTGCTTGGGGCTGCCCAACGACAAAGTGTGCTTCTGTCGTAGAGCCCTGCAATGACTAAAGTACTTATAAGGGCTGTCTGAAGGGGACAGCCCGGTACGATGTGTAACAATAACCCCCGAATGATCCTGGCAGACGTTCAGGGGGTTATTGTTTTTAACTATTCATGCGGAGACCAAAAATGACTTTTTAAACCATCCTGGTAGTTATGAGAAAGGAGAAAAATTCAATGGAGATCATGAAGGAAACACGTGACAATAAAGTTCTCCAGACCAGCTCTCCCCAATCGAAAAAGAAAGAAATATTCGCCCCTTTTTATGTTCACATAGTGTCCAGGTTTGAAAAACGTTTAGATGGTGAATTAGATAAGATTTCGGATACAATGGTTCAGAAAGAAGCTGTATCCCTTTCTTTAGTAGAGAATTATAAAAGAAAGATCTTAGAGATCACTCGAAAAGTGTTGATATATGAATTTCATCAAACGTTTGATGTGTTGGATCCAGGGGATGAATCAAAACATTACAAAGAATTTTGTAAAAAGTTAGAAAGTCCTGATTACATAAGGAATATGCTGAATAAGTATCCTGTATTACAGAATATGATGGAATCCATTGAAATGAATTTTCTTTATAATTGTACGCTAATCATTAAACGATTTCAAGATGACTGTTGCCAAATTGAAAACAGACTGGGGAAACAATTAGGTAAATTGCGGACCCTGGCGTTTGATATGGGCGATACCCACCGCAATGGGAGCAGCGTGGCTGTTGTGGAATGTGAGAACGATAAGATTGTCTACAAGCCCAGATCCTTAAAGGCAGATTGTTTATACGAAAAGGTAATTGCATATTTTAACGAGCAGTATAAACAGGATTTGAAAACAACGAAAACGCTGGATAAAGGGGACTATGGCTGGCAGGAATTTATACGTTTTTCTCCTTGCTCCCGCGAAGAGGATGGCAGGGCATTTTATAAAGAGCTGGGTATGCACCTGGGATTTATCTACATGTTTAAAGGAACAGATTTTCATTATGAAAATATCATAGCCCAGGGAGCGAAGCCGGTTTTGCTTGATTTAGAGACACTGTTTCAATCAACGCTGAATTTCACAGGGGATTCCAGTGAAGATCAGCCGGTGCAGCTTTTTGATTTTCTAAGCCAAACTGTTTATAAATCGCTTGTATTAGACAATATATCGCATCCTGAAGAAACAAGCTCTAATAATTTAAGCGGGTTGTCCAATATGGAACATCAAGCCTATGATGAAGAAAAAGTGTTATATCCTGGCACCGATCATATTTGCATTAAGAAAATAACGGTTGAAATGGATAGAAGCATGAATCTTCCAGCCTGTAATGACCGGGTGGTGGAGATTTTCGGCTTTGAAAAAGAGTTTATGGAAGGGTTCGAACATATCTACCGGTTTTTTCAGACGCATGCAGATGCTGTTATATCCATCATGAGGGAATTTCCGGATTTTCCGGTAAGAATTATTGTGAGGCCGACTTACATCTATGCCAGTTTTCTACAAGCATTGCTGCACCCGAAGTATCTGGGGCGTTCGGAAGAAAGAGAACGGATATTATCGTTTTTTGATACCTCCTATACCTCCTTTCGAACCTTTCAAGAGATTGTGCCATATGAAATGGATGATTTATATGGAGGAGACATCCCTTATTTCTATGCTCCGTTTCATCATCCTACGCTGTACAGCAGCAAGGACACCCTGATACCTTGTGAATTACTTCAATACAGCCCAAACCATGAAGTCCAAAATCGAATGAGAAATTTGTCTGATAAAGATTTAACATACCAAATGGAATTAATTAATATTTCCCTTGCGGCGTCACGCGCGAATCACAAGAAAAAGCACCAGTCCAAACGCAAGAACAATTTGTATCAACGGCCAATAAAAATAAAGGCCATTGAGGATTTCATTAAAGCAGAAACCGAAGAGATTCTAGAAAAACAACTAAAGTATCAGGATCAAGTTCAATGGCTTTCTTTGGCGGTCAGCCCAGGTGGTCAAATGACAGCCGGCCCTTTAAGTTATGGGTTATACGATGGCCTTTCCGGTATTGCTTTGTATTTAGCAGCTTTTGCTCATGTAGAAGGTAAAAACTTAAAAAGCATACAAGAGGATACGGTTCACTCCATAAAAAGTTTATTACACCGCAGCGTCTTAAGCGACCATTTTTCTGCATATTACGGTCTTGCTTCTTATGTATATTATACGGAAAAATTAAGAGAGTGGAAGATGGTACACGAAAAAGAAGCATTTAAAATATATAACGATTTTTGTGATAAGGTGATGGAGCAATATGAAGATATTTCCTCCTCCGATTTCATTGGAGGAGCAGCAGGAGTACTGAAAGTGTTGTGTCTTCTTTATAAGAAACACAAAATATTTTCTGCAAAAAAGGCAGCAGAGCTTGTTTATCAATCGCTGATTTCCAGGGCTTCCGTGGAAAAAGATATGATGTACTGGGCAGATAAGGACTCTTTTAGTAATAACGTGCTGGCAGGATTTTCTCATGGGCTGACAGGTATTTGTTTTGCTTTGTCTGAATATGCAGCTATCTCCTCCGTATCAACAAAAAAACAGGTGGCTGACGTAATAAACCGAGCCCTGCGTTATGAAGACACGTTGTTTCATGAAGAGAGAAACGATTGGAAAGATAATCGGAAAGACTATACGGCATATTCCTATCCCTTTTGGTGTCACGGAGCAGCAGGGACTTTGCTGGGAAGAGTCAGAATTCAGCAAAATATGGGACCGATATGTCAGGTGAGCCATATCCATGAGGCGTTAACAACAACGATGCAGGCCGGTGCTGAGCATTCGCAGGGAAACTCTTTATGTCATGGTCTTCTCGGTAATTTGGATATTTTACTTGAAATCAGAAACGCCCCCTTTTTAGAAAATAGAAAACAAGAAATTGAACAAATCATTGAAACATGGATAAATAAATACGTAAGTGAAATGGAGGAGACCGGCTGGAATAATGGTGTGGAGAAGGATTTTTCAGGCCTTGGGCTGATGCTTGGAAAAGCAGGACAGCTATACACTCTTTTGAGATGGAAAAATCCCAACACAAGTCTGCCGTCCGTTTTATTACTGGACTAAGGTAATCAAGAGGTGGCAGTATCTCCGACAATCCCTCTACGAGACGAGGCAGTACCAGAGATAAGGATGTCGGTTCCTGCATTTTCTAAAGAAAAGTCGGGGCCTCCCTTTCGAAAGCGAGCGGAGTCCATCGGGCCGTTCTTCATTTTACTGCCGATGAAGACGGGAACGAAGTGCATAAGGAAATAGAGGCGTTCTTTTACTTAAATTAAAAATTCAGAAGGCAGGAAAGCGGTGATCTCTTATGAGGAGATCGCCTTTTTTGTTCCGTTAAGCAGTGTGGCTCGTTCATGGCCACTGCAGCAGGACACTAAAAGAAAAATGATAATGTACTGAGAACATCCTTTTTTAATTTCTTCAAAACACAATTGATAAAAATAAAGGTTTACTATGCTTTTAAACAGCGGGGAGTGGGCATATTTGTGGCAGAAGGAGCAAAAAGCCGGCTTCTTGCGGAACGGAAGGAAGATTTTCATATTCAATACGTCAAGCCTATGCTGGAAGAAGCAAAGCGCCTGCAGATGACAAAGGAAGAAATCATTCATTTTATGGAGGAGAAGTATGATTGATATACATGACTTGACGTTTTCCTACGGAAACACAAAAGTAGCAGACCGTCTCACGTTCCGTGAAGATGAACCAGTCATTACCGGCCTATGGGGGCGGAATGGTTCAGGAAAAACGACGTTGATGAAATTGATTTCCGGGCTGGAAAAACCGGGCCAAGGAAGAGTTTACGTGGATGGTATTGCTCCGTATAACAACCCGGAAGCCATGAACCACGTGGCATATATGCAGGAAAGCCATCCATTTTCCTATTTATGGAATGTAGAAGACGCGCTTCGCTTTGGAGCTTATTTCAATGCAAACTGGGACCAGAAGCTTGCCGAGGAACTGGCAGCTGTTTTTGAACTGCCGAGGAAAAAGAAGATTCATACATTTTCAAAAGGTATGCAGACCATGATTAAAATCACGATCGGGCTGGCTAGTAAAGCCCCGGTAACGATCATGGATGAGCCGTCCAATGGGTTAGATGCCCATATGCGCAAGCAGTTTTATGACGTATTACTGGATACGTATGAAGAACATCCCCGATTATTTCTGTTATCGACTCACCATATCGATGAAATCGAACCACTCTGTGAAAAAATCGCGGTCCTTGATCACCAGAGGGTGATCCGCCATGAAGAAACCGAAGATTTGAAAAGGGATGGTATCCATTTAACGGGCAGCACGCCGGCGGTGGAAATACTGATGGAAAACAGCAGAGTCCTTGATGAACGAAAAATCGGAAAGCAATCGAACGTGATGATAGATGAGATGTATACTGCAGAGTGGGAGAGACGGGCGAAGGAAGCGGGTGTCACCATTGAAAAGGCACCGCTCCAGGATTATCTTGTTCAATTGACAAAAAAGGAGGGGAAAAGACATGAATACGTTTAAAGGGCCGTTCCGACTTCTTTTAAAAGAGATGCGCCCAACATTTTATATTAATACCCTCGTTACCTTGGTGTTAATGGCGTTTTTTATCATCCTCGGTTTTTGGACTGAAAGTGCTGATAATTCCACGGTTGCGGTAGGTGTAATTTTTGGGCCGTATTATGCGATTTTTCTCGCGTATCCGTTTATCATTTTTCCAGGCTACCGGTATATTCTTTCGTTAGGAGGGACGAGGAAACAGTTTATGAAGGCGGCTCTAATGTCGGCTGTCCTTTATGTCCTGCTTGCCATGCTTATTCTAAATGGTCTCCACTTT
This sequence comes from Salibacterium aidingense DSM 18341, assembly GCF_000429685.1. Taxonomy (GTDB): domain Bacteria; phylum Bacillota; class Bacilli; order Bacillales; family Marinococcaceae; genus Salibacterium; species Salibacterium aidingense. The sequence goes on from NZ_AUCI01000015.1 coordinate 18,869, forward strand.
TTGAGCGAATCTATTGTATCGTTTGGAAACCATTCCATTTCCTTTTTTCATATGGCTGACCTTGTAAATGGAGAGAATCCACTTCTATATTTATGGGTGGACATATTATGGTGCTTGTTCCTCTTCGGCGTTGGCATGATTGCAAAATCGATTTGGTTCAACTTTGGCCCCTTAAGAACGTTGATGGCTGTTACAGGGTTGTTGATTCTGGGAATTGCAGCGGTGACGTTTCTTGATCTCAGCCAGTGATAGAGTTTATGGTCGTGGATCACCTATTGTTTGTCCATCTTTTGGCAGGGATTTCTATCCTGTTCATGCTGCTATCGTATCTTATGATGAAAAACGGGCCATTGGAACGAGGGGGAAGAAAGGGATTATTCGAGCCCCGGCCCAATCCAGAATAAAAACGATCATGGGAGCGTTCTATGTCTGACTGACAGGGGAACGCTCCATTTGTTAATGTTTAAGTTTCTCTGCAATAAAATCCATGAAAACCGTTAAGCTGGCAGGCTGCCACTTTTTTTTATGGACAGCGGCATAAATAGTAAGGAGATTTACCGGTAAACTGGTTTTTCTCTCTATGAATTTCCCGGATTCTACTTCTTTTTCCACACAGAAGTGCGGCAGCAGGGACGTGCCAAGTCCGCACATGATACACTTTTTAATCGCCTCTATGCTGGGCAGTTCAATGGTAGTGACATCCTCTGCTTTGTTCGCATGTATCCATTCTTCGAATATCGGCCGCCAACTGCAAGCTTGCTCGTTTAATAACATGGTCTGTTCAGATTGTGCAGGCCCGCTGGCTGTTTGTACCAGCGACACCTTTTCGGTTTTCAGGGGATAGGTTTTTAAGTCTGTTGGTTTCCATCCGGAAGTTTCCACCAGTACCCCGACATCAAATTCTCCTTTTTTTAACTGGGTGGAAAAATGAAGATAATCGATTGATTTTAACGTTAGGCCTACATTCGGGTACCTATTTCTGAATTCCATGATCCATTCGGGCATTTTATATATCATCAGAGACTCAGACGTACCGATGATGAGCGGACCGGATGGTTCTTCGGGTTCATTTACTGCTTCCCGGGAGGCAGCATAGAGGTCGATGATTTCTTCTGCATACGGAAGAAAACGTCTACCTGCCTGGGTGAGTATCACATTCTTTCCGAGACGGTCAAACAACGGCTGATTCAGTTCCTTCTCTAAATCTTTAATGTGAGCAGTAACAGAAGACTGGGCATAGCCCAGTTCCTCTGCGGCTTTCTTAAAACCGCCGGTTTGAATGATAGATTGGAAGGTGAGAAGCTGTCGAAGTTCCATGTTCACTCCCCTTATCAATTATATTGAATTATTAATTTATAAATATCAATTTTACTGATTAGTTTGAACCATTATATACTTTACATACGATAACTTCAAGAGAAGGGGAGAGCGTTTATGAAAGTTTTGACAGTGATTGCCCATCCAAGGCGGGATTCGTTGACATTTGCGGCGGCTAATTGTTTTATAGAAGGTCTTCGTGAAGCAGGGCATGAAACGGAAGTTCTTGATCTTTACAGAACTAATTTTAATCCCATGCTGTGGGAAGCGGATGAACCGGATTGGTTAGCAGCTTCCCAACAGTACTCCCCCGAGGTGGAGTGGGAAATGGAGAGGATGACACGGCAAGATGGGCTTGCTTTTGTTTTTCCGTTATGGTGGTGGAGTATGCCGGCTGTGATGAAGGGCTACATTGACAGGGTCTGGAATTATGGTTTTGCTTATGGATCTGGGAAGCTTACGCATCAGCATGTTCTGTGGCTTACCCTGGCAGGAGCACCGGTGGAACGCTTTGAAAAGCGGGGCTATGACAAAATGATCGATCACTATTTTAATGGGGGACTTGCTGATTATTGCGGAATCTCCAGTTCCAACGTAAAAATGCTGTATGAAACGATCCGCGAAAACCCGGAAAAAAAGGAGAGATTATTGGATAGTGCTTATCTATCAGGACGGCATTATGGGCAATAGCAGAAATGAATTTGTTTCGGAGCAAGTTTTTAATGACACTTGTCATATCAAAAGCATGACACCTTCTACTAAAACCGGGAATAATTCCTGGTTACAATGAAATTAAAATATAGGAGGTGCTGCTTTATGAGTGACATGCTGTGCGTCCAAGATGTCACCAAGCGTTTTAAAGATAAAACGGCTGTCGATCAAGTATCGTTCAGCGTTCAAAAAGGGGAAATTGCCGCCATTCTAGGGCCAAATGGAGCGGGAAAGTCCACCATCATTTCTATGATTCTTGGTCTCCTGCAGCCGACAGCAGGGACGGTTCAGATATTTCAGCAACCCCCGCAAAATAGAAAAGTTCGTGAAAAAACGGGCGTCATGCTGCAGGACGTAAACCTTATGCCAGGAACAAAGGCAAGGGAGCTTCTGAACCTTGTCCGTCATTATTATCCGGCCCCTTTATCTATGAAAACTCTCTCCGATTTAACGGGACTGTCGAGTAAAGATTTGCAAACAAGGACAGAAAAATTATCGGGCGGCCAAAAACGACGTCTTGGTTTTGCTTTGGCTTTATCTGGCGATCCTGAGCTGCTTATTCTGGATGAACCGTCTGCCGGCATCGATGTTACCTCGCGAAAACGTTTTTGGGAAACGATAGGATATATGGCAGAGCAGGGGAAAACGGTGATGTTCTCCACGCATTATTTACAGGAAGCAGAAGAAGCCGCCGAACGAATTTTATTATTCCATCACGGGAAGCTCGCAGCGGATGGCCCCCCTGAAGCGATAAAGAAGCGCGTGGTGAAGCAGGCTGTAACATTTAGAGTGAGGGCTGATGTTTCTTTTTCCCATTGGGAAGGATTTTCTTTCATTCAATCTGTCAGACGTAGACAGGACCGGATCTATATTGAAACCAGCGATACAGATAGAACGCTAGAGCTATTGTTTGAAGAAGAGACCGGGGCTTATGATATCCAGGTAGAAAATGGGAAACTCGAGGCAGCATTTGAACAGCTTACTAGTGCTGAAAGGGGGGCCGTTCTATGATAATGGTACGACTGCAGTGTAAGGCTGAGATCTTGAAAATTCTGCGGAATCCTTACTTTGTATTCTGGTCGTTGGTGATGCCGATCGTTTTTTATTTCATTTTCACCAGGATTGTTAATGCGAATGCTCCGGATGAAAAGTTATGGCAGGCCCATTATTTAATGTCCATGACGACGTTCAGTGTGATGGGATCGGCGATGATGACGCTGGGTCTCCGAATGGTCCAGGAAAGAACCCAGGGCTGGTCGACCTTCATGAAAGTGACCCCCCTGCCGGACAGTATATATTTTTTGGCGCAAATGACCGCCCAAACCATGATCCACCTTTTTTCCATTATTGTTATATTCATTGCAGGAATGCTTATTAATGGTGTGTCTCTGGCACCGCAGGAATGGATCATGTGCGGCTTCTGGATATTACTCGGCTCTGCTCCGTTTCTTGCGATTGGAACATTAGTCGGGGCGATGCAGAAAGTCGAAACGGCCGCCGGAGTGACCAATATCCTCTATTTACTTCTTGCTCTTGCAGGAGGATTGTGGATGCCGCTGGAAATGCTTCCCGACATGATGCAGGCTGTTGGAAAATGGCTGCCTTCTTACAGTTTAGGAAACGGGGCCTGGGAGATAATAAGAGGAAATTTCCCGGAAGGAAAAAACGTTGTGATTTTACTCACCTATTTTGTTTTATTTATGCTACTCTCTAAGTACGTAAGAAGAAAACAAGAAGCGGTGTGATTGGTTATGCAGCTGTTTGGCAATCGAAGGACGTTCCGCCTGTTTCCGAAGATGTATGGCGTCATGCCTTATGTTTTCCTCATCTATTTAACAATCCCTCTGTATTATTTAACAGAGGAGCCCGTCGTAAAAGCCTCCTTGGGCTATGGTATGCTTCTGCTGTTTGTACTTTCCTACCGCCAGCTGTATTTTTCGCTTCAGAATCATGAACGTTATCTGATTGGGTGGCTGGCGGTGCATATCCTCATTATCCTGATTTTCAGCTGTTTTTACGATCTGTTCTATTTATTTTTGGGTTTCTTTCCTGCGAACTTCATAGGCTGGTTTCCGAAGAAAAGACAGTTCCATATCGGCTTGGCCGCGTTATTTATTCTGGGTCTGGTGCCGGTTGTCTATCACAGCCTGACCGCTTCCATCGAAGATGCTTTTTTTCTTCTCCCATTTCTTATCATCATGCTTTTGTCGCCTTTTGGGATCCGTTCCATGAATAAACAGGTAGAACTGGAGCATAAGCTTAAAGCTGCCAATAAACAGATTGATGAACTGGTGAAGCGGGAAGAACGGGTAAGAATTGCCCGGGATCTCCATGATACACTCGGGCATACCCTTTCTCTAATTACCTTAAAAAGCCAGCTTGCCCACAGGTTAATAGAAGTCCAGCCGGAGCGGGCAAAAGCTGAAACAAAAGAAATAGAAACAACGTCCAGGACGGCTCTCCATCAAGTCCGGGAACTGGTAACAAGCATGAAAGCCGTGACGATCATGGAGGAACTTCAAGAAATACAAAAACTGTTAAGAGCGGCGGGGATTACTTTTCATATAAAGAGAGAGGTTTCCCTCGAGGATATTCCGCTATTGACCCAGAATATTATAAGCATGTGCCTGAAAGAAATCACAACAAATGTAGTGAAACACAGTCAGGCCGTAAATTGTTATCTTACGCTTGGAGGTACGGATAAGAACCTTTTTGTGAGGGTGAAAGATGATGGGACGGGGCTGGAACAGAAACACGGGGATGGAAACGGGATCCGCGGCATGAAAGAACGTCTTGCCTTAATTGATGCAAGCCTTTCTGTAGAAAACAGTCAGGGCACCTTAGTGGAAATGGTCATTCCGATTGTGAAAAAGGATAAAAAGGAAGAGGATGCCTTATGATCCGTCTATTTATTGCAGAAGACCAAAAAATGCTGCTGGGCGCGTTAGGTTCTCTGCTTGATATGGAAGATGATATGGAAGTTGTGGGGCAGACGACAGATGGCCAGGAGGCGCTGGCGTGGATCGATAAGCTGACGCCTGATATATGTCTGTTGGATATTGAAATGCCTGGGAAAAACGGGCTGGAAGCCGCAGAAGAAATAAAGCAGAGAAAGAGTTCCTGCAAGGTTATTATCCTGACCACTTTCGCCCGGCCCGGCTATTTTGAACGGGCTGTGAAGAGCGGCGTATGCGGGTATTTAGTAAAAGACAGTTCCATTGATGAATTGGCAGCCTCCATTCGAAAGGTCATGGAAGGAGAAAGGGTTTATAGTCCAGAATTGATGATAGAGGCGATGCAGGAACATAATCCCTTAAGCGCACGGGAACTGGAAGTCTTGCGATTGGCTGCGGAAGGGAAAACGACAAAAGAAATAACTCATTCCCTGTTTCTCTCTTCTGGTACCGTGCGAAATTACATGTCAGAGATTCTACAGAAACTGGAGGCGAAAAACAGGATGGAAGCGATCCGTATTGCAGAGGAAAAAGGATGGTTGTAAGGAGTGTAGAAGAAATGGAAGGGAAACAAGTGTATGAGTTGTGGGTGAAAGCATGGAATGAAGATCTTTCCGTCCTTGATGAGATGGTGCATCCAGAATGTGTTGTTCATCAAGCGAGAACGGATGGTAAATCTTCCGAGGAGGCAAGAGGGTCGGCGGCGTTAAAAGGAATGATTGCAGATGCTGGTGCTTTTTTTTCTGATGTAAAAATGACCGTCACGACGGGTCCGATTGAAGAAAAAGGATACATTTCGGCCCGCTGGCAGTTTAATGGTGTTTACAATGGGAAAATGCCGGGAGCAAAGGCAGAGGCAGGGAAAATAGTCCGCTTTCATGGGATGGACATGTTTCGGCTGGAGGAAGGCCGAATACGAGAATACTGGGTGAGCTCGGACGGGATTGATTTAATGAAACAATTACAATTATTTTAAAAGAAGGAAGGTAAAAGTATACGATGTCCTCACAGGAAGATTGGGCAAAAGTTGACCATTATATCACGGAGGCCTTGGACATAGCAGATACAGATATGGAAAATATCCAGAAGAGAAGTGCAGCCGCAGGGCTTCCTTCCATCGAAGTAGCTCCGAATCAGGGGAAATTGCTGCAGTTAGCGGTGCAGATGAGTGGTGCGGAGAAAATACTGGAAATTGGAACGTTGGGCGGGTACAGTACGGTATGGATGGCAAAAGCCCTGCCTGCGGCCGGGAAGCTGATCACACTGGAAGCGGACCCCCGCCATGCGGAGGTCGCCCGTGCGAATTTTCAGAGCGCCGGGTATGATCATTTGATTGAATTGAGAGAAGGCCCGGCGCTTGAGAGTCTTCCCCGGTTGGAAGGAGAAACGTTTGACCTTATATTTTTAGATGCCGATAAAGAGAATACGCCGGCCTATTTCAAATGGGCGCTGCGGTTGGCACACAAAGGAACCGTTATTATTTGTGACAACGTCGTTCGTCGTGGAGAAGTGGCGGATGAAACCCGGGAGAGCCCGGTCAACGAAGGCATCCGCCGTTTTTTTGAAGAGGCGGCAAAAGAACCGCGGGTGAACGCAACGGCTGTACAAACGGTTGGGGAAAAAGGGCACGACGGCCTGGCCGTTTTGATAGTCACCGAAGATAGTTCCTCATGAGGGTTCATGGGTCCGGATGTTTTCGATAACGAGCCCGCTTTTTGGAAGCGTGGGCATTCGTGCCATGTTATAACTTAAATCCTGCGTCGGTACGTCATAAGTCATACGTTTGGTTAGAAACTCCAGGCTTGTTTTCATGAGCATGACCGTGATCCACTCCCCCGCACAGCGATGGCCGGTATAATGATCACCTCCGCCCTGCGGAATAAACGAAAAAGGGTGCCCTTCCCAATCGCGGAAGCGCTCCGGCTGGAAGGTTTCCGGGCGTTCCCACAGATCCGGATGATGATTCGTGCCGTAAATATCGAGGAGAACCAGCGTCCCTTTCTTGAGACGGTAGTGATTCCACAGAAAATCCTTGCGCACCCTTGCTCCGGTAAATGGACCGAAAGGATAGAAACGACGTACTTCCTGCACAAACATTTGACTGTAGGAGCCGTCCCCTTTCTGTAGATGCTCGATGGTCTCTGGATATTCGTGAAGTGCCAGTGCCCCAAACATAATAAAACGTCCGATCGCCACAATCGGGCGTAGAACATTAATAAGTTCGACGGCCGCAGTGGAGGTATCCATTTGTTTACCATTTCTTTCGGTGTGCATGGCAATAACATAAGCCGCGGTATAGGCCGGAGGTGTCAGTTTGCCGGATCGTATCTGTTTTATCACCTGCTGCATCCATTTTTCCGAACGTTCTCTTGCCTTTTTACCGCGTTTATACCGGGAGCCTGTTCCTCCAAACGCATCAATCATGTCGCTGAATTCTTTCGTGCGCTGTTTCACCTCGTTTTCCGACAGCGGTACACCGGCCCACTCACAGGCTGCCCGGCCCATGATTTCCTCCGCTTCATCAAACAGCACGATCTGAGATAAGTCTTCCCACGCTTTGGCTTTCCTTTCCCAGTGGGCCAGGGTGATATTGTTGAGTTCCTGCAGACGGTCGGGGGTCATTAACGATAAAAACATCCGCTTTCGGTGCTTATGATCTTCGCCATCCATCCCCTGTACTCCGTTCTGTCCGAATAGTGTTTTCTGTACTCGTTTCGGCGCGGCTCCTTTCCGCTGAAAAAAGTCATTGTCATAAAACACGCCTGCCGCCTCTTTTCCGCTCAAGCAGATGGCTTTCTGTCCCATTACCCGTGTCTGAAAGATATTCGACTGAAACTTTTCACGTCGGTTTGGAATAAAGTGAAACCCTTCTGATAATAAATCAAGCGTGTGATCCAGTCCTTTTTCTGTCGGGATCTGCCTATGTGCCATCAAAACACCTTCTTTTATTTATATTTCTATAGAAAGAATTCCACTATTTCCAGATATTTAATCTATCCTGGACCCAAAAAGTACAGATGATGAAAGATAAATGCGTCCTTTATAATAAATGAAAGAGGGCGGGGTTTATGGTTTTCCTCTCCGGACAGTGGCCCTATGACATCATGAAACTTAGGAGACCCGGTGTTTATCCCGGAATAATGGAAGTTTAAGCTGGAAGTACTTCCATGCCGCCCATGCAGCGACGCTGCCCCAGATCATGAAGCTCAGAAATGCTGCGAAGGGGAGGGCTTCGAAAGTGAACACGGAGCGGCCGGTCACGGTTTGGATGAAGATAAGAAATAGAGCAGCCATCCAGGAAATTCCTCCGATATGCACCAGCCGGTGGAGCCGGACCGGACTCCTATGAGAATGAAGCAGGAGAAATCCGGTAAGCGGCAGTGTTTGCAGGGCATGATACCCAAGGCCGTGAAGCACAATAATATTTCCGGTCTCTCCTGTATGACTTCCCTGGATGACAATCATCCACAGCCCGGCAGCATTGGCAGCCAGTACGGAAAGAAAAGCATATCGAATAGAGGTGACAAATGGTTGATGGGAATATGTTTCTTTTTTTCGGAAGAAGGCTGCAGTAATCCAGATTGTGGCTGTAATGATGACAAGCGTGATTACCCCGAAAAAAGCGCCGATGATACTATCAAACACGCTTCCGGCCTCTGTGAAACGCGGGTTAATACCGCGGAGATGCTGAATGGTTTCAATGCCATAACTGAGCAGGGTGGAGTAGAATAACAACCCTCTTACTTTTTTTCTGGAGCCGGTATTCATACCGGCAAAGGGAAGAAGTATGGCAATGGTAAGAACAAATAGGCCGACCGCAGCGTCAAATGAAAAGGCACGGCCTACATCCCCCTCTGGTAAAATAACAGTATCAAACCATAGCATATACAAGGCAAGACCAGCAGCTAATACTAATCCAGTGACACCGGCGGCGGTCAACTTTTTTTCTTCTTTGAAGAGGGAAAGAACCCGGGTTAATGTTCCATTCACATGTATCACCTCGTCGATTATATTAGCTTTCCCAATAAGTAATGGGATGGAAGGAAGCAGCACCTGCCTCCGGTTTCTGCCGGATCAAATTCAAATGCATATCATAATATGCTTTTATATTCTGGATCCCCAGGGTATGGGCGGTTAAAAAAGCACCATAAAAGGTGGTTACGACCGTGTAAATCAATTGGTTTGTGGAAAAATCGTCCCGAACCTCCCGCAGCTCCCGGGCTTCTGTCAAAAATTCCTGAAACTGCTGATACAAATGAGGCAAAGCGGGACTGGAAAGTTTATGGTCCGGGTATAATACTTGTTTTTCTGCCTCCGTCACTTCAGGAACGATCGGACAGGCAGGCTCACTGGCCAGGAACCGAATCAAACTTAAGAACATACCAGGGTGTTCGGCGGCATCCTCCGCCGCTTGATAAAAAATACGCTGAATTCCATCGATTCCATGTTTAGGTTTAAGCTTTTGATCAACGGCTCGATGAAATCCCCAGATCGCCATGTAATAACTGAACAGCTCCTCCTTTCTGGTAAAATAATTAAAAAACGTCACCTTTGACACTTCGGTTTTCCTGCAGATCTCCTCGACATACAGGTCTTTGATCTCCTCCTTTCCCGCAAGTTCTATTGTCGTTTGAAGCAGGGATAATTTTGTTTTTGCTTTTTTTGTTTCTCTTAAGTTAATTTTTTTACTCATATAAAAAATTTAACTTAAGTTAATAAATAAGTCAAGATAATAAATGGTAGAGGACACGAGAAGAAGAAAACCAGCAATCCCTGGGCTTCAAATTGTTTTGGAAGCCGGAAGAATCTTAAAAAAGGGTAACAGTGTCTTCCAACGAAAAATGGAAGACACCAAGAAAATTAAAAGGAATGTCAGCGGCCTCCATCTATATTTGGAGCCCAGTGATCATGTTATTTTTACGGATTAGAAGTTTCGAGCACCAATAGGATCGTGATCTATTTCTTACGGCTTAAGCAAGACCCAGATTTTTAAGGTAGTTCCCAAAATGGGGGCTTCTTCCGTCGATGTCAGAGAATCCGTATTCATCCGCTAAATCCCAGCTTGCCAGGGTTTTGCCACTTTTTTTGAAAACATCCGGGTCCGCCGCCAATGCAGCTACGCCCTGCCCCAGGAAGTAAGGCGTTTCCGATTCAATAAAATGCGGCTCCTGCTCCACCGCATCTTTCCAATTATCTTCAGCTACTCCGAAGTAATCCAGCATTTCTTCGGAACGGAGAAATCCAGGCGTCACGGCCAGGGCTGTAACATGATGAGGCGCAAGATCTTCAGCCATCGCCGAAGCAAGATGGATAGGAGAAATTTTGGCCAGACTGTAATACATATTCCCACGGTACCTGTAATCTTTTCCGTCCGTCACTTCAATGATAAGCCCACCTCTGTTCTTCACCATAAGAGGGGTCCCGATACGGCTGGTAATGAGATGAGTGTGAACCGCCCGCTGCTGCATCAAAAGGCCATTGGATAAGGAATGTTCCCAGAAAGGCACGTCCCACTCGGTTAATTGCTCGCCGCCCCAAATATCATTGATGAGAATGTCGAGCCTGCCGTCCTGTTCGTCTTCCACTTTTTTAAACAGCCGTTTTACCTCGTCTGGTTTCGTATGATCGGTCTGAACCGCGATCCCGGTTCCTCCCTGCGCGGTTACCATGTCCGCAGTATCCTCAATCGTTTCGGGACGGTTCAAATCAGAACGGCTGCCGCGGACACTGCGGCCGGTACAGTACACCACAGCTCCTTCCTTTCCCAGAGAAACGGCAATGGCCCGCCCGGCTCCTCTTGTAGCTCCTGCGACGACTGCTGTTTTTCCTTGTAATGATGTCATAGAAAAATCCCTCCTGATTCAGTTTTCTCCTATAGTCTCTCACGGGATATATGACAACCCCTGTCAAGTTACTATGATAAAATGATGAAAAAAGGAGGGGTTTGATGAGGGCGGACCGATTACTATCGATTCTTTTATATCTGCAGACGTATGGAAAAGCTACCTCCAAACAGCTCGCTGAAAAACTGGAGGTATCAGATCGAACCATTGTCCGCGATATGGAGGCACTAAGTATGGCAGGAGTGCCGGTGTATGCAGAGCGCGGGTCACAGGGTGGCTGGAGACTTTCCGAAAACTACCGCACCGAATTAACCGGCATGAAAACAGGGGAAATACAATCACTCCTGCTCTCCAACCAGAACCGGCTCATGAGTGATTTAGGACTGAAACAAGATTTTGAACAGGCTCTGCAGAAATTAATCGCCGAAACACCACAAGCGGTTCGTCAGAGGGCGGAGGAGGTCAGGCAGAAAATACATATTGATGCAGCCGGCTGGCATCAGGTGAGGGAAACCATTCCTTATTTAACCGCAGTACAGCAGGCGGTGTGGGAAGAACGGGTTCTTTTGATCCATTATCAACGGGAAGAAAAAACAGTGGAACGCCGTGTCCACCCGCTCGGTCTGGTTGCCAAAGGCTCGATTTGGTATATGGCGGCCGAAGTGGAAGAAAGTATACGCACTTACCGGGTCTCCCGCCTCAGCAGTGTTCAACTGTTGGAAGAAACGTTCGTAAGACCGGCCGATTTTAATCTGGAATCCTACTGGGAAACTTCCATCAAGGAATTCAGATCCAAACTGCCGCGGTATCCTGCGGTAATCAAAATGAAAGAAAGCCTGCAGGAACGTTTTTTTAAAGAACGCTTTGTGAGCCGGCGGAACAATGGAACGAAACAGTCGGACGGATGGGTTGAAATAGAGGTGGAATTTCAGACGCTTGCTTCCGCGACAGAATTGGTGCTTGCCTCTGGGGCAGGGATAGAGGTCACCGCTCCCGGGGAGTTAAGGAAAAACGTAGCTGCCAGTGCTTCTTCCATCGTGGCTTTATACGAGAAGGGAGGGTAGGCCCAATACGGGAGGAGAGGGGGAGAGATATGATCGAATTTATTTTTGGTAACATTTTCCTTATATTAATAGTGGTAGGTCTGTTATTTTTGTTATACTTAAGAATAACAAGAAAATAGGAAATATATTTCGGGGAGGGGATCATCTTGAAAAAGTTTCTATCATTTATCATATTGTTTTCGGTTCTGTTTTTGCTCTTTCAACTTGTTTCCGGCATGCTTGTTACCTGGATGTATGACCCGGAAATCAAGCCGGGAGTTGTGATGCCGCATTATTCTCTGTTTGGGGAAAGCAGCGGGGCCTTTCTTATCGCTCTTGCTGCCGCAGCAGGAGCTTATGGAGTGATTCATATTGCTGGGACAAAATTTTTTAGTCAGGCACTTTCCTGAACCTGGCGGCTATTCCATGGTTATTCTTGGCCTTCCTGCCGGGCTTTCAGTACCTCAATCGCGGTTTCCAGATAGAAGACATAGGCGGATTCTTCTTCCGGTTCTACGTTGCCTGGAATGATCCGCTGCAGCCGTTCAAAGTTATCAATAATTAAATAACGGTCTAGATTCCGGGAGGTCCGTATGTTATCGAGCCATTCTGTGTAATTCATAAAAAAATCAATATTATCCATCTCATAGGTCGTTTCCAGATGATCAAGGTGCTGGACATTGTCTTCTTTTGTTTTCTCATGGCCGCGTTCTTCAAACTGATCCCATAAATCAGGGAACGCATCATATATTTCTCCGACGACCTCGCGTACAATCACATCTTTTGCCATATCATTCATCAGTCTGCCACAACCTTATATCTTCTAATTTCAACAGCCATTTTCTCGACCTTGATGTTAGTCATTTTAACATATATTCACCGATGCATTTAAGCATTTTAATGCCTTCGCGTAAAAGAGCAAAAATCGATCCATTATCGATGGACGGGCTGGGAAAATAGAGGTGATATTCTTATATTCAGGATGGACCAGAGATAATAAATGAAAAAGGAAAAATGGAGGAGAGAGGTTACATGTTTATATATCAGCTGGATACTTCATCGAAGTTGAAATTACTGGATCAGCAGGATGCCGAAGCTCTGTTTTCTTTGATTAAACAGTCAGAGGATCACTTAAAAAAATGGCTGCCGTGGGTGGAGTTTACGAAGCAGGTGGAGGACACGAAAACGTTTATTGCCTCTGTGATGTAGCAATATGCCGACAATAACGGCTGGCAGGCGGGAATTTGGTACAAGAATAGGCTTGCCGGAGTCATTGGGTTCCATTACATAGACTGGTCCAATCAATCGACCAGTATCGGTTACTGGCTTGGTCATGAGTACCAGGGGCTGGGGCTGATGACGAAAGCCTGCCGGGCTTTAATGGAATATGCGTTTGAAAACGTGCATCTTCACCGCGTGGAAATCAAAGCAGCTGAGAAAAATGAGAGAAGCCGTGCGATCCCGGAAAGACTCGGATTTCAGAAGGAAGGCTGCCTCAGAGGTGCTGAACAAGTGAACGGCAGGCATCTGGATGTTATTGTTTATGGGATGCTGCAGAAAGAGTGGAAGAAAGAAGAATAAGGAGATGGCAAATATGGGATGGAATGCGGAATTGTATGACAGCAAGCACGGATTTGTTTCTGCATTTGGCAGTGACGTGGTGGAGTGGCTGGAGCCGAAGGAAGGAGAACGTATTCTTGATCTTGGCTGTGGTACGGGGGATATTACGAATGACTTGTGCCAGCGGGGAGCTCAGGTGACAGGCGTGGATGCCTCAAAAGATATGATCGAGCAGGCCCGGAATAAGTACCCATCCCTTTCTTTTTATGTAGCTGACGCCGAGGCGCTGATGTTTGAAGATGAATTTGATGCCGTTTTTTCAAACGCAGTCCTTCATTGGATAAAAACACCGGAACCGGTCCTGGACGTTATCTATCGCTCTCTGAAATCCGGAGGCCGCTTCACGGCCGAATTTGGCGGCAGCGGCAATGTGAAAATAATTACTGATGAAATTAAACGGCAGGTTGAAAAAAGGAACCTGCCTTATAAAGCAGAGAACTTTCCCTGGTATTTCCCTACAGTCGGGGAGTACACCGGATTGATGGAGGACGCAGGGTTTTGTGTGTCCCAGGCTCTCCACTTTGAGCGGCCGACCGTCCTGAATGGAGAAAATGGGCTGCGCAACTGGCTTCACATGTTCGGCCGCTTTATGTTTCAGGAATTGGAGGAAACGACGGTCGAAGATCTCATTACTGGAGTGGAGCAGCAGCTTGAACCAGAACTCTGGAATGGCAGGGAATGGGAGGCAGACTACAAAAGAATCCGGGTCAAAGGCTGGAAACGATAAGGGACAAAAGTTTATTTCTTGATCATCCTGCTTACCACAGCAGCACCCCTTCCTCCAGACGTTTTACGCCGCGGAAGGCGGCTAATTCTTCGATCAGGCGCAGCATGGCCTGGTCTTTTTTCTTGGCTTCAATCATAACATCGACATCTTGGCCGCATTGTTTCAACGCATGTAGAAACGGATGCACGAAGGTTGCATCGACGAAGCCGGCATGGCTTCGGAACGCCTCCTTGGATTTTGGGGAGGAGAGGTGGGCTTTTGGCGGAAACGGCTGGTCTTTCCATAAGGCCAGGAAACGGGGCAGGATGTCTTCCAGCGTTTCATCCTCTGTTTTGTTGGCCTGATAATGATGATAATCGAACATAAACGGAATGTTTTCTCTCTCGCAGATATGGAGGACGTCCGTAGCGGTATATGTTTTATCGTCGTTTTCAAGCGTCATTCGGCTCTTCACTGCAGAAGGAACCTTCTGAATATTTTCATGGAAACGATTTACGGCGGCTTTTTTATTGCCGTAGGCGCCCCCGATATGAATATTAATATAAGCCTCTTCGGCAAGCCCCATAGCTTCCAGCAGCCTGTAATGGTAATTCATATCAGTCACGGCATTGTTGGTAACATGGGGTTTGTCACTTGTGAACAAGGTGAACTGGTTAGGATGAAAGCTGGTACGCAGCTGATGCTTTTTCACAAGTTTTCCTATCTCCTTATAGAGTTCCCGGAATGGAGAAATATAGTCCCACTCCACTTCCGGGTGGGTGGCAAGCGGAACAATGGAGGAAGAGAAACGGTACAGCGGTATACGATGGGCGATGTTAAAATGCAGGGCCCGGAGCGTACTCTCCAGGTTTTGACGCGTGATAGATTTCAGTTTTTCCGTTCGTTCTTCTCTATTTAATTTTTTCCAGTTTGTATAAGTTATTGTCTTGGCAGGGGAAGCGTCCCAAAGCGATAATGCATGAGATACATAACCAAATCGAAGAATCATGGCAGGACTCCTTTGCTGTGGTGGGTATACTGCTTTTGTTTTCTGGATAATAGTTATCATGCCCATGCCCTCAACTCCAAAACCTATTGTTGATCATTTTTAGGTTCCCCGCCGGAGTTATCCGTGCCATAATGATAGTTGTTAAGGGGGTCCTTCTGTGCAAACCATTTTGATCGTAGAAGATGATGCGAAAATTGCGGAATTGCTGCATTCTTACATAAAGAAGTATGGTACAAACCGGTAATCGTAGAAAACTCTTCATGATTGTCCGTTATTTTTATATCAGGCAAATTAAATCTGTACTATGAGTTCGGACCCGAGGCCGACAGTTGCTGGTCCATAGAGGAAGACCAGCATTGACAGTTTTTCATAAGTCACTGTCCTTGGCACGTAGATAGCTTTAGAATCACTCGGAGGAGGAACGCTGTTTCTTTCCGGGAAGCCTTATGGAAAGACCAAGAACAATGGTGCAGAAAAAGAGGGAGACCATCGCTACGTGGTGGAGCTGATCAATTGTCATTGCTCCGGTAAAAAAGATCCCGAGTACACTGGAGGATAGGATCGCTCCAAGATAGCGGCTCGTCTGAAAAAGGCCGGAGGCGGAGCCTGTATCTTCGGCGCGGACCTGTTCAAACAGCGCCCGCTGCATCGAGATATTATTGAAGCCACTGCTCATGCCTAGTACGATCATGATGGAAATCAGCCACCCAAGCGGAGATTGGTTATTGAACGTAAGGATCAGAGCCGTTCCCGTGGTGAGTGCGGTTGCTCCCATTACAAGCGGCACCTTGGCGCCGTACCGGTCCACGAGTTTCCCGGTAAACGGTGCAATGATCATGCTCATGCCAGCCAGCGCAAGCATGATTAATCCGGTGGACTGTTCATCGTAATGCCTCACCTGCTGCAGGTAAGCCGGGAGCCCGAAAAAGTACGTGTAATAGACGAGACTGATACTGATAAACTGAGCATAAATCAGCGTGACATTATAATTTTTCTTTAACGTTATCACGTTGATAAACGGTTCCTGTTTTCTTTTTTCATAAAAATAAAACACGACAAAACCTGCCAGGCTGAGAGCAAACATTTCCCAATTCGCCTCATTTTCGAGAGACAGCAGCCCGAGTATTAAACTGACAATGGAGACGACAAACAGACCGATGCCTGCAAAATCAATGCGGCGCAGTTGAAATTTTCCGCGTCCGGTGTTGGGCAGGATGAAAAGGGATAACGTAAACGACATGATAATAAATGGAAAATTGATTAAAAAAATCGCGTGCCAATCCCACCACGAAATCAGAAATCCACCGATGGAAGGGCCGAAGGCAGCAGAGGTGGTGGAAAACAGCGATAATCCTGCCAACGCCTGCCCCTGTCCTTCCGTAATATGGCCGCGGATCATCGACATGGCACTGGGGAAAAGCGTCGAACTTCCCAGGGCCTGCAGCGCCCGCCAAATCAGTAAGAAGATAAGATTTGGCGAGAAAACAGCAAGCAGTGAAGCCAGGGCAGAGATACTTAATCCGCTTAAAAAAAGACGTTTCGGTCCAAACATATCACCCAGCTTTCCCATTACCGGCTGCGCCGCAGCACTTGTCAAATAAAAAATAGATACCAGCCAGGACGCTTCCGCGAACGTTAACGAGAATTCATCCTGCAGCCTGGTTAAGGCAACGGAAATCATCGAAGAGTTTAAAGGGTTTAACAGTGTGCCCAGGCCAATGGTGACGATGAGCAGCCAGGGTCTTTTTATTACGTCGCTCATGTTAAGATCACCTGATTTATATGTAAGTGCATCTATTCTATCATATGTACAGCTGCGGCACCGCAGAAATGTTAGCGTTTTCTATAAAAAGAAAAACCTGCTAGAATGTTAGTATCCAAGGAAAAGAGGTGCTTTTTGTGAATAAACTCCAATTAGGAAAAAGTGAACTGGAAGTATCAGATATCGCTTTGGGCTGCATGAGGATGAAGGATTTGACAAAAGAAAACGCCGCTGCTGTGATTGAAAATGCAAGAGAAGAAGGCATCGACTTTTTTGATCATGCCGATATATATGGCGGCGGTGACTCGGAGGAACTTTTTGCAAAAGCATTAAAGCTGACATCTGTGTCCCGTCAGAATTTGATACTGCAGACGAAATGCGGAATTCGCCCGGGATTTTTCGATTTTTCCAAAGAACATATTATAGCTTCGGTGGAGGGCAGCTTAAGGCGGCTGAACACAGACTATATTGACATATTGCTGCTGCACCGTCCGGATGCGCTGGTCGAGCCGGAAGAAGTGGCGGAAGCGTTCACGGAATTAGAGACAAGCGGGAAAGTACGACACTTTGGTGTGAGTAATCATAATCCCATGCAGGTCGAACTTTTGAAAAAGCATGTGCAGCAAGAACTGATCGTTAATCAAATGCAGCTCAGCCTCATGCATACTCCGATGATCGACGCTGGTCTGAATGTAAATATGCACAACGATCCGGCTGTTGTCCGCGACAGCAGTACCTTGGATTACAGCCGGCTGCATGATATGACGATCCAAGCCTGGTCGCCGTTTCAGTACGGCATGATCAAAGGGGTATTTGTTGGTAACGATAATTTTCCGGAAGTGAATACCAAACTGCAGGAAATTGCGGAGAAAAAAGGCGTGTCGGACTCAGCCGCAGCGGTGGCCTGGATCCTGCGCCATCCGGCCCGTATCCAGACGATCGTTGGTACGATGAACACTGAACGCTTATCCAGTATTGCGAAAGCGTCTGGTGTCCAGCTGACAAAAGAAGAATGGTATGAACTGTACCGCGCCGCCGGCAATGAGCTGCCGTAAAACGGGAAATGATTGATTGTTAAAATCAGAGCCGAAGGCGGGTTCAGCAGAAAAGTCATGTTCACATTTTCAGGAAGAGATAGTAAAAGTGACGCTTACAACAAGGCTAAGCGTCACTTTCTGCATTCGAGCAGCCAAAAGAGATGATTAAACGTTGGCTAAATATTACAATAAAAGCGGAGGACGGCAATTGTGACGAAAAGAATGGTATCAACTCCTTTGCTTCCACAGTAACGGCGGGATTAGTGTTTAATGGAGATTTTGGAGGGAGCTCCAGGAAAGTTTGACTATTTGAATTAAAAAAAGGAAGGGAAATGGCTGCTCCTTTAAATTAATAGACATTTTTCTTAGGTATCTGTCTTTAAACGTTGGTTTCAACGGAAGCAGACACGGTAATGGAAATGTAAAAAGACCAAAAAAGGAGGATGTTCGTTGAGCAGGCAGGATTCTGACATCCGCGAGTATTTTACACGAATGGACCGCAGTTTTTACATGGACAAAGACAAGCGCCTGGCCAGGTTTGATCAGGCGGTATCGATCGGCCATGGCCAGACTATTTCCCAGCCCTCTCTTGTACTTGCGATGACGCTTGCCCTGGATGTGCAGCCGGAATCCAGAGTGCTTGAAATCGGGACAGGTTCAGGATTTCAGACAGATCTTCTTGCTTCCTCTTCTGATTCCGTTTATACGGTCGAGCGGATTGAGCCTCTGCATCACCGGGCCAAAGAAAAACTGACAGAGGCTGGCTTTACGAATATTTATTTCAAGTTAGGAGATGGAAGTCTTGGCTGGAAAGCCCACTCCCCGTATGACCGGATAATGGTGACAGCGGCGGCGCCGAAGGTGAATGAGACCCTTCTCGAACAACTTAAACCTGGCGGTAAAATGGTCATTCCTGTCGGCGATTCTCTGGATCAAGAGCTGCGTCTGATTGAAAAAGATCAACTGGGAGAGGTCACCTCCAGCTTTCTGGAACGTGTCATGTTTGTACAGCTGATAGAGGACACGGTCTGATACAGAAATCATCGGTTCCGGGTCTGCAGGAGGCGGGTCGAAAAGGGGCGGCCATATGACGCTGCCTGATTAAAACTTTACTTTATAGAATTTCGACGTATCCTTCGGTTCCATGAACCCGTATTTGTTGTCCGTCTTTTATATGAGAAGTAGCGTTTTCCACGCTGACTACTGCCGGTAGCCCGTATTCACGTGCGATGACGGAGCCGTGTGTCATAACACCGCCTACTTCGGTTACTAGTCCGCCGATAGAAACAAACAACGGTGTCCAGCTTGGATCGGTGAAAGGGGTGACGAGGATATCTCCTTCTTCTATATCGGCGTCTTCCATGTTCATGATAACCCGTGCCCTGCCTTCGATTACCCCGGAGGAAACAGGAAGCCCCGGGATAGCTCCCGGAGGCAGGGAAGCGGTTTTTTTGTATTCTCCAAATAAAATTTCTCCCTCCGATGTCATGAGACGCGGAGGCCTTAATTTTTCATAGGTGTGATACTTTTCCTGTCTATGGACGATGGTTTGGTAATCCACCTCCCCAATTTGAACAGTGTTGCGGAACTCTTCAAACGATAAAAAATAGACGTCTTCCTTTCTTTGAATGACTCCTTTTTCGACGAGAACTGCCGCTTCCTTCAGCAATGCTTTTTTATAATGAAAATAGCGGCTGACAAAAGCATATTTCGGGTATTCCCGGTATCCGGAAAAATTCCGAA
This sequence comes from Salibacterium aidingense DSM 18341, assembly GCF_000429685.1. GTDB lineage: Bacteria > Bacillota > Bacilli > Bacillales > Marinococcaceae > Salibacterium > Salibacterium aidingense. Next base: position 38,614 of record NZ_AUCI01000015.1, read on the forward strand.
GAACGCGGATTGCTTTTTCTGTCTTTTTGGCTTTCCGTTTACCGCCCCGAAGGGCCCTTACCCGGGAGAGCAATTCTTTCTCTTTTGCTTTCGCTTCTTCCAGCCCCTTTTGCCATTTATACTCTTTCGCGTTTGGTTCAAAGTTTTTGATGTTGCTGAGAATCATGGGAGCAAGAGCTGCAGGATTTTCGCTCCAGCGGGTTGTTGTTATATCAATTTCGCCGGAACAGCGCATCCCGTATTTGTCGAGGTAACTCTGGATTGTCTCAGCCACAGCTTCGCCTCCATGTACTGCAGTAAGCTTTTTAAAAAATTCTTCCTCACTCGGTTGAGAGAGATACGTGATGACTTCCGGGTAACGACGGGCTGTGTCGGCTACTTCCAGTAAATCAAGCCCCATTTCGGAGGTGATGTTATAAGGGACCGATTGGGCCAGGGTATCGGCTGCATTTTTTTCGCCAAGCCATTTTTTCATTTTTTCATTAAGCCATCTTCCAGCAAATAAGCCGGCCGTCAGCGTGCCCATGCTTTTGGCCTTATATAAATCTGCTTTCAGCTGTTTGTGATCCTCCAGGATAAAGGTAAACACCTCCTCCCCGGATTTGTGCTGGATGTCATGTTTAAGCTTCTGAAGGGAGCGCTCATAGGAGGCTATCAGCTGCGGCACCACGGAGACGTCATTTTCTCTATACTGTTTCCATGTTTGGTACAAAAGGTTTGGGGACAGGCCGTCTGTTTTAAAGCTGAAAATTTTTTTGCCGTGCGGGAGCGCTTTGATAAAATCCTTTCGTTTTATCAAGCGGGCAAGTGCGTTTTTCATCAGCGGATCGTTCCGTCCCATCGTACTCATCAAAATTTTCCGTCCGAGCGGAGAAGCAAGGTCATGGGTCAATTCCACGAATAATCTGCCGCCTGCTTCGAAAAGTGGAAATCCCCTCGAAAGAAACTGAAAAAAAGATATTCCGAGCGGTTTGATCGGTTCGGTCATCATTTGCTGATGTCCCATCGACATATACACACGGTTGTTGTCGTCTGCATGATCAGGGAGCGGATACAGGGTAGTGATTGGACGGCTCTGAACAACATAAATGGTTTCCTCCACGAGGCACCATTCTATATCCTGGGGAGAAGAAAAACGTTCTTCTATTTTACGCCCAAGCTGTTCCAGTTTTAAAATATGGGAATCGCGCAGGACTTGTTGATCCTGGAGTCCGACTTTTAGGGTTCGTTGTTCCGTTCCCCCACCTTCGAGGCTGTACACGGCTGTTTTTTTGGAAGCAATGTTTTTTTCTATAATGCTGTTCTCTTTCACCTTATAGTTATCGGCGGCTGCTGTTCCAGAAACGATGGGTTCCCCGAGTCCAAAACCGGCATCAATGGAAATAATATGGCGGTTCGAGGAGACCGGATCTGCGGTAAACATAATTCCCGAGGCTTCCGGGACAATCATCTGCTGGACAATCACGGATAAATAAACGTTTTGATGTTCAAATCCATTCTGGAGTCGGTACATGACAGCCCGCTCAGTAAAAAGAGAGGCCCAGCATTTTTTTATGTGGGATAAAATCGACGTTTCTTCCACGATATTTAAAAAAGAGTCCTGCTGCCCGGCGAAGGAGGCTGTTGGAAGGTCCTCGGCTGTGGCACTCGAACGTACAGCAAAAGCCTGCCCATTCGAAAACCGGGACAACTGCCCGAGAATCCTTTGGTTCACTTCCGCAGGTATACGACCTTCCTCGATTAACTCCCGGATGCTTTTCGAGACACTCTTAATGGCTTCTTTTTCGCTTAATGATAACCAGGAGAGTTCTTCTATTTTTTTCTGTATTTCCGCGGAATCGTTGAGCATCGCTCTGTAGGCAGCCGTGGTAACACAAAAGCCGTCAGGCACCCGTATGTCCTCTATTTCTGCCAATTTCCCAAGGTTGAAGCCTTTTCCTCCAACGGCTGAAACATCTGTACTCGCAAGCTCTTTTAAATCTTTAACAAATGAGTGCATCATGGGCCTCCTTTTTCCTTTGGGTTATCCTTCTATATCCCGGCGGTTATAACTGATGAATCCCGCCGCTGCGAGAATGATGGCGATACCTGTAAGACCAGCGGCGGCAGCCAGTTTAAAATCTTCCACCGGCAGCTGAGGAATATGGCCGAACGGCGTCAAATTTGTCACCCAGTCGGGAAATTGGAATAACCCGCCCAGGTAAACGACAATAAAGGAATAAAGCAGGTATGCCCAGGTTACTCCGGCAAAGGCCGGGGAGAGTCCGATGAAAAATAACGCCATTCCGATCATAATCCACATGGCCGGGAGATAGACAACCGCCGCTTCATAAAACCCCCAAACGCTCAGGCTCTCCTCCATCACAGCATTGCCGGCCAGCCCCATCCCAAGGCCTGCTAGAGAAAGCATGATAAATCCATGAAGCAGAGCTAACAGCGCATAACTTCCCATTAATTTATTCCGGGAGACAGCAAGGCTCAGCAGGTTTTCGCTGCGTTCTTTCTTTTCTTCTGCCTTCAGCCGCATCATCGCCATTACCCCCGGTATTGTCGAAGCCATGGCCATCACTGCCATCAGCATCGTTAAAAACTGTTCTGTGATCGAATATCCCGCTTCCGGCTGGATAAATTCCTGCAGCATGTCGATTTCTTCAAAGAAAGATTCTGTTTCGCCAAGCACAGAACCGTACATGGCGCCAAACATCAGCATGGCAGCGCCCCAGGCGATGATTCCCGTGCGCTGAAGCCGGAAAGCAAGACCAAAGGGGTGGTGGAGAAGAAAAGAGGCATGTTTCCTCCCGGGTTTTGATGGAACAAAACCAGCTTCCAGATCACGGATAGCGTTTAAATAAAAGGCGAATACGGTAACGATAACAGCTGTTCCAAGTGTGACAGCGATCGGCCACCAGTAATTGTTCACGTAGGCTTCGGTTCCAAGCACCCATCCAAATGGGGAGAGCCAGGAAAGAGTTTCATTACTGACGTCTCCGATGGCGCGCACGGCATAAGCCAGAAGCAGGATGCCTATGGAAAAGCCGGTGACTCCGCGGGCGCTTTCCGAAAGTTGTGCTAATAATCCGGTAACAGCGGCAAAGAACAGTCCGATTGCTCCAAGCGCGGCACCGTAGAGCAGGGACCCTTCCCATTCCATGCTTTCTATTTGCAGGGTATACAATCCGAATCCAATAACGACCGCCAACAAAAGGTTTATGATAACCGCTGTCAGCATCGCCGCACCTATATTGGACAAACGGCCGGTCGGAAGGGAACGGATCATTTCCAGACGTCCGTCTTCTTCATTCGCCCTCGTGTGGCGGGTAATAAGAAGTATATTCATAATGCCGGTAATAAGGGCCGTCATGCCCAGCATTTGGTGTGCCATCATGGCCCCGTACGTATAATTATCTATACCATATCCGGGTCCCACGAGTGCGGTGACTGCCGGGTTAATCATAGATTGGGCAATTTCCTGAAGCTCACGTTCGTTGGTGTATAAATTAGTAAAGGAGATAGCAACAATAAGTGTAAAGCCTGCCAGTCCTGCCAGCCAAAGCGGAAGCTGAAGGCGCTCCTGCCGGCATATCATCCCAAGCAGCGGTAAAGTATTATTAAAACGTTTCTCTGCCATCAGGACGGGCCTCCTTCCGAGGTTCCTTCGTAATGCCTCATGAACAAGTCTTCCAGGGTTGGCGGCGCACTTTCCAGTTTAACAATGCCAAAACCGCTTACATATTGGAAAAGGGAATCCATATATTCGGTGTCTATCTGAAAAGAAACCCCGTCTTCTTTGATTTCGAGGTTATGGACTCCTCCCTGTTCTGCCAGTGCCGGCACAGGCTGTTTGGTTTCCAGGTAGATAGATGTTCTTGTTAAGTGGCGGAGTTCTTGTAACGTTCCCGTTTCAATCATTTTTCCATCCCGGATGATACCAACTCTGTCACAGAGCTGTTCGACTTCCGATAAAATGTGACTCGACAGGAGGATACTTTTTCCTTCCTGTTTTGCTTCCAACACGCTTTCCTGAAAGATGCACTCCATTAAAGGATCGAGCCCTGACGTTGGTTCGTCGAGAATGTATAAATCTGCGTCTGTTGCAAAGGCAGAGACAAGGGCCACTTTCTGACGGTTGCCTTTCGAGTACGTCCGGCATTTTTTCTCGGGATCAAGGTCAAATCTACGGAGGAGTTTTTCTCGTTTCTCCTGATTCATGTTTCCCCGCAGTTTTCCAAACAGGTCAATGACTTCCCCGCCTGTAAGATTCGGCCAAAGATTCAGATCTCCGGGTACGTATGCGATATCGCGGTGAATATCAACTGCTTTACGCCAGGCGTCTTTTCCAAATATTTCTGCCTCTCCCTGTGTTGCTTTCATCATACCGAGCAGAATGCGTATCGTTGTGGATTTTCCGGCTCCGTTCGGCCCGATAAAACCGTACACTTCCCCTTGATTGACCTGAATATCGACCCCGTCCAGCGCAGTAAACGAGCCGAATTTTTTTGTTAACTGCTTCGTTTGCAAGACCGTCATTTGCGCTCCTCCTTTTACTCATAAAATGTCTTTTTTAACACATCGAGATACTCATAAAACTCATCCCAGTAATAGGACATGTCAATTGAAGTCATTTTTTCTCCTTTCAATTTGTTTTTAAGATGGTTCTGATAGCCCTCGATCGCCCATTGGATAAGGTGGTAGGCTTTTTCTACGTCTATATCGTCCCGGAACAGGGTGCGGTCAATATTGTCATATATCCTGGCATTTCCTTCCCGCTGCAGGGTCTCAAAACGGGTCTGAAGGTTTTCAGGCAGTTGTTCCTCAGAAGCCAGCAGAAACGTTCCCATAAAATTAAAAATATGGGGATGTCTCGAAAAACACTGCATTTTTACCTGTGCTGCCTGTTTTAAACGTTCCACAAAGTCTGTTTCTGAGAGATCGATACGCTGGAAATATTCCTCCATAATGATGTCCATGGCGTATTGGAGTAAATAGTGATACAGCTCCTGTTTGTTTTGAAAATAATAAAACAACATCCCTTTTCCGATCCCGGCCTGTCTTACAATCTTATTTGTCGAAGCCCTCTTATACCCATTCTCTGCAAACTCTTCCAATGCAGCGTTTAGAATACGTTCTTTCTTTTTAGGCTCAAGGTTTTCAAATAACTCTGTCACTGTTCTGCGGCTCCTTTATAAAATTAGACCAATCTGGTCGAATACATTATATACTCATTCGACCATACTGGTCAATATAAAAATTCCTCTTCTTTTCTAGGTGAAAACACCAGTATTATTTATTTTCGTATCCACTTTAATGGTAATGGGAACATCCGGATAAGTCTCCTGCCAGTTCAATTTTTTCCATTCATTATAACTCAGGCGGTTCCGCACCGATTTGCCAAGCCCTGCGCTGTCCACCTCGTTATCCTGCAAAAGCTTCACCAAATTTTCGCACCGTCTTTCAATGCTGGCTCCCAGCTGTGATTTCAATTTATTCAGGTCTTTATTATCCCCTAGATCTAACGAGCCGTCGTATTCCAACAGTGCCCCTTTTACCTTAATTTCTATGACTATCTCCAGGGCTTCCGGATCGGAAGGATTTTTTACTGTAATGGAAGAGGTGTGATGAATTGCATTGAATAATGCTTCCACCGGGTTTTCTTCTTCCTGGGATAAATTTAAATTGACCGCCCCGGAACTAGAGTTTCCGATTAAAAAAAAGAAAATTCTTGCTTCAGAAGGATCCACTTTATCTACATATTGATCATTTTTAAACAAGCCGATGCCATCCAGCACGACTTTATCGTTCCCTTGTTTGATGACTGCTGTGACCGGATCTACCCCGTCATCATACAAATCTCTGGTGAATTGATGGATTCTTGTTTCGGGGACATTTTTGAGGCGGCTTTCCTTTTTCAGGAGGCGGTCGATATATTGACTTGCTTCCGGATGCTGGGTATAAGGCTGGCTTAACAGCTGATTGGCCTGCCCATTGACAACCACCACCTGGGCACGGGTACCAAAAATTGGATCACGGTTCATGGTGATAATATTTTCTTTGATCCCCTCTTCGGCTAATTCTGATCCGAACAGGATATTTCGCAGCTGTCCATTTTCAATTTCCCGGTTGGACTGCCGCCCCAAGTCGAGTATTCCCTGTTCTTCACTGCTTGTAATGGTGGTGAGCAGTTCTCTGTCATTTCCAGCCTCCGGTGCGATTTGAGGAACCACTCCGGTAAGAAGAATCTCATCCTCTTCCGAATTTTCCTCTTTATCAAACCCAAGCGTATTCACAAACCCGACCTGCTCAATCACGTGGCGGTCACTGCAACCTGTGAGAATGATAAGGACCATCAGCATCCAGCACCTTTTCATCGTTTCACCTTCTTTTTAATAAAAATTAAAAACAACATAAGCAGCGGGAGAAAAAACATCAGCACGGTTCGCGATCTTCCGGCCCACTGCAACGCTATTTCCATTTCTGCTCTCGTCGTGTAGGGAATGGTCAACACCACGGAGAGGACTATAAGGCTGAGCGGAATTACCCATTTTCCCTTCACTTTAATTACTTCTTTTAAGGCAGAGGTACTGACCCAATAATTAAAAACTACCGTTACCAGTGCAGTAACGAGAAACACACTGTGAACGAGGTTTTCTATTCTTATCAAAAACGGAAATTCGATATAACTAAACACGTTGAGGGTGGGGTACAGTATGTGTTTTACTTGTTCGAAGCTGTAGAATCCAAAACATAGGATGGTGGTATAGACGTAGATGAGGGTTGTTAGGGCATTGCCAAGGTAAAAGGAACGGAATAAATGGGAACCGGCAGTGACATAGGGAAATAAAAAGAAACAAATTTCGTAGCTTAAAAATGGCAGATATATATCTATTTTTGACATAAGGTCTGAGGAAGCAGCCGCTTCTTTAAATAAAAACGGGGTCAGCCTGGAAAAAGAAAAATCATTCCATACAAAAACCGTAACAGCGAGCGTACCCATCGCCAGCCCAAACAGAACCCCAGCGATACGAACCATCTTATATACCGGGTGAGCCAAAAATAATAGGACGGCTATCATAAACGCACATAATAAATAGATCGCAGGAGTGGTGGAAAACGTGACAAGCTGAATCAAATAAACGTACTGCTTGGAAATAAAGACAGCATCAAAGGTAAAAAAAACAGCGATGATGATATAAATCGGAGCCCGTATGACCATAGGTAATGTATCATTCATAATAGAAAAAGCGGAGGCCCCGCTGCCTTTATTGTAGACCAGCTGAAAAAGGTAAATATTCAGAGTGACGATAAGGGAATAAACAAACAGCATGATCCAGCCATTCGTTCCGTACGCCTCTGCCACCTGGCGCGGAAGACTGAACACAACCAGGGTGGTTTGAAGCATAAACCCCAGAAACACAAGCTGCACCGGATGCAGTTTTTCCACATTTCTATTATTCATTGTTTCTCGCTCCTATGGACTTGATATCGTCTTTGTTATGCGTTCTCGCTTGGGTGGGGCGCATGCTTTGGCTTCCGTAAGGCGGACGTAAGATGGCTCGCAGCAATTCCCGCGGATGCAGGGGGGCGATAGGATTGAAATATGGCGTTGATAAACTGCTCAAGGTGCTCAGATGAATAAGTAAAATGACGATGCCAAGTAAGAGTCCGTAATTCCCCAGGGCTCCGGCTAATAGAATCAGACCAAACCTTGCAATCCGCAGACCGGCGCTCAGCGTGTAGTTCGGCATGACGAAAGATGCAATGGCTGAAATGGCAACCGCAATAATAAGCGTATTGCTGACAAGCCCGGCCTGCACCGCCGATTGTCCGATCACAATACCGCCAACGATCCCGATCGTCTGCCCAATTTTAGTAGGAAGCCTGGCTCCGGCTTCCCGCAGCAGTTCAATCGTTATTTCCATTAATAACGCTTCAATTAATGGCGTAAACGGCACTTTGTTTCTCGACTCCGCCAGGCCGATAATTAATGCTTCCGGGATCATTTCGTAATGATATGTGGTAACGGCTACATAAAAAGCCGTAAAAGTAAGTGTAATAAAGAAAGCCAGCATTCTTAACAGTCTGGTCGCGGAACTTATGGCCCAGCGCTGACTCCAATCATCCGGCGAATGAAAAAAATCAAAAAAGTTGGAAGGAGCCAGAAAAGCCGTCGGACTGTTAGCGGCAAACCCGGCAATTTTTCCTTTGCATAAATTACGAATGACGACATCCGGTCTTTCAGAATCAAAATATTGTGGAAAAAAGGAATAAGGAGCATCGTCGATCATCTGTATGAACATGGGAGAGTCAAGAATAGCATCTACTTCCACATCGTTAATTCGTTCCTTAACATTTTGTAATAACTCTTTATCGACCAGGCCTTCAATATAGGTGAGTGTAATTTCCGTTCTGGATATTTCTCCGGCATATAAGGTGATGACCTTCAGCCGGGGGGTTTTTAACCGTCTCCGGATCAAAGACAGATTGACCGATGTGGATTCAATAAATGCATCATGATTGCCGAGAATGGTAGACTCCGTTTCGGACTCCTCAACGCTTCTGGTTTGCGGACCGTAAAGGTTGGTGACAAATACTTTGTCTTTTTCCAGAAAGACGGCAATAAAGCCCTGGACAATTTTTTCTGTGATGTCTTCACTGGTTTGCAGTTCTTCGAATTGTTCGTTCTGCAGAAAAGAGGAAAGCTCCTCTTCCGGTATTTCCTCTAACGGCTGCATTACTTCCCGGTTTAAGGTGTCTTTATCAAGCAGATGATCAAAATATAAGAAATGAATATGTTTATGGTTTAAACTGGATTGAGTTAAATCCGAACAGTCATTAAACGTGGCTAACGTACGAGACCATAATGAATTGTCTGCAGGAGCTGCTGGACGCTGCTGGTTTCCCTGGTTGGATCCTTTCGTGCGACGGGTAATACGATTGATGCTTTTTCTTTTCATCAGTCTCCCTCCTTGCTGCAAGATCCATACAGTAGCAAGGATGCCCCACTAAAGAGAAATTTAGACAAATAGTGACACGTGACAGGCACCTGTCGAATAAAAGTTATGTTACAATTTATGTAAAGCACTCTGAGGAAAGAGGTGCCTTTATTGCCGACATGTCAGAACTGCGGGGAAAAGTGGACCTGGGTACACTCTTTTTTCTTTGTCCAAGGCAAACCTTGCCCGTATTGCGGGAAAAAACAATATGCCAACCGCCGCAGCCGGAAGATATTTTTTCTGATCTCCTTTATTATTCCAATGCCGGTCCTTCTTCCAGCGTTTGTAGATGTGTCCCCGCTGGTATCATTAAGTGTCCTGATTGGGACCTTTCTGCTGTGCAGCGGCAGTTATCCGTTTTTATTAAAACTGAGTAATAAGGAGGAGTTTATATCGTTATATATGATAAAAATACGGCACCGTTTCATGTCGGTGTTGAAAATAGATTCCAGGTGAAAGGAGAAAAAGGTCCACTGGAAAAACTATGGATGTCTTCCAAGCTTCGGAGTTAGACGGACCGAATAAATGGATCAGACGCTCATATTCCTTCCACCTTCGGGCAGCCTTCCAGCGGCAATTGGAAACTAAAAGCGTATGTTTGAGATAAATTATTTGGAAGAATTGTTGTAAATGTTCTATCTTAAAGTGGTTATTTCATGAACATCTGGTCTTGAATTGCTTTGGAGGAGAAACGATTCCAAACTTTTGTAGTTATTTTCTTTTATACCTATTGGGGGTGATTAGGCACTTTGTGGAATTGAAGCGGGGGACTCATCGGGAGTTGGAAAAGTGCAGTTTTCGTTGATTATACATACCGGAAGTAGTACAGGCTACAGTTGGTCGTTCGTCTTAAAAAAAAATATAAAAGCGGTTGCATTTTTCAGACTTGTTTGATAAGGTAAAAAACATAAATAAATAATAGACTGAAAGGTAAAAAAAGGATGTTTGATACTGTTGAAAAATAATAAACACTTTTGATGTAAGATATCTTAACAAGGCAATTGTATTTAGATTGTAGAAATAGTAATATTTTTTTAAAGTAGTTGTGATCACAAATCATTTAAACCACTTTTTAATTTTAAATTATATGTGATCACAAATCATAAAAATTTAGATGGAGTTGTTTTCTGATATGGATAGTGAAATATTAAACGTTCCGACTGTGAGCGATGAAGTTTATAAACGTATAAAAAATAAGATTATTAATGGAGAGTTACGCCCTGGTGAGAAAGTTACTATCCGGCAAATAGCTGATACGATGGGCGTTAGTACAATGCCCGTACGAGAATCATTGAAAAAACTTCAGGTTGAAGGGTTTGTTAGATATGAAAGGAGGAGTGTTGTTATAAGTCAGTTATCAATAGAAGAAGTTGAAGAAATTTTCAAAATTAGACAAAGGTTAGAGCCTTTAGCAATTGAATGGGCTTTACCAAATATTGTAGAAAAAGATATAAATCTTTTGAGACAAATTGTCATGGAGATGGATGAAAATTTAGAAGATAAAACAGCTTGGGAACGATTAAATAAAAAATTCCATTTAAATCTTTATTCATATTCAAATTCTCATAAACTTAATCAGATATTAACGCAAGTTTGGGGGACTGTTGAACCGTATATGCATATCTATTTATCCTCAGATTCTGAGTATTCTTTGAATTCAGCTCAGAGTGACCATTACCTTATGCTTGATTATATACAAAACAAACAAACTGAAAATTTGATTGAATTAACAATTAAACATTTATCAAATACTTGTGATGACATTGTAAAAAAACTCAAATAATAATAGTTAAAATTTCATAGGTATTTAGTATTTTAGAGCTTTATTAAGATATGATTGAACTTCTTCAAAAGGAGAGGATGATCGTGGCTTTCATTATTACATCCCCTTGTCAACACGAAAAATCTGCAGAGTGTGTAGAGGTTTGTCCCGTAGACTGTATTCATGAAGGAAGTGATATGTACTACATCGACCCTGATGTTTGTATTGAGTGTGGAGCATGTGTAGAAGTTTGTCCAGTAGAAGCCATCTATAACGAAGATGAAGTGCCTGGTAATGAGAAGGACTTTATCGAAAGAAATAGACTCTTTTTTCAAGAATAGGTTGATTATATAAAAGGAGGGATTTTTTTATGTTATCCAAAGAAGATAATCAATTACTTACAGAGACTGATGCTGACAAACCAATGGGGCAATTATTTCGCAGGTACTGGATCCCGGCCGTAACATCAGACGAACTGGAAGCCGATGGATCTCCTGTGCGGCTCAAGCTATTAGGTGAAAACTTAGTCGCATTTCGAGATACAGAAGGAAATGTTGGATTAGTGGATGAGCGTTGTCCGCACCGGGGTACCTCTCTTTATTATGGAATCAATGATGGCTGCGGGCTTCGCTGCTGTTATCACGGGTGGAAATTTAACACGGAAGGAGAGTGTACTGAAATTCCTTCCGAAGAAGAAAATGAAAAATTCAGAAAGACAATTCAATTAAGAGCTTATCCGACAAAAGAAGTGAGCGGCATTATCTGGACTTATATGGGACCGGAAGAAAAACAGCCTCCTTTTCCGGATTTTTATTGGATGGGGCTCCCGAAAAAAAATAAATTGATAGAACGAGTATGGCAGGAATGCAACTATGCCCAGGTGATGGAAAATGATCTTGATTTTGTACATGCAGCCTTTTTACATCAATCGTATGATAATCAGGAACTAGAAGCTGAAGGAGTATTAAGTACGGATTTAGGGATTGATCCGGATCACCCGCTTGTAAAAAATCCACCTGTAAAACAGCACATACAGGATACCAATTATGGAAAACGGTGTGTAGCCATCGGAGACGCAACAAAAGATGAAAATGCATTTATGGAAATTCATTATATTTTTCCTTTTTATACGTATCCGCCTCGATTCAGCGGTGAAGATGGGATGTGGCATGCGTTTATTCCACGGGATGATCACAGTACATGGAGTTGGGATGTTCAATTTTCACATTCTTCAGAAATTGATGTGAAGGCACAACATGAACGTCGAGGGTTGGAAGTAGATAAAAACCTGCGTAAAGTTCAAAATCTGGACAATAACTATAAACAAGATCGCTCATTACAAAAAGAAGGAAATTTCACAGGTATCCGTGGGATTGCCAATCAAGATCACGCAATTACAGAAGCGATGGGACCAATTGTGGATCGTTCCATTGAAAGACTGGGAACAAGTGATAAACCGGTTATTCAAATGCGGCGCTTATTATTAAAGGAAGTAAAAGCTTTTCAAGATAACACTGAACCAATGGAATTAGAAAATGAATCTCTTGCCACATTATTCAGTGAAGGATGGTATGACAATAAAACAAAGCATTGGAAGGATGTATTTCCATTGAAAGAACAGTTTCAAGTAAAGGAAGAAAAAGATGCACAGAGTACTCAATGAAAAACAATATGATGGCTATCAATCATTTAACTATTTAAACAGCGGAACAGATTATCAATCTTTTTCCCTCTCAGACAAAATAAATCGAGTTCCTTCTTATGATCTAGCATTAACCGAAGATCAGGAACAAAGCGTAAACGAACTATTTAAAAAGAACTCAATCATATCGTTACGGGACCACGGATTTATTGTACCTGAAAAACGTGAAGACATTGTTCCGTATTGTAGCCAACTGCATACTTTTTTTCATTATGAAGGGCTTTCGTACTCCGGAATTGATGCTATGTTTGAAAATTTTATGGATGGCATCACCATAACTTCATCGAAAAACGGTTTGAAATGGGCAGAGGTAATCGAGATGCTTGGTATTCGTTATGCAGATATTACTAAACAAAGAACTGTTTATATTGCAACAACTTTTGAGGACATAATTAATGCTAAAGAATTAAAAAAGGTTGCTTTATTACCATCTTTAGAAGCCGCAAATATTTTGGAAAATGAGCTGGACCGGGTAGATATTCTATACGGTCTTGGGATTAGATGTATGGGAATCACTTACAATGAGGCGAACACTCTTGGCTCTGGTTTAGTGGAGAAAAACGATGGTGGATTGACGAACTTCGGTCGCCGTGTCATTGAAAGAATGAATACCTTGGGTATGGCGATTGATATTTCTCATTGTCACGATCAAACAAGCTTGGATGTAATTGAATGCAGTCAGGACCCGGTCTTTATTACTCATGCAGGTGCAAGGGCTTTGTGGCAGACTCCTCGGATGAAACCAGATGAAGTATTAAAAGCGTGCGCAAAAAAAGGCGGGGTGATCGGTATGTGTGCAGCGCCCAACACAACATTAACCCACACCCACCCAGATCACTCCATAGAATCTGTAATGGAACATTTTGAGTATATTTATGAACTTGTAGGGATTGATCATATCGGTCTGGGTCCAGACACATTTTACGGCGATCATACAGCTCTCCAACAAGAATTTGACAATCGCTTACGTTTATCGGATTCCCATCAAGGAGAATCATTTGAGGAAAGTGACTATGTTAACGGATTGGAAAATCCGTCGGAAGCCATGATTAACATGGTCAAATGGCTTGTGAAAAATAATTATATAAAAACTGATATCCAAAAAGCTGCAGGAGAAAATGCATTACGTGCATTAAAGGTAATTTTGCAGAAGTGAAGGGGATATAATGCTAAGTTAAATAAGTAATTTTTATCAAAAGGGGGTAAATCATATGCAGTTAGAGGAATTTTTAAAAAGTAAACTAGACGAAAACGATATCTATATGTTTATAACTGCCCCAATGTTTTCGTTTTCCCTTGAAAATGTAACAAGGGAGGTCAAGAATTGAGCGAACTTTTATTTCAAACAATAGAATGCGTCAGTTCGAAGATGAAAAACAAGGAACTATCTCCCGTTGAAGTAACCGCATCAACACTCAAAAGGATAAAAGATTATAATCCAACAATTAACGCATTGATTACCGTGGCAGAAGAAAAGGCCCTTGCTGAGGCAGAAAAAGCGGAACAGGATATTCAATCCGGTTATTATCTTGGACCTATGCATGGGATTCCTATTGTGGTGAAAGATATCCTGCAGACTGAAGGAATGCTGACTACAGGTGGGTCAAGAATATTTAGTGATTGGATCCCTGATGAAGATGCGGAATCTATAAAGAAGTTGAAAGCGGCAGGGGCGATCGTCATTGGAAAAGCAAATCTTCATGAATTTGCAATGGGTGCAACCTCAGAAAACAAGTGTTTCGGAAATGTAAAAAATCCTTGGAATATAAAAAGAATTCCAGGAGGTTCCAGCGGCGGCTCTGCTGCTGCGACTGCTTCTGGAATGGCTTTTGGAGCTGTTGGCACAGACACAGCAGGATCCGTACGTCTACCTGCAGCTATGTGTGGAATTGTTGGATTTAAACCAACATATGACCTTATAAGCAGAATAGGGTGTTTTACATTCAGCTGGTCACTTGATCATATTGGTCCCATGACTAGAACGGTAAAAGATGCAGCAATAATGTTTGATGCTATGAAAAAGAATGAATCACCTGCATTATCTTTTGGGGAGAAGGATTCATTGCACACGTTAAAAGGTATGAAAATCGGGTTCAATGAAAGCTATATGTATGACGGAATTAAACATGAAGTTAAAAAGGTTATAGATACAGCTTTTCATCAATTGGAAGCTCTTGGGGCTGAATTGATCCCCATTAAACTCCCATTACTTGATGAGGGTCTCAACGCTTTAAAGATTATCGCTCAATCAGAAGTGAAGGCCTATCACGAACCATTGTTAAAAAAATATGGTGATTTGTATGGAGACGACTTAAGATATCGTTTTGATTTTGGCAGTGAAGTATCAGCAACAGAATATATTAATGCACAACGTTCCCGGAATCAATTTATCAATCAAACGATGGCTCAGATGGAAGAGGTGGATGCCTTAATTGGTCCGACCAATATCCAGGAACCATTTGAAATTGGGACTGTCCCGCCGGAACAAGCTGTCAGCAATATGTTCACCTTAGGAAAAACTCCACTAGCAAACATACTGGGATTCCCGTCATTATCAGTTTCGTGTGGTTTTACGGAAAATCACCTGCCTGTAGGTCTACAATTTATAGGTGTTCCCTACTCAGATAAAAAAATATTACAAATGGGCGATTGTTATGAATTGCAAGTGGGATATAGCGGTGAATTAGAATTAAATTCCCATTATAAACAAATCTAAAAGAGAATTATTTCGAGGAAGCTCATTGATTTAAAAGAAGGGGGGCTGATGCCCTTGACCTCAACAATAAGGAAGGCTTTTGATTTATTGATAGATATTATGGCATCTGTTGGCAGATTATTACTAATAGTCATAATAGTATTAATACTAATAGATATCATTGCTTTGAGCACTTTGAATTATTCATTTTCCTGGGTTTTTGAAGTTACAGAGTACTTGTTATTATTTATTC
Organism: Salibacterium aidingense DSM 18341; assembly: GCF_000429685.1. Classification (GTDB taxonomy): domain Bacteria; phylum Bacillota; class Bacilli; order Bacillales; family Marinococcaceae; genus Salibacterium; species Salibacterium aidingense. The sequence goes on from NZ_AUCI01000015.1 coordinate 54,016, forward strand.
CGTTTCTGGGAGTAGCTTTCGTGTTAAAGCGGGAAGAGCATATAAAACTGGATTTCCTATTAAACTTATTGAACATTGAACAGCGGACCATGGTAGAAATAATTAACTCCTTTATTGGTCTTATCACGTCATTAATTATCGCCGTTTTTGGATTTCTGGTCACTTGGAAGTTTTTAGTAAATAGTGCAATGACTGAAGCAGTTTTGCAGCTCCCCCGTTTTATAATTGTAGGCATTATACCGATTAGTTTTGTTTTCGTTACTATACAATTTCTGCGGAACATTACCAATAAAATTGAGAAATATAAAAATTCAAAGGTGTAAGGGGGTGATGGTATGGAATGGTGGGGGCTGCTCATTATAATTTTTGGAGGAAGTATCTTTTTGTTTATGCTCGGGCTTCCCATTGCTTTTGCGTTTCTGACAGTTAACGCAATAGGTGCATTCTTTATGTGGAATGGGGCTGCAGGGCTGGAACAACTTATACTCAACATGTCTTCTTCCATTTCCAATTTCTCCTATTTACCAATTCCCATGTTTATTTTGATGGGGGAGATTATGTTTAGGACAGGATTAGGAGAAAAGATATTCAGCGCATTGGGGAAATGGTTCGGAAAACTTCCAGGCAGGTTAAGCATAATCGCAGTAGGAAACAGTGCTTTGTTTTCTATATTAAGCGGGTCGAGTGTTGCGAGTACAGTTTTGCTGGGAAAATTATTAGTGCCGGACATGATGAATAGAGGATACAATAAAAAAATGACACTAGGCCCTATTTTGGGCGGTGCCGGTTTGGCAACGATGATCCCTCCAACAGCATTAGGAATTTTGCTTGCATCTTTAGCCTCTATTCCTGTTGGCCAGTTCTTATTTGCGATTATTATTCCAGGCATAATACTGGCTGTTTTGTTTGTCACCTATATTATAATTTTCTGTTGTCTTTATCCCGACAGCGCTCCTTCGTATGATGTGGAAAAAGTTTCGTTATCCGAAAAAATACGAGATACCTTGAAATATATTTTGCCTCTGGGTTTGATAATCTTTTTGCTTTTAGGAGTTATTGTTCTTGGGATCGCAACACCGACTCAAGCAGCTGTTTTAGGTGCTTTAGGTACGGTCGTTCTGGCTTATTTTTATGGGGGCTTGACTTGGAATGAAATCTGGGAATCTCTTACCGGAACTTTCACATCCACAACAATGATATTTATGATTCTCGTTGGCTCCACTACGTTCAGTCAGTTGCTGAGTTTTACCGGAGTTACAGATTCGCTCGTTGGACTTGTCAGTGATGCTGCATTGCAGCCTATAGTAATACTTATTTTTATTCAAATCATTTTACTATTGTTGGGATGTTTTTTAGAACCGCTATCCATCATGATGATGACAATCCCCTTACTTATTCCTATTTCAGAAAGTTTAGGTTTTCACCCGATTTGGTTTGGGGCCATAATGCTTCTTAATATGCAAATGGCTACCATCACCCCTCCATTTGGAATGGACTTGTTTGCTATGAAGGGCGTGGTGTCAGAGACATCGATTACCATGAAAGATATCTATAAATCAGTTATTCCTTTTCTTATTCTAAATGTTATATGTCTGGTTCTAATGATCATGTTCCCTTGGATAACCACGCTTCTTCCAAGTTTTGTACAAAATTAAAATATTTTCCTTTATATTTTGAAGGAGGTGAAATATTAAAAAATTGTAACAATATATCTTGAAATAACCGGGAGTGATTAAGAAAGAAGCGATACTTTTTTTGAATCAACATGAGGGGGATTAAAATGAAATTAATACACAGATTTAACTTCTTATCACTACTTCTATTAATAACTTTATTAGCAGCATGTGGTGATTCGACTGATCAAGAAACAACTGAATCCAATGCGTCAGAAGATGAATCCAGTAATACGGACGATGAAATTGTCACATTAGATGCTGTAAGTTTTCTTGGAAAAGGTGACCCTTTGACGGCAACAATTGAAGATTGGATTAACAGTGTGGAGAACGCAACAGAAGGCCGTGTGGAAATTAATTGGCGCGGTGGTGCTGATGTTATCCCCATTGAAGAACAATTTGAATCAATGAATTCTAATGTTATCGATATTAACTTCACTTATATCGGGCAGTATCAATCTGATTTACCAATTTCTCGGGCCTTACCTCTTTCACAGTTGAAACCTTGGGAAGAAAGAAACAGTGGATTTTATGACTTTATGGACGAACAACACAATGAAATAGGAGTTAAATATATTGGAAGATGGCTTACAGGTTCACCGAGACTGTGGTTGAATGAACCGGTGGAAACGGTGGATGACCTCAATAATAGGGTGATTCGTTCAACACCGAACTATACGAGATTTTTTGATGAACTTGGTATTTCTTCTTCTATGATCGACCCATCGGAAGTGTATACTGCACTGCAAACAGGACAAGTTGAAGGATTTGTTTACGGTGGTTTAACAGGGCCGCGGAAAGATGGTTGGACAGACTCTGCCAAATACGTGCTGGATGAGCCTTTTTGGACACAAAATTGTACAATCTTAATGAATAATGACAGTTGGGACAATATTTCTTCGGAAGATCAGGAAGCAATAATGGAAGCAACGGCAGAGTATGAACGAGATATGGTGGAATATTATGAAAGTCAATTTGAAGAAGAAAGACAAACATTAAAAGAAAATGACGTAGAGTTCATAGAATTCCCTGAAGAAGAGGAAGAAAAATTTCTTAACACTGCTTATGATGTGGAATGGGAATCCCTTCAAAGTGAATCCTCTACAGAACTCGTTGAAAAGGCCAGAGAGTTAGCCACGAAGGAAGAAGGGTAGCAAGTTGGATGGTCAATATACTTTCAATTAAATACTAGTCAGGCAGCCGTAAGTTAAAAAACTTGATTAGTATAAGTGAATATATCGGTATATTTACTTTTACTGGATCGGAAGGATGGTGAATCGTGCAGCAACATGAAGTTTATGACATTACAATTATCGGCGGCGGGCCTGCTGGTCTGTTTACAGGCTTTTATGCTGGGATGCGTCAACTGTCAGTGAATATTATTGAAAGCCTCCCCCAGCTCGGCGGACAATTATCTGCTCTATATCCGGAAAAATATATTTATGATGTTGCAGGATTTCCTAAAATTGAAGCTCAGGAATTAGTAGACAATCTAATAACACAAATGAATCAGTTTGAACCGTCTATTACTCTAAATGAGTCTGTTCAAATGGTCGAAAAGCAACCGGATGGTTTGTTTAAACTAGTTACTAAAGAAAGTACTTGCTTATCCAAAACCATCATAATTACAGCTGGGAATGGTGCTTTTCATCCAAGAAAATTAAAACTTGAATCTGCAGAAAAATATGAAAACGAAAACTTACATTATTTTGTGGATGATTTGAATAAATTCAGGGATAAAAGAGTTCAATTGTTTGGCGGCGGAGACTCTGCTGTCGATTGGGCTCTAATGCTTGAGCCGATAGCAAAAGAAGTAACAATAGCTCACAGGAGAGATGAATTCCGGGCCCATGAACACAGTGTTAATTCTTTAAAGGAATCAACCGTCAATGTTATGACTCCTTACGTTCCTTCGGAGTTAAGGGGAGAAACTAAGATTGAACAGGTTGTGCTCGATGAAGTGAAAGGGAGTAGCAGCAAAATTGTCGATGTTGATGATGTCATAGTCAACCATGGATTTGTATCAACTCTTGGTCCAATAAAAGATTGGGGGATCGAGATAGAGAAAAATAGTATAGTAGTTAATTCAAATATGGAGACAAATATAACAGGTATTTATGCTGTTGGGGATATTTGTACGTATGAAGGCAAAGTAAATCTCATTGCAACAGGTTTTGGTGAAGCTCCTATTGCTGTAAGCCATGCAAAAGTCAACATTGATCCAAAGGCAAAAATGCAGCCAGGACACAGCACTACCATAATGGCCGACAAAGTATGACCTTTCTTTGTTTGATTATTTTTTGTTAAATGATTTCAAAGATTTACAAATTATTAAATATTAAGGAGGATTTTAGTGATGAATGAAACTAAAAAGAATGAACGGGTAGAAGAGGTCTTTGGTTTATTTCTCAAACATATGAAAACGTTTTTAAAAGAGGCGAATCTGAATCACGAGGAATATACGAATTTTGTAAACTGGGCGGACCGGCTAGGTCGGTCCGGGGAACTTCCGTTGTATGCGGATGTCTTTCTGGAAACCCATGTCCTGCAGGCCATGTATACAGATAAACCGGGAACGCAGCCGTCGCTCTTGGGACCGTTTTTCATCGAAGGTTCACCGTATCTCGAAAACACACCCGGAAAGCCGATTGTTAATACCATGCGGGCGGATGAACCGGGGGAGACACTTTATTTTTCGGGCCGCGTCCAGAACCTGAAGGGGCAGCCGCTGGCCAACACAAAGGTAGAGTTATGGCATAACGATAATAGCCGAAAATATTCATCGTTTGATTCCGATGCACCGCCGTACAATTTAAGAGGGCATTTCTATACCGATAAAAACGGGGATTTTGAAGTCAAAACGATCGCCCCGATTCCGTACTCTATTCCGACAGAAGGACCGACCGGTGAATTTCTGGAATATATGGATCAGCATTCGATGCGTCCGGCCCACCTGCATTTAATGTTTGAAGCAGAAGGATATGAGACATTAATTACACAGGTCTTTTTTGAAGGAGATCCGTGGCTCGAAAATGATGTAGCTGAAGGCGTCCGTGAAGAGCTGGTTACAACCCTGCATGATAAAGGCGGTCACAAAGAAGCGGAGCTGGCCTTTGAAATGCGGCCGGAATAAAAAAGGAAATGGGGACATGGCAAAAATGTCCCCTCTTTTCTATGTTACGCAGCTATAGGAGGAACTTTATAATGATAAAACCTACCATTGAACACATAACAACAGAACTGCTCGACGTCCCCATTAAACGCCCTCATCAGTTTTCCACCACAAAAGTAACGTCAAAGAGTTTTGTTCTGGTAAAAGTCACATTAACCAATGGCACCGTAGGTATTGGAGAGGGGACGACACCGGGCATATGGTGGAACGGAGAAAGCGTGGAAACGATGAAGCTGGTGATCGATGCATACATGACACCTTTGCTGCAGGGCGGGGATCCGTCAGAGATCGAAGCGTTGATGCAGATCGTAGACCGCAGAATCCGGGGTAATACGTTCGCCAAGGCTGCAATAGAAATGGCTTTGTATGATGCGCTTGGAAAAACCTACCATGTTCCAGTTCATCAACTGCTGGGCGGACAGTGTCAGTCGCGTATCCCTGTACGTTGGGCACTCGCTTCCGGCACCAGGGAAGGTGATGTCGACGAGGCGGTGAAGCTGGTATCGTCCGGAAGGTATACAGCTTTCAAGACGAAATCTGGAAAAGAACGTCCGAGTGAAGATGCCCGCCGTAACGTGTACATCGCTGAAGGGATCAAAAACCATGCCGCATTGGGTATCGATCCCAATGGATCCTGGGACCGGTTGACGACTATGACCTGGATGGATGCTTTTTTTGAAGCAGGCATCGAATTTCTGGAACAACCGCTTCCGCCGGCCGATATTGCCGGTATGGCGAAATTAACCGCAATGAAAAGAGTGCCGGTGATGGCCGATGAAAGCATGCAGTCCCTCCATGACGCACTGAGAATCGTTCAGGCAGATGCGGCGGACATCTTTTCGTTAAAAATTCACAAATCCGGCGGTATGAAAAACACTGTTAAAATTGCAGGTATTGCCGAAGCCGCGGGAATTTCCTGTTTCGGCGGCACGTCGCTGGAAAGTTCGATCGGAACCGCTGCCGCTCTTCATGCATACGGATCGATTCTTAACCTTGACTACGGAAGTGAATTATTTGGCCCGGACTGGCTGGCTGATGATCTGGTTGAAGATCCGCTGGTCATGAAAGATGGGTGCATTCTGGTCCCAGATAAGCCGGGGCTGGGCGTAAAACTGAATGAAGCCAAAACAGCGGCCTATCGAAGAAAGGAGACGTGACATGTATGGAACATTTAGCTGCCCCTACCTTGACGTTTCTGGCGGATATGGAATTGACCGTAGAAGGTGCCTATCTGCCGGGACAAACCCACATAGGAGAGCGCCGGATCATCCGGGTGACCGGTGGTAAGATGTGCGGGAACGTCAATGCAGATGTCGTGCCCGGCGGCGATGACTGGATCACAGTGAGGGAAGACGGAACGATTATACAGGATGTACGAATATTGCTGAACACTGAAGATAATGCCTTGATCATGATGACATACCGGGGCATCCGGACTGGACCGAAAGACGTACTGCAGCGGCTTGATAACAACGAAGCAGTGGATCCATCCGAATACTATTTCCGGACCGCCCCTGTATTTGAAACAGCTGCCCTCGCTTATGAGTGGCTGAACCGACGGTTGTTTGTGTCCAGGGGGATCCGCCTTCCGGGTAAAGTCAACTACTCGATCTATACTGTGGATTAAGACATGGAAAGGAAGCAGACGCCAATGGAAAAACAAATCACAACCAACAAGGGAAAAAGCCTGCATATCTGTGATACCCCGGGAGAACAGGGGACGATTATTGCCGTCCACGGGCTGACCGGGCATCATAAGCAGATGCAGTATTACCAACGAAAACTCTCCGGCCGTTACAGAGTGATCAGCCTTGACATGCGTGGAAGGGGGAAGAGTGAAGCAGCTCCTCCGGAAACATCTATATTCACACATGCCAATGACGTCATCGATCTAATTGAAACCATGGAAATTGAGCGGTCTATATTAATGGGGTATTCCATGGGAGGATATGTCTGTGCTCTGGCGGCTGGTCGGCTGCAGCATGTGTCAAAATTAATTCTATTGGATGGAGCTGGAACAATGGAAGATTACCAGCGCGATTTGATTCTTCCGTCCCTGGAACGCCTGCGGACCGCGTTTGAATCCGAGGATGATTACGCTGCCAAAACCAAACAGTTGTACATGGGGTTGAATATCACCTGGAATGAAGACATGGAAACGATTGCCCGCTACGAAGTGCAGCATAATGGAGACGTCTGGGAGCATAAATCAAATTATGATAAAACTCTGCAGGATTTTGAAAGTTTTTATGATTTTGACCCGGAAAGCACCGCCCCTTTCATCTCGTGTAGTACCCTGCTTGTGATAGCGGAAGGTTCAATGGGCAATAATCCTTCGTTATTTCACGAAGGCTCCTATCAAACGATACAGGATACTGTTTCATCCATAGAAACCGTTCACACCCCCGTCAATCACTATGAACTTGTCTTTAATGAACAGCCGAAAATACTGCAGGCTGTCGAAAGCTTTCTGGCAAAGGAGGAGCGTTGAATGAATATTCCCAAACATATCGATGTTGATCAGGCTGTTGCAAACGTCAAAAGTGACGATACGATCATGGTCGGCGGCTTCGGTCTCGTTGGAAGCCCGCTTACTATGATCGATGCCCTGACCCACTGGGATGTCACCAATTTAACGATAATCAGTAATAACGTTGGTGAAACCGGAAAAGGTCTTGGTATTTTGCTGCAGCAGGGGAAACTGAAAAAAGCAGTCGGTTCTTACTTCACTAGCAATCGGGAAGTTGCCAAGTGGTATAACGAAGGAAAACTGGAGCTGGACTTGCTGCCACAGGGAACTTTTGCTGAAGCGATTCGTGCCGGCGGTGCTGGTATTGGGGGATTTTATACTAAAACGGCAGTTGGTACTGAACTTGCGCAAGGAAAAGAGACACGAGATATTGACGGAGAAACGTATTTGCTGGAGAAACCGTTGAAAGCTGATGTCGCTTTAATCCGGGCTGAAAAAGCAGATACTAAAGGAAATCTTGTCTATTACAAAACAGCCCGGAATTTTAATCCTATAATGGCTTCAGCTGCGGCGTATGTGGTAGCGGAAGTAGATGAAATCGTTGATGAAGGGGAGCTTGATCCGGAAGCCATTGCCACCCCGCATCTGTTTGTGGATGCGCTGGTAAAAAGCCGTTATGTATTAACCAAAGAAGGAGTGGTGGATCGTGGCAGGTAAAGAAAGGATTGCTCAACGGGCGGCGCAGGACCTCGAACCTTTTTCAATTATTAATTTAGGGATCGGTATTCCGACTATGGTGGCAGATTATCTGGATAAAGACAACTATTATCTGCATACAGAGAATGGTCTGCTCGGGGTGACATCGGTTGAAGAGGAAAATATCGATCCGCTTTTAGTTAATGCAGGAAAGCTCCCTGTAGGGGAAGCCGTCGGAGCCTCGTATTTTCACAGTGCTGATTCGTTTGCGATGATTCGCGGCGGTCATGTTGATGTCGCGATTCTTGGTGCCCTCCAGATTGATGCCGCCGGACGAGTAGCTAATTGGGCAATCCCGGGCAAAGATATCATCGGTGTCGGAGGTGCTATGGATCTGCTCGTTGGTGCAAAGAAGATTTTGATTACAACCAATCATGTATCTAAAGACGGATCGCCAAAGATAGTGGAAGAGTGTACCTATCCGATTACATCAACTCGAAGAGCCGATGTCATTATTACTGATCTTGCGGTATTCCGTTGGATACACGATGGTTATGTTTTAACAGACCTTCTGGGGGATGCCACTCTTCAAGAAATAGCAGAAAAAACGACAGCTTCATATCGTGTTAGTGACAAGCTGTATGAAAAGGGGAGTACGAAATGAACGAAGTAGTTGTCGTGGACGCACTCCGCACGCCGATCGGAAGATACAAAGGAGTCCTCAAAGATGTCCGTCCGGATGATCTTGGTGCTGCTGTTATCAAGGCTTTGTTGAAGCGGAATCCAAATCTGCCGCCGGACGAAATCGGTGATGTGATATTTGGAAACGCGAACGGAGCCGGGGAAGAAAATCGGAATGTGGCCCGGATGTCGCTGCTTTTGGCCGGGCTGCCACAGGCCGTGACTGGCACAACGATCAACAGGTTATGTGGATCCAGCCTGGATGCTGTAAGCATGGGAGCCCGCACGATTATGGCGGGGGAAGAAGATATTATTATCGCTGGCGGTACGGAAAGTATGACCCGGGCTCCGTATGTAATGAAAAAACCGGAAAAAGAATTCCCACGGGGAAATATGAAACTATATGATACAACTATCGGCTGGCGTTTTCCTAACCCTGCGTTAGAAGCCATGTATGGGACTGATTCAATGCCCGAAACAGGAGAGAATGTTGCCAAACGATTTGAGGTATCGCGGGAGGTCCAGGATGCGTTTGCCCTGGAAAGTCAAACACGGGCCAAACAAGCGATGGAAACGGGAAGGCTGGACAATGAATTGATTCCGGTTACTATCAAAGATAAAAAAGGAGACGAAACAATCATTACAACAGATGAACATCCGCGTCCGAAGACTACTCTTGACAAACTGAGCAGGCTGAAGCCGCTCTTTCAAGATGGAACCATTACGGCCGGGAATGCGTCCGGTGTTAACGATGGAGCATCAGCTCTGCTGATGATGAGTCGGGAGCGTGCTGATGCTCTTGGCATGGAACCACTCGTATCTTTTAAAGCGTCTGCGACAGCAGGTGTTGAGCCGGCAATAATGGGTGTTGCTCCTATTTATTCCACCAGGAAAGTGATGCAGCGTCTAGGACTCAAAACCGAGGATATTGAGCTAGTTGAACTTAATGAAGCCTTTGCCTCTCAGTCTATTGCTTGTATCCGTGCACTTGGCCTGGACCAGAATATTGTGAATGTAAACGGCGGCGCCATTGCCTACGGCCATCCTCTGGGAGCTAGTGGCGCCAAAATTTTAACAGGTTTAATTCACGAAATGAAAAAGCAGGGAGTACACCTGGGACTGGCTGCTATGTGTATCGGTGTAGGCCAGGGAATTTCCGTTGTCGTTGAAAATGAACAGAAATAAATTGGAGTGACAGCAGAAGGGATACGAGTTTAGTATTAAAAGGTTTAAAAATTTATAAGTTTTAGACTTATGCGTATATTGTGACAAATTCCAAAATTCATTATTATATAAATTACAACGAAATATTCTAAACATTTGAAATAGGAGGGCGTACAAAATGAATTTTGGAATTTATGTAGAGATGCAAAACCCGCCTCAACGACGAAAGGATCATTCGCAAATTTATCAAGAAACCCTGGAGCAGATAGAAAATGCAGATAAACGCGGTTTCAGTACTTTTAATACATTGGAACACCATTGGTTTGAGGAATTTTCAATTTCCTCTCATCCAATGGCCCTTTACGCAGCAGCAGCGCAACGCACAGATAATATACGTTTCCGCACCTGCTCACATGTTTTACCTTTGCATAACCCGATGGTATTTGCTGGTCAGGCTGCTGCTACAGACATTTTAACAGGAGGCAGGTTTGAATTTGCTGTAGGCCGCGGTCATGCTTGGGTGTTTCCCAAGGCGTCAATTCCCCTGGAAGAATCCCGCGGGCGTTTTGTCGAGTCCCTTGAAATTATTGAAAAGGCTATGGAAGAAGAAGTGTTTTCCTACAGCGGAAAGTACTATGCTGTTGATAACGTAAGCGTGGTTCCAAGACCGACAAAAAAACCAAGGATTTTTACGGGAGGCGCAAGCAATCATAATTATGAGTTAGCAGGAAAAAAGGGATGGGGCGTTTTGATTACACCAATGCTTCCGCTCGATCATGTACTGGGGCAGTTGGAGATTTACCGGGAGTCCTGTGAAAAACATGGAAATACGCCTGATATTGTTTTCGTGCAGGCAATGTATTTAGATGATGACGGTGAAAGAGCAAGAGAGGAAGCAGAACCTTATATTATGCAGTTTATGAAGGGCAATGTGGCCCCGATGAAAGACCTGCCTCCAAAAGAAGAGCTCGTCAATAAAGACTTTGGTTTTTATGCAAGCGGCGCATTGGAGTCTCTTCTGGATATTCCATATAAAAAATTGTTGGAAGACGAATATGTATGGGTCGGTTCGCCGGGCGAAATAAAAGAGAAAGTGGCAAACCTTATTGAAGCCTGCCCTGACTTGTCGGAAATTGCGGTATTGTGCACATATGCAGGGATGGAACACTGGAAGACGGTACGTACGCAGGATTTATTCAGTCAACAAGTGATGCCTGCTTTTCAGAATCAGCAGAAAAAAATCACAGTACAAAAATAAGCAGGTTAAATGTATGGAGGAACTCACTTATGATAGACGTAAAAGATGAAATCAGCAGTTTTACGTTTGATATTATACATTTACCAGATAAAAAATTTGTAGACTGGTGCACCGAAAATTACACGATAAACCGCGGCGTATTTAATGTCATTGATAATTGGTTTTTTGACCATGGACTGAAGGATATTATTCAGCGCCGCACGGCCATTATTCAGTATTTAAAGTTTCTGCAGAATTGGAGTGACCCTGATTCCAATAAGTTATTTGTCTCATTTGGTAAAGGGGGAGTAAAAAGAAGCCTTTGTTATTTTGTGGACGAATGTCAACATAACCATAATAGTCAGAAGTAATGAGGGTGAACCGTTTGAATATTAAAGCCAGCGATTTTACCTTAAATCACTTAATTAATGTTTCGGAAAGAACTGGTGAAAATTGGAAAGACCTTGAATTAATTATGACCAGTGCTGAAGCATGGGGGATGTTGAGAAAAGATTTAATTACAGCACTGGGAGTGGAACGTGCAAAGAGGTTTTTACTAAGATACGGTTATAAATGCGGGGAACACGAAGCAAGGATGTTAAATGAAAAAATTAACTGGAAAAGTGAAATTGATTGGTTGACCGCAGGCTCTAAACTGCATCATTTAACAGGAAGAGTGTTTTCTTATCCGGAACATTTTGATGTTGATATGCAAAAGGGAAAATTCAACGTGTCGGGGTACTGGATAGACTCGTATGAAGCGAAACAGCATCTGCATTATTTCTCCACACACAATGAAGCAGTCTGCTATTATCTGGTAGGGTATGCAAGTGGTTATACAAGCGCCTGCATGGGAAAAAGCATTTTTTTCAAAGAAATTAAATGTAAAGGCAAAGGCGATGATTACTGCAGCTATGTAGGAAAGACCTTGGAAGAATGGGGGGAAGAGATTCAAGAGGAGCTGTTCTACTTCGAAGATGATGATATGTCAGGTGAGTTGGATAAGATGTATCAAAAGCTGGAACAACAAAAAGAACGTCTTGAGATCGGATATTCACTAAGCAGTAAGTTGAATCAGGCTTTGCTGGAGGAAAAAGGACTGCCGGCCTTTGCTGAGATATTAGGGGAAAGCATTCAATCTCAAGTTCTTATAGAAGACAAACATTTCAAGGAAATTGCTTTCTATAGAAAAACACCAGGAATCAAAAAGGTTATGACAGCACAGAACACCTGGTCAGGTTATGAAAATTCCACCGTTAACAATGACATTGTAGAAACGGATATTCCTAACCATACCATTAAACTTGTTACAACACCTATCTGTGTAAGACAACAAACGAAAGGTTATTTAACCATAGCTTTAAATCAAAAAAGCGATTCATTTTATCAAGATTTGCTGAAACGTACAGCAACCGTGGCATCTCTTCAAATCCAAAATGAAAGAATAGCTCTTGAGACGGAACAACGACTAAAGGGGGAACTGTTAGAGAAATTGCTGCACAGCAAAGATACAAATGTGCAGGAGATTTATAATCAATTTTCGTACCTTGGCTATGATCTAACAAAAGAACACTATGTTCTTCACATAGAAATTGACGATACAAATGAGCGGGAAGATGTGCCTGTTGATAATGAACAGCTCCTGAATATACGAAATCAATTAAACAATTTTTATCAAGGCCAGAATGAATATGGTCCGAATATGCTGATCTTAACAAAATGGAACAAAATTCAAGCTGTTATCACCAAAGAGTTTATTGAAAATAGAAATACTACAATAAAAATGTTTGGAGAAAAAATATTAAAAAAGATCAATGGGAAAGAATCACAGGTATATATCGGAATCAGCACAGAAACGAAAAAGTTTACAGATTTTCATAATAGAGCAAAAGAAGCAAAACAAGCAGCAGAACTAGCTAAGAAAAAGTCTTCTTTTTCTCAAGTAATTCTAGCAAATGAATTAGGTCATTTATCATTATTTCTCTATGCAAGGGAACCTGAAGAGTTAGAGCAATTTGCAGAAGATAAGCTTCATGCGGTTTTGTCCTATGATGAGATGAAAAGTTCTGAATTGTTAAAAACATTATTTTATTATTCCCAGCATGAATTTAATCTGCATAAAACCGCCCGTGAAATGTCGATTTCCATAAGCGGGATGCGATACCGGGTACAAAAAGTTGAAGAACTTCTTAATCTTGATTTATCCAACTCCAATGACCGTTTTGAAATTCAGCTCTCACTGCAGATTCTATTAATGCTCGGTAAATTATGAAAACAGGGTGTCGTTATTACATTACGTATCTAAAGGAGGAAAATGATGGATTTTAAAGAGTTTAGAAACACTCTTGGCCACTTTGCTACAGGTGTAACGGTTATAACAACCAAAAATAACAATAAATTGATTGGTTTAACAGCAAATGCATTCTCTTCTCTTTCCTTAGACCCGCCGCTAATCCTTGTCTGTATCGATAAAAAATCCAGCAGTATGGAAGCTTTTGAAGAAGATCATCCCTTTGTCGTAAATATTCTAAATAAGAAACAGGATAGGGATTGCTGGCGTTTTGCCAAAAAAACAGATGATAAATTCGACGGCTGCTCCTATTCCCTGTCCGAGGACGGCATCCCCGTCTTAGAGAATAACTTGGCTTCGATTCAGTGTGAAGTAGAAGCGGTACATGAAGGGGGAGATCACTACATTATTACAGGTCGGGTTAATCATGTGGAATACGATGAAAAAGGAGAACCGCTGCTTTTCTTCCGAGGAAAATTAAGAGAGCTTCCCGAAAAGACAGAAACCATGTAAAACAACACAGACTCCGGACTTGATATTATTAAAGTCGCACTAATCGTTAAACGTGAGGAGGTAAGTACTGTGAAAAAAACAGACCCACGGGTAGCTATTGTTACTGGGGCGGCGCAAGGCATTGGTCTTGCCATTGCCAAAAGATTTCTATCAGACGGCCTCCGTGTTGTGTTGATAGACAAAAACAGAGAAGCTCTTAAAGAAGTAAAAGAATCAGAATTTTTTAAAGATATCAATAGTTCGAGTTGCTTATTCCTGGAAGTTGATATTGCAGACAATGATGCTATTAATCATAGTGTTAACACTGTATTAGAGAAATGGAATCATATAGACGTTTTAGTTAATAACGCAGGAATTAGAAAAGAAACCGCAGTAGAATATGTGACAAAAGAGGAATGGGACACGATTTTATCAGTTAATCTGGGAGGTACATTCTTTTATTCCCAAGCGGTTATGGAGACGATGAAAAAACAGCAAAGAGGACGAATCATTAACATTTCTTCCTTTGGCGGGCAGGCCGGACCGTTGACTTCCGGAGCCCATTACTGTGCTTCAAAGGCAGGACAGCTGGTAGTAACAAAGGTTCTTGCACGCTCTCTTGCTGAGCAGGGTATAACTGTTAATGCGATTGCTCCGGCAGCTATCAATACACCTGAGATGGACCATATCGACCCCGGAAAACTAAAAAAGATGAAAGAAGGTATTCCAGTAAAACGTTTTGGAGAATCAGAAGAAATTGCAGAAATGGCTTCATATATTGCCTCTGAGGCAGCGGGTTTCATTACAGGTGCGACGTTTGATATTAACGGCGGCTTACAAATGCGTTAAAAGCATTTGTACAATTATTTTTTAAAAGGAGATGAGCAATATGGGAGAAATTAAACACGATGCACCAAAGGTAACAAGTCCTTTAAGAGTATTTATAACATTTGAATCTATAGGATGGTTTGATACAACACAGGAGCAGAAAGAGAGTGACATTTTACCACAGCTTAATTCAGTGCTTGAAGAATGGAAAAGTAATGGATCAGAATTGTTAGCAACGTTTGACAGGGATATTTTAACAGCGGGACAAGCAGGTCCAGCCAATTGGCATGCCTGTTTTCTTTACAATGTTCCAGACTTACAAACGATCACTAATATGACTCATGCTTTCCGCACTGCAGGTCTGGATCGGTATTTCCGCCTGGAAGCCTCTATAGGCCGTCCCTTTTTCCTTTTAGAAAAACAGTAATCTATTTTCAAATTAAAGGGTGAAATATGTGAAAAAAATTTGGTTAATTATAATGATAACCGCTGTTGTTTCCTTTATGAGTGCGTGTGGCGGAGATAATACAGAAGCAGGGGGGAGCGAGGAAGCAGAACAAGGGGAAACTATTAAATTATCATATGCTTTTTTTGCGCCTGCAAATACTTTCCCAGCAGTCCAAATGGAAGAGTGGAAAAAACAGTTGGAAGAACGTACGGATGGAAAAGTTGAAGTAGAACTTTTTCCAGGCGGGTCTCTGCTCGAGGCAAATAATATGTTTGATGGTGTGGAAAGCGGTACAGCCGATATCGGTTTAACAGCGACGTCCTACGAACCCGGTCGTTTCCCATTGTTAGCTATTTCTGATATGCCTTCCGGTTATAAAAATGCAACCGCTGCAAGTGATGTCGTGGCAGATCTCATAGAAGAATACCCGCCAAAAGCGTTGGAAAATTTTAAGATAATCACGACGTTCACGACGGAACCATCTTATATTCAAAGTAAAGAACCAATCAGCTCCTTAGAGGATTTGGAAGGAAAACAACTTCGCATTGCCGGAGCGTTAACCCCGATCATGGAAGAACTTGGAGCAGCTCCGGTTGGGATGTCGCAGGCAGAGGTTCCGGAAGCGCTGCAAACGGGTGTGGTAGATGGTTATGTATCATCAAGAGAAATTTTAAAAGATTCAAAGTTAGCGGAAATGGTAGGCTACACAACCGATTATCCTCTCGCGTTAAATACTTTCACAGCAGTGATGAACCAGGATAAGTGGGAAAGTCTGCCCGAGGATGTGAAGAACGTAATCAATGAGTTAAACGATGAGATGACGGAATTCACAGGGAACTATTTAGATGAGCACGTCAAAGAGGCCATGGAATGGAGCAAGGAAAATCATGATCTTGAAATTGTAGAACTATCCGAGTCGCAGAAACAATTATGGGATGAGAAATTAAGTCAAATGCAGAAGGATTTTGTGGAAGAAACACAGGAGCAAGGACTGCCTGCAGAAAAATACTTTGAAAAAATGAAAGATTTGATTGAGAAATATAATGAAGAAAGCTAATAATACAGGAGATGAAACAATGGACAATTTTCAATCTGCATCATTAAAAGATAATCCATCTCCTGTTCCTGAGGACAATTCGACAGTGAAAAAGGAGAAGTCTAATACATTTTTTAAAATAATAGACCGGATCAATCAAGGCTCGGCCGTTTTGGCCGGGATTTCCCTTTTATCCATGATGGTGTTGATCGTGTTTAACGCGATAAAAAGATTATATTCAGATCCTGTTTCAGGCACCGTAGAAATTGTAGGCTGGCTGAGTGCTGTAATTATTATTTTTTCACTGGGATATACCCAGTTGCATAAAAAACATGTTTATATTGATTTAGTCCATAAAAAATTCCCCTTATTTATAAAAAGAATCGTCCATATATTGGTGAATGCAGTAAGTATTATATTTTTCATTATCGCCGGATGGCAGATTGTATTACATGGACTTGACTTAATGAATGACGGAATAATCTCTGAAACGATGCGGATTCCGTTTTATCCTGTTGTTCTTTTTTGTTCCATTGGGTTTATAGGGCTGGTGCTGGTACTTATAAAAGAAACCATCCTGGTTTGGAAAGGAGAAGCATAATGGATGCGAACACGTTAGCTTTATTAGGTATTCTTATTTTGTTTCTTTTAATGTTTTTAAGAATGCCTATCAGCTTTGCCATGTTTATTGTAGGATTTACCGGTGTGCTGATTTTTGCTTCTCCCGGTGCTGCATACAACCTTTTAAGTGCTGACTTGTGGAATCAGTTTTCGAGTTACTCATTAAGTGTTGTTCCTTTGTATATTTTCATGGGAGAAATTATCTTTCGAACGGGTATTACAGAAAAGCTGTTTGATTCGGCTTATAAATGGATTGGTCATTTCCGCGGCGGAATGGCCAGCACAACGATATTGGCGAGCTCTGGTTTTGCTTCGATCAGCGGCTCGAATTCTGCCACGGCTGCGACGATGGCTACCATGTCCATGCCGGAGTTAAACAAATACCAATATGATAAGGCGTTGAGCACAGGAAGTATAGCGACAGGGGGAACACTTGGTATTATTATCCCTCCCAGCACAGTTCTCATAGTCTTGGCTTTGCAAATGGAACAATCGGTTAGGGATCTATTCATTGCAAGTATTGTCCCGGGTATCTTATTAACCATTTTATTAATACTTACTATAGTATATATATGCAAAATCCATCCTCATTATGGTCCAGCAGGAGACCGTTCGACGATGAAAGAGCGGATAAAATCACTAAAAGATATTATTCCGATTTTTCTGTTGTTTATTTTTGTTATCGGTGGTTTGTATGCAGGGTGGTTTACTCCCACAGAATCCGGGGCATTCGGGGCTTTCGGAGCCATTGTTCTGTCTCTTGTCATGAGAAAGTTGACATGGAATAAATTTCAGGTGGCTGTCGCAGGTGCTTTAAAATCCGCTGCGATGGTATTGACCTTAGTAGTGGCCGCCATGGTATTTGGTCGTTTTCTGACTATTACCAGGCTACCGTTTGCAGTGGCTGAATGGGTCGGGCAGCTGCCTGTCCCTTCTTCAATGATATTAATTGCTGTGCTGCTGATTTTTGTTATTGGCGGTTCCATTATGGATGCCCTTGGGTTTTTAATTATCTCTATTCCCATATTTCACCCTACAGTTATGGCTCTGGGGTATGATCCTGTGTGGTTTGCTGTTGTTCTCTGTATTGTTACCAGCATGGGTGCCATTACACCGCCTGTCGGAATAAATGCATTTGTCGTACAGGGTATAACTCCGAACACACCTGTTACAACGATTTTTAAAGGAACAGCGTACTTCTTACTGACGTATGTTGTTTTTATCGGACTGCTTATTTTATTCCCGCAAATTGTATTAATATTTGTGTAAATAGAATAACAGCGCCTGACAAACAGACAAACGACGGAATGTTGCATTGCTTCACCATTAATTGAGAGAGGAACGGTGAAATGGTATGAAGGGGAAATTAAGGGAAAACGCAGCGCGCTTTGTTTTTCTTTGTTTAATGATCGGCGTTATCACGGTGGTCACGGCCTGCGGAGGTAATCAATCAGGGAGTTCCAATGAAAATACGGAAAGTGGAAATTCCGATGAAGGGAAAAATGGAGAAACAATTACGCTTTCCTATGCTTTTTTTGCTCCGGAGAGCACGTTTCCCGCGGTTCAAATGAAAAAATGGTCGGAAGAATTAGAAAAAAGGACGGACGGGCAGGTCGAAGTAGAATTGTTTTTTGGAGGATCACTGCTAGAAGCAAATAACATGTTTGACGGGGTGGAAAACGAGACGGCTGACATAGGACTTACTGCTACTACTTATGAACCCGGTCGGTTTCCATTGTTGGAAATATCGGAAATGCCTTCTGATTATCCTAATTCACAAGTATCCAGCCAGGTCTTGAACGATTTGATCAGTGAGTTTGAACCAGTGGCTCTTGACGATTTTAAGTTGATTACCTCTTTTGCCACAGAACCTGCATATATCCAAAGCAAAGATCGTATTTCATCGTTAGAGGAATTATCTGGGAAACAGCTGAGAATTTCCGGCGGCTCTACACCGGTGATGGAAAAGCTGGGGGCAGCCCCTGTCGGCTTATCGCAGGCTGAAGTTCCGGAAGGTCTACAGACTGGGGTGATTGAAGGCAATGTTTCTTCAAGAGAAGTATTGAAAGATTTTAAATTAGCGGAAATGGTGAAATATGTGACCGATTATCCCTTAACTGTCACTTCTTTCGTTGCCATTATGAACCAGGATACGTGGAATAGTCTTCCTGATTATGTGAAAGACGTCATCGATGACTTAAACCATGAAATGAGTATATTTACAGGACAATATTTAGATGAGCACGTCAAAGAGGCCATGGAATGGAGTAAGGAAACGGAAGACTTAGAAGTGGTCTCATTATCGGAAGAAGAAAAGCAGAAATGGGATGAGGCGTTGGAAGAGATGCAGGGCCTGGCAGTAGAAGATGCCAATGCAGAAGGTCTGCCGGGAGATGAATACCAGGAAAAGCTGTATGAATTGATTGAAAAATATTCAGAATAATCAGGAGGTATAAAGTATGGAAATAGCAGTACTCGGGGGCGGCAATGGAGCATATGCAGCAGCTGTTGATTTTGTAGAAAAAGGTCATTATGTTCGTTTATGGAGAAGAGACAAAGATGCATTTAAATCCGTGTTGAACAGTCAAATGATCAAAGTGAAAGATACAGCAGGAACAAGAGAAGTATCGTTGCAATTGGCTTCGGATGATATAAAAAAGGTTGTTCAAGGAGCACAATTAATTGTTATTCCACTGCCGGCTTTTGCTCAGCACTCATTGGCGGAACAGCTTGTGCCTGTACTGGAAAACGATCAAGTAATTTTTCTGCCTCCTGGTACGTTTGGAAGCTATGTTATGTCAAAAGTTCTCACGGAACATGGTTGTGAGGCCAACGTTATATTTGCAGAAACGGGGACGCTGCCTTATTTGGCAAGAAAATATGATGAACAGACGATATCCTTGTCAGGACGGGCTGCAAGATTACCCACCGGAGTTTTTCCAAGCGAACAATCAGAATTTGCATTTGAGGTTTTACACGAGGCCTTTGATTCTATTGAGCCTGTACAGGATGCCTTGGATGGAGCTCTCATGAACGCCGGTCCGATTATTCATCCGCCTCTCATTCTCATGAATGCCGGCCCTATTCAACACTTTGATAGATGGGATATTCATGATGAAGGGACGCAGCCTTCGATCCGAAGTGTGCACCGTTCCCTGGATGGGGAGAGAATGAAAATTCGTGAAGCATTAGGATACCATGCCCCCCATTTTCCTCTGGAAGATCATTATAATCCGGAGGGAGTCGAATGGATGTATGGAAATGGAGCTCACGAAGAACTTGTAGACGGTGAAGATTGGTTTGAACCTCTGGATTTAGAAACCCACCGTTACATGAAAGAGGATATTATGTGCGGTCTGTCGTTTCTAGTCTCACTCGGTGATTGGCTGAAGCTTAAAGTCCCGACTGCTGCCGGACTTCTTGCTATTGCCTCCAGTATTACAGGGGAAAATATTCGTGAAAATGGCAGGTCCATGGAAAACATGGGGTTAGATCATTTATCCCCGCAGCAGCTGAAAGAAATAGTAAAAAAGGGAATAAAAAAATATGAAGTTCAATAAAGAGATCGTTGTCATTGCAGGAGCAGGCCGAATGGGCAGGGGCATTGCGTTAACGTTTGCCTGCCAAGGATATGAGGTGTTACTGCTGGATGTGAAAGACAGAACAAACGAAGAATTCCTGATCCTGCAGTCGAATGCCTTTCGTGAGATTGAAGGGCAGCTTGACATTTTAATAGGCGGTAATGTTGTATCGGAAACAGTCAGGGAGCAGGTCATAAATAATATTAAAATATCCCCGATCGAAAGACCGGATGTGATATGGGAACAGGTTTTTGTTTTATTTGAAGCTGTTCCTGAAAAGCTGGATGTCAAAAAGCAGGTGTTTCACCGCATCTGCCCGCTACTGCCGAAAGAGGCTTTAACCGCTTCAACGACGTCCTCATTTTCCGTAAATGATGTGGCCGAATTCGCACTGGACAAAGAAGGATTTATGAATACACACTGGTTAAACCCAGCGTATCTTATTCCCTTGGTCGAAGTCAGCCCCGGGGAAAAAACAAGCCCCGCTGCATTGAAAAAAATGATGCAGATACTGGAGCGTATAGGGAAGGTTCCCGTTGAATGCAGTCCTTCTCCAGGTTTTATCGTACCGAGAATCCAGGCGCTGGCCATGAATGAAGCAGCCAGATTAGTGGAAAATAATGTGGCTTCCGTAGAAGATATCGACATGGCATCCCGGTATGGTTTCGGTATTCGGTTTGCCATATTAGGCCTGCTGGAATTCATAGACTGGGGAGGGGCTGATACCCTGTATCATGCCGGTAATTATCTGGAAGATTCCCTGCATGACAAACGTTTTACACCTCCCAAGTCGATTAAGGATAAGATGGAATCCGGCCATATCGGAATGAAAACAAAAAAGGGTTTTTATACCTTTGCCGAAGAAGACCTCGTTGAATATCAAAAGGAAACGTTGCACAAATTTATCGACCTCCTTAAGCATTTGGGATTTTTTGAAGACAGCCGATCCTAAACGGAAACAGCTCCCTTCGGGGAGGATGAGGAGAAGGTTAAGTGAATAAAAAAAAGGAAGGAGTCTGAATCCTTCCTTTTTTATTTTTACTGTGGCTCATATTGGATTTTTCATACGGAAAGAGATGTTCTGTTCATCGTGGTATTATTTAGTTCTTCTTTGACCAGTTCTTTTATCTGTTCACCGATAATGGCTTTATACAGAGAAGAAATAGAAGATAATTCATCATTATTATATCTTTGATATACGATACCATCTAGTTCTCCTTTTAACATATCCAGCATGTATTCTCTTAAATGTTTCGGGCACCAACATTGATGGTGCAATTCGATGACATCTCCACACATGCATTCATCATGGAACGTCACATTATTTAATATAGCGTGATCTGCGTGATCTGCATTAATATAAACTATAAACTGGGAAGGATACAGATGATTTTTGACGTTGAAAATGGTTAAAGGCGTATCTCCCACGTAGACTTGATTCGTGTCGACAACGTCTAACCATTTTTTTCGTTTTAGATAACTGGTGACAATCTGACTCATTTTAAAAATTTTCATATGATTCTGGCTGGCTGTTTTTTGAACCTCATGAATAGAGGAAACGTGCCCGTGTTCATTTAAAATTTCGCACACATACGTAACCGGGTTCTCAATAAAAGGTTTGAACAATTCAATGGATGTTTCGGCAATGCCAGGACGGTCCGGAAGATTTTTCTCACAGCTGATTAGAGGGAAAACGTGTCCGGGTTTTTTAAAATCTTCAGGATTGGAAGAAGCATGCAGACTCTTTATGGTTTGTGATCTTTCGGAAGCGGATATTCCAGTACTGGTGTCTTTATAATCAATAGAAACAGCAGCATTTGAAATAACAGAGCTTGAACTTTCCTGGTACATCAAAGGTAAATGCAGTTCCTTTGCTTTTTTCTCTGTAATGCAGGTAGAGACAATCCCTTTACCGAGGTTTATCATGGCATTAATCTTATCTTTTGTAGCTTGGGCGCCCAAACCAGTAATATAACTCATATGAGTATAGAGATCGTCATAAATAATAACAAGATCATGTTCAAGAGATGCTTTGTTTCTTATATTTAATCCCATATTCATCTCTCCTTATTTCATGTTCTTTCCTTTTTTTAAACTGAGAGAGGGCCTAAGTGTTTATTTGTTTTTTATTGTAAGCAAAATAGTAAAGCTATCCAATATATGAATAGGGCCGAAAATTTTTAAATTTTCGTATTAATAATGTTAATGCTATTTTCAAATGATCGATTGCTGACAGCGTTGCCTGTCTCACCCATAGCCGGGTATACTATCCAAAGGAAACTAGGGATAGGAGAGAATCGGTCTCACTCGTCTCCATGGGCGGTTAATTCGCTCTTAAGTGTGGAATCATCAACGATGAGGCGTTGGAAACAGTGATTCTCTTACTTGGCTGCACATAATCCAGATAGGGACTCTTGAAAAGAAATGCGACTTATTTTGAGCGAGAGGATGGTTCTATGTCGTCCAATGAAAAAGTAGAGGCAATCGCTGCTAAGTGATTGCCAATCCCCAACATTATCAGCGCTGTATCTCTATTTGACTCCAAGTTGAGGTTCTAATTTATTAGAAGGGATGCGAACAGTGGTTCATGCTGGTCGTTTTGATCACAGAGTTAATGAACTATTAAATGTAAGTGGCTTAGGTAAAGTATATCCAGAAAAGTTCATTCACTTCCTATTTCTTGACGTTGTTCGTCAACATATCAGCATTAAACATATCTCAGAAAGTTCATAATATAATCTGCAAAAATTCATGGTGCTTTTCTTATCATTAGCACTATTTACAAACAGTTTAATTGAAACGAAATCAATCAACTAATTCAGCAATTATTCTTAACTTTTGTAGGTGAACCTATAATTATATTAGTTTTTATACAACTTCTTTTTTTAATAATGGGGCTACTTGGTATCCATGCTATTGCTATAATAGGAGTGTAGACAGAAGTATTAAATCCTTGTATAGCTGAATTAATCCTGTAAGTATTGGAGTAGTCCATATTTCAGGAGCAGTGGCAACTGCTCCTATTGGCCCGTATGGAGTGACAGTTACTATGACATCAATGAATACCTTACAAAATCCATACCGAATTAGTATACGAAATTTACCGTTTTCTCACTTTTTCTGTGACTTTTTGTTTGTTCTTTTACTCAATCTAAAGTTATTGATTATAGGAATTTTCATTTAAATGGGTTTAGCTTACGCATCTCCTTAGTCGTTATCTAGCAAATGATGTTATGCGTATAGTTCACCAAGCACGAGCGTGATGCTATCTATATTTTGTGTTCTACACATGAAAATACTTTTTTACCCGAAGCAAAGAGGCATTCGTTGCAGGCTAGCGCTTTCCCCGAGCAGCACCTCAGCTTCTACCCATGCTTACGGTCTATGAAGTTATAGTGCAACATGATTTTACAATAACTCTTTTCGTCATGGAAGATGAGAAAAATACTTTGTTACAATATAACTAAGAGGTGAATGGAAAGGAGTGTCCGAAAATGCTGAACTTGCAGTAGAATATGGAGCTGGAAGGAGTCTTATTTAGCCCTGCCCGTATTCAGGAACAAAGTAGTATGTTAACCAGCGGAGCTGGAATATGCTGCGAATGATAGAGAAGTATTCGGAACGGTTGTCGTCCCTGTTCTTTTATAACAGCCTTGTACAAGAAGTAAGGGCAATCCAACATTCTTATTTAATATCCGTTATAAAAAGTGTTATTATATAAAAAAGATTACAATTATTAATTTGCATGCAATTGAAAGGAGAACCATTATGGCTATTGAAGTACGTGCAGAACCGACCCCGAATCCGAATGCGATGAAATTCACCGCCAACCAAAATTTATTTGAAAAGAGTACCTCCCTGAAGCAGGGAGACGACACGGACCACGCGTTGGCGCAGGCTCTGCTGCAGCTGGACGGGGTAGACAATATTTTCGGCGTCAACGACTTTGTCACCGTGAATAAAACGATGGACGCGGATTGGGATGAGCTGATCCCGAAGGTAGAACAGGTTTTTGCCGAAGCGGAATAAAAGAGAAACAACAAACCCCGGACTGCCTGATGTGCAGCGCCGGGGTATTTTTAATCGCAGAAAGAGACACCATCCGAAAGATAGGGTCTAGTATCGTCCTATAAGAGACATTTTTCACATAGGAGGCAGGTCAAAATGGTTGCTGCCATCGAATAACGACCAAAATCCAGAGCGGTATCATGAAAATGGGTGTAACCCATGTTTTGTAGACATTTCCCGGACTTTTCTGTCTATAAGCCACAGGAGCAATCCTTACACCCGCTTATTCACCGTGAAATTTTCCTCGATCAACAGCCAGTTCTGCGGAAACTCCCAGCCGAGGACCCAGTAAAACATACCGCGGAGCCCGTATTCTTTGATCATATCAAATTTTGCCTGCACGGTTCGGGCATCTTCAAACCAGACTTCATGTTCCGTCCCTTCGTCATCGTAATACGTGAAGTGCGGGGATTGGGCTGTTTCATCAAATTCGATGGCGGCGTTGTATTGGAGAGCCAGTTCAATCGCCTGCTGGTGGTCCAGCGGCTGGGCCTGGGTCTCGCCTTCGACAAACGGCAGTGTCCAGTCGTAGCCGTACAGCGGCATGCCCATCATGATTTTATCAGCAGGCATCTGCGTCAGGGCATATTCGATCACGCGGCGAACCTGGTCGACTGGAGCAACAGCCTGGGGGGGACTGCCGGTATACCCCCATTCGTAGGTCATGAGGAAAACAAAATCAGCGATTTCTCCATGAACGGCATAATCGTGGCCTTCATATAAATCCCCAGTCATCCCTGGTTCCACCTGGGGAGCGAGAGCGCTGGAAAGCAAATACCCCTGTTCATCGAGCCGTTCTCTGGCATTTCGCATTAATTCGTTATAGGCTTCCCGATTCTCAGCTCCGACGTATTCCAGATCAAAGTCAATGCCAAGGAATCCTTTTTCATCCATAATAGCCAGGGCTTCATCCAGCAGCCGGTTCTGCCGTTCTTCATCCTGCAGCACCGTCGCTGCCAATTCTGTGCTGAATTCCCCGTCTTCAATGTTTGTAATAACCATTAATGGAACAATTTGATTCTCATAGGCGGTATTAATCACAGCCTGATCATCCATGCGTGTCAGCGTGCCGTCTGAATTCATTTGATAGCTGAACAGCTGCAGATAAGTTAAATGATTGCCCACTTCGTTCACAATCGAAGAGGAGTCTTCTCCGGTGATATCAAGATCCATATACGCCCCAACCTCAATGGACGGTTTCATTTGCGGGGGCATATCAATGTATAGAGGGAAGCCCACAGGCAGAAAGGCGGAAATTGGAATATTATTCACTCGCAGAACGTGTTCAAATGGCACACGATACTGCTGACTGATCTGCCACACGCTTTCTCCCGGCATCACCCAATGGAACCGGCCTTCAAAGGGGATGACCAGGGCCTGCCCAACGACGAGCCGTTCCGCCTGAGGAAGGTCATTCGCCTCGCTGATCATTTGATAGGGAACGTTGTACATCTGGCCGATGCTCCATAACGATTCACCGGGACGAACCACGTGTATTTGCATAAGACAAGCCTCCTTTCACGATTCCTTTCTCTTTTCATCTTATTATCCAAAAAGAAAAAAATGACCCGCTCCGGCATCAGCTGCCGAAACGGGTCCGTTTTATTTAACTGGAATGGGAAAAAAGGTCTTGGAGACGCTTATTATTTGAGCTGATAGCTTCTGTATTTTCCCGGTTGGCGAGAAATTCCGGACGAGGATCTTGACCGGAGAACGGTTCCTCCAATTTATTTTCCACGGAGTTATATACAAAAAATACGTTACTGCGTGGATACGGGGAAATGTTGCCGGCAGAACCGTGCATTGTATTGCAGTCAAAGAAAAGAACAGAACCAGCGGGTCCGGTAGCCCGGTCAATGTGGCCGTCTGCCTGGTTGACGAGCCAGCTCATACTATCGTTATCCGGTACACCGGTTTCCTGCTTTTTCAGTGATTCCTTATAATTCTTTTCTGGTGTGGACCCGGGGCAGGAGACGAACCATTTATGGGAGCCGGGTACCAGCATAAGCGGTCCGTTAAATTCGTAGTTATCGGTCAGTACAATCGAGCAGCTGACCGCACGCATATCAGGCATGCCGTCTTCCACGTGCCATGTCTCAAAGTCCGAATGCCAGTAGAACTCCTTACCTTTAAATCCTGGCTTGAAATTTATCCGGGACTGGGTGAGATACACCTGGCTGCCCAGCAGCTGCTCTGCAATGTGGACGAGTCGTTCATTCTTAACGAGTTCTTCGAAAAAGCCGCCATCTTTATGAATTTCAAAAACCGAACGGATTTCGTTGCTGCCTGGTTCTTTGATGACATCGTCCGCTTCCCGGTTTTGGTTTTGCTGCATAGTTTTTTTTAGTTCATCTTTCATAATAGTGACTTCTTGTTCATTAAACAGCTGCTGGAATAAAAGATATCCATTTTCTTTAAAATACGTAATATCTTTTTCTGGCAGCGGCCCCTGGGAAAATGGCCGGTTCCCATGAACCACCGCGTCTTTTCGTTCCATTATTTCTGCCTGTCCGCCGACACGTGATGGATATTTATCGATAGTCTGTTGGAAGGGTTGAAAATCTTGTTTCATTAAAAAGTCTCCTTTCATTTCTTGATCATGTTGCTTGATTGATCCGAGAGACATAGAACCGTTCATCTAAACAACATCTCTACAATCATCTCACCTCCTTTATGGAATAAAAGCGGATAAAAAGAGCCGGGAAGGGTCCTGCAATGTCCCCCTCCCAGCTTATACGTCGGCTCTAATTGTCCCCGCTATTTCCACTGGTTTCTTCTATATAAATTATTTCAATTTGTATTAAAGGCGCCCTTGGATTTATAAATTCAAGCATTATGACTTGAATTCTGGTAGTGCATTTCCCTTGCCTCTGGATGGCTAAACATATTTACCACTCTTTTTTTCGGTGAATATCTCTGGCCAGCGTTTCCAATATGTATACGACCGGAATTTGTGTCGTTATGTTGGAACCTTCCAATGCTTCTTCTGTCACGTAATAAGGGATGTTCACATCGGAAATTCTGGCGATGGTCGAATATTTGGTGTTGGTGATACTTATCACCGTGCTTCCCTTTTCTTTGAGCTGGTGGATATGGGTGGTCGTGTATCGATTTTCCCCGGACACGGATAATGCAATAGTGACACTGTTCTGAAGAATGCTGGAGTGAATGGGGAAATGAGGATCTTTAATATACACAGAAAATGTACCAAGGCTTGAAAAATAACGGGCCCCGTATTCCGCGAGAATACCGGAACTGCCAATGCCAATAAACATCACATGATCGGCGCCGTTCACAATGTCTACGGCTTCCCCCAATTTATTATCAAGGTTTCCAGCCAGTGTTCGTTCAAAAAACTCGCTTACTGCATGCTGGGATCCCTTTACCACCGTTGGTTTTTCGTTATCCAAGTGTAATTTGAGCCTCACTTTAAGTTCTGAAAAACCTTGACAGTTCACTTTCCGGCAGAAACGTAAAATGGTGGTAGTAGAAACGTGTGTTGCTTCAGCAAGCTCCCGGATCCGCATATATGCCACTTTTTCCATATTCGTGGTGATATACTGATAGACGGAGGTTTCCAGTTCATTAAAGGAAGCAATTTCCTGCGTGGTAAACATTCTATTCTCTCTCCTCACGGCCTTCCATTTGTATGCATCATATCACATCCCTTTATAAAAAACACTATGTTACTTATTTAAAACAAAATAAAGCTTTACTATTTTATCTGTATCACTTAAAATAATACAGGTAATACAAATGGAGGGAGAAGTTATGATAGATTCTGTAGTAAACGTAAGTAATGTTTCTAAAGTATATGGAAGTAAAGGGGAAAATCAGTTCCAGGCCTTAGAAGAAGTGTCTTTTTCTATGCAGGAAGGAGAGTTCATCGGTATTATGGGAGCTTCCGGATCGGGAAAAACGACACTCTTAAATACGATCTCCACTCTCGATAATGTTTCGAGAGGCCAGATAGAAATTGCAGGAACAACAATCACAGAAATGAAGGAGCAGGCGCTGGCGGATTTCCGGGCCCGGAAGTTAGGGTTTATTTTTCAGGATTTTAATCTGCTGGAAAGCATGACCGTGTATGAAAATATAGCGCTGCCGCTTTTTCTGCAGAAAATGGGAAGAGGCAGGGTGAAGGAAAAGGTCCAGCATGTCGCGGATATATTGGATATCAGGGACATTCTTTCGAAGTATCCAGCTATTATCTCGGGGGGGCAGAAACAAAGGACAGCAGCGGCACGGGCACTGGTACATAATCCCAGTATCATACTTGCAGATGAACCAACCGGAGCACTGGATTCCAGCAACGCAGCCAGTCTTTTGGAGACCCTGCAGCGTTTAAATGAAGAACATCAAGTCTCGATTATGATGGTGACTCATGATGCTTACAGTGCGAGTTACTGTGAACGGATATTGTTTCTTGAAGACGGACAACTGTATAAACAAATTAACAAAAACGGCACGAGAGAGGAATTTTTCAAGAATATACTGGACGAGCAGGCGGAAGCCGGAAGGAAAAAGCTGTAGGAAAAAGGGGGGGGTACGGTGCTTGCAAAATTAGCCTGGAATGGCATGAAAAGCAAACGAAAAGATTATATTATCCTTTTGGCCGGACTTGTCATGTCCATTGCCATTTTTTATATGTTTCAGACATTAGCCTTAAACCGCGATTTCACCAGTGAGAACGCGATGATCAGCTCGATGCAGCTTGTTTTTAATGTTGGATCGTGTTTGCTCGCAGCAGTGACGTTTTTCTATATTTTATATACGAATATGTTTTTGCTTTCGCTGCGCCAGCAGGAGTATGGGATGTTTATGCTGCTTGGCGCGAAGAAACAGTACATTAAAAGGCTGATGTTTGTGGAGAATCTCTTGATTGGGATTATCGCGCTGATTATAGGGATTGCTGCCGGGGCCGGCCTTTCGCAATTAACCGCAGAATTAATCATGGGCCAGCTCGACGTCACACTTGAAGGCTATCAGCCCTTTTATCTTCCATCGCTGGCTGTAACGCTTTTGTTCTTTCTGGTTCTGTTTTTTGTCACCGCAGTATGGAACCACATCAAGCTTTCAAGATTACAAGTGCTGGAGCTTGTCCATGCCGAAACAAAATCGGATCAAGTGCCGCAGCAGCCAAAGAAAAATATCGTGACGATTACGGCAGGAATCCTGGCCCTGGCTGCCGGCTGGTTATCGTTGATTTTTATGGAGAGCCTCCGCGAGCTCGGGGTGTTTTCCGCTGCAATTATGACGACACTTGGGACGTATCTGCTGTTTTCTTCCTTGCTGCCTGTTATTACAAACGCCATGAAGAAAAAACAAAAATGGAATGAAAATGGCATACAATCGTTTACGTTATCCCAGTTGACTTTCCGTATCCACAGCCTGAAAAAACTGCTTGCTACGGCGGCAATGCTGATTGCCCTCGGGGCAGGAGCCATTTCCGGCGGAATGGCTTTTAAAAATAATGCGGAAAACATCGCAGAGAGGTCGGCGGTCTATGATGCGGTAGTCCACAGTCCGACCGCAGAAGAAGAGGAGATTCTCGAAGACATTACATTTACAGAAGCCGCTGAATACCGGTATAAAAAGGGAGAGGAATATAATTATTACTTGAAAGAAGACCTGGAAAAACAGCGCCCGCAGATTCAATTAACCACGGATAATGTGAAAAGGGTGGAGGCGGATCTCCCGGATCAGGAAGGGTCGCTGGAAGAGGTGGAGGAAGAATCTGCTTCCATCCCGAACGAATGGTCTCAATTTTTAACGATGACGGCAGCGGAGGATTATTCCAGACGGCCATTGATTGTTTCAAATGCCTTATATGATGATATTGAAGCAGAGGAACAGGTGGTTTTTATCGGGAAAGCGGATGATTTTCTGGCCTATAGAGACCAATGGGCGAAGCTGGATGAATTAAGGGAAGAGAAATTGGCATCATCAGAGGAAGTCATGGCTTCAACAAGCAAGTATTCCATGTATGAAAACTATAACACTATTGCTACGGGAACTGTTTTTATGGGTTTCTTTCTCGGGATTGCTTTTCTAGCGATGATGGCAAGCTGTTTAATGTTCAAAGTGTTATCCGGCGCAGCCAAGGATATTCCGCGATATGAGATGCTGCGAAAAATCGGGGTGCCGAAGAAGCTCTTGAATCAGTCCGTTTTCAAAGAATTATTTCTCGTTTTCTTGTTTCCAGCACTTCTTGGGATAACTCATGTTCTTATCGGAATGAATATGTTTTCCTTTATCATCGTAAATCCATATTACCGAATCTGGATATCTCTCCTGTTGTTTACAACGATCTATGTTCTCTATTATCTGCTCACGGTGAAAATGTACAAAAGTGTGGTTCTGCCGGAAGAGAAGTAATAAAACAATATGTTATTTATAAAAAACAAATCACAACTCATGTGATATGACACAAAAGCTGTTGAATGCCTATTTGTTGGCCCCCTCTATCATTAAAATGAAGATGGAGGTGTCAAGGAAATGGGAAAAGGAATAAAAGTTGCCACCATTGGCGGTGGTTCAAGTTATACGCCGGAGTTAGTAGAAGGATTTATTCAACATTATGACGAACTGCCGGTGCGGGAATTGTGGCTGGTGGATGTAGAAGATGGAAAAGAAAAGCTTGCCATCGTTGGGAATCTAGCGCGGCGGATGATTAAAAAAGCTGGTCTTCCGATTGACGTTCATTTAACCTTGAACCGTCAGGAAGCGCTGCAGGACGCTGATTTTGTTACCACCCAGTTCCGGGTCGGGCTGCTCGATGCCCGGGCTAAAGATGAAAGTATCCCTATGAAATATGGAGTGCTCGGGCAGGAAACAAATGGACCGGGAGGGTTATTTAAAGGACTGCGTACCATTCCGGTTATATTAGATATCTGCCGGGACATGGAAAAGTTCTGTCCGGATGCCTGGCTGATTAATTTCACTAATCCGGCAGGCATGGTGACAGAAGCCGTTTTACGGTACTCTTCGATTGAAAAGGTGGTCGGCCTCTGCAATGTGCCGATCGGAATGGAAATGGGGATCGCAGAATTACTGGAAGTCGATCACTCCAGGGTACGGGTCGATTTTGCCGGCCTGAATCACATGGTCTACGGGCTGGAGGTTTATGTAGACGGGAAGAGCGTAAAAGATAAGGTGATGGATCTGCTGTCCCGTCCGGAACACAGCAGCTTTGTGAAAAATATTGAGGGAATGGGCTGGGAACCGGAGTTTATACGTTCCCTGAATGTATTAACCTGCCCGTACCACATGTATTATTATAAAACGAAGGAAATGCTGGAAAAGAACATTCAGAGCGCGCAGGAAGAGGGTACACGTGCCGAAGTAGTACAGAAACTGGAGCAGGAACTGTTTGAACTATATAAAGATCCAGATCTTTCCGTGAAACCACCGCAGCTTGAAGAGCGGGGCGGCGCCTACTATTCGGAGGCCGCCGTCCGTCTGATCACTTCCCTTTATACCGACCGCTGTGATATCCAGCCGGTGAATACGGTTAATAATGGAGCAATAGCCAGTATTCCCGCAGAATCCGCGGTGGAAGTCAGCTGTGTTATCACAAAGGAAGGTCCTAAACCAGTTACAGTAGGAGATCTTCCGGTACAGGTAAGTGGACTGGTGCAGCAGATTAAATCCTTTGAACGGGTAGCGACCGAAGCAGCGGTGACCGGAGATTACGACAAAGCCGTCCTAGCGTTGACCATTGATCCACTGACGCCGTCGGACACGGTTGCTGCGCAGATAGTAGAGGAGATGATGGAAGCACATCAACCTTATCTGCCCCAATTTTTCCAAACCATCAAAGTATAGCTGTGGGAGGTTCTAATTATTTTGTGATTCTGTCGAAAGCTCGGCAATAAACCGGGCTTTCTTTTTATATATAGGCAAGGATCTTCAGGGCGCTTGTGCTTTTCTAAGAAAGATAGGAGAAAGTCCTTGACTTTAATCAATTTTTTTTGATTTAATGTAAATACACATAATAAATCAAAAATATTTGATTTAATAAAGAGGGCGAAGATAATGATCCATTTTCTACAGACATTTTTTGTGCTGCTGCTGGAATTGACAGCGTTATTCCTTCTGATAAGTGCGGTGATCGGCTGGCTGCAGCGGACGGTCACGGAGGACCGCATCCAGCGTATTCTGCACCGTCCCAATAAATGGAGCGGGTATCTTTATGGAACCGGGCTGGGGGCTTTAACCCCGTTTTGTTCCTGTTCCACTATTCCAATTGTAGCCGGACTGCTTTCATCCAAAGCCCCGTTCGGCCCTTCGATGTCTTATTTGATTGCCTCTCCTTTGCTTAACCCAGTGCTGCTTCTGCTTTTCTGGACGCTGCTGGGATGGAAATTAACCGTTTATTATATTCTCGCTACTGTTGGATTTTCCATCCTGATCGGATGGGGATGGGAGAAGCTGGGGCTTGAAACTGCTGTGAAACAGGTTCGTGTAAAAAAGGGAAATGTTTCGGAAGAAAAAGGAAAGCCAAAATGGAAATTAGCTATCCGGGACGCCTGGTCTTTTTTTCTTCCGCTTTTTCCCTATTTATTCATCGGAGTGCTGATCGGGGCTTTCATCTATGACTTTGTTCCTCAGGATACCATTACAACCTATGCAGGTGGGGATAATCTATGGACGGTGCCGGCTGCTTCTATAATCGGCATTCCGATGTATATTCGGGTGGAAACCATTCTTCCCATTGCCGGATCTCTTGTCAGCAAAGGGATGAGCGAAGGAGCTATCCTCGCATTGACCGTCGGTGGCGCCGGGGCAAGCATTCCAGAAATCGTGATGCTTAGTAAATTATTCCAACGAAAACTGGTGCTTGCTTTTATTGCTTCCATATTACTCGCTGCCGTCAGCACCGGATTGCTTGCCAATATTATGTTATAAAGGGGGTGACAAAAATGGCAGAGAAAAAAATGGGATGGAAAAAGATTTTCTCTTCTTCCGAGAAAGACTGCTGCGGCGTAGACATTGAAGAAGTCGAAGAAAACGCAGAGGAATGCTGCAGGGAGCAGGAAACAGAGGCATCTTCCCGTCAGCAAACCTCCTGAGACCAGTAGACCCAACAATACGAACGTTATCGGTCTCCAAAAGAAAATGGAGAGCATTACGTACAATAATTGTCTCCGTAATGCTCTCCATTTCCATGTGGGAACCACTATGAGAATTATTATACGATCCACCGGCTTCCAAAAGATTAGCAGGCAGCAGCTTTTCTTGGGAGGGTCTCCCATTTTCGGATGAACTCTTAAGACATAGTGGCGGAGGAAGGAATCATTTGATACAGTGAAAACGTGTAAAAAAGGTGGCATATTCATGGCACCCGTGAGATAGAATACTTTCACAATAAATTTTGGAGGAATGACGATGGTACGCCGTATTGCTGTATTCTGTGGTTCAAGTAAAGGAGCTTCCGATACCTATGAAGAAGGGGCTGCTGCGCTGGGGAAAGAATTGGCAAGAAGAGAAATCACCCTTGTTTATGGAGGAGCGAGCGTCGGTCTGATGGGGGCGCTTGCCGATGCTGTCCTTTCAGAAGGCGGAAAAGTAATTGGAGTTATTCCCAAAACGCTCAGAGATAAAGAAATCGCCCACCCCAATCTGACTGAACTGATCGTGGTAGACTCCATGCATGAAAGGAAGGCAAAAATGGCAGAGCTGGCGGATGGTTTTATCGCGCTCCCTGGAGGACCGGGAACTTTGGAAGAGTTTGTAGAAATATTCACATGGGGGCAGCTGGGCCTCCATCAAAAGCCGCTCGGCCTGTTAAATATCAATAATTATTATGGGCCTCTGGCTGCGTTATTTGATCACATGACAGAGCAGCAGTTTTTAGCAGAAAAATATCGTTCGATGGCGGTAGTGGAGTCAGACCCTGCGAATTTGATTGAGCAGTTTCAATCGTACCAGGCTCCATCAGTGAAAAGATATATAGATAAAGAACAATCGTAAGAGAATCCCCCACAACATGAATTCTGAATCGTAATGGGGATGAAAAGGCCTTCCTCGTTTTCTCCCGCCGCTTCAACCTCCCCTTTTTTGCAAAACGCCCGCCTCTCCTTTCCTAAGGAAATCTGATCCCCGTCTCTTTGTTTTGCAGGGACCTATTCATTATACTGGAGATTAGCACAGCGATCATAATACTAACAATAGTTATCGCTATAAGCATAACCGGGATCGGTGGGAACGTATTATTCACCCGCCTCCAAGCAGCAGATTTGACTGTTCACGGGACTGCTTTGACGGTACGGTTTTTACATACGGCAGTATAGCCGTTTATGGAAAGGGAGGATTTAGAATAGCGGGAGAATGGAGGGTGAAGGATGAAAGCTGTGGTGATCACGATAATGGTTTGTTATATTTTCATTTTTTGGATTGGCCTCCCCCTCAGAAGCGTTCTATTTTCAGGAGACGGGGGACAGCAGCCTCCCCTTCAACCTATCTATACAGGTGTCGTCCTGTTGAGTGGTCTTATTGTCGGAGGCACGGTTTATATAATAAAAACGATAAAGAATACGAAATCCAACCACCGAAAGAAGGAGAATTCCAAATGAAAATTTCTCTGTACGGCACCCTGGCTGTGTTTCTTGGGTTTGTCATTATCACGGCAGTTCAGGGGCAGGAAGCGTTCATTTTAATGCCGTTGCTGTGGGCGACGGTTCTTGTTACTCCCTGGATATTTCTGTATTGGTTTATACGATTTGTCAAACAGTACATTGAAAATTCCAACCAAACAAATAAAGAATAACAGGCGCCGTGATTTTCAACATTTCTCCCAAAAAGCAGTTGACTCTCCCGTTACGTCAGGCCGTAACATTTAAAAGGAAGGGAGGCCGGTTCCATGAGAGTGAAAGAAGTGGCAGATATCGCCGGTGTTAGTGTCCGAACGCTGCATCATTACGATGAGATTGGATTGCTGACCCCGGAGAAGACCACCAACGCAGGGTATCGTGTTTATTCCGATGAGGATCTGGAGAGGCTGCAGCAGATTTTATTTTATAAAGAGCTCGGTTTTCCTTTAAAAAAAATCAAGTCCATTCTTCAAGATCCTTCCTTTGATAGAAAAGAAGCATTGGAATGGCACCGGCGTATTCTGCTTGAGAAACGGCGCCGTCTTGAGCAGATGCTTTCCCTGGTGGAGCAGACGCTGCAGCAGGAGAAGGGAGAAATTACGATGACAAATGAAGAAAAGTTTCAGGGATTTGATTTCACGGCGAATCCATATGAAGAGGAAGCACGAAAACGGTGGGGAGACGAGGCAGTGGACCGCTCCAAGGCCAGGGTGGAAGAAATGTCGGAAAACCAGCAGCAGGCAATGGCTGAAGAAATGAATGCCATTTATCAAAAACTCGCCGGGCTCCGCCGCCTTTCCCCTTCCTCCCCAGAAGCCCAGACGGCCATTGCAGAATGGTATAAGCTGTTAAACACATTCGGAAATTACTCCCTCGAAATGTTCAAAGGATTAGGGCAGATGTATGTCGAGGATGAACGGTTTACAAAAAATATTGATTCCTTTGGAGAAGGCCTGGCTTTTTTCATGCGCGACGCAATGGAAATCTATGCAGACCGGCAGAAATAACGTATATTCTGAGGAGGGCTGTCCTGTTGAGGCAGTCCTTTTTTAAAAGATAGGAAAGTAGATAAGCTTGGCGTTTTTAAGATCCCTCCCCAGTGCCCAAATTCTTGGAGGCGCGCGTTGTGGGGCAGTTCGGAGATGCGACAGGACGTGGCGTTCTTAGCCGAACTTCCTCATTCAGGGCGCTTGCGCTTTTCTTGTATAAGAATAAGAAGCAGGATAAAAAGGAAGGGAGAAGGAGGATGCTATGGGTGATTGTGCCATTGTGACGGGAAGTAACGGTGGTTTCGGCCAAGTAATCACTGCGAAACTGCTTAGCATGAACTATGAAGTGATCGCAACCGTCCGGGAGCGGGAAAGGGGGCAGGTGCTTGTTGATCAAGCCACACAGATCGGGAAAGGCGACAAGCTGCACTTATGGGAAATGGATGTAACGGAGCCATCCCACATTGAAGAATTAAAACAATATCTGCTGTCAGAAAAGAAACAAGTAGTCGTCCTGGTGAACAACTCTGGTTACTGTCAGGCCGGGATGGTGGAAGGAGTAACGGACCAGCAGTGGAGAGAGCAGTTTGACGTCAATTTTTTCGGGGTTGTTTCCCTCACCAAAGCGCTGCTTCCTATGTTTCGAAGCCAGCGTTCCGGTTCGATTATCAATATCAGCAGTGTCAGCGGATTTTTAGGTTTTCCCGGGATGGGAGCTTATGCCGGAAGTAAATTTGCTCTTGAAGGTTTTAGTGAATCTCTTCGTTATGAAATGCTGCCTTTTCATATTTATGTTTCTCTGATTGAACCAGGAAGTTATCAGACGAGAATCTGGGAAAAGGCACTAAAGCATGCAGCGGAAACAGAGGGAGATTATAAGACAATGATGGCCAACCTGCAAAAAGAAGCGCTCCAGGCTGCGGAAAACAGTACCGCACCAGAAAAAATCGCAGAGGTGGTAGAAAAGATTCTACGGGCCAAAAGGCCAAATCTCCGCTATCGTTTAGGGACCTCCGCAGCAATGCTGCATGGCTTGAAACAAACTATGCCTGCAAGATGGCTCGAAAAAATAATTGTAAGCCGTCTTCTTCGGTAACGGTTTGACGCGTCCGCGGCTGTGGAATGAAAGTATGGGGAGACCGGCAATATAAAAAATTTTTTATAGACATCCAGCTGACACATAAGTCCTATAAAGTATGAAATAGAAAGAAAGTATTCTAATACTTTTCACATACTAATGTCAAAATAGGAGGGAATCAGAATGGATCATTTTGAAAATCAGGAAAACCAGAGAAACCAGGAAAAGGAACAGCCTACTCCTCAAAAAATAGAAGAGGAAAATAAACGACATAAAAAAGACCGCAGAAAAGCAGGCTTTACTGGATTTATTGGCGCCCTTATCGGTGCTGTTATCGTAGCCGCTGCCATGCCGCTTGTTTATGACGGTCAGATGTTTTCCACGGATGCAGCGAACGAAAGTGAACCGGTGTCTCAGAACAACGCGTCTGAACCAGAAACGCAGAATATCTCCACGGAAAGTGTAAATGTATCAAGTGAGGTGACTTCAGCTGTGAATGAAGTTTCCGACGCGGTAGTGGGTATATTTAGAGAACAGCAGGGGGGATTGATGCAGGAAGGTGAGGCGGAATCTCAAGGGGCCGGGTCTGGCGTAATTTATAAAAAAGAAGGAGACTCTGCTTTTGTTGTTACTAATAATCATGTGATTGACGGAGCAAACCAAGTCGAGGTAGGACTATCGGATGACAACAGAGTAGAGGCGGAAGTAGTCGGAGCGGATGCTTTAACCGATTTGGCTGTTCTCCGTATCAGTTCAGAAAACGTGGATACGGTGGCGGAATTTGGGGATTCTGATACGCTTTCAACAGGAGAGCCGGCCGTTGCTATCGGCAACCCGCTTGGTAATTTGAACGGAACGGTCACTCAGGGAATTATCAGCTCTGTGGACCGCAGTATACCAGTTGATACAACGGGTAATAACCAAACCGACTGGACAGCTGATGTCATTCAGACGGACGCTGCCATTAACCCTGGTAACAGCGGCGGTGCTTTGATCAACGTAAATGGTCAGGTCATCGGGATCAACTCAATGAAAATTGCGCAAAGTGCGGTAGAAGGCATTGGGTTTGCTATTCCTTCCAATACAGTTATTCCGGTACTTGAGGATCTTGAAGAAAACGGGAAGGTGGAACGTCCGCAGCTTGGGGTAACGATCGGATCTTTATCAGAAGTCCCAAGCTACCATTGGCAGGAAACGTTAAACCTGCCGGAAGATGTAGAACAGGGCGTGTTTATTAACAGTGTTCAATCAGGTTCAGCAGCTGATCAGGCTGGTATGAAACAATACGACGTTATCACTTCCATTAATGGAACAGAGATTGGAAATGGTCATGATTTACGCAGTTTCCTTTACAATGAAGCAGAAATCGGAGAGACGATAGAAATCACCTTCTATCGGGACGGGGAACAGCAGACAACGGATTTAACACTCGGAGAAAGCGGTACCCAGTCCGGTTAACGGGGGGAAGTGCTCATCTAACAAAGAGTCTGGGAAAAAACATTATCATGGACAAAAAATCCGAACGATTTTTTCCATAAATGGTTCGGATTTTTGTGTATTGTTCTATCGCTGCGTCAAAATAGGTCGCTTTCCGCGGGCACGGCTCGAATAAAGGAGGATCGGCTAAGAACGGCACATCCTGTGCCGACGCCGATCTGACCCGCATCCTGCGGGCCCTCGGGGAAAAATCCCTTCCTGCGGGGTCTCGAGACTCGTGCTTTTCCCGCAGGAGTCGACCTATTTTGACTCCGCTGAATGGACGTTCTTGTTATATAAACCCTAAGATGTCCGTTTTACCAATTTTTCTTTCGTTTGGCCGAACCACCTTCTCTATTCAGCCGAGACCGGCCACGGAGACCCCAGATTCACTTGGTAATGCGATCTTCTT
>NZ_AUCI01000016.1 GCF_000429685.1 Salibacterium aidingense DSM 18341
CATTCCCTCCGAAGAGGGGCTGCCTGCTTCCCGCGCTCGACTTGCATGTATTAGGCACGCCGCCAGCGTTCGTCCTGAGCCAGGATCAAACTCTCCATTAAAAAGTTTGAACTAGCAAAACATAAATCATGCGATTCAACACCGTTGAATCGTCTTTGAATTGACAGACGCTTGACTTTCATTCAATTTTCAAAGGGCAGTTCATATGTCTCCGCCTTTTTTGGCGACTTTTATATAATATCATTTCTTCAAAACAAAGTCAACCTAAAATGTTGTTTTTTGTCGAAATGATTTATTTTCTTCCGTACCTTTTCTATAAAGAAACGGCGGAAGTACTGTTGATCCCTCTCTTTATCGAAGGGAATTCCCATTATAACGTTTTATAAAAAAATGTCAACAACACACAAAAATTTTTTATCAGAGAATGAAAATATCTACGGCAACCAGCATTAAAATACCTGGAATGCCTAAAAGTCCAGACACAGATACTGTTACTGCATTTATAGGCAGATGGTAATCAACGGCGCTGCCAAAAGCATTCAGAAAGAATAAGGCCAAGGCTCCTATAACGAGTTTTACCAATATACCGCCTGCCCACTTAATCGGCTTTTTCCCTCCACCCAACAAAAAAAATAAACAAACTCCTATCCCTGCCAACGAAATATAAAGAATTGGATCCACTATCTTCCCTCCATATCACTTTTTCCTCCATATATATGTACAGGCCCGAAAGGTTATCCCTAAAAGAAGTAAAAAGTTGTATGGGTAAATCAGAATGCCATAAAAAAGAGGCTCCCAC
Organism: Salibacterium aidingense DSM 18341; assembly: GCF_000429685.1. Lineage (GTDB taxonomy): Bacteria > Bacillota > Bacilli > Bacillales > Marinococcaceae > Salibacterium > Salibacterium aidingense. Next base: position 800 of record NZ_AUCI01000016.1, read on the forward strand.
CAGGCAGCAACATCCATAAGTAAGTTTCCACTCAATCTTTTGGAGTGCAGCACTATAAGGGTCCTCTTTAGGAGCAGGCGGTCATACGTACGCGCGCCCCGGATCGGTAAAGCTATACTCTGTCATAACCGTTGACACGGCGGTGACGCGCTTCTTTTAACAAAAACATATACTTAGCCCGTTTTCGTTTTAATTCTGTCTGAATGTCCAATGAAGGTTCTACGCTTCTATCTATAAGATGCTGGTATTTATCCAAATCCTCTTTTATCGTTTGAATCAGGTGAACCAATCGTTCGTTTTCCGCTTGATGAATACTTTTCTTTTGAAACAACATACCGTTTTCCCCACCTTAAAGTTCTCTACGCCCCTCAATAGCTTTGGACAGCGTAACTTCATCCGCGTACTCCAAATCCCCTCCGATAGGCAGACCATGAGCGAGACGAGTTACTTTAATCCCTGTGGGTTTCACCAGGCGGGATATATACATCGCAGTCGCTTCCCCTTCAATGGTCGGGTTGGTGGCTACAATCACTTCTTGAATTTCATCATTCTGAAGGCGTTTTATAAGTTCCGGAATTTTTATATCTTCCGGACCAATCCCATCCATAGGCGAAATCGCCCCGTGCAGGACGTGATAAAGCCCGGTATACTCTCTCATTTTTTCCATGGCCATCACATCTTTAGAATCCTGTACCACACACACAGAGGTCTGGTCCCGTTCTTTATCTTCGCATATTCTGCAGGGGTCAATATCTGTAATGTGATGACAGATAGAACAATAGGTTAAATCTCGTTTGGCATTAACTAATGATTTAGCAAAATCCAGGACATCGTCTTCCTTCATATCAAGCACATAAAAAGCCAGGCGGCTCGCCGTTTTGGGGCCGATACCCGGCAATTTCATGAATCCTTCTATTAATTTGGATATAGGCGTTGGATACTGCACCACATCCTCCTCCTATCACATGCCGGGGATATTCAATCCTTTGGTGAGCTTTCCTAAATCCTGCTCGGTTAACTCATCTACTTTTTTCAACGCTTCATTCATTGCAGCCAGGATGAGGTCCTGCAGCATTTCTACATCTTCCGGATCAACTACATTCTCATCAATTTCGATATCAACAATTCGTTTATCTCCGGCTGCTGTTACCTTTACGGCTCCTCCTCCGGACGTTGCTTCCACCGTTTTTTCTTTTAATTCTTCCTGCGCTTTTTGCATCTGCTTTTGCATTTTCTGCATCTGTTTCATCATATTTCCTTGGTTTTTCATTTACATAACCTCCATCGTAAAAAATTATTCTTCAATTTCCACCAGGTCCGAGCCAAAAAGTTTTACCGCTTCATCGACGAGCGGATCTGCTGTGTCCTCTTTTTCTTCAGACGGGTCTTCTGATCCTTCTTGTTCCTGCTGTTTTTGTTTAAATTCCTCTTTTATCTTTTCCCAATGCACAGATTGAACGGTTAAAAGATATAACGGCTTTCCGGACTTTTCCAATGCTCCTTCGATAAGAGCACGGAATTTTGTATCCACCATATTACGGTGCATTTCGTTTTGGAAAGCCAGAACCACCGTCCCCCCGTCAGAAACAACCGGTTTCGCGTCACTCAGCCACGCATGCGCCGGTACACTTTGCTGCTTGACTTCTTTCATGACGGTACTCCATTGATTCACGACGGACTGCAGTTCCTGTTTTGTAGCACTTTTTAACACTTCCCGGACTTTTCCTTCTCCCCCGAGCCCGGCAGAAATATTTTTGGCTGTCTGCCCGCGCGCTGCTTTGCCTGTTTCTACGGCAGGTGCTTCCTGAGAAGACGAGGGGGACGGGGATTTCCAATGTTTTATCCTCTCTTCCAGCCGGGCTATTTTTTCTTTTAACGATTGCACTTCTTCTGTTTCTGCTCCCCCAGTTTGAGTCTGCTGATTTTCCGCTGTATGACATATGTTAATCAATGCCATTTCCAGAAAAATCTTGGGGTGGCTGGCCCATTTCATCTCCTGATGATAATAGTTCAGCCGGTTGATCACCTCATATAACCAGTTGGTCTCTGTTTTTTGGGAAAGCTCCTCAAAGTTTTCATCCACTGTGACACGATCCATAATTTCATCTAAGCGGGGAGCTGTTTTATACAGGAGCATGTCTCTGAAATAATAAATCATATCTCCCATGAATTGAAGGGGATCTTTTCCGTCCCGTATCATTTGATCAGCTGCTTCTACGGCGGCAGGAGTGTCCTGATTTTTCAAAGCATGCACTACTTTTGTTAAAAATTGCTGAGACACAGTGCCTGTAATAGCCAGGACATCGTCTGCCGTAATCACATCTTCCGAGAAAGAAACAGCCTGATCCAGAAGGCTGAGGGCATCCCGCATACCGCCTTCCGCTGCCCTTGCGATTAAGTATAAAGCATCTTCTTCCGCTTCCCATCCCTGGGCCTCGAGAATATACTTCATCCTTCCCACCAAATCGTGGGCAGTGATCTGTTTAAAATCAAAACGCTGGCAGCGGGAAATGATCGTTAATGGTATTTTGTGGGGCTCCGTGGTCGCTAAGATGAAGACAGCATGTTTCGGCGGTTCTTCCAGGGTCTTGAGCAGGGCGTTAAACGCTCCCGTGGAAAGCATATGAACCTCATCGATGATATATACTTTGTAACGGACGTCCCTGGGAGCTGCGATGACGTTATCCCGGATATATCTTATTTCATCTACTCCGTTGTTGGAAGCTGCATCAATTTCAATAATATCTACAACAGAGCCATCGGTAATGCCTCTACAGGCCGCACATTCGTTGCACGGTTCCCGCACCGGCGCTTTTTCACAATTAATAGCTTTTGCCAGAATCTTAGCGGCGCTTGTCTTGCCTGTGCCACGCGGTCCGCTGAATAAATAGGCGTGGGAAAATTTTTCCTGTCCTAATGCATTTTGAAGGGTTTGGGTAATGTGTTCCTGACCCACTACATCCTGCAGTTCCTGCGGGCGCCAAACCCGGTACAGCGCCTTATAACTCACCCCCGGGACCTCCTTTCTTTTCTTGTTCTATTATACCGGTTCCAAAGACAGTTTTCAAAGCTCAAATACATCTGGGAGTTTCTACGCATCCGCTTCAGACAGACGCTTTTCGCTCTTGCTTTGATACTATGTCGTTCATAAACCTTTAACATAATAACAAAATAACAACGGATTTGCTTATAAAAAAAAACCGCCCATTTGGAGCCGTTTTTTCTAAGTATTATGTATAAAGCCGTGCACCTTCTGTCGGCAATGAATCCATGAGCGTTACCCGGGCAGTTAGCTCGGCCCAGGCGACTCTGCGGCACACAGAAGAGGCCGCTTACTGCTGCTTCCTTCCGGACCTGACAGGGTTCACGGGTTTCCGTTGCACAGAACCCGGACGTCAACACCACTTACACGGGTCAGGCCTCACGGAAACAAAGCCTCGAGAAGGGATTCAGCCTCGCTATAGCGGATTGCGAGTGCAGGGCACCGCTACCTCCCCGCCTAGCACGGCAAATTTGTTAACTTATTCAGGCACTCTTCTAAAGAGCGCATTACTCAGTATATCTGTTTTAAAATGAAAACGCAATAGATAACGTGCAGGAAAGAAAAAATTCTATCTGTTGTTTTTTTCCATCCCCGCTTCCTCTTCTTTCTTTTCCAGTTCCGAAATTTTCTCCATAATTACCTGTGGAGGTGTATGAACAATATGTTCGATTGGCATATTCAGTTTCTCGGCTAGTTTTTGAGCTGTTTCTGCTGAAAATTGATTTGGACGCACCGTTTTCCCTCCCGCATTTCACACATTCTATAACTACTATATCACGGGTATTTTATGAATCCAATCGTCATTCTTCGACTTCTTTTGTCTTCTTTTTTTCCTGCCGCTTTTGCATGCGCAGTTTCTGAAAAAATGCCGTCAGCAAATGACTGCATTCCTCCAGCAGCACATTCGATTGAACCGAACAGCGGTGGTTAAAACGTTCTTCTTCCAGAAGGTTCATTAATGTACCGGCACATCCTGCTTTCGGATCAGGAGCACCGTAGACAACGTGAGGGATACGGGACTGAACAACAGCCCCAGCGCACATGGGACAGGGCTCCAGGGTAACGTACAAGGTGCAGTCTTCCAGGCGCCAGCTTCCTAAAAAAGCACACGCTTCCTTTATAGCCAGCATCTCCGCGTGGGCAGCAGACTGCTGGCTGCATTCCCGTTGATTATACCCTCTTCCTATGATCTGGTTCTGATACACAATAACGCAGCCGATCGGGACTTCCCCTGCTTTTTCCGCCTTTTCCGCTTCTTCTATCGCTGCCTTCATCCATTGCTCTTCCAATACCTCAGGCACTCCTTCATTTTACATTGTTCTAACATCTTATTTTATCAAACTTGCGCGTTCCGTGTGTTTGATTGCTTTTTTTTATGGGAAGGAAGATGACAAATGGCACGTGAGCCTTATATCATTCAGAGTGCCTTATAGAAAGGATGGTTCGAATGCAGGCTGTAACGTTTCAGGATAAAGATCAGATGCGGGTAAAAGAAATCGAGACACCAACCATTCGGCAAAAAGACGATATGATTGTAAGAATCACTGCTACCGGCATATGCGGATCCGATCTGCATTTGTACAAAGGCGGTTTCCCCCTGCCTCAGGACTACGTCGTCGGCCATGAACCGATGGGAATTGTAGAGGAGACCGGTCCGGAAGTAAAAACCCTGAAAAAAGGCGACCGGGTCGTGATCCCTTTTAACATTGGCTGCGGGGAATGCTATTACTGCACCCATCAGATGGAAAGCCAGTGTGATCATTCCAACCCTCACGGCGAAATTGGCGGCCTCTTCGGTTTTTCAGAAATCATGGGCGACTATCCCGGCGGCCAGGCTGAATACCTGAGAGTTCCTTATGCTGATTTTACTTCTTTTAAAGTTCCCGAAAACAGTGAATTGGAAGATGAAAGTGTGATGTTTCTCTCCGATGTGATTCCCACTGCCTACTGGAGTGTGGAAAACAGCGGAGTGACCAACGGAGATACCGTCATTGTGCTGGGCTGCGGTCCAATCGGCCTTATGGCACAGAAATTTGCCTGGCTCCGGGGAGCCTCCCGCGTTATCGCTGTGGACCAGGTGCCGCACCGGCTTGAGCATGCAGAGCGTACCAACCACGTAGAAACGTATAATTTCAGCAGACATGAAGAAATTGGCAAGGTTCTGCATGAAAACACAAAAGGCGGAGCTGAGGTTATCATTGACTGTGTTGGCATGGACGGTACCGTGCCCCCAAATACTACGTTTGGTTCCGACGGAGATAATCAATTTGGCACGATCAGTCCGATTGTCACGGCATCTCAGGCCGTGAAAAAATTCGGCATGGTCCAGTTGACTGGTGTGTATGGCACCGAGGCCAACAATTTTCCGATTGGCGACTTTTTCAGCCGGAACGTAGGACTCACCATGGGACAGGCTCCAGTCATTCATTTAATGCCGGGGTTATATAACATGGTCGAAAACGGCTATATCGATCCAACTGATATTATTACCCACTCCATGCCTTTAACGGAAGCGCCTGAAGCATACCGTATTTTTGATCAAAAAGAAGACGGCAACATCAAAGCGATCCTTAAACCTTAAGAGGGAGCGGGCATACTCTTCGGACATTTATTCCGTTAAATGGCAGATTGTGCGAGGTGGGCTGGCTTTTTCGGACATTTGTTCCGCTATCCGAGGGTTGGACCACTTCTTTTACGCTAAAAAGGGAGAATAACGGAATATATGTCCGATGCCCCCTTCAACATGGGAAAAATCGAAGAAATAGCGGAATATATGTCCGATCGGTTTGTGATAAAACCGGTTCTTCGAAAAAACGCCCAAAATTTAGCTTTTCCCGCAAAACCCTGGATGACTCCAAGCAACCGATGCAGGCGGGACACTTTCACTGATCAAGACTGAAACCAATCCAGCCCGACCTGTACCGAGTAAGCTGTTAAGACGCTGTATACAAAAATACTGACCCCGGTGGTAAGCATTAATTTCCTTCTACTCATTCCAAGAGAGCGGCATATGGCTGCCACTGCCCACACGCCGACAAAAACAGTCGTTAATAAAACCATGATACCGCCGTAACGTTCTATTTTCGCACGGAACCGGTTGTGCTCCATACGGTGCAGCCAGTTTTGGAAGCGGGGAATTTTACTTAACTGATCATAAAAAAAGAGAATCGTGGGTACTCCCGCAAAATTCCCAAGTCCTGCCCATATTACTGCTGACACCGGCCCCATCCCTGCTACCATCATCGCAGGAATAGCGAGATAGATTTCAAAAAAAGGGATATACCCCATTCCCAGTGCAGAAATCGCAAGCAATAGATATTCCAACATTCCGCCTTCCCCCCTTTTTTCAGCTCTTTTTTTCTTTCTCGATCAACTCGAATATATACGTTTTGATGTTTTTCTGTTTCTCTTCGGACAGGGGAAGCAGATCAAACATATTGGCAAACCACAACCCGTCACTGACAAGCCGGACTATTTGGGCCAGTTCATCGGAAACCCCATCCTGTTTCATCTTGGCATCCATGTCCTGATATTTTTCATTCCAGGGCTGAATCAACTCCCGGTTCGTTGCAGCTGCAGCCAGCAGGCTCGTACTGACATTCAAAACATCCGGGCCATTCAGTTCTTTAAGTGATCCATCCAGATATGCTTTATTATAGGAAGATTCCTGTCGGTAAGCGTCTTCGATGCTTCGCGTAAAACGGGCTGCCACCTCTTCATTCATCGCAGTAATCAGACCCTCTTTATTAGGGAAGTGATGAATAAGTCCCGCTTTGCTCAGCCCGCATTCTTTGGCGACCGCATCCAGTGTCAGGCGATGCAGTCCCTGCTCTGCAACAACTTTAGAAGCTCCCTCAAGAATCTGCTGTTGTTTTTCCATGATTACTCCCCTTTCATTCAACCTACCAACCATTTGGTAGGTATTTATTTTACAGATTTCGTGACAAACAATCAAGGAGGGGAAGTCAATAATGTTTCAAAAAAGTCCGGAAGTATGTAAGCCTGCTGTCCATCTCCCAGCAGGCTTTGCTTTTATTAACAACTAAAGGTCAGCCCTCTCAACATCCCCATCGTAAGCCCCGTTAGAGCCCTGTGGAAAAAAGATCCTGTCGTATCATGATCTATTTCACAAATACGAACAATGGCATCCTTAAAAGGACTTCCGATTTGTTCCCTTTCGCAATAAGCATAGACAGCTTCATCCAGCCATGGCAGGAAAGAATCACTCCCAGCGGTTTCTGCGAAGATCATGGGATATAAATAACCCACTGCATTCCCACCGTCCATGATCGTACCGTTTCTATCATAAATAAATGGAACAGTCTCGTTACTTCGATAATAGGTTGCTGTGAAACCATCCTGCATTTCCCTGGATTCAGAAAAAAATACAGAATCATTATCATCAGCAATACTTGGAGGATAAACAAGGCCAAAAGCCATTTGGGCTATACTCCAGGCGACCCAGCTGTTATATCCCGCATGAATTTCATTTCTTCTGCTGGAGCTTTCTCCACCGCCCACTTTTCCTTCTCTCCCCTCTACCTGATGATTATAGTTCATTGCCTTTATATAATATCCAATCTCCTCAATTCTGCCATAAAGAGGATAGTCAGCAGGAGCAGAAGATTTGTGGTTATTTTGTTGGTGGGTAATCAAGTAAGAATCTAAAGCTAAACTCGCACCATAAAGGGCCACTATATTTGTAGAAAAATAAGGGGTGTAGGTACTCGGCTCCCTATACTCCTGATCTAAAACGTGTTGTCTGAACGTGCGGGTACTATCCTGCACGATAGAATTCAAATATTCATCTTCCAGATTCTCCTTCGAACGGTGATACAGTTCGTCTACCATGGTTTGTACAGGAGAATCAACTGATTTTAAACGCTTATAATTATAACGTTTAGCATAAATCATCGCCTGCAGCGTTAAACTCATACCTGGAGCATCAAACGGCCGTACTTTATCCATACCTTCTTCTCTCCATTTTAAATGAAGTTTTTCAATTGCCTCATTCAGCTTCTCCCCTGCTTCCTCCTTGAATGTTTGATTCTCTCGAGTGATGTGGCAAGCGAAATATTCCAGAACACTGAGAAACTGAATATCAAGAGCAAGTCTCATAAAGTGGGCGCCATCATGATACACTTCCCCCGTGTCAGGGTTTTCATAATCATCCATTGTGTCAAGATGACCCTTTGAACCAGCAAAATAAGTGTTAAAAACGTCCCTGGCATTTTGATAAGCGGTAGCCATAAAAACACTGTACTCCTCTCTTTTTATTTTTTATACCATGCGTGCTTTTTCCGTGATTTTCCATTTGTTAGTTATTTTCCCTGTATCGCTTTTTCTAAACTTCCGCACCATAAAAAAGCAGCACCGCTTATCCAATGCCGATCTAACGAAAAAGCTGGCTTCTGATATATTTTTTGTTGGAGAACATAAAAGGGAAGTCATCGATTTTGCCAAATATGGAATCCTATACCAGAAGTTCTTTATAGCCGTTGGAGGAGAGCAGCAGGAGAACTTTTTCCCCTTCCTGCACCATGCCGGTCCGCCGTGCCTGTTTGAGGGCTCCGAGGACAAGCGATGACGAGCGTTCCGCGTAAATGCCGGCTTCTGCTAATTCCTGTTGTTCTGCTTCCGCTCTCTCCGTCGGCACGACCACCGCTTCTCCCCCGGATTCCTGCAAGGCTTTCACACTTTGATAGGTCACCGTGGTTCCAGCAACAGAAGGAGTTTCCGCAGCGTTCCCTTCAAAATTGCCGATATAGGAAGCCCCGTGTCGTACAGCCTGCAACCGAGCAAAGGGTTCCACTGCCAGCAGCCGGGGCAGCTCGGAAATAACCTGCCTGTCATAGGCCTGTTTAAATCCTTCCCAAATCCCCCACAACAAGTCTCCTCTGGAAGTTGGAATAACAATAACACCCGGCAGCTTTTCCATATCCTCGATGATTTCAAAAGCGATACTCTTTAAACCTTGCACGCCAAATGGATTACTGCCGACAGGAGGATTCATAAAATTGGTGGCAGGATACCAGTTCCCTTTCTCCACCTCTTCTTTCATATGAGCCCATCGCTCCATCGGGTAGTCTTTCCAAATGATAGTGGCTTCTGTTTTTTCTATCGCCTGTTTCCATATAGGGTTTATCCCGCGCGTCGTTAGAATGACACCTTTCATACCAGCCATCGCAGCGTAAGCAGCAAGGGAAGCTCCGGCATTCCCGCTTGAAGCCGAAGCTACCGTCGTGAAGCCTGCTTCTATCGCCCGCTGTACAATATATGGACTCATTCTATCCTTATGAGAACCGGTTGGATTCTGGCCTTCATTTTTGAACCATATTTCCACTTTATATGTATCCGACAACGAAGAATGATAAATATGCGGTGTCTGTCCTTCACCAGCATATGGCCGGTCGTTATAGGGAAGCAGCTCATCGGACGGGGCTTGGTGCAGCCCAGAGGGGTGATACTGAAAGGAAACACTGGCCGGCTTCCCTTCCGCCAGACAGCGCGGACAGCCCTTAAAAAAATCACCAGCCGCGTACTCCATGCCACATCGCAGGCAATACATGTTTTTTATCTCTTTCCAACCCATAACACTCTCTCCTTTTCCTTCTATTACGTTCGTTTAGCGGTAACGACGAAGGAAAGAAAAACCGTCATCATCGTCAATGCCGCCAGCAGGCTGACAGTCTGATAACCACTCAAGCTTATCGCCTGAAACTGAAAAAGTCCCATCAGGACTAACATATAACTTAAAATAAAGAAATAACTGACAAACATCCCTTTTTCGCGTATCTGCTTCGTCCGCTCATCATTTTCTTTAAATTGCGGATAAAGGTAAGCATTGCAAAACGCCATCACACTAACGCCAAATAAGACCAGGTCGTGGCCTAAAGGAAATACCCCGCCCGACACCGCAGCTATACCGATAACCGTACTGAAAAGTAAAAACAAAAAACCGAAAATAACAAATTGAATCTGAAACGTTTTATTCTTCATCCTGCACCCTCCCCATCACTTATAATCCTCTTCTTCCAGAATAAAAATATCTTCAACCCTGGTATCAAATATCTCGGCGATAATCATAGCCAAGGGAAGAGACGGTTTGTACCTTCCTTTTTCTATAGAAATAATGGTTTGTCTCGAAACACCCAACGTTTGAGCCAGCTTCTCCTGAGAAAACCCCCGTGTTTTCCTATGTTCCTGCATTTTATTTTTCAATGCCCCCATCACCACCTATTTTTACATGGTAAAGTAAAGCTAACTTTACGTCAAGTTCACTTTACAAAAATTCTTTATGGTTATGAGCAGCCGTACTTACCTTGTATAAAGAAAGTCTGCAGCTAATAACAGCTGCAGACTTCTTTTATACATTTAATTATAATAGGGGGGTTATTTCAATACTTTCGTATCCAGGGTGTCTCTTTTGTCTACTTTTAAAAGTTTAGCAATGGTTTCTCCTGCCTGGGCCATTGAAAACGGAGCTTCGTTAGGGGAAGAGGGAAGATTACTGTTGACAGAATTTCCATAAAACAAAGCGATGCCTAAATTGGAGGAATGGCTGGTCGAAGCTGTTGGAATCTGCGGGCCGTGGTTCGCTCCCGGTTCGGAGACGGGCGCGGTCACATCTTTGTTATTCTTTCCCCAGACGAATCCTTTATTGTAGGCGAACACAACATCTCCAACATTCGGGCCCCAGTAGCCGATAATAGCTGCGTCCTGTTTCTTTATGGTCAAAGCCGTTACTGGCAGCGTTTCCTTCGGTGTCGTGTAACTCCAGGTGGTCAGTGCCTGAAACACAGCATTCTGCACCTGCTCATATTCTTCCGGCGGTACGGTGCCTTTTTCGTCTCTGCCCTGCAGGTTCACAAATACTTCCATGCCGCCTCTTTCATCTTTAAGGTAGGCTTTTGATTCGCTGATTACCTGCTTTCCTTCTTCATCCAACACACAAAGACCGCATTCTTCCAGCCGTTTGTGTATATCACAGAAATAATGATTTGGTACATCTCCGTGATCCGAGGCGACAATCAATGTAGTATCTTCCTGCTTTTCTTCCAGGATTTTTCCGACCGCCTGATCGAGTACTTCATAGCTTTTCCGCATATTTTCTTCATACACAGGAGCTTCTTCCGGTGTATAAAACGGAGAAGCAGGGTCGTATTTTCCCAGACTGGTATGATGCGTTTCATCATTTAATCGAAACACGGTGGCAAATAAATGATAGTCTTTTTCGCTCAGCAGGCCAAGCGCTGCTTCTGCCAGCCACATCGCCTGATACTTTCCTTCTTCAAAACTTGTCTCATGATACTTTTCTTCCGGGGAGGCTGTAACCGTCCAGTTAGAAATAAAAGGACCGCATTGGTTCAAGAGATATTCTTCGAGCTCCGTGTCGTTGGACAACTCGCCTTCTATCGTTATCTGCGATTGGAGCAGATCTATTTGCTGTTTATCCCGGTCATAGTGAACGAGTTTAAATCGTGTCCATCCGTTTTTCCCGTTCTCCAGGGGAATCGTTCCCCACTCCGACCAGTGGTCCTCTGTTATTTCCATTGTATATCCACCAGGCAGCAACAATGCTACCTTATCCTCGGTCAACGGCTGTATGGTTACGGCAACTTCGCCGCCGCTCTGAAGCTGGATGGAAAAGGCAAAGGCTTCGTCTGTTTTTTCGATAGGGAACCGATTGCTTTTGATATGATGGGCAAGTGTTCCAACCGGCGGCCATCCCAGAAACTCGTTGCCCTTTTTTTCCGGCCATTGATCCGGATTTGTTGTGTACACCGCTGACGGCGCCGCTTCAAAAGAAGGCTTACCGTAATACGGCGCAAAACAAAAATGATTGGTTCCTTCCGTGGACAGCGTCTGAGGAAAGTGGACCAACGCCGCTTTTTTGCGCTCCTGCTCCATCCTGCCAAGCAGATTCCCTTCGTTCTCTTTAGGTACATTCTGGCCTTTCCAGCAGTCCCCGGGAGCCTGTCCCGCTAGAAACGATACCCAGTTCACATCTCCCCATGTTGAGATGTAAGGCAGTAATTCAGAACCGGCTCCTTCTTTTAACATTTTGTTCATGTTGGGCAAGTACCCTTCTTCCGCAAATTTATAAACCAATTCCGGAATTAAACCATCTACCCCAAAAACGATGACTTTTTGTTCTCTCATGCCGCTTTCCCTCCATGCTAGTAATGTTACTGAAACACTTGGACGCTGTATTCCTTAATGACGTCCCGGTTGATCTCCACCCCGATACCGGGTTTTTCAGGGATATTGACTTTTCCGTTTTCCATCCGGACCGCATCATATATCAGATCTTCCCGGAACGGATGGGAGGATTGATCATATTCCAGATACGGCTCCATCGGATTCAGGGACAAAGGAATAGGAGGCAGCGAGGCTATATATTGCATCGAAGCAGCAAGACCAATACCGGAGCCCCACACATGAGGGATGAGCATGGTATTATAGGCCTGCGCCATGGCCGCAATTTTCTTTCCTTCCGTAAATCCACCGGAAGAACATAGATCCGGCTGCAGGATATCCAAAGCACCACCGGAAATCCAGTGCCGGTACCCTATTTTCCCGAAAATATTTTCCCCGGCTGCTACATAGGTTTTCGTAAGATTTTTCAGCTGTTTATACCCTTCTAAATCCTCCGGCGGCAATGGCTCTTCGAAAAAGTGAATATTATCGGATTCACTTTCCAGTAAAATTCTCCGCGCCAGAGAAGCATTATACGCCCCATTGGCATCCAGCATAATTTTTGGTTCTTCTCCGACAGCTTTCCGGATTTCATGAATGTATTCCAGATCTGCTTCCACGCCAAATCCGGTTTTCAATTTAAAGGCTTTAAATCCTTTGGATAAATGTGATTTTGCTTCATTAATGCCAGCTTCTATATCATCCTGATTCTTTTTCCGGTAAAATCCTGTCGCATATGGAGTAATTTCGGTACGAAAAGTGCCCCCTATTAACTTACTTACCGGTTTATTTACGCTTTTTCCGATGATATCCCAAAGTGCAATGTCCACACCGCTTATGGCATTGACCGCGGCTCCGGACTGGCCGTAAGGTCTGGAGACGTTATACATTTCTTCCCACAATACTTCCACATCAAAAGGATCTTTTTCCAACAACAGCGGCTTAAAACAATAATTGATGAATGATGCTGCGATTTCCGGAGGCTGAAGGCCATGACAAAGGGATTCTCCCCAGCCGGTGATCCCCTCATCCGTGACGATTTCTGTAATAACTGTGCTTCGTTGATGCACCCAGCCCTGGGAAAAAGAAAAAGGCTCTTCCAGCGGGGTGGTTAGTACATGAGGTATAACATCAATAATTTTCATTTCTCCTACTCCTTTTTACTTTTGGTTAAGCTTTCTGGCTTCTCTTTTTATTGCTCAAAAATTTAATAAACGGTAAAGAAATCGACACCAGAGATAATAAAAGAAACACCAAAGAAATGGGTTCCGTCACAAAAATCATCCAGTCTCCTCTGGAAACGGATAAAGCCTGCCTGAAAGAGGTCTCTGCAATTGGTCCCAAAACGATACCCAGCAGCATGGGAGTAACCGGAAACCCGAATTTCGGAGCGATATAACCGATCAACCCAAAAACAAGCATTATTTTGGCATCAAATACCGTGTTATTCACCGCAAATGACCCAATGAAACAAAGGATGAGTAAGCCGGGAAGCAGCATGTTAACAGGGATATTTTTTATTTTTGCGAAAAATCGGATGGCAAAAAATCCTTGCAGCAGCATCATAATATTTACAAGAATTAACCCGAACATAATCGTATACATCATATCTGCAGAGGTCTGAAAAAGCTGCGGGCCTGGAGCAAGTCCCTGCATCATCAGGGCTCCCAGCATCACTGCTGTTACGGTATCCCCTGGAATTCCAAGCGTCAACAACGGAATCAAGGTAGCCCCGGTCACCCCGTTGTTCCCTGCTTCTGCCGCTGCGATCCCGTCCATGGATCCCTTCCCGAATTCCTCTTTATGTTTCGAAGATCTTTTAGCCTCGTTATAGCTTAAAAAGGAAGCAATGGCAGGACCAGTCCCCGGGATCGACCCGATAAATGTTCCAATCGCACTTGATTTCACAATTGTTTTCAAATGTTTCATAAAAGCTGCTGCGGAAGAGGCAGCTTTTTTTACATGACTAACTTCTTCTTTTGATTGTATATGGGCAGTACGTGATTTATTAATGATTTCAGAAATCGCGAACAACCCTATTAATGCCGGGATAAGATTAACTCCTCCGATCAGCTCGTCATTCCCAAAGGAAAATCGGGATAAGCCGCCGATGGGATCAATTCCAATAGTGGACACAAACATTCCAAAGATCCCCATAATGACGCCTTTTCTTAAATTGTCCCCGCTTATACTTGCGATCATTGTTAAACCAAAAACAGCCAAAGCAAAAAATTCCGCCGGCCCAAACTCCAGTGCAAACTTCGACAGTTGAGGAGCTATTAAAAGCAGAGCAAGACCACTAAATATTCCGGCAAAAACGGAGGCATACAGAGACATGCGAAGAGCATCAGCCGCTTTTCCCTGTTCTGCCAGCGCATAACCATCCATTACCGTAGCAGCAGAAGCCGGGGTTCCCGGAGTTCTAATTAAAATGGCTGAGATCGAACCTCCGTATGTCCCCCCACAATACATCCCCAATAACGCCATCATCGCCAGAGTCGGGGACATTCCGTAAGTAATAGGGAGCATTAACGCCACTCCCATCGTAGCGGTCAGACCCGGCAATGCACCAAATATAAAGCCTGCGAATACTCCCAGGAAGATAACCAAAAGGTTATTTAACGCGAAGACATCGCCTAAACTGTTTACTATTATTTCTCCCACAGGGCCCACCCTTTACATGTTTATTCTAAGGAAGCTGAATATACAAAAGATTTTCAAATACATACTGGATGAATAAGATAATGCCAATCATCAGTATGTACAAATACCACTTTCTAACGGAAAGCACCCACATAATCAGTAGCATTGAAATGATGGTGGCAGGTAAATAATGAATAATGTCAATAATGTAGACGTAAAACACCATAATGAGAAAAACAATGAAACCAACCCACTTATTCCCTTCTTCGTCCTTTCCGGAAGTTTCTTTTTGTTTCTGATCCGGCGTCTTCACAAAGGTCCATGCAAAAGAGAGTGCACTTATAATAATCACAGCTATAGCTAATACATTTGGAAAAAAATCAGGTCCATACGTAGATGAATTCTGATTTATTTGGACTTGGGTTGGAATTAAAATCTTCCAGATCACTACTCCTACAATAAATAGAAAAAGCCAGATATAACGTTCTGTGGATGCCACTTATAACTCCTCCTGGAAAATAAGGATATAGAGGGCAGTTCCGCCCTCTATCCTTCTGTTATTACTCAGCGGAAAGACCCATGTTCTCAATGATCTCTCCATGCTGCTCATTATTCTCCTGCAACCTTTCCACTACTTCATCTCCATCAAGATCCATAGGAGTAAGGTTGGCATCTTCAAGGAATTGCTGATATTGATCACTGCCCATTGCTTCTTCAACGATTTCTGTTAATTTATTTTTTACATCATCTGGTGTTTCCTGAGATACAAGCAGGAACTTCCAAACGCTCATGTCAATGGGATATCCTTTTTCTTCAAAAGTGGGAACGTCCGGCAGTTCATCAAAGCGTTCCGGAGAGAAAATCCCTAAAATTTTAATGTCTCCCGATTCCACATGCTGCATAATACTGCCTGGATGAGCTGCAATCGTATCAACATGCCCGCCCAGCAGTGCCGATACTGCCGGATTCTGGCCCTCATAGGCAATACTTTCCGCTTCTATTCCGGCTTGATCAAAAAAACCAGCCTGTGCTAAGTCCGGTAAACCACCGGCACCGGAATGGCCGTATGAAATTTGAGTACCCTTATCTTTTTCTGCGATTAAATCATCCAGAGTATCCCATTCGGAATCCCCATTCACTGCTAAAACAATTGGTTCATAAGTTAAACCTGTGATCGCTTGAAAATCATCAATGGAGTACTGGACATCTTTAAGGTGAGGCTGGGTCGTAAACACACCAACCGCATCCAAAAGTATGGTATGTGCATCTGGCTGAGTCTGCGCTACTTCAGCTGTAGCGATGGTACCACCGGCACCTTCTCTGTTTGTAACGGTTACATCCTGATCAATATTGGCACTTATCGCTTCCGCCAATGCCCTTGCTGTCTGGTCACTGCTTCCTCCGGCGGCCCATGGTACAACAATTTCAATCGGCTTGGTTGGATAATCGACTTCTTCAGACTCTTGTTCGGAATCTTCTTCACTGCCGGCATCATTTTCGTCACTGTCATTACTCCCTGACGCATTATCATTTGAATCGGAGCCGCATGCGGCTAAAATAAACAAAAGGGACAACATAACAATAAATCCAATAAAATTATTTTTTTTCATTTTTTTATACCTCCAATATTATAAAAATCCTACAACGCTTTCAAAATGGCTTCTAATGAAATGGCATAAAGCTTCTTCCATTTGTTTGTACATCACCTCCCTCTGTCATGTTCCTTGATAAGGAATACTGTTTCATATAAGTATTTGTTTATTTTTCATTTCTTAATGACAGCCTTTACAAACGATCAAGCACATAGTATCCGCTTTCATTTCTCTTTTTATAAACGCTTCCAACGAAATCTAATCGATTAGATTTCAGACAAAAAATAAAAAAGTCTTCGCTGGTTTTTAATAAACCCTGCGCCTTCCACAAGAATTTCGTACCATCAGTGATGTATCGAGGACAATATTCTTAGTTTCTCGATTGGACTTTTTTTCGTTTATTTTATCAATCAACATCAGTACAGCCTGTCTGCCAATCTCATAGCGGGGCACATGTACAGTAGTAAGCTGGAGGGAAGAGGTCATAAATAAATCGTCATAACCGATGATCGCAATATCATCAGGAATCGCTAATCCTACCTCCTTTGCTGCATCGACCGCTCCTAACGCCATAAGATCTGAGCTGGCAAATATAGCAGTCGGTCTTTCCCTACCGGATGATCGCAGCAGATTTAACGCTCCATTATAACTGGTATCATAGTGGGTCTCCCCTTTTATCATCCATTCAGGACGAATAGCAAGACCTGCTTCCTCCATTGCCTTTTTAAATCCTTCTTTCCGGTTCAAACTGACAGTCGATCCCAACAGCCCCTCTATAAACGCGATGTTTTGATGGCCGCTGGATATAAGGTGTTTCGCAGCGGTGTAACCACCAGAAAAATTATCTGCAGTGACAGAATCCACATCTAGTTCTTTTATACTTCGGTGAGCAAAAACAACAGGTATCGGAGTTTCCAGCAGTGCTTCCACCTGCGACATATCTCTTTTCATAGCGTTTGCTAGAATCAGGCCATCTATCCCCCCCTGCCGTACTTGATTTATAGCTCCTGACAGCTGGTCTTCTTTATCCTCCGTATTAATCATGATCAAAGTGAAACCGTTTTCTTTTGCAGCGTCTTGACAGCCTTTTGCTAAGTCAGGATAAAAAGGGTTTGTAATATCAGGCAGTACCAAAGCAATGGTATGATTTTTCTTCACCCTGAGTCTTCTGGCAATTTCATTAGGTACATAATTTAATTCATCGATGGCCTGTAAAACTTTTCCCTTCATTTCATCGCTGACCGGTCGGTCATTTAATACGTAAGACACTGTTGCAACGGAGACTCCAGCCTTTTTTGCTATATCTTTAATGGTGACCAACTGCTTCCACTCCTAAAAATCTAATCGATTAGATTGTGTCATTAGTATACTGTGGTGAATAATGTATGTCAACATTCCTTTTTCAGAAAAATCTTTTTGTTAGGTAATTTTTTATAAAAAACATACAAGACACTTTATTTTATTATAGAATAATACATGGAAAACAATCATCTTCCAGGGTGAAATCCTAACTAAAAAAATGGATGACTGCCCTGCTCGGTATTGGATTGGATGCTGTGATGAGACAATTAATCTATTTCGGATGGGAACAGGCAAAGTCCTGTCTCTTCCCGGTTATTATTTTTCTGAGTCTGGCTGCTACACAAATGGTAAATGTCCCCGGCATCGCACGCTATGATATCATCTTTTTGATTTGTATCGGCACACAGCTGTTGATGTTTCTGTTGCGCATGGAAACCGTAGACGAGCTAAAAGTGATCGGCGTGTTTCACCTGATCGGACTGGCGCTGGAATTATACAAGGTACATATGGGATCGTGGAGTTATCCAGAAGAAGCCATAACAAAAGTATTTGGTGTCCCGCTGTACAGCGGGTTTATGTATGCCAGTGTCGCCAGTTACATGTGTCAGGCGTGGCGGAGGCTGCATCTTCAGCTCACGCACTGGCCGCCGACATGGACAGTGATTCTGCTCTCTGCAGCCATTTATTTTAATTTTTACACCCACCATTTTGTTTATGATATCCGTTGGATATTGAAAGCTGTCACCCTTCTGCTGTTTCTCCGCACGATGGTATATTTTACGGTGAGGACCTCTACCTACCCCATGCCGTTATCCCTGGCATTTGTGCTTATCGGCTTTTTCATCTGGATCGCGGAAAATATCGCCACGTTTTTTGGCGCGTGGAGTTACCCGCATCAACAACAGCAATGGGAGGTTGTCCATCTCGGTAAAATCAGCTCGTGGCTGCTGCTTGTCATCGTCAGCTTTCTGATCGTTGCGCTGTTAAAGCATTTAAAAGAAAAACGAAGCTCCTAAAAAGGGTGCCCATAGTTTTGGGCACCCTTTTTCTGTTCCCTGCGGACATATAATACGTTATTTCCTGATAATTTCCCTTTTTGGCGGAGGAAAAGGACATTCTTTCCGCTATTTCTCCTTTTCATTACGAAATCGACCTGCTTTTCCTCAAATAGAGGAACAAATGTCCGAAAAACCTCTGGAAATCCTATAATTTGGCCTAATAACGGAACAAATGTCCGCAGAAGAAAGCCGTGGATGTGTTCCAATTTCCACTCAGCTTCGTTGATCATGTCACTTTATCATTATTGTTAAAGCGACTGAACTGCATCTTTAATAGAGGTCGTTCCTGCCACGACCTGAAATTCCTTTCCAATTGCTGCATCGTTTTCGAGGCAGGCTGTAATAACACGTGCAACATCCTCCCGGGGCACTTCACCCCTGGCCACTTCCCCTGCTGCCTGCACCTGCCCGGATCCTTCCTCGTTGGTAAGGATCCCGGGGTGAATAATCGTATACTCCAGGTCTGTAGATTTCAGCCATTCATCTGCATAGTGCTTAGCCGCAACGTATGGAGCAAAGGAGGATGGAGCTTCCTGGATGGCTTCCCGGGTCGTGTCAAATGAGCTGATCATCACAAACCGCTTCACTCCAGCTTTTTCTGCTGCCTTAATGGTCTTCACCGCACCATCCAGGTCAATTAAGATCGTTTTATCTTTCCCGGTATGGGGTCCGGAGCCGGCAGTGAATACGACCGCATCCACACCCTCCGCAGCTTTGGCAATCGTTTCGATCTCATCTTCAAGATCCACCACAGTGGTCTGCGCTCCGAGATCTTCAAAATAAGAGGCCTGCTCCTGCTTGCGGATCATCGCTTTGGCTTTCAGGTTATCACTGTCTTCAATAAAGGAAACAAGATGCTTACCAATCTGTCCATTGGCGCCGACAACGAGAACGTTCATCATGAATCATCCTTTCCAGTACACGGTATTTCATCTTCTGTCATGATCGTTTTATTTTTCATTTCAGTATCTTTATCGTAACTCGAATGGAAAAACGATGTCCAGTTATCTGACTGAGCGATGGGGGAAGACCTTCATCATAGCCGTTAAAAAAGCCTAACCCGGCATCAAAGACCGGGTTAGGCTTCCATTATTGTATCTTGTCATTTTACATTGTTGTTATGGCGGAGGAGGAGGGATTCGAACCCCCGCGGGGCGTTAACCCCCTGGCGGTTTTCAAGACCGCTCCCTTCAGCCGGACTTGGGTACTCCTCCGTGAAAAATGCTGCATTTTAAGCTGACAACGACTATATTATCATACCCGAAAAATGATGGCAAGCCTCTTTTCTCCGTGGATACAAGAAATTTTCACTCCTGAATAACGTACGAAAAAGAATCTTTATACTGTTTCAACTCCACATTCACATCCGCGTTTAAAATGCCGTCAATATGGGCCAGCTCTTCATTTACGAATCGAACCAGGCTGTCGTTGTCCTGAAAATAGGCCTGTATGATTAAATCGTGCTTGCCGGAGAAAGCGCCGATAAAACGCACTTCCGGAAATTGCTGCAGGCTTTTCGCAATATGATCCTGGAGACCGAGCTTTGTTGAAAAACCAATAATTGCCTGGACCTGTAAGCCTACTTTATTGGGATTGGTATGAATGATAAATTCGAACACTCCATTATCCAGCATTTTATTAATCCTGGATCGGACCGTGCCTTCACTTACTTCCAAGTAACGGGAAATCTCACTGTAGGAGCGTTTCCCATTTTCCTGCAGGTATGCTAAGATATCCATATCCGTCTGATCCAATTTCATAGCTTGTCCCTCCTTTTTTGATAAAAATACGAGTACATGATAATTTTCTATCATTCATTATGCAATTCGTAAAAAAAGCTAGGATAATTATAAAAAAAACCGTGCCATCTTGCAAGGTATCTACTTTAATTTTTCGAATTTTTGAATAAAATTCTAGTTGTAACAGTTCCTCTTTAAGCTCCTTCGTCTTTTTCCTATTCCTATATGAAAAAGCTGCCTCTGGGGACAGCTTTTTCTCTTTCGTTACGTAATATACTCTTTATTTCCCATATACCCGCGCAGAACTTCCGGGATTTTAATGGAGCCGTCCTCTTGCTGGTAATTTTCCATGACAGCGGCCACGGTGCGTCCTACCGCAAGCCCGGAACCATTCAGGGTATGAACGAATTCTGTTTTCGCTTTTTTATCGCGCTTAAAACGAATATTGGCACGGCGGGCCTGAAAATCTTCAAAGTTGCTGCAGGAGGAAATCTCTTTGTAATCTTCATAGCTTGGCAGCCATACTTCAATATCATATTTTTTGGCAGCGGTAAAACCTAGATCTCCGCTGCACATGTTCATGACCCTGTAAGGCAGACCAAGCTGCTGTAGAACTTTTTCAGCCTGCCCGGTTAACGTCTCCAGATCCTCATAGGATTGTTCCGGAAGGGCAAACCGAACCAGTTCTACCTTATTAAATTGATGCTGGCGGATCAGGCCACGGGTATCCCGCCCGGCAGACCCGGCTTCGGAACGAAAACAAGCACTGTATGCCGCATATAACAGGGGCAGCTCTTCAACATCCATTATTTCATCACGGTGCAGATTGGTGACCGGTACTTCGGCGGTGGGAATTAAAAAGTAGTCTTCTTCCCTGATTTTAAAAGCGTCCTCTTCAAACTTCGGCAGCTGGCCGGTGCCGGTCATGCTGTCGCGGTTTACCATATAAGGCGGCAGGATTTCCTGATATCCATGCTCCTCTTCATGAAGATCCATCATAAAATTGATGAGCGCCCGTTCTAATCGTGCGCCGGCCCCTTTATAAAACACAAACCGGCTTCCTGTTACTTTGGAGGCACGGTCAAAGTCCATCATGCCAAGATCTGCGGCCAAATCCCAGTGAGCTTTTGCATCAAAGGAGAAAGAAGGCTTTTCTCCCCAGGTGCGTATCTCTTCATTATCGGACTCATCTTCTCCGTAAGGCACGCTCTCATGAGGAATATTGGGAATCCGCAGCATTAACTCTTCAAGCTGTTGTTCTATCTCTTTCAACTCTTCATCAAGCTCTTTAATTCGCGAAGAGACTTCTTTTGTTTCCTGAATTAAATGATCTGCATCTTTTTTTTCCCGCTTCAGCTCCGCAACCTGCTGAGAAACCTCATTTCTTTTCTGCTTTAATTCTTCGGTTTTTTGAATATAATCCCGCCGTTTTTCATCGAGTTCCTGAAATGTATCTAAATTCGCAATGTCTTCGCCCCGTTTAGCCAACTGATTTTTGACTTCCTCAAAGTTATGTCGAAGTTTTTTTACATCAAGCATTCTCCATCCTCCTTCTCTAGCATATAAACGCATGACAAAAGGGGTTACGGACGTTTCCTTATCAGAAAAAACTCCCGTCCCTTAATTGATCAAGGGACGGGAGCCGGACCCGCGTTGCCACCCAAATTGCAGCATAGACACTGCCTCTTTGCAATCCTCTAACGCGGATAAACCGGAAAAAGGTAATGGAGCACTCGTTCCCTTTTTCGCTCAGAGCAGGATTCTCAGCACTCTGCAGCCGGTTCGCAGCAACCACCGGCTCTCTGGGTGTCAGATATGCTGGTACTAGTGCCCGTCCATGCTTTATCAAGTCACAGCTGCATGAGATGGCGCTGTTTCTTTCGATTCTCTTACCATTTGCACAAAATATTGATGAAACCGTGTATCTTCTGTTAATTCAGGATGAAAGGAGCAGGCCAGTAAGTGGTCCCGGCGTGCGGCTACAATTTCTCCTTTGAACTCTGACAGTACTTCCACACTTTCATCTACAGCAGATATGAGCGGTGCTCTAATAAACACGGCATCGATATCTTCTCCTACATCTTTGACAGAAAGATGGGTTTCAAAACTCTCGCGCTGGCGTCCAAATGCATTCCGCTGAACTTCTATAGGCATTACCTGAAGATGCCCTTCTGTCTCACTTACAATGTGTTCTGCCATCAGGATAAGGCCGGCGCAAGTGCCGAAAATTGGTTTACCGGCAGCGGCGAATTCCCGAAGAGGTTCAAAAAAACCATATTTATCTACAAGCCGGCGCATTGTCGTACTCTCCCCGCCCGGAAAAACCAGCCCGTCTAATGCTTCGAGCTGATCCATCCGTTTAACGACAACCGTTTCAACGTCAGGCGCCTGCAAACTTTTCACGTGTTCCTGAACTGCTCCCTGCAGAGCGAGAACACCAATTTTCAACATAATAAACCTCCTTTTACCAACCGCGGTCCTGCATACGCTCGGATGGTTCAAGGGTGGAAATTTCCAGTCCCTGCATGGCTGTTCCAAGCCCTCTGGACAACCGTCCGATCAGTTCATAATCCTGATAATGCGTGGTTGCTTCCACAATAGCCCGGGCATACTTATCAGGGTGTTCTGATTTAAAAATACCCGATCCCACAAATACACCATCCGAGCCCAGCTGCATCATAAGCGCAGCATCTGACGGCGTTGCAATTCCGCCGGCTGCAAAATTGACAACAGGCAGTCTGCCTGTGTCTTTAATATCAAGCAGAAGCTCATAGGGAGCCCCCAGGTTTTTCGCTTCTGTCATTAGTTCATCCTTTGACATGCCTGCAATTTTCTTTAATTCAGCCTGTACGAGGCGCATGTGACGGACAGCCTCCACAATATTCCCGGTGCCCGGTTCTCCTTTCGTACGCAGCATGGAAGCACCTTCGCCGACACGGCGCAGAGCTTCGCCTAGATCACGGGCACCGCATACGAATGGAACCGTATATTCACTTTTATCCAAATGATACACTTCATCAGCCGGTGTCAGTACTTCGCTTTCATCAATATAATCCACACCGAGGGATTCTAATACTTTAGCCTCCACAATATGGCCGATTCTCGCTTTTGCCATCACAGGGATGGATACAGCATTCATTACTTCCTCTACAATGGTAGGGTCAGCCATACGAGCGACACCGCCTGCTGCACGTATATCAGCCGGTACACGTTCGAGTGCCATCACTGCCACAGCACCTGCTTCTTCCGCAATTTTAGCCTGTTCCGCATTGACGACATCCATGATGACGCCGCCTTTCTGCATTTCAGCCATACCTCGTTTAACTCTGTCTGTCCCTCTATCTGCCATCTTCCATTCCTCCTGGTCCCTTCGTTATATCGTTTCGTTCCGCATCATTTCATTAAGAACTAGACGTAATGGTATCATTTATTATAACACTACCTATAGCCGGAATAAACACCTGCGCCTTAGAATAGTCCTTTTACGAAATTAGACGCATTCTCCCACATATTACCGAAAAATCCACCGATGCTTCGTGTGGTAAGGGCAAACCAGCCGGCTTTTTCTACATCTTCCTCCAAGACCAGAGGTACAGCCTGGGCGGAGGCTGCTTCATCCAGAAGATATTCCTGGCCGGAGCCTCCTTCCAGTGTGACCGTTCCTATTTCCGTTCCTGCTTCAAGCGGCGCCTCCAGTTCTCCTTCGTCATTCAGCATGTCTTCGTTAATACTGACCGAAGGGGTTATCCCTTCCGTTTCTCCGCCTTCAAGAAGCAGAGAAAGACTTTCTCCCGCAGAAGCGGAAACCGTATCTTCTTTTCCTTTTATTACTGGAAAAGCAGAAGCTTCGTCAAATACTTCCCCTTCATTAATGACTTCTGCCTCTGAAAAGTCCTCGAATCCGTAATCGAGCAGCTTCGCCGTTTCCTCAAAACGGGCCATTCTCGAACCAGTCCGCATGACAACTGATATATAGCGGGTTCCATTCCTTTCCGCAGTACCAGTAAATGCATTTCCGGCCAGTTCGGTGTACCCCGTTTTCAGTCCGTCGACCCCTTCATAATCTAAATGTTCCTCCAGACTTCCCGGCAGCATCCAGTTCCAGTTTTCCATTAAAACGTTGGCCGAATTCTCTTTAAACGTTTTTTCCGTAATGCTGGCTGTGTCAAGTACGTCCGGGTACTCATTTAACAAATGAAACGTTAAAATGGCCGTCGCTTCAGCAGACATCATATTCTCTGCATCCGCTTCCGTTCCTTCTGGATGCAGACCATTCATGGAAGCATTATTCAGACCGGTGGAATTAACAAATTCATATTCCTCCATCCCCAATTCTTCCGCTTTTTTATTCATTCTATCCACAAACTCTGATTCTGACCCTGCCACGTGTTCTGCCAGTGCAATCGTCGCCCCGTTTGCCGAATATATAGCCATTGCTTCATATAATTCCTGGGCCGTATAGGTTTCTCCTTCCCGTAATGGTACGTTGGATAAATCATAATCCTGCGACATCTGCAGTGTTTTTTCACTAAGCTGGACCTCATCATCCCAGGAAATTTCCCCATTGGCCTCTGCTTCATTTACAAGATATTCTGTCATTATTTTCGTCATGCTCGCCGGCGGCAGAATGACATCTTCATTTTCGCTGTATAATACTTGTCCCGTTTCCGCATCGACTAATATAGCCGCTTCAGCAGCCAGGTCGGGAGCACTTGCCTCCACTTCGGTTTCGTTATGTAAAAACAATCCAATACTTAAGGATACTGCTGTTACGATAGATAAATAATTGCTTTTTTTCAAATCCTGCACCTCCACGGTCTACTTACACAAACGATATTTTATCATAGGAAAAAATAAAAAAATAGATCGCCTGAGTCCTAATTTTAAGAAAAGCACCTTTGTTTTTAACTACAGCCTCGTTTTCACTCTTTTCCCTGTCCTCCCCGGTAAATTTCCTTGAGAAAGTCCCGGATGGCCCATGGACCATATCTTTTAGAAGCATGGCAGTCCAAAACATATTTCCCGGGAAATTAAAAAACTGTCCGGAAGAGAAAAACGCGGGAAATGTAATTTCTCTTCCAAGGACAGTCTGTTTAGGGGCCCACTATAAACTATAGTTGGGAGCTTCTTTTGTTACCTGAACATCATGAGGGTGACTTTCTCTTAGACCTGCGTTTGTAATTCTGGTAAACCGGGCATTTTCTCGAAGGTCATGAAGGTCTGCAGTCCCGCAGTACCCCATGCCTGCACGCAGTCCGCCCATGAGCTGGTGAATCGTATCTGTTAATGGTCCTTTATAAGGGATACGACCCTCAATTCCTTCTGGAACTAATTTTTGATTATTTTCCTGGAAATACCGGTCTTTACTGCCTTGTTCCATGGCTCCCATCGAGCCCATCCCGCGGTATACCTTAAATTGACGTCCCTGATAAATTTCCGTATCTCCCGGGCTCTCTTTCACACCGGCGAGGATACTTCCAAGCATTACAGCATGGCCTCCTGCCGCCAGCGCCTTTACAATATCGCCGGAATATTTAATGCCGCCATCTGCAATAATTGGGACATCGTGAGCCGCAGCTTCTTCCGCACAATCAAATACAGCGGTAATCTGGGGCACCCCTACTCCAGCTACTACTCTTGTTGTACAAATCGACCCAGGTCCGATGCCGACTTTTACGATATCTGCTCCAGCCTTGATGAGGTCTCTCGTTCCTTCTGCTGTGGCCACATTGCCGGCGATTATTGTTAACGCTGGATACTTCTCCCGGATTTCTTTGATCTTATCGAGCACCCCTTTAGAATGCCCATGCGCGGTATCGAGGACGATCACATCAACTTCTGCTTTCACGAGAGCGTCAATCCGGACCATGGCATCTCCAGTGACACCAACCGCTGCACCAGCCAGCAGGCGTCCGTGATCATCTTTGGCCGATTGTGGAAATTCGATGACTTTTTCAATATCCTTAATCGTAATTAATCCCTTTAACGTGTGATGCTCGTCCAATAACGGCAGCTTTTCAATCCTGTGCTCCTGCATTATTTTTTCCGCTTCCTCTAATGTTGTTCCAACAGGCGCCGTAATTAAATTCGAACTAGTCATTACATCTTTAATGAAGATCGAGTAATCTTCAATAAAGCGGAGGTCCCGGTTTGTTAATATACCAACCAGCTTTTGTGCCTCGTCCACAATCGGAACACCGGAAATACGGTATTTACCCATTAAGTGCTCAGCATCATACACTTTTCGTTCCGGAGTTAAAAAGAACGGATCCGTAATCACGCCGCTTTCGGATCTTTTTACCTGGTCCACCATTTCTGCCTGTTCTTCAATAGACATGTTTTTGTGAATAACCCCGAGACCGCCTTCACGGGCGATCGCGATGGCCATTTCTGATTCCGTTACGGTATCCATTCCAGCACTGACAATGGGAATATTCAGATTTAATTTATTGGCAAGAGAGGTTTTCACTGACACATCCCTGGGATGAATATCCGAACGATCCGGCATTAGCAGTACATCATCAAATGTTAGGCCTTCTTTTGCGAACTTATCTTCGCGCATAATACACTCCACCTTTCCTGAGGATAATTATATTGGCGCCTGTTTATTGAAAAGCTTATAACTGACCAATAAACCGTCTACACTAAAAAAACTCTGAGATTTTCTAATATCTTATCATTTTTTTCGTTTAATAACGAGAAAATGAAATAAGTTTTAACTTTCTGATATATTTCACTGGAGAATAGGAGCAGTTATGATGGAAAAAAAACAGACACATGAATATTTTTCCTTCTATCGCGCCTTTGAATCGCAGGACGTACTGAGGCAGAAATTAGAAGAGGAGTATAGATTACGCGGGGCCTCCAGTAAAGAAGCGTTGGAATGGAGTTACCGTAACACACCAGTATTTCATTATGAATGGCTGATCGGCCGTACCTATTGGGAAGAAGCATTACATGCCTCTCTTATGACAAGACCTCTTTTACTTTTTTATGGTCTGGCTCATCTTCTAAAGGGAATTACATTAATAAGTGATCCGCATTACCCCGCTTCAACGGATGTGCTGGCTCACGGTATTACCTCCAGAAAACGTAAGAAAAAAGATTATACTTTCCTTCAGGACGAAATTAAAGTACAGAAAAGAGGTTTTTTTCCTCATTTCTCTCAACTATTGTTTCACATGAAACATCCTTATGGAGAAAAATGGAAAATGAGAGACCTATTTTTTAAATGGGAGGATCTTTTTGACCTTTATATAAAAATTCACGGGCCGGCCGCCCTTCCAACAATTCAACTGGAAACTTCCCAAATCACGGTTAAACACTTTCCAGCCATGAATGAACAAGCGTTTCAACGTCTTAAAAAACAACTGGAAGGCCTTTCTATTACCATCGAGCTTATCAAGAAAAGAACAAAGGACACCGCTCTATTTTATGTAGAAGACCTGCCTGCTGAAGTTAAACATTATTTCATTGAAAAAGGAGACAAACTGTATCTGCCTCCTCATCCGCTTCCTTTATTCAAGCTTTCAAAAATCTCCGCTCATTATTTAATCTTATATAATCTCAGTATGCTCTGCAGATATGAAGGGGAATGGTGGGGCGAGATCATTACCCAGCGCCAGACTGAGGATTATTCTTTCATTCGTTATTACCTGGAAATGGTGCTGTATAATGCACCAGGGCTTTTGGAAGCCTTCTTTAACTCGAGAGGATTTCCTCAATAAAAGGGCCTTGATCACCTTCAACTCGGATAACATCCTCTGTATCTTCCTGTTGTACCATTGGTTCTGCCGGTGACTTTTCATCAACGTAAATAATGGTAGCAAATGCCCCGTTGCTCAGCCTGACTTTCGTGCCGATTGAAAATGTGATCAGAGCATGCATTAATAACTGTGTTGTTTCAGGATCGAGTCTACCGAACTGATCTTTCGACATTTCATCAATAACTTTGTATGGAGAGCGTTGTTTCCTATAGTAATGCTCACTTGTCATAGCATGATACACGTCTGCAGTACTAACGATTTTACTTAATTTATGAATTTTATCACTTTTCACTTGAAGGGGATAGCCGCTTCCATCTTCTCTTTCATGATGCTGAAGTACAGCGAGTAAAACGTCTTCACTTACCGAGTTGATTTCTTTCACCATATTATAAGAGTAGTACGGGTGATTTTTAACTTCTTCATATTCGTGTTCGGTTAAGTGTTCTTTAATATACAGTACAGCAGCAGGAAGCCTGGCCATCCCGGCATCACACAAAGCTCCAGCTATTCCGGCCTGAAGCCGTTCTTTTTTAGAAAAGCCTTTTTTTCTGGCTAAAAACATAGCAAGAAGAGCTGTAGAAACAGCATGGTGATACAAATAATCTTCTTTCGTGCTGAAGTGGTGAAGGAAAAGAACCTGATTGGGATGTTTGGTTAGTTTCTCCGCCAGCGGCGCAAGGACCCCTCGTATTTTATCCATTTCAATCCGGCTGCCCCCTGTCCATTTCTGGAACAACGCTTTGTAGGTTTGGACCGCTTTTAAATAGTAATCTAAAAATGGAACCGGTGCTTCAGAGCGAGATTCTTCTGTTTCCTCCTCTGCATCCGGCGGTTGAAAGGGTGTCCCGTCGATTAGTTTCTTCTCCACATGTACCTTATGTATCAAGAATGCTTCGAGTACTTCTAGGTGTTTTGCTGTTAAAATGGTCTTTTTCCGGATAATAGGGTGAGATGTTACTGCAAAAACGTCTTCGGTCAGAATGCAGCCTTCTTTTAATTGTTCTCTTTTAACTTTCATAACATTTCCCCTTTTTCCTTCCTGCACACTTTTTTATCATTATAAATCATAAAAAGCGAAAAGAAAAAATAAAAATGGAAAGATATTCGCAAAACCATTAAAAGCCTAAAAACCCCGAACGATTTTTATGTATCGTTCGGGGTTTTTGTGCATTAGGGTTTATTGCTGTCCCAAAAACTGAGCTGGATTACTGCTCCTGTCACAAGGACCACACAACGTGCGTTTTTCCCCGTCCTCTCTTTTTATCCGAGACTCCCTCTATTCTTCAGAAGGATCCGGATCTTGGGCTTCTCCTGATTCTTCTCCTTCTTCTGGAAGTTCTTCGGGTTCTGCACCCTGCTGGTCTGAGTCGTCCGGGTCTACCTCATCTTCCGGCGTCTCCACAGGAGCTACGGTTGATACTTCTTCTCCTTCCGCCAGGCGGATGAGGGTAACCCCTTGGGCATAACGACCCAATTTTGATATCTCTTGTGCCTGCATTCGGATAAGGACCCCTTGAATGGTCATGATCATAATATCATGATCATCGGAAACGCAGCGCATCGAGACCAGAGACCCGTTGCGTTCGGTAAGGTTGCAAGCTTTGATCCCCTTTCCTCCCCGCTGCTGCATTTTAAACTCATGTATCGGGGTTCGTTTTCCAAATCCTTTATCCGTCACAATCAGCACATCTTTCTCCTCATCGGCAATGTCCATGCCTATGACTTCATCGTCGGCTGATAAAGAGATGGCTTTTACGCCGGTTGCGGACCGGCCCATAAACCGTACATCTTCCTCTCGAAAATGAATAGAAATGCCTTGTTTTGTTCCAAGAATAAGACTTTCATCGCCATGAGTAAGACGGACGCCATACAGTTCATCGTTTTCACGAATATTTATGGCGAACAACCCGCCCTTTCGGATATTGGAAAATGCTGATAGTTTTGTCCGTTTAGCGATTCCCTGTTTGGTTAAAAAGAACAGATAAGCATCGTCCGAAAAAGCTTCTACAGGAATCACTGTACTGATATACTCATCTTTTTCCACCTGCAGCAGATTAATTACCGGTATTCCTTTAGCCGTCCGCTGCAGTTCCGGAATCTCATAGGCTTTTAAACGGTAGACCTTCCCTTTATTTGTAAAGAAAAGGATCGTTTGATGGGAACTTGTCGTAAACAGGTGCTCCACAAAATCATCGTCGTTTGTTCCCATTCCCTGCACACCACGGCCTCCCCGGCGTTGACTGCGATACGTATCAATAGGCATCCGTTTAAGATAGCCGTGATGGGAAATCGTAATTACGACATTCTGTCGCGGGATCAGGTCTTCGTCTTCAATCTGATTTTCTCCGGCCGTAATAACCGTCCGGCGTTCATCATTAAACTTTTCTTTAATCTCCGTAAGTTCCTCTCTAATAATCTCAAGAACCCGTTCTTCACTTGCAAGAATCGCTTTCAGTTCTTTAATCCGCTCGACCAGATCACTGTATTCCTGTTCAATTTTATCCCTTTCCAATCCGGTTAAACGCTGAAGACGCATTTCGAGGATAGCCTGGGCTTGTTCGTGGGTTAATGAGAATTGTTCGATTAAGCCGGTCCTGGCAATGTCGGTGGTCTCTGACCCGCGGATTAAATCAATGACAGCGTCCAAATGATCCAGCGCTGTTCTTAACCCTTCCAGAATGTGAGCCCTTGCTTCTGCTTTTTGCAGTTCAAACGCCGTGCGGCGCTTAATAACAACTTTTTGATGTTCAAGATAATGATTAAGACACTGTTTTAAATTTAATACCTGCGGACGTCCGTCCACTAAAGCCAGAATGTTTATACCAAAGCTTGTCTGCAGAGCTGTTTGTTTATATAAATTGTTTAACAGAACATTGGCGTTGGCATCTTTTTTTACTTCAATGACAACCCGCATTCCGTTTCGATCCGATTCATCCCGAAGATCTGTGATGCCTTCTATTTTCTTGTCCCGGACAAGTTCAGCTATTTTTTCAATCAGCCGGGCTTTGTTAACCTGATAGGGAAGCTGATCGACTATAATAGACTGCTTTCCGCTGTTATTTTCCTCAATATAAGCATTGGCCCGAATAATAATAGAACCGCGCCCCGTCTGATAGGCTCTCTTTATGCCGGATCTTCCAACTATCGCTGCAGCGGTTGGAAAATCAGGACCGGGAATATATTCCATTAAATCAGGGACAGTCATTTCTGGATTTTTACTTAGCGCAAGGACGCCGTCAATAACTTCTCCCAGCTGATGCGGTGGAATATTGGTAGCCATTCCTACTGCAATGCCTGCTGCGCCGTTAACTAACAGGTTCGGGAAGCGGGAAGGCAATACTACAGGTTCTTGTTCGTTTCCATCATAGTTATCCTGATAGTCAATGGTATCTTTATTGATGTCCCGTACCATTTCCAGAGATATTTTGGACATCTTTGCTTCCGTATACCTCATCGCTGCCGCAGCATCTCCGTCGATCGAACCAAAATTACCATGCCCGTCCACCAGCATGTTCCGGTAGCTGAAATCCTGCGCCATTCTTACCATTGTTTCGTATACAGCGGAATCTCCGTGGGGATGGTATTTACCAATGACATCTCCTACAATACGCGCGGACTTTCGATAGGGTTTATCCGGCGTCATGCCGAGTTCATTCATTGCAAACAGGATGCGGCGGTGCACTGGTTTCAGTCCGTCCCGGACATCTGGAAGCGCCCGGCTGACAATAACGCTCATGGCGTAATCCAGAAATGAGGTACGCATTTCCTGACCTATATTTATTTCTGTTACTCTCGATTCATTATCTGCCATACCATAAACCTCCCAATTCTGAGCCATTCTCTGATAGAATGGTCTCTTCAAACAAAGGCGCAGCGGATGCAGCGGCATCCCTGCCTGCTCCCGGTTTCAAGCGCCCGTGAATCTCCCGCTTTCCGGAAGCCGGAGATAACAGACGACGAAACAACCTATTGGTTTCTGCCTGCATCATGCAGGCCCCAAAGACGCTCCCTTCCAATGTTGCGAACGAGTCTTTGGCCGTAAACTCTTCGGATGGAAGTTTGCCTTTATACGTCCAGGTTTTGTACATAATGGGCATTCTCTTGAATAAAATCGCGTCTTGGTTCGACCCTGTCACCCATCAGTGTTTCAAAGATTTCATCAGCTTTCATGGCATCTTCCAAATTCACCTGGAGTACCGATCTCGATTCTGGGTCCATTGTCGTCTCCCATAGCTGGGAGGGGTTCATCTCCCCAAGGCCTTTGTAACGCTGGTAAGAAGGCTTGGGCTGTGCCGGGAGCTCCGCAAGCACCTGCTCCAGCTCGTGTTCCACATAGGCATAGCGGACAGCTTTACCCTGGGTAATCTTATATAAAGGCGGCTGCGCGATATATACATACCCGCTTTCGATCAACGGCCGCATATAGCGGTAGAAAAACGTCAGCAGAAGTGTACGGATATGAGCTCCGTCTACGTCGGCATCTGTCATAATAATCACGCGGTGATATCTTGCTTTTTCTATATCAAATTCATCTCCGATACCCGTGCCAAGTGCGGTGATAATGGAGCGGATCTCATTATTAGCCAGTATCTTATCCAGCCTTGCTTTTTCTACGTTAATGATCTTACCCCGCAGCGGGAGAATAGCCTGAAAATGGCGGTCTCTTCCCTGTTTTGCCGAGCCGCCGGCGGAATCCCCTTCGACAATATAAATCTCGCTGATCGAAGCTTCATTGGAAGAACAGTCCGCCAGTTTTCCAGGCAGGGAGCTGACCTCTAATGCATTTTTCCGCCGCGTTAATTCTCTCGCTTTCTTCGCAGCATCTCTTGCTCTGGAGGCCATTAGTCCTTTTTCCACGATATTTTTGGCTGTCTCCGGATTTTCGGACATAAAACGGGAGAAGTGTTCGGAAAACATAGAGTCCGTCGCTGTTCGTACTTCACTATTGCCAAGCTTCGTTTTTGTCTGCCCTTCAAATTGCGGGTCCGGAATTTTCGCGGAAATGATAGCAGTCAGTCCTTCTCTCACATCATCGCCAATCAGATTGGGGTCATTTTCTTTGAATAAGCTGTGTTTTCTTGCGTAATCATTAATAACCCGGGTTAATCCTGTTTTAAAACCGGATTCATGCGTTCCGCCTTCATGCGTATTAATATTGTTGGCGAACGAGTAAATATTGCTTGTAAAGCTTGAATTATATTGAAAAGCTATTTCTATCTGTAACCCGTCTTTATCTCCCTCGACAAAGATGGGCTGGTCATGAAGAGGTTCTTTCTGGCGGTTCAAATATTCTACGAAAGAAGCAATCCCGCCTTCATAATAGTACTCTACCGTTTCTATTTCTTCCTTTCGTTTGTCATCAAAGGTAATACGAAGCCCTTTGTTTAAAAAAGCCAGTTCCCTTAATCGAGTCGCCAGAATGTCATAATCAAAATCGATATTCTCATCAAAAATCAGGGCATCCGGCTTAAAATGAATTTTCGTTCCATGTTTTTCGGTAGTACCGATAGACTGCACGTCCTGTTTAGGCACGCCCCGTTCATAATTCTGATAATAGACTTCACCGTCTCTGTGAATTTCTACTTCCAGCATTTCCGATAACGCATTGACAACAGAGGCTCCCACGCCGTGAAGACCGCCGGAAACCTTGTATCCGCCGCCGCCGAATTTACCACCGGCGTGTAAAACGGTCATAATTACTTCTACCGCAGGTCTGCCCATTTTTTCCTGGTTCCCTACCGGTATACCGCGTCCATTATCCTGTACGGTAATACTGTTATCTTCTTCCACGGTGATATGAATGTGATCACAATAGCCTCCCATTGCTTCATCGATACTATTGTCCACGATTTCCCAGACAAGATGATGAAGTCCCCGGGTGCTTGTGGTGCCAATATACATTCCAGGCCGCTTTCTTACCGCTTCAAGGCCTTCCAATACCTGAATCTGGCTTTCGTCGTATGAGTATTGCTCTACTGACAATTTATTCACCTTCGCTTCCATCACGAGTTCCGTTTCTTATGGCTCCTTTTTCAGTACAATTCCTGTACGCCATTACGGACTACGTTATGATTCTGCTGTATCCTCACTATCTTCACTGTAGTCGTCAAAATCCGATACCATCTGAGCCCGCCGCTTCAGGGTTAACGTAGATATGGGGGATAAATAAATTTTTTCCGTAGTAACAACCACAGACTTTGATTGTTCCGCAGAAATCCGTTCAATATCATTCTCGTTCCGGGAGGCTAAAAACTGCTGAGTGATACTCGAAGAATCATGAGTATCCTGATCTACGATTGTAATGACGTCTTTCGAACGAATGACGGTATCTCCGCCTAAATGAATAAACATCTGTTCCACCTCATTTCCTTTGCTCCAATGTTCCTGCTTTGGCGATAAATGTAGAGGCCTGCTTCAAGGTATCATGTTCAATTCCATGAACGCTGGTTGTTGTCACAAATGTCTGTACCTTTCCCTGAATGGTGTTTAACAGATGGGACTGCCTGTAATGATCCAGTTCAGAAAGAACATCATCCAATAATAAAATCGGGTATTCCCCGATATTATCGTGTATGAGTTCAATCTCTGCTAATTTCAGGGATAGAGCGGCTGTACGCTGCTGCCCCTGAGAACCGTACGTCTGTACATCTTTATTGTTAATCCGCAGGGTAAGTTCATCCCGGTGCGGACCGATTAACGAAACTCCCCGGCGTATCTCATTCTGCCTGTTTTGTTCAAATTTCCGTTTTACACCTTTTTCTATCATCGACAAATCCATGTCTTCTGATACCTCTGCAGAAGGAGCATACCTAATCTGCAGGTCTTCCTGGTGTTTGGTTATCCGGCTGTGTATCTCATTTGCCCAGTTTTGAAGCAGATGGAGAAAAGAATACCTTTTCTGTATTACTTTCGCGGCTGCCTGGGACAGCTGCTCTGTAAGCACGTCCAACATGACTTCCTGTTCCTGGTCAGGGATAGGAAACATGTTTTTCAACAGCTGGTTCCGCTGTTTTAAAATACGCTGATACATCATTAAGTCATAAAGGTAAACGGAACTTATCTGTCCAATCTCCATGTCAATAAAACGGCGTCTCATCTGCGGTCCGCCTTTTACCAGGTTTAGATCCTCCGGCGCGAACATAACGACGTTACATGTTCCTATATATTCGCTCAGCTTTTGCTGCTCGAGACTATTTATCTTGGTTTTTTTCCCTTTGGTGGAAACGATCACTTCCAAAGAAAGCGGACCATTTTTCCTCTCTATATCCGCTTCAATTCTGGCGAAGTCCTGTTCCCATTGAATTAACTCTTTATCTTTAGAAGTCCGGTGGGATTTTGCAAACGCAAGGACATAGACAGCTTCCATCATATTTGTTTTCCCCTGCGCATTTTCACCAAGGATGACATTCACTTTATCTTCTACATTAAGGGTGATGTCATCGTAATTGCGGAACTGTTTAAGGTGAATCTCTTTAATATGCACAGTATCCCTCTAAGGATAGTTTGAAAAAACCGTAAGTCTGCCGGTTTCCTCAATATCAATTTCGTCTCCGTGGTAAAGTTTTTTCCCCCGTCTCTGTTCAGGTTCGCCGTTAACAAACACTTCAAACTCGGATAAAAACAGTTTTGCCATGCCGCCGGAGTCGATAATAGCCGCTTCCTGCAATAGCTGCCCTAGCGTAATATATTCGGTATCAATCGTTATCGTTTGATCCATCTTGATTCCTCCTGCGTCTGCCGCTCTTGCATTTCCACACGGACTTCCTGTACGAACGACATATGGACTCACTATATATTTTACTAAACTTATAAGGATAACGCCAATAGGAACACGGAAGAAAAACTTCCGACCCCTGCTGTAAAGCAGAAACCTCCAGGTTATTTTTAACCCGGAGGGGATATTGTCGTTTTAATATGTGCGAACGGGAGAAAATAGATGCAGCATTTGATCGTGATCGGAAGGTCTTATGACAAAAGGACTCATCGCTCCGGTGAACATAATATGAACCACTTCGCTGTCAATGACCTTCAACGCGTCAATGATATTTTTTCCATTAAAAGAAATCCTCAGTTCTTCTCCTTCGAGAGAATGACATGTTATACGTTCCGTCACTTTTCCCACTTCAGCCGAGACGGAACTGATTTCTATATCCGAATTCTCCAATGTTTTAAAATTAATGACATTGTTTTTGGCTTCTTTTGACAACAACAGGGCCCGCTCTAACGAATGAAGCAGGTCTTTTGTTGAAATTTCCATCGTCGTTTTGGACTGATCTGGAATCATGTTGCTCGTTACTGGATATTTTCCATCCAACAATCTTGAAAAGAATAATAGATGCTTGAATTTAAATAATACTTGGCTTTCCGTTACAACAATTTGAACTCTTTCGTCGCTATCCTCTAAAATCTGCCTCAATTCGTTTAAACTCTTTCCCGGAATTACCACATTGGACATTTCAAGAAGATCTCCCTCTGATTCTATCGACGCTTTTCTCATAGCAAGCCTGTGACTGTCTGTTGCAGTACAGGTCAGCTGTTCTTTTTCATTTTCCAGGTTTACACCTGTCAACACTGGACGTGTTTCCTGAGTGGACACAGCGAATACAGTTTGTCGAATCATGTCTCTTAATAGGTTTTGAGGCAGTGTAAAAGTCTGGTTTTCTTCAAGATTAGGCAGTCTTGGGTATTCTTCTGGATCCAGACCGTTTAAGTTAAACACCACAGAACCAGAACGGAGAGTAGTAGCAAACTGATCCTGGACAATAAGTTCAATTTCCTCCCCGGGGAGTTTTTTTACAATATCAGCGAAAAAACGGGCCTGAAGAACAATACTTCCAGTTTCTTTAATATCTGCATATTCGGTTTCTTCATCTGCCTGTGGAATAAAGGTTTCAATAGATATATCTGAATCACTGCCGGTCAGGGTGATACCATCTGCCGCCGCGTCGATTTTTATGCCTGTAAGAATTGGAATGGTCGTTCTTGTAGATACAGCTTTATTTACATGCTGCACACTGTGAACAAAAGTTTCCCGTTGGATAACAAAGTGCATACGACATCTCCCTTATATATATTATTATATTTAATAATTTTAGTAGTAATAATCGTAGGTGTTGTGCAAAATGTGGATAATTAAGATAAATGCTGATGCAACAGAGTTATGCACATGTGGAAGGAATGTGTATAACTTAGGGTGTTTCTGCACATCATGTTTTTAACTTGTCGATAACATCTTGAAGATTATTTTGTAATTCTGTGTCGGTATCGAGCATGGAGGCAATTTTTTCATGGGCATGGATAACTGTCGTATGATCTCTGCCCCCAAACTCTTCTCCAATTTTAGGAAGTGAGGACTCTGTCATTTCTCTCGAAAGATACATAGCGATCTGTCTGGCAAAAGCTATGGTTTTTGTTCGTCTTTTAGCTTTTAATTCCTGGACTTGGACACTGAACTGGTCCGAAACGGTTTTTTGAATGTCTGCGATGGTCACTTTTTTTGGTTTGGCGCTTGGAATGATATCTTTCAGCGCTTCTGCGGCAAGGTCAGCGTTCATGTCCTGATTAATCAGGGAGGAATAAGCGACAACCCGGATAAGGGCTCCTTCCAGCTCCCGGATATTTGTATCAATTTGGTTGGCAATATATAACATTACTTCATTTGGTATATCCAGCTTTTCAGCCTTGGCCTTCTTGCGGAGAATGGCGATTCTTGTTTCAAGATCCGGAGGGGTAATGTCCGTGATTAACCCCCATTCAAATCTTGAACGGAGCCTGTCTTCAAGAGTCGGTATTTCTTTAGGCGGCCGGTCACTGGAGATAACAATCTGCTTGCTTTCTTCATGAAGTGCATTAAATGTATGGAAAAATTCTTCCTGTGTTTGTTCTTTCCCTGCTAGAAATTGAATATCATCTATCAATAATACATCGACGCTCCGGTATTTATTGCGGAAATTAACAGCTTTATTATCACGAATAGAATTTATAAATTCATTGGTAAATTTCTCCGAAGATAAGTATACCACCCGTGCTTCGGGGTTATGATCAATCACGTAGTGTCCGATGGCATGCATTAAATGGGTTTTGCCAAGCCCGACGCCTCCGTAGATAAACAACGGATTATAGGCTTTTGCCGGGGCTTCTGCTACAGCCAGAGAGGCAGCATGCGCAAAACGGTTTCCTGAGCCAATAACAAAGGTGTTAAAGGAGTATTTGTCATTAAGCATGCTTTTTGGCACATCATCTGTCTGATTTTCAGCAGGGGCCGGCATCTTCTTCATTTCCTGCTCAACCGGGATATGGTCTTCTTCCCCAGCATCCGGAATGATGAATTTTACGTAGAGCTCTGCTCCGGTAATGTCCTGAAGGGTATCAGAAATCAGCCTGGAATACCGATTTTCCAGCCAGTCTCTGGCGAATTCATTGGGAGCTGTGATAACAATGGTATCCTCTTGAAGTTCAGCAGCTTTTGTCGATTTTAACCATGTTTCGTAGCTGGGTTTGCTCACTTTTTTCTGCATGACAGACAGCGTCTGGTTCCATAAATCTGTAATATTCTCCAATATGTAGTCCCTCCTTTTTCATCGTCTTGTTAATAAAAGGGTATCCAAGGGCAAAGAAAGGCCTCCAACTCTTTAAATATACGGATGGAAGCCTTGCTGATAATAACGCAAAGGTATAGTTTTTGTATAAGGGGAACAGTGTAGTGCTCCATTGGAGGCTGTGCATAATTGTCGAAACGACAATAATATAGTAGAAAAACGGCGCATACACAATGTTCACATGGGTGTGGACAAACTAATTCACCATATGTGGATTCTTATCCACACTCTTATTAACAGATGTGGATAAAACAGAATCATTTTTGACTTATCCAGAGTAAAAACAAATATATCATACCAAAAATAAAAACTAGTGACAACGGCTTTTCGTAAGGTTATCCACATTATCAATACCTTGTGCAAAAGAATTATCAACACCACTATATTATGTGCGTAAGTTGTAGATAATTTTGTCGAAAAAATGTATGTTCGCTATTATTATTTATCCACAAGACGTTGAAAGGTTTATCCTATTTTTTATAGAGGGCGAAGTGGAAGGGAAAGCTTGACAACCCAAAGACATACTCTATATAATTTACGGGAATGTCATTGAATTAGATTCCTCGAGGGAGGTGCAAAATAGAATGGGTAAACCAACATTTACACCGAATAACCGCAAGCGGAAAAAAGTACACGGGTTCCGTGAACGCATGAGTACAAAAAAAGGTCGTCAGGTACTTAAAAACCGGCGTCGTAAAGGACGAAAAGTTATTTCTGCTTAAGACCACTGATCTAACAGTGGTCTTTTTTCCACTATTGGGGCTTTTACATAGGGCTGAACAGAAATGGAGGGGCCTGGGGTGAAGAAAGAATATAGAATCAAAAAGAATCATGAATTCAGCCGCATATTTGAGAAAGGAAAATCGTCAGCAAACCGGCAGTTTGTTATTTATGTTATGGATCATAAAGAGGCTGCTCATTTTCGTGTTGGTCTTACGGTTAGTAAGAAAATGGGGAATGCAGTGACACGGAACCGGATTAAACGGCTCTTGAGAGAAGCATTGCGTGAGCTCGAGGATCAGCTGATGGACGGCAGGGATTATATCATTATTGCAAGAAAACCTGTCGTTCAAATGAATTATGTAGATATCAAGAAAAGCTTAAAGCATGTCATGAATGTAGCCGGTGTGTTAAAAAAACACGATGTTAAAAAATGATTCCTTTATTTCTTCCTTCGTCTCCGCTAAAATATATGAAGGCCTGTTTCATCATGTGTCAGCGTTATCATACGCTTTTACAGGGATTTATAGATTTAAACTTTTCAAGGAGGAACTCTTGTGTACAAGAAAATAGGCGTAGCGGCAATGCTTGCTGCCTTTATGGTTTTAATGACAGGATGTATGGATGTTAATGAACCGATAACGGAGGACAGTGAAGGAATCTGGAATTCGATTTTTGTCTATCCGCTTTCGTGGCTGATCATCCAAATTGCTGAAATGACGGGGGAAGATTATGGGTTATCGATTATCATTGTCACGATCTTTCTAAGAATCCTCATTCTCCCTTTAATGATTAAACAGACAAAAAGCGCAGCGGCTATGCAGGAAATTCAGCCGGAAATGCAGAAGTTGAGAGAGAAATACAGCGCTAAGGATCAACAGACGCAGCAGAAACTGCAGCAGGAAACGATGGAGCTCTTTCAAAAGCACAAAATTAACCCGCTTGCCGGCTGTCTGCCGATTTTTATTCAGATGCCGATTTTAATTGCTTTTTATCATGCGATCATGCGGACAGAAGCTATAGGAGGGCATAATTTTCTTTGGTTCCAGCTGGGACAGCCTGATTATGTTCTTCCGCTCATAGCCGGGGCAACGACCTTTATCCAGCAGAAAATGATGATGGTCTCCGATAACCCGCAGATGAAGATTCTGATGTATATGATGCCGTTTATGATCACAGCCTTTGCCTTCTTTTTCCCATCGGCCCTTGCCCTTTACTGGGTGGTCGGTAACTTATTCATGATTGCTCAAACGTATTTTATTACGGGACCCGGAGCTCGGAAGAAACGAGAAGCGAAAACGGAAGCTAAAGCGGGGGGAGCGAATAAAAAGTGAAAACAGTAAAGGTTTCGGGAAAAACGATAGAGGAAGCAATATCAAACGCGTTGAAGGAACTGGAAACAAAGGAACCGGAGCAGATTGAATACACGGTTCTGGAGGAGCCCAAAAGCGGATTTTTAGGCTTTATCGGTGCGAAACCGGCAATATTGGAGGCTTCTTTAAAACGGGATCCCATCGAAGAAGCGGAACAATTTCTTTTAAACGTTATTGACGATATGGGAGTTCGGGTTCAGGTAGAGAAGCTGAAAGAAGGCAGAGAAACTACATTTTCCCTGACAGGCGAAGATCTTGGAGTGATGATTGGGAAACGCGGAAAAACGCTTGATTCCCTGCAATACCTTGTGAATCTGGTGGCAAATCGGTTTGCGGATCGTCATGCCCGCATTGTACTGGATGCAGAAAATTACCGCCAGAGACGTCAGGAAGCATTGGAGCAGTTGGCGGAACGGCTGGCCTTCAAAGCTGCCCGTTCAGGAGAAAACGTAGTGTTAGAACCGATGACAGCCAGAGAAAGAAAAATCATTCACGCTGCCCTGCAGCGTAACGACGATGTCGACACATATTCAGATGGCACCGAACCCCGGCGTTACGTAGTTATTGCCCCAAAATCTTAATCACGAACCGAAAACTTTACCGAGAAATAAGCACCCGCTGGAAAGCGGGTGCTTTTTTAGGTGGCATATGCGCAAGCTATAGGATGGATGCCCCGAACGTGGAAGGCAGTAGGAGCAGCTGAATTGGGCTTATCCCGTGCGGAAGGACATTTATTCCTCTATTTCTTTGATTGTTCCTATTTTAAAGGGAAGTTGGGACATTTGTTCCGTTATTTCTCCTTTTTAGCGTAAATGAACCGGGCCAAAGCCGGATAGCGGAATAAATGTCCAAAAAAGAGGCTCCGTCTCCCTCATTCTTCCACTTAACGGAATAAATGTCCGCCGGGGACTCTTCCGCAGCGAATGGTAAGAAAGTTTCGGTTTGGTGAATTTAGAGTTCACTCTAGCTGGGATCGTAAGATTGTGGGTAAGTGGAAAAGCTGATAAAAGAGGAGTATAGTTATCCACATGTGGATATTTTAATCTTCACTAAAAGTGGGCTTTATGATATTCTATTATGTTAGGGAAACTAAAAATAATACCATGCTATAGGCAGTAAAAATACAGAAGGGAGGGGAGAAGGATGGAATTTGATACGATAGCAGCTATTTCAACTCCTTCGGGGGAAGGAGCGATAGCGATCGTGCGGGTCAGCGGCGAGGATGCCCTTTCTATTGCGGATAAAGTGTATAAAGGAAAAGAAACGTTATCGAAGGTAGATACCCACACCATTCATTATGGCCATGTCGCCAATCCGGAAACAGAAGAAGTTGTGGAGGAAGTTATGATTTCCGTCCTTCGTGCCCCTAAAACATTTACCCGGGAAGACGTGGTGGAAATCAACTGTCACGGGGGCCTTGTCTCCGTCAATAAAGTACTTGATCTTGTCCTTAGTCAGGGAGCCCGTTTGGCAGAACCAGGAGAATTTACTAAACGGG
Source organism: Salibacterium aidingense DSM 18341 (assembly GCF_000429685.1). GTDB lineage: Bacteria > Bacillota > Bacilli > Bacillales > Marinococcaceae > Salibacterium > Salibacterium aidingense. The sequence continues at coordinate 43,330 of NZ_AUCI01000016.1, forward strand.
CTTTTTTAAATGGCAGGATTGACTTATCGCAAGCCGAAGCCGTGATGGATCTAATTCGGGCGAAAACGGATCGGGCAATGAATGTGGCCATGAAACAGGTAGAAGGACGATTATCCGGACGGATCCGCCGTCTTCGGCAGCAGCTGCTGGAAACTGTGGCAAACGTAGAAGTGAACATCGATTATCCGGAATACGACGACGCCGAAACAATAACCCTGGATACTCTGACGGCCCGGGCGGGTGTCGTCCGGGATGAAATAGACAATCTGCTGACGACCGCAAAACAGGGGAAGATTTTAAGGGAAGGACTGGCTACTGCTATTATCGGCCGGCCCAACGTTGGAAAGTCTTCGTTAATGAACAGCCTTGTTCATGAAAATAAAGCCATTGTAACAGAAGTTCCCGGCACCACCCGGGACGTGCTCGAAGAGTATGTTAATGTGCGCGGGGTGCCTTTGCGGTTAATCGATACGGCAGGGATTCGGGAAACCGAGGATATCGTGGAAAAAATCGGCGTGGAACGTTCCCGTCAGGTATTGAAGGAAGCGGAACTTATTCTTTTAGTCATTAATAGTGCAGAAGAGCTGACGAAAGAAGATGAAGCATTGTTTCAGGCGATACAGGGGATGAATGCGGTTGTTATTTTAAATAAAACAGATTTGGAGAAAAATGTGGATGAAGATAGAATCAGGGAGCTGTCCTCCGGGCGACCGGTCATTACGGCTTCTTTATTACAGGATGAAGGGATTGATGAACTGGAGGAGTCCATCTCCCAGTTGTTTTTTGAAGAAGGAGTGGAGACAGCTGATCTAAGCTATCTTTCCAACGCCCGGCACATCGGCCTGTTGAACCAGGCAAAACGTTCCATCAATGATGCATTGGAAGCTGCGGAAATGGAAGTCCCCGTGGATATGATACAGATCGATATCACGAGGGCTTGGGAACAATTAGGAGAGATTGTTGGAGAAAACGTTCACGAAAGCTTGATAGATCAACTGTTTTCCCAGTTTTGTCTTGGAAAATAAAAAGGAGGTTAAAATTATGCCATACGAAGGCGGAAAATATGACGTGATTGTCATTGGTGCTGGTCACGCCGGAGTAGAAGCCGGTTTGGCAGCAGCGCGGATGGGATCAAACACCTTGATGTTAACGCTGAATTTGGATTCTGTCGCATTTATGCCCTGCAACCCGTCTGTCGGAGGACCTGCAAAAGGAATAGTGGTCCGTGAAATAGATGCGCTGGGCGGAGAAATGGCAAGAAATATTGATAAAACCCACATCCAGATGCGGATGCTGAATACGAGAAAAGGACCGGCAGTACGTGCGTTAAGGGCCCAGGCAGATAAATTCCTGTATCAGCAGGAAATGAAAAAAACCTTGGAAGATCAGGAAAACCTTGTGCTTCGGCAGGGACTGGTGGAAGAATTAATTGTAGAAGACGGCCTATGCAAAGGGGTCGTAACAAACACCGGAGCGTCCTATTATGCGAAAACAACCGTAGTGACCACCGGGACGTATCTCAGAGGAAAAATTATTCTCGGGGATCTGGCCTACGAAAGTGGTCCGAATAACATGCAGCCTTCCATTAATCTTTCACACAGCCTGCAAAAACAAGGCTTTGACATGGAACGTTTCAAGACCGGAACCCCTCCCCGGGTAAACAGCGGCAGCATTGATTATGATAAAACCGAAATGCAGCCGGGGGATGAACAGCCGCGGGCATTTTCTTATGAAACCACCAAATATATTACGGATCAGCTTCCCTGCTGGCTTACCTATACAGGTGAAGACACCCATGCGCTGATTAATGATAATCTGACGCGTTCGCCGATGTATTCAGGAATGATCGAAGGGACAGGACCTCGTTATTGTCCTTCGATTGAAGATAAGATTGTCCGTTTTCATGATAAACCGAAGCACCAGATCTTTCTGGAGCCGGAAGGAAGAAATACGTCGGAAGTCTATGTACAGGGACTTTCTACAAGCCTGCCGGAAGATGTGCAGTTTAATATGCTAAAAACCATTCCAGGGCTGGAAAACGTACGGATGATGCGGCCGGGTTATGCGATTGAATACGATGCCATCATGCCGACACAGCTGTGGCCGACGCTGGAAACGAAGAAAGTGGAAAATCTGTTTACCGCAGGGCAGATTAATGGTACTTCCGGATATGAAGAAGCAGCCGGTCAGGGTATCATGGCAGGTATTAATGCAGCCCGGAAGGCACAGAATAAAGAAGGTGTCATTCTAAACCGTTCGGATGCCTATATTGGCGTATTAATTGATGATCTGGTGACAAAAGGCACGGATGAACCTTATCGTCTGTTGACGTCCAGGGCAGAATACCGTCTGCTGCTCCGTCACGATAATGCAGATCTGCGCCTGACCGAAATCGGTCATGATATCGGAATGATCAAAGCGGATCGCTACGAGCGATTCGTCCGTAAAAAAGAGGCCATCGCTAAAGAAAAAGGCCGCCTTGAGAATACGACCGTTAAACCAAGTGACGAACTGCAGCAGATGCTGGAATCCAAAGATTCTTCTCCAATGAAAGAAGCAGTGTCTGCAGCACACTTATTGAAGCGGCCGGAATTGGGATACGATGATGTTATTCCGTTTGCTCCGGGAGGCGAGGCTCTGACCCCGGATGTAGCAGAACAGGTAGAAATTCAAACGAAATATGAAGGCTATATTGCCAAACAAATGGAACAAGTGGAACGAATGAACAAAATGGAAGAAAAGAAAATTCCGAATGACATTGATTATACGCAGATATCCGGGCTGGCAACCGAGGCCGTTCAGAAATTATCGGAAGTAAAACCGATTTCTGTAGGTCAGGCTTCCAGAGTTTCCGGCGTAAACCCGTCCGATATTTCCATCCTGCTTGTATATATTGAACAAGGAAAATTGGCTAAAACTGCAGAAGCATAAATAGAAAGAGAGAACAGCTCCAGGGTCTCCTGCTGGATAAAAGACCTGGAGCTGTTTTCATACATAATACAAAAGGTGGTTGAAAGGATGAGCAAGCCTCCATTTACGAGCTGGCTGCAAGAAGAGGGCCTAGAACTGTCAGAAAAACAGCACAAGCAATTTGATTTCTATTACCGGCTGTTGATAGATTGGAATGAGAAAATAAATTTAACGACATTAACCAGGGAAGCAGACGTGTATGAGAAGCATTTTTATGACTCTCTTACTCCAGCTTTTTATCACGATTTTCAAAACGATAAAACAATGATAGATATTGGGGCGGGAGCAGGGTTTCCAAGCCTTCCCCTGAAAATTATTTATCCTCATCTTCATATTGTTATTATCGACTCGTTAAAAAAGAGAATCACTTTTTTAGAACATCTTGCCGCAGACCTGCAGCTGGAAAATGTTCATTTTCTGCATGGACGGGCGGAAGATAAAGCTCACGCTCCAGAACATAGGGAACACTATGACACAGCAGTAGCGCGTGCCGTAGCAAAAATGCCGGTCCTGACAGAATTGTGTCTGCCGTTTGTAAAAAGAAAAGGAACGTTTATTGCGTTAAAAGGGTCGGAAGGTCTGAACGAAAAAGAGCAGGCCGGCACTGCCTGCCGCACGCTGGGAGGACGGTGGCAGGAGGCTTCTGCATTAACACTGCCCAATGAAGAAAGTACAAGATATATTTTAAAAATGGAGAAAGTGGACCATACTCCGCGGAAGTATCCGCGTAAAGCAGGGACTCCCGCCAAAAAACCAATGGTATAGCCAGGTGGTAGACATTGGATGCAGTCATGGTAAAATATAATCAGGTTATAGGGGAAAGAAGGAAACGCCCTTTTTGGCTGGAAGAAATAGAATGTAGTTAATTAGTAAGGTGGTGTCAGGCAATGAAGCAATCGCTTCAAAAATGGTTTGGCCTGGGGGAACAGCAGGAAGAAAAAGAGGAGCATCCGGAAGAAATCAAGTACCTGCCTGTGGATAAAATTACAGCCAATCCATTTCAACCGCGAACTATTTTCCAGGAGGAAAAGATTGCGGAGCTTGCACAATCTATTCGTACTCACGGACTGCTGCAGCCGATCACCGTGCGAGAAAAAGAAGGACATTATGAAATTATAGCGGGAGAACGACGTTGGCGTGCAGTACTTAGTCTGGGTATGAGCGAAGTTCCGGCAATTGTGAAAGAGTTTAATGATACCGAAACCGCTTCGGTGGCGTTAATTGAAAATCTGCAGCGGGAAGAACTGACCGCTATTGAAGAAGCATCTGCCTATGCTAAATTATTAGAACTGCATGGATTGACCCAGGAAAGCTTAGCGCAGCGTCTTGGAAAAGGCCAGTCCACGGTCGCGAACAAATTAAGGCTTCTTCATCTTAACGAATCAACCCAGCAGGCCTTAAAGGATAAACATATTACAGAAAGGCACGCAAGGGCTCTTTTATCGGTGAAAGACAGAGAGCAACAGGAGGAGATCCTTCAGGCCGTCATTCAACGTGAATTGAATGTGAAACAAACGGAACAGTTAATCAAAGAACCATTGGAAGAAAAACCTGCCAAAAAAGCAAAGCCGACCCGGAAACATTTTTCAAAGGATACAAGACTGGCTATGAATACGATCCGTCAATCGGTAGATATGGTGGAAAAAAGCGGAATGAATATTGATACAGAAGAAGAAGAGCATGAGGAATATTATCAGTTTACCATTCGGATTCCCAAGAAATAATCTACCTGGCAATGAAGGTAGATTATTTTTTGGATGTTATCTTCCATGCAATTGCAACATTATTGGTAAAACATGATAGAATAAATAATAGAGTTTTAGAAACGACCATTATTATAGCTCGTGGGATGCAGAAAGTAGGTGTACCGATGGCAAAAGTTGTTGCTATTGCGAACCAGAAAGGCGGCGTTGGCAAAACGACAACAGCTGTTAATATTAGTGCCTGTCTGGCATACATAGGAAAAAAAGTACTGCTCGTTGATATAGATCCGCAGGGAAATGCTACAAGCGGAGCGGGAATCGAAAAAGGCGATGTGGATGAGTGCGTGTATAACCTGCTCGTAGAAGATGCCGGGGCTGACCAGGTGATCAGGCATTCCAGTGTCGAAAACCTGGATGTCGTTCCGTCAACGATTCAGCTTTCCGGTGCTGAAATAGAATTGGTCTCCACTATTTCCCGGGAAATCCGCCTTAAAAAAGCGCTGTCAGAAATGGATGATTCCTATGATTATATGATTATAGACTGCCCACCTTCCCTTGGCCTTTTAACCATCAACGCATTAACAGCAGCCGATTCGGTATTGATCCCGGTTCAGTGTGAATATTACGCATTGGAAGGGCTGAGTCAGCTGCTTAATACGATACGTCTCGTGCAAAAACATTTAAATACAGAACTGGCGATTGAGGGTGTATTGCTCACGATGCTTGATGCCCGGACAAACCTTGGCATCCAGGTTATTGAAGAAGTGAAAAAATATTTTCGGGAAAAAGTGTTTGAAACGATCATTCCTAGAAATATTCGGTTGGGAGAAGCTCCCAGTTATGGGCTTCCAATCATTCTATATGATGCAAAGTCCAAAGGTGCCCAGGTGTATTTAGATTTAGCAAAGGAAGTGACGGCCGATGGGTAGAGGTTTAGGACGAGGATTAAATGCTTTTTTTCCGGAAGAAGCGGACAGAGAAGAGAATGTCGTAGAGGATGTAAAAGTCAGTGATTTACGGCCTAACCCTTATCAGCCGAGAAAAACGTTTACAGAAGAAGCAATTGAGGAATTAAAAGACTCTATCAGCGAGCATGGGGTTCTGCAGCCTCTTATTGTCCGAAAAAGTATCAAAGGTTATGAAATCGTAGTAGGAGAACGGCGGTACCGGGCCGCAAAAGCAGCCGGCATGGAAACCGTACCGGCTGTAGTAAAAGAGTTAACCGATGAAAAGCTGATGGAAGTAGCACTTATTGAAAACCTGCAGCGGGAAAATTTAAATCCATTAGAAGAAGCAAAAGCGTATGAAAAGCTGATGAAACACCTGGGTGCGACTCAGGATGAACTATCAAAACGGCTCGGCAAAAGCCGTCCCCACATTGCCAATCATCTTCGCCTGCTGCAGTTATCACCAGCTGTTCAACATAAAATTGAGAATAAAAATATATCCATGGGGCATGGCCGTACCCTGCTCGGTCTGCATGATAAAACCAAAGCAGACAAAATTGTGGAAAAAATAGAAAAAGAATCATTAAATGTCCGCCAGACAGAGGAACTAGTCCAGCACATGAATCAAAAGCCGGTTCCGGAGAAAAAAAAGAAAGAAGCTGCCAGGCCTTCGGTGTTCATTCAGTCAAAAGAAGAAGAACTTCGTTCCTACTTTGGGACCTCTGTTTCTATTAAGAAAGGGAGAAAGAAGGGGAAGATTGAAATTGAATTCTTAAGTGATGAAGACCTGCAGCGTATTTTAGAATTATTGGAAAATGAATAAACATCACCGACATATCGGGGATATGCCGCTGCAAAAACCACGGAGTCCTGTTAAAGGGCCCCGTGGTTTTTATATGGATGCGGAAGCAGGGGGTTAATTGGGATCCTGAAGGGAAAAGGCACTTTCTGTTTCGGAGGAACCTCCCTTGTAATAAGACTTATGAACCGTACTCCCGGCAGTGATCGACCTGGTTTTGTTCCGCAGTTTCCGGTCAGCTGCCTGAAATGCTTCCGCTGTACATTCAGCCATGGTCATCACTAAATGAAGCCGAGTATTCTGAAGAACGAAATATTCCATCATTCCACTTACATTTACGATGCCGGTGATATGCATCTCTCCTACCTCAGGAAGCTTTTTTTTCATAGCAGCTCCTGGAATGACAGGACCTTCGGTAAAGTTAATTTTTCCAACATTTCTTAATTTTCCTAAACAGGCATCAATCGCAATAATATATGGAAAATGATATTTGCATTGGATCTCCTGTATTGTGTCTTCCAGGTTAACCGCATGAACAGGGTTTTCCAGTGTTCCATATACAACGAAATGTTTTATCCTTTTCTTCTCCAGGGCAGATCCGATCAAAGGGCCGAGAGAATCTCCGGTGGAGCGGTCTGTTCCAATACAGACAATAACGATATCACGATATTTAGGGACGTTCTGAAGTTGATCTATCAGTTCAACCGCTAACTGGGACGGGGCATTTTTGTCCTCGGAATGCACGTGAAAGGTGTAGGGAGTATGAACCGAAGCGGGTTTTTTTCCAATCATAATAGCCTCTCCTTTTTCATATTAGTTCCAGTATAGGAACCACGTACGCTTTCTATACATGGAGACTTTCGAACTCATCATTTGGACAAGGGAGAAATGACAATGATTGCGGATGGACTAAAATGGATGTTTCTTATTATAGGTACGACAATTGGAGCTGGTTATGCTTCCGGACGAGAAATTTGGCAATTTTTTGGCCATGAAAGTGGACTGGCCATTTTTATTTTCAGTATTTTGTTTATGATTTGCTGTTACGTTGTGTTGAAAATCAGTTATCAGGAGCAGACAGAGAATTATTCGGCAGTGCTCTCTAAATTAATGGGCCCCCGATTTTCTAAAGGATATGATGTTATTATCATCATTTACCTTTTTACGACGACCGGCATAATGGTGGCCGGCGGAGGGGCCGCGCTCGAATATTTCCACGTGCCCTTCACTGCAGGAATTCTGTTCATGGCAGTGCTGTTATTTATTGTTTCGATTCGCGGTGTAAAAGGACTAACCAGCCTTAATAGTGTGTTAATGCCTGTATTGATTATAAGTTTGGGTGTTATATTGTTTACTTTTTTCTGGATACATGCTGATATCGAGCCCGGGAACTGGAAATCACAGAGCAATTGGACGTCCTCTCTTACCTTTACCTCTCTGAATCTTCTCCCCCTTGTAGCTGTATTATCTGCAACCGGAAAGCAGATTAAACATACGGGGGAAATATGGATCGCAAGTGTCGGAAGCGGCCTCATTCTGGGCGGAGTTTCCTTTCTATATAACGAATCATTATTAGCTGCAGCAGAAGATATCATGTTATATGAAATTCCTCTATTCGCGCTGCTGGAAACCTATCCAAGTATGGTCACTGCTTTTATGGCAGTGTTATTGTGGACAGCTATCTTTACCACAGCTGCCTCTGGATTATTTGGTTTATCAAGCCGGCTTCGTACAATCTGGCCGATACCTACCTGGGTGCTTGCCGCTTTACTCCTTTGTGTGATTCTTCCTTTTACGGAACTGGGATTTTCAAGGCTCATAGCATTTTTATACCCAATATACGGGGTTTTAAATTTATATTTACTTGCTGTTGTTATAATTCATCCTTTTTTCCTGAATAAAAAGTTGTGACCACTTCCATTCTCCAGCCAATTTCCCGGGAAATAGACACATTCGTTTTACAGCATAAGGATTGTCTCTTTTCATTAGATAGGATAGGATATTACATATAATAAACTATTCAGGCAGGTTTTCAGAAATGAGGTGTCAGAGATGACTGATACGCCTTTTTCCTTACATGACGTGGTAGAAATGAAAAAACCTCATCCATGTGGAGAAAATCAATGGAAAATCATTCGAATGGGCGCTGATATTCGTATTAAGTGCCAGGGCTGCGGCCATAGTGTCATGCTTCCCCGCCGGGAATTCCGGAAAAAAATGAAAAGAATCATTGAAAAAGCAGAACAATAACCTTTTCTTGTTTTTTACGATGCATGTCTCTATAATTGGAAAAGGTGAAAAATCTGTTTACAGCAGAGGATTAAAAAGGATAACAGTTTTTTAAAGGAAGTGAAGGGAACATGGCATTAACAACCGGTATCGTTGGTCTTCCGAATGTCGGGAAATCTACGTTATTTAATGCAATCACACAGGCGGGAGCCGAATCAGCCAACTACCCATTCTGTACGATTGACCCAAATGTGGGGATCGTGGAAGTTCCGGATCCCCGTTTAAATAAATTATCAGATCTTGTGAAACCGAAGAAAACCATTCCGACGGCGTTTGAGTTTACAGATATTGCTGGGATTGTAGAAGGCGCCAGTAAAGGAGAAGGACTGGGGAATAAATTTCTGTCGCATATCCGGCAGGTGGATGCCATCTCTCATGTCGTCCGCTGCTTTAACGATGGGGATATTACCCATGTTTCCGGCAGTGTAGACCCTATCCGGGATATTGAGGTTATTAACCTGGAGTTAATACTGGCAGATTTGGAAACCGTTCAAAAACGGATGGATAAAGTAGCGAAGCTCGCTAAATCCAAGGATAAAGACGCGATGGCAGAGCATGAGCTTCTTCAAAAATTAATGGCAGCTTTCGAAGAAGAAAAACCGGCCCGCAGCCTGGATTTGTCAGAAGATGAATATAAAATGGTCCATGGTTTTCAACTGCTGACGATGAAGCCCGTGTTATATGTGGCCAACGTCAGTGAAGAAGATCTGTTAAGTGATGAAGATAATGAATACGTACAGGCTGTCAAAGAGTACGCGGCCAAAGAAGGATCCGGTGTTATTACGGTCTGTGCCAAGATCGAATCAGAAATTGCAGAGCTTGAAGGAGAAGACAAGCAGGAATTTCTGGAGGATCTCGGCATTGAAGAGGCTGGGCTGGATCAGCTCATCCGTGCTGCTTACTCTCTGCTGGGCTTGGAAACCTTTTTCACGGCCGGGGAACCGGAAGTGAGAGCCTGGACGATTCGACATGGCACGAAAGCTCCACAGGCCGCCGGCGTGATTCATACCGACTTTGAACGCGGATTTATCCGCGCAGAAGTGGTCAGTTACGATGACTTAATGGCAGCCGGCACCATGAATGCCGCCAAAGAAGCGGGAAACGTCCGGCTGGAAGGCAAAGATTACCTGGTGAAAGACGGAGACGTCATCCATTTCCGCTTTAATGTTTGATAGTCAGGAGGCGGACAAAGAAAACTCTCGCAAATCCATCCATTCATGGGAACGAACGTTCGTAAACGGAAGCATGAGCAATATCGGACGGCGGTTGAGATTCTCTCATCCGCTGTTTTTCTTATGGGTGGTGCAGCAAATACCTTCCCTCCACAAATCCCAATAAGAGAAAAACAGCAGATGTCCTCCTTCTTTATTTTTAAAATAGGAATTGTCAATCCCCGCTGGTTCTGCTATAATCATAAGTTGCGAGTGAAATGTCTATAAACAATTTTGCTCCTTGCTCTTTTTAAAGGGAGAGCCGTAAGACCAAAAGGAGGTGACGCACTATGCGTAAGTATGAGGTACTTTATATCATTGCTCCAAGCGTTGATGAAAACGGTGTGAAAGAAATGATCGAGCGTTACAACAACGTGCTGACCAATCAGGGAGCAGAGATCGAAAAAGTGGACGAGATGGGCAAGCGCCGTCTGGCTTATGAAATTGACGACTTAAAAGATGGCTACTACGTTGTCGTATATATCAAAACAGAGCCGGGCGCAACAGATGAATTTGAACGCCTTGTCAAAATGGATGATAACGTCATTCGTCATCTTGTCGTTAAAAATGAAGACTAAGGACGAACCAGTGGGAGGGGTTCCAAAATGATAAATCGAGTTGTCCTGGTTGGCCGCTTGACCCGTGATCCCGAGTTACGATATACACCAAACGGGGTGGCAGTGGTGAATTTCGGTATTGCTGTCAACCGACCGTTTACAAACCAGCAGGGAGAACGGGAAGCTGATTTTTTCAACTGTGTGGCCTGGAGAAAACAGGCGGAAAACGTGGCTAACTATTTGAAAAAAGGAAGCCAGGCCGGAATCGACGGCCGGCTGCAAAGCCGTAAGTATGAAAATCAGGAAGGCCGCCGCGTCAGTGTGGTGGAAGTTCAGGCAGAAAGTGTGCAGTTTCTGGAACCCCGCAGTTCTTCCGGCGGTGGAGGCGGGTCCGGCAGTGAATATGCCGGAGCCCAGCAGGGACCCGGACAAGGTTCAGGCCAGCAGAGTCAGGGCGGCGCCTCCAACCTTAATGATGATCCTTTTGCCAATGATGGGCAGCAGATTGATATTTCAGATGATGATTTACCATTTTAGAAGTGCTTCTCCCCTAACCGTATACTAATAACAAACTTTCTTAAAGGAGGTTGAAACGATATGGCACGCCGTAGAGGTAAGAGAAGAAAAGTGTGTTATTTTACAGTCAATAAGATTGAAAAAATTGACTATAAAGACGTAGATCTATTGAAAAAATTCATTTCGGAACGTGGTAAGATTCTTCCGCGCCGGGTTACTGGTACTTCCGCTAAGTATCAGCGTCAATTGACGAAAGCGATAAAACGTGCCCGCCATGTGGCGCTGCTCCCGTACGTAAGGGAACAGTAAAGCATGCTGATACAAAACGTTTCCCGACCGTTTCGGGAAGCGTTTTTTATATAGGAAAAAGCAAATGCTTCCTTTTTCCTCCTGCTCAGGATGAAGTGAATTCTTTCTTTTTTATAAAGAATAGATTACAATAGACCAATGGATTCAACATACATACAGCAGAAACATGTCAGATATGTAAATGTGATGGATAGATGAGGTGACAGCGTTGCAGCAAACGAGAAGGTTAACAGAAGGGGCTGTGTTAAGCGGTATTTTTGTCGTCATGCTGCTTCTTTCTGTTTTTGTTCCTTTTCTCAGCATTGTACTTTTCTGGTTTATGCCGATGCCTTTTATTATTTTTGTTCTTCGGCATGGCTGGAAATCAGGGATGGTTATGGCGGTGGTTTCGTTACTGCTGTCTTTTTTTACCGCTGCGGTTGGTCTTCCTTTTGCCATATTTGCGGCAGCCGGGGGAATTACAGCGGGAGAGCTGATGCGAAGGAAAAAAGAAGCATTATTTGTGCTTGCAGGAAGCAGTATTGCCTATATAGGGGGACTGGTTCTTTTGTATGCCGGTTCTGTCCTTCTGCTGGACATTGATCCACTGGCTGCCATGCAGGATTTAATGAGACAGTCCACCCAGCAGGCCGAATCCATGATTGCTTCATTGGGGCAGGACCCTTCGGAAAACCTCGAAGTCTGGGAAAGTATGATTGATCAGATCGGCCAGTTGGGACCGCTGTTGATTGCGTTTACAGGCATCATGTTTGCGCTGATCACCCAGCTGATTGCCCATGCTGTGTTACGCCGCCTGCAGATGAGTGTTGAACCGTTTCCGCCGCTGCGTCAATGGAATTTTCCAAGGTCGTTGTTGTGGTACTACCTCATTGTTTCTATTGTCTATTGGATAGGAGTAGACGAAGGTACGGCCCTGGAGACGGTGACGTGGAACCTTTTTCCTTTATTAGAAACAGCAATGGCATTGCAGGGTTTTACGGTGGTCTTCCATTATTGTTATATTAAATCTGTTCCTAAGGTTATTCCGGTGCTGTTGATGATTTTTGGATTAGTTTCGCCCTTTGTTCTTCTGCTTGCCCGAATTTTGGGTATAATTGATTTAGGATTTCAATTGAAAAAACGTCTGGAATCTGACGCGAAGTAGGGGTTGACATTATGCCTAAGTTTTTAATGAATCGCTGGCACGGGCTGCATGTCATTTCATTATTTATTGTAGCAGCAATATTTATTGGATTTTTAACCGTGTACCAGTGGGTGCTCGGGCTATTCGGCTTTTTTCTCCTGGCGGGAATGTTTGTATACATCGTCCAGGCAAGAAAAGCGTTTGAACGAGATCTGGAAAAATATATTACGACATTATCGCACCGTGTGAATAAAGCCGGGGAAGAAGCGGTAACGAGACTCCCGATCGGAATCGTGTTATATGATGAAAATTATCAGGTGCAGTGGGCCAATCCATTTATGATGAAGTACCTGCCTTCAGAATTTCTGGGAGAGCCGCTGGAGGATATATTTGATGACTTGACCGCTCCAATAAAAAAAGGCGAGACGGAAACAGAATTGACCTTAAATGACCGACACTATACGATTTATATAAAACAGGAAGAACGCCTGCTGTATTTCTTTGATATGACGGACACGAAGGAGACGAAGTCCTTATACAGAGAAGAGCAGACGGTTATTGGACTGATCTACCTTGATAACTTTGATGAAGTGACACAGGGGATGGATGATCAGATACGAAGCAGATTGATGAGTCATGTCACGTCTTCCTTAAATGAATGGGCGGAAGAGTATCAAATATTATTGCGCAGTATCTCTTCCGACCGGTTTATTGCGGTCATGAATCAAAAAGCACTGCAGGAGCTGGAAAAGACCCGGTTTGAACTTCTGGATCAAGTACGGGAGGCAACTGGAAAAGAAAAAGTACCGATCACCCTCAGCATAGGTGTCGGCAGTGGAGATTCTTCCTTGCGGGAATTAGGCAACCTCGCCCAGTCCAGTCTGGATCTGGCCCTTGGCCGCGGCGGGGATCAGGTGGCTATCAAACAGACAAACGGCAAAGTCCGTTTTTACGGCGGGAAGTCGAATGCGATGGAAAAACGGACAAGGGTCCGTGCCCGCGTCATCTCCCACGCCCTTCGTGATTTTGTTCTGGAGAGCGATCAGGTCATTATCATGGGTCACAAGAATCCGGATATGGATGCGATCGGTGCAGCAATCGGGGTATTGAAGGTTGCGGAAGTTAATAATACGGATGCCTATGTGGTGGTGGATCCAAGTGACATTAATCCGGATGTTCAAAAACTAATGGAAGAAGTAGGAGATCATGATCACCTGTGGTCCCAGTTTATCACTCCGGAAGAAGCATTGGATGATTTAACACGTCATACTTTGCTGGTGGTCGTTGATACACATAAACCATCGATGGTGATCGAGCCCCGTCTCGTAGATGCGGTGGATCGTGTGGTGGTCCTGGACCATCACCGCCGGGGAGAAGAGTTTATCAAAGACCCAGTGCTGGTTTACATGGAGCCGTATGCGTCTTCCACGGCAGAATTAGTGACAGAACTGTTAGAATACCAGCCGCAGAAGTTAACGATGGATGAATTGGAGTCAACAGCCATGCTGGCCGGAATTATCGTGGATACCAAAAGTTTTGCGATACGGACGGGGTCACGCACATTCGATGCTGCCTCTTTCCTGAAATCCCACGGTGCTGACACCACGATGGTGCAGATGCTGTTGAAGGAAGATATTGATCAATACGTTCGTCGTTCTCATTTAATAGAAAAAGCCACGATATATAGAGACGGCATGGCGATTGCAAAAGCGTCCCAGGATGAAATGTACGATCAGATTCTGATCGCTCAGGCCGCAGACACGCTGTTAACGATGAACGATGTAAAAGGTTCCTTTGTCATTTCGAAACGCAGTGATGGGAAAGTGAGCATCAGCGCCCGTTCCCTCGGCGAGGTTAATGTACAGCTCATTATGGAGGCTCTGGACGGGGGCGGTCATTTAACAAATGCAGCGACCCAGCTGGATTCTACACTGGAAGAGGCAGAAACCCGGCTCCAACAGGCGATTGATGAATATTTGGAGGGAGGAACGAAAGAATGAAGGTTATCTTTAATCAGGATGTAAAAGGAAAAGGCAAAAAAGGGGAAATGAAAGACGTTTCGGAAGGCTATGCACGAAACTATTTACTGCCTAACAATCTTGCCGTCGAAGCGACCAAAGGCAACGTAAAGAACCTGAAAGCCAAGCAGGAGAGCGATGCTAAAAAAGAACAACAGGCATTGGAAGAGGCAAAGAAATTCAAAGAAGAACTGGAAAATACAAAAATTGTCGTGACCGCAAAAGCAGGAGACGGCGGCCGGCTTTTTGGAGCAGTTTCAACCAAACAAATCGCAGAAAAACTGAAAGACATGGGGATGAAAGTCGATAAACGGAAAATCGAATTGGATCAGCCTATCCGTACTCTCGGGGTAACGAAAACACCGATTAAAGTTCATAAAGAAGTGACAGCGACCGTCGATGTACATGTAGTGGAAGAATAATAACCCACCACGCATTTCTCATAACGGCTTATGACAGTAATCTGCTCATAAGTCGGTTTTTTCAGCCATAGAAGAGGAAGAAAGGCAGGAAGATGGACATGAGCGATGTCATGGCAGACCGCAAGCCTCCTCAGAATATAGAAGCAGAACAAGCTGTTTTGGGAGCTGTATTCTTAGAAGGAGGAGCATTGGTTACCGCCACAGAACGTATAGCACCCGAAGATTTTTATCGCGTGTCTCATCAACGCATTTTCCGGGTGATGCTGGAATTAGGAGAAAATGGAAGCCCGATTGATTTAGTGACCGTTACTTCCTCCCTTCAAGATTATGAGTGGCTGGAGGAAATAGGCGGGATTTCTTATTTAACAGATCTGGCCAATGCGGTTCCAACTGCTGCAAATATAGATTATTACAGCAAGATTGTGCAGGAAAAGTCCATTCTGCGGCGTTTGATATATGCGGCCACTTCGATTGTATCGGAAGGCTATAATGCCGAAGAGGAAGTAGAAGAAATCCTCAACGATGCGGAACGCTCCATCCTTGAAGTGGCACAGCAGCGCAGTTCGAGTTCTTTTGTTTCGATTAAAGACGTATTAATCGAGACGTATGACAACATTGAAATGCTGCAAAACCGTGAAAACGATATAACAGGAGTAGCCAGCGGTTTTGCTGAGTTGGATAAAATGACAACGGGTTTTCAGCGAAGTGATTTAGTTATTGTCGCCGCACGACCCTCGATGGGGAAAACAGCGTTTGCGCTGAACATCGCCCAGAACGTTGCTACAAAATCAGAAGAAAACGTAGCGGTTTTTAGTTTAGAGATGGGGGCTTCCCAGCTTGTACAACGGATGCTGTGCGCTGAAGGAAACATTGATGCCACCAGGATGAGAACCGGCTCGTTGGAAGAAGAAGACTGGGAAAAACTGACGATGGCCATGGGAAGCTTATCGTCCGCGGGCATCTACATTGATGACACGCCCGGCGTGAAAGTAAACGAGATACGTGCCAAGTGCCGGCGCCTGAAGCAGGAACGAGGCCTCGGCATGATTATGATTGATTACATGCAGCTGATTCAGGGTTCCGGATCTAGAGGAGGAGAAAGCCGGCAGCAGGAAGTATCGGAAATTTCCAGAGGATTAAAGGGACTGGCCAGAGAGCTGGATGTACCGGTTATTGCCTTATCCCAGCTCTCCCGCGGGGTGGAATCCCGGCAGGATAAACGTCCGATGATGTCTGACCTGCGGGAATCAGGAAGTATTGAGCAGGATGCAGATATCGTTGCCTTTTTGTACCGGGAAGATTACTACGACCAGGAAACGGAAAATCAGAATATGATAGAAGTTATTTTAGCCAAGCAGCGGAATGGCCCGGTTGGAGCGGTCGAACTTGCATTTATAAAAGAATACAATAAATTTGTAAATCTGGATCGGCGGCATGATGAAAGGGACGCGCCGCCCGGAGCCTGATTTAAGGGTTGTCTCAAAAGGGCAGCCCTTTTTTTATGAAGAGACTCATCACGAACATATTTGGTACAGGTTTGTGTTAATGTTCGTGTTTTATTGACTTTTGGGCTGTGTCTTGGTACACTATGAGAGGGTTTTCAGCCTGTGTGTACATAGAAATATAAAGCGGCCTGAGTAACAGGTGCCGGAGGTGGACAATGTGTCATCAATCGTTATTGTAGGAACACAATGGGGAGATGAAGGCAAAGGAAAAATTACAGACTATCTTTCTGAAAATGCGGAAGTTGTCGCCAGATATCAAGGCGGGAATAATGCAGGCCATACGATCGTTTTTGGCGGAGAAACCTATAAGCTGCATCTTATTCCATCTGGTATATTTTATGATAATAAAACATGTGTGATTGGAAACGGCATGGTGATTGATCCAAAAGCTTTGGTGAAAGAACTGAAATATTTGCATGAACGCGGCGTGGATACGAGCAATCTTCGTATCAGCAACCGGGCTCATGTCATACTGCCTTACCACGTGAAGCTTGACGCGATGGAAGAGGAAAGCAAAGGCACGAATAAAATCGGGACCACCCGTAAAGGGATTGGGCCTGCCTATATGGATAAAGCAGCCAGAACCGGGATCCGCATATCCGATCTGCTGGATAAGGCAGAATTCGAAGAGAAACTGGACCGGAACCTGAAAGAAAAAAATCGACTGCTGGAAAAGATCTATGAGACGGAAGGATTTCAGATCAGCGATATTTTAGAGGAGTACTATGAGTACGGTCAGTTTTTTGCGGATTATGTCTGTGATACTTCCGTCGTTCTAAACGATGCGGTAGATGACGGAAGGCGTGTGTTATTTGAAGGGGCTCAGGGAGTCATGCTTGATATTGACCAAGGCACCTACCCGTTTGTAACGTCCTCTAATCCGATTGCCGGCGGGGTTACCATTGGCTCCGGCATCGGTCCCTCCAAAATTCATCATGTGGTCGGTGTATCCAAAGCTTATACGACACGTGTGGGAGACGGACCGTTTCCGACAGAATTGAGCGATGAAGTGGGAGATCAGATCCGTGAAACAGGAAATGAATATGGTACAACAACGGGACGTCCCCGCCGTGTAGGCTGGTTTGACAGCGTGGTTGTCCGTCATGCCCGCAGAGTGAGCGGTATTACAGACTTATCATTAAATTCGCTTGATGTATTAACGGGCATTGACACGGTAAAAATATGCACGGCATATCAGTACCGTGGTAAAACGATCGAAGAGTTCCCCGCCAGCCTGAAAGTACTGGCGGAATGTGAACCGGTATATGAAGAGATGCCGGGCTGGTCGGAAAATATTACAGGAGCCCGTTCATTGGATGATCTTCCAGAGAACGCCCGTCATTATTTGGAACGCCTGTCCCAATTGACGAATATTCCGCTCAGTATATTTTCTGTCGGCCCGGACCGGAATCAGACAAATATGGTCCGGGGAGTTTGGGGGATTTAACCCTGTCGATGCCTGCCTGTCTGTTTTTTTGAAAAAAGAATACAGGCAGGTTTAATTTTTTAAAAAAACTGGTTGAAAATCAAAAATCGACATGGTACTATTAATTCTGTCGCTGTCAAAGATGAAAGAAACAGGAGCCATTAGCTCAGTTGGCAGAGCATCTGACTTTTAATCAGAGGGTCGGAGGTTCGAATCCTCCATGGCTCACCATTTAATATCATAAATTTTTTATTTTAAGGCCCGTTGGTCAAGTGGTTAAGACACCGCCCTTTCACGGCGGTAACACGGGTTCGAATCCCGTACGGGTCACCATCTTATCTTTCTGGTAGTTGAGGAAGAGAATCGTCTCCTTGCTTTTGAAAAGAAGAAGCAAGAAGGTCGAGGAAACAAACGAGGAAGGAATGGAGCGTACATCAGTACGTGACATGACCGCCCGAGAGCAGTTGACGAAGAGATTCGCAGCTTATTCTTTTCAAAAGGGCCTGTGGTGTAGCGGTTAACATGCCTGCCTGTCACGCAGGAGATCGCGGGTTCGATTCCCGTCAGGCCCGCCATTTTATCCATATAACATAATAAAAATGGCTCGATAGCTCAGTCGGTAGAGCAGTGGACTGAAAATCCTCGTGTCGGCGGTTCGATTCCGTCTCGAGCCACCACTAACTATAAGATGAAACGTAACGTCTGGAACACCGTCCAGACGTTTTTTGATATGGGATAACCGGGGTCCTTTCCCTATGTTATAATGAAAGGTAGAATAAAATAGTTAGGTTTTCCTGCTTTATTGGGGGACGAAGCATACATTTCTGAATTCATGAAGGAAACGGAGCGAATGGATATGGACGAAAAAATATTAGTCGTAGATGATGAACAACCGATCGCCGATATTTTAGATTTTAATTTGAAAAAAGAAGGCTTTGAAGTAGAAGTAGCGTACGATGGGAATGAAGCGTTGGAAAAGGTTCATGAATTTGTTCCGGACCTGGTGCTTCTTGATATTATGCTTCCGCATAAGGATGGCATGGAAGTATGCCGTGAAATTCGTAAATATTTTGATATGCCGATTATCATGCTGACAGCCAAAGATGCAGAAATTGATAAAGTACTTGGTCTGGAACTTGGGGCGGATGATTATGTAACCAAGCCTTTCAGTAACCGGGAACTGCTGGCAAGGGTAAAAGCGAATCTGCGCCGGCTTCAGGCTGTGCCGGAAGAAAATCAGTCGAAACAAAAGCAGATTGAAGTCGGGGGATTGACGATTGATCCGGATGCCTACCTTGTTTCCAAGCGGGGCGACCCGATTGATTTGACCCATCGGGAATTTGAACTCGTTCATTACTTAGCAAGACATCTTGGACAAGTTATGACAAGGGAGCACCTTCTCCAGGCCGTGTGGGGGTATGATTATTTTGGAGATGTACGAACCGTGGATGTAACGGTGCGCAGACTCCGTGAAAAAGTGGAGGACAATCCCAGCTACCCTATGTGGATTGTAACAAGAAGAGGCGTGGGGTATTACTTAAAACATCCTGAACAGGAGAAGTAGTGATGAAAATAGGGGACTTTTTTAAATCGATCCATTTTAAAATGATCACCATTTTTATGCTCCTCATTTTTATAGCGGTGCAGGTCATTGGGGTGTATTTTACAGGAGAACTGGAAGCGCAGCTGAAAGAAAACCATGAAGATATGATTGTGGAGCGCGCGGACCTGCTGGAATATAACGTGAAACAGGAGCTGACCCGGAACCGGGATGAGGAAGAAGAACCGTTGGAAGATGATATAGAAACACTCCTTCAGGAATTTTTTTCGGTGGAGGGAATGGAAGCCCAGGTGATCGGTCCCAACCAACAGATACTGGGAACGTCCGAATGGAATGATCAGAATATCGTAGGACAGCAGAGTACGGAGGTGAGGGTGGAACGCGCACTTCTTGGAACCCCGGCTAAGACCATAGTGAGAGATCAATCAGGAGACCGGATTCGTGTGATTGCCCAGCCGATTGAAGAAAATGGAGAAATACTGGGAGCCATTTATATCGAAGCAAGCATGAAAGCTATTTATCAGGAAATGGATGAAATTAATTCCATTTTTATAAAGGGAACCATTATAGCTCTTGGTATTACAGCATTGCTGGGTATATTACTATCCCAGACCATCACCCGTCCGATCGTAGATATGCGCCGCCAGGCCAGAGTGATGAGGGAGGGGGATTTCTCCCGTCGTGTCCGGGTTTACGGCCAGGACGAAATCGGCCAATTGGCTGAATCTTTTAATGCTCTCACGATGAATTTGAAAGAGGCCCATGCGACAACGGAAGGAGAGCGGAAAAAGCTCAGCTCTGTCCTGACTCATATGACCGATGGTGTGATCGCGACAGACGAATTAGGGCGGATTATTCTCATGAATAAGAGAGCGGAACAACTTCTGAATGTCAATAGTAATCAGATTATAGGGGCGTCGCTGCCGGAAATGCTGCACTTGTCTGAAACCGTCGCTCCAAGCGATTTATATGATTATTCGGACGCAATTCTGTTGGATTTTAGTAATGAAGAAGAAGCGTTTTTGCTTGAAGCCAACTTTTCTGTCATCCGAAACGAAGATGGACCGGTTAATGGTTTGATTACCGTCCTGCATGACGTCACTGAAAAAGAAACGATTGAAAGGGAACGCCGGGAATTTGTGGCCAATGTGTCTCATGAACTTAGAACACCGTTAACGACGATGAGAAGTTATCTGGAAGCATTGGAAGATGGAGCGATGGAAGATGAAAACATAGGTCCCCGTTTTTTAAAAGTAACACAGAATGAAACAGAACGTATGATTCGGCTCGTCAATGATTTACTGCAGTTGTCCAAAATGGACAGTGACGATTTAAAGATGACCTTCCACACGGAAAATGTAGGGGAACTTCTGGAGCAGATGTCAGAACGATTTGAAATGGTTACGAAGGATAAAAATATCGAGTTTTCCAAACAGGTTCCAAAGCATCCGATTTATGTAGATATGGACAAGGACAAAGTGATGCAGGTATTTGACAATATTGTATCCAATGCTGTGAAGTATTCACCGGATGGAGGGATGATTACGATTCAGGCCCTTCCTGGAGCAAAAGCAGTGGATATTAAAATTACAGACGAAGGTATGGGTATTCCAAAAGAGAGCCAGCCTAAAGTCTTTGACCGCTTCTATAGAGTAGATAAAGCCAGGGCTCGTAATCTGGGAGGCACAGGTTTGGGTCTGGCGATAGCAAAAGAGTTAATCGAATCTCATCACGGGGATATTACCATTGACAGTGAATGGCAGAAAGGAACCACAGTTACTGTCACTCTTCCCTATGCAGCTCAGGAAAAAGCGGGTGTTGTCGAATGAAAGAACGGATAAAATCATGGACCCTCACGGTATTGGTAGGATTGAGTGTGTTTTTAACCTGGCAGCTATGGACGTTTCAGCCGAGCCTGGCCCCTTTGAATGAAGCATCTATCGCGACAAGTGAAGAATTAGGGGAAGAGCTGCAATTGGAGGAAGTGGTGGAACCGGATCAGCTTATCCTTCACGATGGAGACAGCCATGCCTCGTTAAATGCAACCGATGCATTATTTTCAAGATTTTATGAAGATTTATTGGACTCGCGCTTTGAAAATATTACGTTAAACCAGGAAGTAAACGAAGACGACATCTATGAAGGACAGCGTTCGGCAGAGATTATTTATCCGACCCCGGTTCCAGATGAAATCATGGAGCAAATGCTCCGCTTTGAAGAAGACTCTCCGAACCTATCCATGGATTCCATTGACCGTATTGTTCTGCAGGATCAAGGCGGGGATACAGATACATTGATTGTAAAATTCATTTCTCATGAGGAATCCTTTGTGCTGGAAGGGGAGACCAACTTTAGTTTGTCTGCGTTCCGCGAAGAGTACGTCCTCCAGATGGACGATTATACTTCTGTGTTTCCTTACCAGTTAAACAATAACGCCTCCACGTCGGAAGTTCTTTATCTTCCGACAGAAGCGGTGACGTACAATACCCTGTCTGACACATCGACAGAGATTGACTATAATAAGTTTTTAAATCTATTATTCAGCGACTCTGATTATGTGGAACAGTACCGCCAGGATAATCAGAATGCATCTTTCACCGATGGAAACCAGATGATGAGCATTGAAGAAAACGGTAGTTATTTAACGTATGTGAACCCGGTCTACAGTGAAAATACTTCTTCCAGCCAGAGCCATGTGATTGGTGCTGCCTTTGACTTTGTCAATTCACGCGGCGGCTGGACGGATGATTACCGTTTGTATGACTGGCACCGGCAAACCCAGGAAGAAAGTGCAACCTACCGGATGATGGTGGCGGGGCTGCCTGTTTTCACTGCCGGCGGTCCAGAAATATCCTCCATCAATGTAACGAGATCCGGAGGCCAGGTGTCAGAGTATTCCCGTCCACTCTTTCAGCTGGATGATTCCCCGATTGATGCCAGAGGCTCTATGGAACTCGCCTCCGGGGAAGAAGTCGTTGAATATGCCGAGGAACAATTTGATCCTTCCCTGATAGAAGACATTAAGCCGGGATATCAACTGGAGAAAACAGACAGCCTGGTCTTTCGCTTTGAGCCAAGCTGGTATGTCAAACAAGACGGGGCCTGGTATCCAATAGATCCGGAAGAAACACCAGGTACTCAGGAGGGGTAAAATGGACTGGAATCGAACAAAAACCATTTTTATTATCACCTTCCTGCTGTTAAATGCGTTTCTGCTGAATGAAATCATAGAAAAGAGAAACCAAAGTGACCTCAATGTACGAGCTCAGAATACATTTGAAGAAAGATTAAATGAGATGAACGTTTCCGTGACGGAAGAGCTTCCCGAAGAGCGGGATGAAATCAGCCATATTGTGGGGGAACCTCTTGATATTGAAGAAGAGGTGAGAAATCAGGCCGGAGAGGAAAATGTCAGCACGCTGGATAATAATTTTGTGGAAGTGACATTGGAGGATCCCTATGCGGTTTCCAATGAAGAGGACATTTCTAATTTTTTAAACCAGCAGGTGTGGAATGGGTCTGAATATGAGTTCGACCGTTGGAACAGTGAAGACGGGCAGATGTTCTTCAACCAGATGTATGAAGAAGACACCGTTGTCACCTACGAAGAAAATCCGCTGGTGTTATTTTTAAATGAAGACAATGAAGTGGAAAGCTATATTCAAAGTTATCTCGAGTTTGAAGAAGAAGGCAAGAAAAAAGATATGCTTGCCCCTTATGGAGCCATTGAACGATTGGTGAATGACGGCATCGTTTCTTATAATGATGAGGTCAACGAGGTGGAGGTAAGGTATTACAGTCTGTTTCCGCCGGAGGGAACAGCGCAGGTTCTTGCCCCTATGTACAGCATCGAAGTAAACGAAGAAAGTGAATATCTTGTTAACGCGATTGGCGGCACCATACGTACGCTGCAGGAAGTGTCGGAGGAAACAGAAGCGATTGAAAACCCTTCAGCTGAGGAAGGAGAAGGAGATTCAGAAGAAGAGACAGAAAACGGTCAAAACGAGGAGAATGAAACAGAGGAAGAATAAATGGAGGCAACTGCATGGCATTATCGTTCAGTGTCCTGGCCAGCGGCAGCACCGGCAACGCTGTATATATCGAAACAGAGCAGCAGCGGCTGCTGATTGATGCAGGTTTAAGCGGTAAAAAAATGGAAAACTTATTTGCCCAGATTTCCCGGCATCCCGGGGATATTGACGGCATTATCATTACACATGAACACAGTGATCATATAAAAGGAGCGGGAATTCTCGCCAGAAAATATCACCTGCCCATATACGCCAACCCCAAAACATGGAAAGCGATGGAGGAAAGTCTCGGGAGGCTGAAGACCGAGCAGAAATTTACCTTTGCCCAAAATTCCGTAGCGTCCTTTGCCGATTTGGATATCGAATCTTTTCCAGTCTCTCATGACGCAGCGGACCCCATGTTTTTTGTGTTTCATCATCAGGGAAAAAAATTCACCCTGGCGACGGATATGGGGTATGTCACAGAACAAACAAAAGGACTCATTCGTGATTCTGATATGTACGTTTTTGAGACGAATCATGATTTGAATATGCTGCGTATGGGGCGGTATCCATGGAATGTAAAACGCCGAATTTTAGGAGATACCGGCCATGTCTCAAATGAAGACGCAGCTTCGGCTCTGGCAGAAGTAGTTGGAGACCGGACAAGAAGGGTGTATCTGGCTCATTTGAGTCAGGATAACAATATGAAAGAACTCGCCCGCATGTCTGTCAAACAAATATTGGAAAAAGAAGAGGCCGGGATCGGCTTTACCTTTCATCTTTATGATACAGATCCGTATGAAGCAACCCCTCTTGTCACACTCTAAGGAAGAATGTTTAAAAACAAAAAGAAGGGAAACGATATAGGATAATCACGGAAAATGGAATGAAAGGTGACAGGGTGTATGGGTTATTATAATGATCATACCAAAGAAGATTCTCAAAGAGCTCACAGACAGCGGCGGAAAACCAGATGGGCAGGTATTGCCGGAGCTGTGATTGGAGCCCTGCTGGTCGTGTTCTCGGTGCCTTTTCTTTATGAATCCGGCCTCTATCCGGGAACAGCAGAAGAGGCGCCTCCGGAACAAATGGATAATCAGACTCAGCCCGATGAAATCGCGTTTGAGGACGAACAGAAAAACGTAAATTTATCCGTGAGTTCCGACACGACCGAAGCGGTAGAAAAAATTTCAGGAGCTGTGGTCGGTGTTTTTAACCTGCAGCAGTCTGAATTCTGGGAGGAAGATCAGGAAGGCTCCGGCGCGAATCAAGGAACAGGTTCAGGGGTCATTTATAAAGTGGAAGGAGATTCCGCTTTTGTTGTGACGAACCATCATGTAATCGAAGGGGCCAGCCAGGTGGAAGTCAGTTTATCTGATGAAAACCGGGTTAATGCAGAAATTGTAGGATCGGACGTATTGACCGATCTGGCGGTTCTCCGGATTGAAGCAGGAGGAGTTGAGACTACCGCTGAATTTGGCAATTCCGATAACCTGAATGTGGGAGAGCCTGCGATTGCAATAGGCAACCCGCTTGGCACGAATTTGTCACGAACGGTGACACAGGGGATAATAAGCGCAGTAGAACGCAGTATTCCGGTTGATCTTACCGGCAACGGCCAGCCCGACTGGAATGCTGAAGTTATTCAGACCGATGCAGCGATTAACCCTGGGAACAGCGGGGGAGCGCTCGTGAACATAAACGGCCAGCTTATTGGAATAAACTCCATGAAAATAGCACAGTCCTCGGTGGAAGGTATAGGTTTTGCGATTCCAACATCCGTTGCCATTCCTGTAATTGAAGATTTAGAAGCGACCGGTGAAGTAGAACGGCCGCAGATGGGGATTACTCTCCGGGCGATTTCTGAAATTCCAAGCTATCACTGGCAGGAGACATTACAGCTTCCTCCAGAAGTCGAGAGCGGCATCTTCATTACTAATGTGGTTTCGGGTACGCCTGCGGACGAGGCCGGTCTTGAGCAGTATGATGTGATTACAGCAATTAATGACACACAAATTGCAGATGGCCATGACTTACGAAGATATTTATATACGGAAATCAGTATGGGTGAAACAGTGGAAATCACCTTCTACAGAGATGGAGAACAACGTACGACCGAACTGACACTAAATGCCCAGCAAAGTTTTTAACATGACGCGGCCTCCAGAAGAACAACAGCTTTTGGAGGCTGTTTTTTATGTGTTGTGGATAATTATCTCATGATATAGTAAATACGAGGTGATTCCCAATGTACTATGCCTGTGAAGAACACAGCGAAAGAGCCCTTGATGACGCGGTGGAACACAGCGGAGAACCCCCGTTCATGGATAGGATGGCGGAGGACAATCTATCCACAGGATGTTCATACTGTGAGCAGAAAGCTGTGTATAAAGTTCAAGAGAAACGTTCACATCAGGTGTGAATATGTGGATATCTTCTGTGGATAAATTTTAATAGGGCGTTGTGCACATGTGAACAATAAGATAAAAGAAGCAAAGAGGTAGAGGAGAAAAAGAAAATGCAGATTCAAATTGTAAGTGTCGGAAAGATTAAAGAAAAGTATATTAATCAGGGGATCAATGAATTCGAAAAAAGACTGGGTCCGTATTGCAAACTGACTTTCGATGAGGTAAAAGATGAGCAGGCACCGGAGCAGATGAGTGACAAAGAACGAGAGCAGGTAAAGGCAAAAGAAGGAGAACGTATTTTAAATAAAATCAAACCAGCCCAGCATGTTATTGCCCTGGATCGGACAGGAGAAAACTGGACGTCGGAGAAGCTGGCCGGGGAGATGGAAAAACTCAGTATTCAGGGCAAAAGCCAGCTTACTTTTATCATTGGAGGTTCCAATGGATTAAGTAATGACGTTCTGCAGCGTGCGGAGCAGAAGCTGTCCTTTTCGAAAATGACCTTCCCGCATCAGCTTATGAAACTGCTCCTGCTCGAACAGATCTACCGGGCGTTTAAGATTCAGAAAGGGGAACCGTATCATAAATAGAGGTAAAATAAAGGGTTGAAATCGTTATTAGCTATTATGATGCCAGCGATACCATGAAAGGATATGACAGAGGTTTTTCTTCTGTGTTACACGCAGCGGGCGGCACTATTGGTGCAATCATACCACCAGTATACCATTAGTATTGTATGAATTGCTGCGGGTGTATCGATTGGGGACTTACTCTTAGCAGGATACTTCCAGGCATTATAATAGGTGTTTCATTAATGCTTATATCATTTATTTACAGTCGAAAAAAGATTACAACGACTATTGAACAATCCGACACCGAATATAGGTTTTTGGTATTTATTAAAGTCGGCATTTTGGGCATTATTGATGCCTGTAATAATACTTGGAGGTATTTATGGAGGAATTTTTAAGCCTACTGAAGCTTCTGTAACGGATTGATTATAGCAACAGCCTCATTTTTTGGTTCATGGTTAACATTGGAAAGAATCCCTCAAAATATTGCTATGTCAATCAATGAAGCGTCGTTACCTCCTTTATTAACAATAATTATTATTAATCTATTTTTATTACTCTTGGGTTATAGTTAGCGCTTTGGGTGGGCATCAATAAACAATTGATATGAAAAAAATTATAGGAAAAAGGATAAATATTATGGGCACTAAATTAAGGAATAGGTCAACATGCTTTAAAAATAAATTGGTAAAAGATTTCCATGAATATACAAATATTAAGTTCGAAAATAAAACTTTTGTCCCTGTTATTGATAAAATTTTTAATTGGAAAGATGTAGAAAATGCTCATGGTTATATGAAAGAAAATAAGAATATTGGAAAAATCATAATGACTATAGATTAACATTTTTGTGCAAGTAACTTATACATATTCTAGCTTTTTTTGCGGTATATGCATTGACTAAATATTGTTACAATTTAAACAAATTAAAGAAAAAGGAGTGTTCTTAATGGATCCTAAAGATTTTAGAAACTGCATGGGACATTTTGCTACAGGAGTAACCGTGATAACCAGTGAGGCTACATCAGGAACGCACGGTTTTACGGTAAATTCTTTTACTTCTGTATCACTCGATCCTATGATTGTTCTCGTTTCCGTCGATAGAAACACAAATGCATTAAATGTTTTAGACAATAATCGTTTTATTGTAAACGTTTTATCTGAAGAACAAAAAATGACAGCGGTTCATTTTGCGGGGAAAACTCAGGATCCGGAACCATTTGAATGGGAGGATGGAAAGTTGGGTAACCGAATAAAGGATTCGTTGGCATATATGGAATGTGAGCCTTGGGCAGCTTATGATGGAGGAGACCATGTCCTCTACCTTGGCGAAGTAAAAAACTTTCAGTATAATAGTGGTAATCCCCTGTTATATTACTGTGGGCGGTTTTCGGAAGTTGCAGTCACCTAGGTGCAGCACTTCTGCGTCTCCAATCATTGGAAGAAAGGGGTTCTCCATGAAGGCTCATCAATTATTTTTTGAAAATTTAATCGATATTAATCCACGAACGGGTATGATTACTTTTAATAATAAACGGATGGCTTTAGTCTCTGTGGAAGCATTAGGTCTTCTCCGTCGGGATTTGATTAATACCCTTGGAATAGAAAGAGCGAAAGGCTTCTTGATGAGATATGGGTGGGCCTGGGGAAAAAGAGATGGAGAAAGTATAGCATCAATGGAGGAATGGGAAACACTGGAGGAACTTATGCTCGCCGGCCCGTCTCTTCATACGCTTGAAGGTGTTGTCACCGTTGAACCGGACGTCATTGAAATAAATGGTTCTTCTTTATATTTCACGGGATATTGGAGGAATTCATTTGAAGCAGTTGAGCATCTTCATCATTATGGATACAGCAAGGATGTTGTATGCTGGATGCTTGTTGGTTACGCTAGTGGGTATCTGACAAGTACATTCGGCAGAGACGTGGTCGTTTATGAAGATAAATGTACAGGTAAAGGTAATGATTACTGCTATTTTGTCGGGAAAACAATGATCGATTTGGAAGAAAAGCATAAAAAAGATATGAGGTATTACCGAACAGAATCGCTGGCATCTGAACTGGACCGAGCTTATAATGAACTGCATGAAATCAACCATAACATTATGGAGTCTGATTCAATGCAGGAACAATTGACGAATATGTTTCTTGAAGATAGAGAATTTTCGGAGACTATAAATTTTGTTGCTCAAACCCTTGATAAAAGTATTATAGTTGATTACTATAACCAAGTAATTGAAAGCGCTTTCCTTAATGAAAATGATGAATACATTTACAAAAACTGGGCTGGTCATCACGTATATACAGAGGAAAAAGAAAATGATATCGCAACGTTTCCGATTCAGGCAAATAATATTAATTTAGGCCGAATGGTGGTAATTAGTAAGAAAAAATTAACGAATAAAGATCAATTATTAATTAAACGAGCCCTGAATGTGTTTACCATGCAACTATTTCATCAATGGAAGATTACCAAATCTCTTTGGAAGAAGAAGGAAGAATTTTTTGAAGAGATGCTCAATAATGTTGATAGAGAGGCTTTTGAAAAACGATCTCACCTTTTTAATTTTCAACCGGAAACATTAAACCGAATTTTATCTGTTAAAGTAGAACCCGAAACTCACTGCAAAGACGTGCTGCGGTTTTTAAATACCGTATATTCAGATAAAGATATATTTTCTAAAGGTGCATATATTATTGTGATATTAACAAATAAAGATGCGGAACAAGCGAAGGACATTGCTTCTGACATCATCACTGCTTTGAATCAAAAGTTCTACTTCACTACGGCTTTTATTGGAGTAGGAAGAGAAGCAGAAAGTTTGAGGACACTAACAAAAAGTTACCAAGATGCCTGTACGATTAGTGATTTTATTCAATTGACGGATCCTGGAGACAGCCGTATTTCATTATTTGAAGATATAGAGCCTGTTATGATGTTTTTAAAAGGGACCGATCAGCAGGAACTTATTGAATTTTACCAAAAAACAATTGGAGAACTAGTAGAATATGATCAATCAAGTCAGACTAATCTGTTGATGACTTTAAAATTTTATCTTGATAATAATGGAAATCTCCAACATACAGCGGATGAATTGCACCTCTCTATTGCAGGACTGCGATACCGGCTGGAACGAATTGAAAAACTGTGTGACGTTGATTTGAAATCAGGACCAGGTAGATTTCAATGTCAATTAGCTATTCAGATTTACTTTGCTGTTAAAATCAATAAGAGTTAACAGAAATTTTTTCATATTAAAACGCTGCCAAGAATTTATCTGGCAGCGTTTTAATTATTAGGGGATAATATAGTTGAAAATCGGATCCAGAACAAGGTATAGCAGCACGGAAATGCTTCTTTTATTTTTATTACCACAAAAGTTGAAAAAGAGCTCCCAGATCTCAATGTTTTTTTGCAGTTCAAATTATTCTGAAAAAAATACATAATAAAACTAACCAATTGAAAGCGTTTTAATTGGAAAATGAATGAAGGAGGTTTCTGTATGCTTCATCAACAGCAGAAGACGAAGCGTCCATTAACAGGAAAAGAGTATCTGGATAGTTTAAAGGATAACCGGGAGATTTGGATCAATGGGGAAAAAGTAAAGGATGTTACAACTCATCCGGCATTTCGTAATGCAGCGCGATCCATAGCAAAGCAATATGATGCTCTTCATGATGAACAAACCAAGGATATTTTAACTACCTCCACAGATACCGGAAACGGGGGTTTTACTCATAAGTTCTTTCAATACGCTAAAACTTCTGAGGATCTGATCCAATCAAGAGATGCGATAGCGGAATGGGCAAAAATCACATATGGTCAAATGGGTCGCTCCCCGGACTACAAAGCATCTTTTCTAGCAACGCTAGGGGCGGATCCGGAATATTACGCCCCTTATGAAGAAAATGCAAAGTTCTGGTATGAAGAAGCACAGGAAAAAAATTGGTTTTTTAATCATGCGATTATAAACCCTCCCGTTGATCGGGATAAGCCGATGGAAGCTGTTAATGATGTGTTTGTTAGAGCAGAAGAAGAAACGGATGAAGGGGTTATTGTCAGCGGAGCAAAAATGGTAGCAACGGGGTCGGCTCTTACCAATTATAACTTTGTTGCTCATTACGGGGCTGTACCGGTTGGATCTGAAGATATGGCGCTTGTTTTTGTCGCACCAATGGATACCCCGGGTGTTAAACTGATCTGCCGACAGTCTTATGAAATGCAGGCAGCGGTCATGGGAAGTCCGTTTGACTATCCTTTGAGCAGCCGTTTTGATGAAAATGACGCAGTCTTAGTTTTTGAAAGAGCTTTGATTCCGTGGGAAAACATCTTGATTTACCGCGATGTGGAAAAAGCAAATAATTTCTTCCCGGAAAGCGGCTTTTTACATCGATTTACGTTTCACGGTGTAACCCGCCTGGCTGTTAAACTTGATTTTGTGGCAGGGGTGTTGATAAAAGCTGTCAAAACAAACGGGACTGATCAATTCCGCGGTGTTCAGGCTAATGTCGGTGAAGTATTAGCCTGGAAGAATATGTTCTGGTCGATAAGTGATTCCATGTCGATGAACCCTGATACAGGACGGAACAATACAGCCCTTCCGAATTTAAATTATGGTCTGGCGTATCGTGTCTTCATGTCGGAAGGCTGGCCGAAAATTAAGGAGATTATTGAAAACGTAGTAGCTGGAAATTTGATCGTTCAGCC
The DNA here is from genome assembly GCF_000429685.1 of Salibacterium aidingense DSM 18341. Taxonomy (GTDB): domain Bacteria; phylum Bacillota; class Bacilli; order Bacillales; family Marinococcaceae; genus Salibacterium; species Salibacterium aidingense. Next base: position 74,387 of record NZ_AUCI01000016.1, read on the forward strand.
GTCGAGTTCTGCCGACTTTAAAAACCCCGAGCTGCGTCCGATCATTGATAAGCTTTACCGTGGTTCCCATAGCATTACCTCACTTGAAAAAATTAAATTGGTTAAACTTCTTTGGGAAATAGTCGGAACAGAATACGGAGGCCGGCATGAACTATATGAACGAAATTACTCCGGCAATCACGAAAATATCCGCCTTGAAAATCTGACAGCCGCCCAGAATTCTGGAGAAGCAGAGGCTTTTGAAGCCATTGCTGAGCAATGCATGGCCGATTATGACTTGGATGGCTGGGTGAACGAGACATGGATCAACCCAGATGATGTATCCTACTTTAAAAAATAAAGAAACGTCCCTACAGGAGGAATAAACGATGCATATTTATGCTGACAACCAACTGACGCTGCCCTCATCTGTTGTTTCAATCGGAGCTTTTGATGGTATGCATAGAGGTCACCAAGCCCTGATAAAATACTCTGTTGCCAGAGCAAGGAAATTAGATGTTCCTGCTGTTGTATATACTTTTGATCCCCCGCCTCGGGCCCATTTTCAAAATTCTGTTGTTCTAACAACAATAGAAGAGAAAGTAAAACTCATTCGACAGCTGGGAGCAGATTACACGATCGTAGCACAATTCAATGATGAATATGCCTCCCGTCCTCCGACTTCCTTTATTAAAGAAATGGCCTTTTTAAGGCCGGAGGAAATACGGGTTGGTCCCAATTTTCAATTTGGCAAAGAAAAACAGGGTGATGTTGAGTTGTTGTCGGAATATTTCAATGTGTACGTTTTACCTTTTGTAACTTGTGATGAAGGGAAAAGAATATCTTCCACCCGTGTTAGAGAGCTTCTTCAAAAAGACGAATGGAAAAAAGCCTGCCATTTAATAGGAAGAGAGCAGCTGGAATCCTTTTAAGCGTGATTACATTGCTTCCTGAAAACATTTATAAATAGAAAGGGGAATTATATATGTCGACTAACGTGAAGAAGAATGAACGCGTAGAGGAAGTGTTTGATTTATTTTTAAAACACATGAAAGCGTTTTTAAAAGAAGCGAATTTGAACCACGAGGAATACACGAATTTTGTAAACTGGGCGGACCGTCTCGGCCGGGCCGGGGAACTCCCGTTGTATGCTGATGTTTTTCTCGAGACGCATGTGCTCCAGGCGATGTATACGAACATGCCGGGAACGCAGCCGTCCCTGTTAGGTCCGTTTTTTATCGAAGGGTCTCCGCGTCTGGAACACACCCCGGGACAGCCGGTGGTGAACACCATGCGGCCGGATGAGCCGGGGGAAACGCTGCATTTCTCCGGCCGGGTCCAGGACCTGCAGGGGAAACCGCTTGCCAACACGAAGGTGGAAATATGGCACAACGACAACAGCCGCAAGTATTCCTCCTTTGATTCGGAGGCCCCGCCCTACAATTTACGAGGCCATTTTTATACCGACGAAAACGGGGCCTTTGATGTGAAGACGATCGTGCCGATTCCGTATTCGATCCCAGACGAAGGGCCGACGGGAGAATTCCTGGAATATCTGGATCAGCATCCGATGCGCCCCGCCCACCTGCATCTGATGTTTGAAGCCCCAGGCTATGAAACGTTAATTACGCAGGTCTTTTTTGAAGGGGATCCATGGCTCGACAATGATGTGGCAGAAGGGGTGCGGGAAGAACTTATCACGACCCTGCATGACAAAGGCGGCCATAAAGAAGCGGCGTTGACCTTTGAAATGCGGCCGGCCTAAAAAGGGAAAAAAGGGACATCGGGTTATGTCCCTTTTTTCGATGATACAGGAGGAAGCAGGATGACCAGACCACGTATTGAAGAAATAACGACAGAACTCCTTGATGTCCCGATTAAACGGCCCCATCAATTTTCCACCACGAAAGTAACATCCAAAAGCTTTGTGCTGGTGCGGGTGACCTTAACCAAGGGCACCGAGGGAATTGGAGAAGGGACGACCCCGGGGATATGGTGGAACGGGGAAAGTGTGGAAACGATGAAACTTGTGATCGATCAGTATATGGCCCCCCTGCTTATGGATGGGGATCCTTCGCAGCTCGAAGCATTGATGCAGAGGGTGGAGCGGAACATCCGTGGTAATTCGTTTGCCAAAGCCGCTGTGGAAATGGCGCTCTATGACGCGCTCGGCAAAACGTACGAGGTTCCGGTGCATCAGCTGCTGGGGGGACAGTATCAAACGTGGATTCCGGTACGGTGGGCGCTGGCCTCCGGGACCAAAGAAGGCGATGTGGAAGAGGCCGGAGACCTGGTATCCTCCGGCCGTTACGCGTCGTTTAAGACCAAATCTGGAAAAGAAAGCCCGGTGGACGATGCCCGGCGGAATGTGGATATCGCCGCAGGTATCCCCTCTTCTTCGCCGATAGGGATTGATCCGAATGGCTCCTGGGACCGGATGACGACAAGGCGCTGGATGGATGCCTTTTTGGAAGCGGGGATCGACTTTTTGGAACAGCCGCTCCCGCCGCACGATATCGAAGGAATGGCAAGCCTCACAGCGATGAAAAAAGTACCGGTTATGGCCGATGAAAGCCTGCAGTCGATCTATGATGCGATGCGGATCGTCCAGGCGGGAGCCGCTGACATTTTTTCGTTGAAAATTCACAAAGCCGGGGGCCTGAAAAACACGGTCAAAATGGCCGGCATCGCCGAAGCGGCAGGGGTTTCCTGTTTTGGCGGAACCTCGCTCGAAAGTTCCATCGGCACGGCTGCGGCGTTGCACGCGTATGGTTCGATTCCGAACCTCGATTACGGCAGTGAATTGTTCGGGCCGGACTGGCTGGCTGATGATCTTGTAAAAGCCCCGCTCGTCATCCAAGGGGGTTCTATTCAGGTTCCGGATAAGCCGGGGCTGGGGGTCGAGCCGGATGAAGCGAACGTAGCACGCTATCGAAGAAAGGAGACGTGAGAGGAATGGAACATTTACCAGCTCCTGCCCTGACGTTTCTCGCGGACATGGAATTAACCGTGGAAAACCCTCATCTTCCGGGTGCCACGCATGAAGGAGAAAGGCGGATTATCCGGGTGACAGGAGGAGCGATGCGCGGAGAGGTAAATGCCGAGGTCGTACCGGGCGGCGATGACTGGATCACAGTTCGGGAAGACGGGACCATTATACAGGACGTCCGCATTCTGTTGCATACCGAAGATGATGCGCTGATTATGATGACGTACCGGGGCATCCGAACGGGACCGCAAGAAGTGTTAGAGCGGCTCGGCGCCGGTGAAGACGTGGATCCCTCGGAATATTATTTCCGGACCGCGCCTGTCTTTGAAACCGCCGCTCCGTCCTACGACTGGCTGAACCGGCGGTTATTCGTCTCCCGGGGGATCCGCCTCCCCAGCAAAGTGAATTATTCCATTTATACCGTGAAATGAAGAAAGGAAGCAGACGCCCATGGAAAAACAAATCATAACCAACAAGGGAAAAAGCCTGCATATCTGTGACACGCCGGGAGACGAGGGGACGGTTATTGCTGTTCACGGTCTCACGGGGCATCATAAGCAGATGCAGTATTACCAACGAAAGCTTTCCGGGCGGTACCGGGTGATCAGCTATGATATGCGGGGCCGGGGCCAAAGTGAAGACGCTCCGCCGGACACCTCCATCTTCACCCATGCCGATGATCTGCTGGATCTCATTGAAACCATGGGGATCGAGCGGCCGATGCTGATGGGCTATTCGATGGGAGGGTATGTTTGTGCGCTTGCGACGAGCCGGAGGCCGGATGTCTCGAAACTTCTCCTGTTGGACGGGGCGGGTCAGCCGGAAGCCTACCAGCGGGATTTGATCCTTCCCTCGCTAGAACGGCTGCGTACCTCCTTTGATTCTGAAGCGGATTATACCGCCAGGACCAAAGAACTGTATGAGCGTTTAAATATCCGCTGGAATAAGGACATGGAAACCATCGCCCGCTATGAGATAGAAAAAAGGGGGAGTACCTGGGAGCATCGATCTGATTATCATCGGATACTGCAGGATTTTGAAAGCTTCTATGCCTTTGATCCAGCAGAAGTCGGCCCTTTCCTTCCGCGGAATACGCTGCTCGTTATTGTGGAAGGGGCGATGGGTAGCAACCCTTCCCTGTTTCATCAAGGCTCCTACCGCCCAATACAGGACGCGAGCCCATCCATCCAGACCGTAACCACCCCCGTGAATCATTATGAACTGGTTTTTAATGAACAGCCGGAAGTCCTGGCGGTTGTTGAACGTTTTCTGGCAAAGGAGGAGTCGTAACATGAGGGTGCAAAAACACATCCCTGTTCAACAGGCAGTCGAAAACGTCCGTAGCGGCGATACCATCATGGTCGGCGGGTTTGGTCTTGTCGGAAGCCCGCTTACCTTGATTGACGCCCTGACGCACCGTGATGTCACGGATTTAACGATCATCAGTAATAACGTTGGGGAGACAGGAAAAGGCCTGGGGATCCTGCTGCAGCAGGGAAAGCTGAAAAAAGCTATTGGGTCGTATTTCACCAGTAACCGGGAAGTAGCGCAGTGGTATAACGAAGGAAAACTGGAACTGGAACTGCTTCCGCAGGGGACGTTCGCAGAAGCCATCCGGGCCGGTGGAGCCGGTATTGGAGGGTTTTATACCAAAACCGCTGTCGGGACGGAACTGGCTGCAGGAAAAGAAACCAGAGAAATAGAGGGCGAGACGTACCTGCTGGAAAAACCGTTGAAAGCGGATGTGGCTTTTGTTCGAGCGGAAAAAGCCGATACGAAAGGAAACCTTGTCTACTACAAGACGGCCCGAAACTTTAACCCGGTGATGGCGTCCGCTGCTTCGTATGTAGTGGCCGAAGTCGATGACATCGTGAACGAAGGAGAGCTTGATCCGGAAGCGATTGCCACTCCGCATTTGTTTGTGGACGCGCTCGTGCAAAGCCGGTACGTATTAACAAAGGAAGGAGTGGTGGATCGTGGCCGGTAAAGAAGCCATTGCCAAAAGGGCGGCAGAGGACCTCGAGCCGTTCTCGATCATTAATTTAGGTATTGGCGTCCCTACGCTGGTAGCCAATTATCTGGATAAAGATAGCTATTATCTTCATACCGAGAATGGCATGCTCGGGGTAACGTCGGTCGAAGAAGTAGAGGTGGATCCTCTTTTAGTGAATGCCGGCAAACTGCCGGTTGGCGAAGCGGTCGGAGCTTCGTATTTTCACAGTGCTGATTCGTTTGCGATGATCCGCGGAGGCCATGTAGATGTGGCGATTCTCGGAGCGTTGCAGGTGGACGCGGCCGGTCGTGTGGCGAACTGGGCGGTCCCGGGCAAAGATATTATCGGGGTTGGCGGGGCTATGGACCTGCTTGTCGGGGCCAAAAAAATCATGATTACGACGAACCATGTATCCAAAGACGGATCACCGAAAATTGTCGATGCCTGCACGTATCCAGTGACGTCCACCCGCAAAGCCGATGTCATTATCACGGATTTGGCGGTTTTCCGCTGGATCGATGATGGCTACGTATTGACGGAATTACGCGGGGAGGCGACGCTTCAGGAGATCGCTGAAAAAACGACAGCCGCGTACCGTGTGAGCGAGGAACTGGCTGCAAAGGGGGATCCAACATGAAAGAAGTAGTGGTCGTAGACGCCCTCCGTACGCCGATCGGAAGATATAAAGGCGCCCTTAAAGATGTCCGTCCCGATGATCTGGGAGCTGTGGTGATTCGGGCCTTAATGCAACGGAATCCAAAGCTGCCGCCGGAAGAAATCGGGGATGTAATATTTGGCAATGCGAACGGTGCCGGGGAAGAGAATCGAAATGTCGCCCGGATGTCGCTGCTTTTAGCCGGGCTGCCGCAGACGGTGACAGGCACCACGATCAACCGGTTGTGCGGATCCAGCCTGGATGCGGTAAGCATGGCAGCCCGTGCGATCATGACGGGCGAAGAAGATATCATGATTGCCGGCGGCACAGAAAGCATGACCCGGGCTCCTTATGTGATGAAAAAACCGGAAAAAGAATACCCACGGGGTAATATGGAACTCCATGATACTACCATCGGATGGCGGTTTCCCAATCCTGAGATGGAGGCGATGTACGGCACCGCTTCGATGCCGGAGACAGGCGAAAACGTGGCGCAGCGGTACGGGGTTTCCAGGGAGGAACAGGATCGTTTTGCCTATGAAAGTCAGCAGCGGGCGAAAAGGGCGGTGGAAAGCGGCCGGTTGGCGGACGAAATCATTCCCGTAACGGTCCGGGATCCGAAAGGCAGGGAAACGACCATCATGAGTGATGAACACCCGCGGCCGGAAACAACATTGGAAAAGTTAAGCAGCCTGCCGCCTCTGTTTTCCGAAGGGACGATCACCGCAGGGAATGCTTCCGGGGTGAATGACGGGGCAGCGGCGCTCTTGTTGATGAGCCGGGAACGGGCGGAAGCTCTTGGCATGACCCCTCTTGTCACCTTTCAAGCGTCTGCGACAGCCGGGGTGGAGCCGGACGTTATGGGGATTGCGCCGATTTATTCCACGAGGAAGGTATGGCAGCGTTTGAATCTCACCCCTCAGGATATGGACCTTGTTGAATTAAATGAAGCCTTTGCTTCCCAGTCCCTGGCTGTTATCCATGAGCTTGGACTCAGTCGCGAAAAGGTGAACGTCAACGGAGGCGCTATTGCCTTTGGCCATCCTCTGGGAGCAAGCGGTGCAAAAATATTGACAGGTTTGATCCATGAAATGAAAAAAAGGGATGTGCATCGCGGTCTTGCGACGATGTGTATCGGAGTTGGACAAGGGATATCGGTTATTGTTGAAAACACATGATAATGTAGAAGGGAGGGGTCAGAATGTCTGAGAAAAACACGTTAACATTTCAAGCAGAGGAGGTGGAGGCAAATGATATGTATAAACTGTTGATTGGTTCCATAGTGCCCAGACCTATTGCTTGGGTATCGAGCAAAAGTGAAAATAACACATTAAATCTTGCCCCATTCAGCTTTTTCACAGTCGCTTCCCCGTCCCCTCCTACTTTGGCTATTTCTATTGCCCCTGCGCAAAATAAAGGTAATAAAGACACATTAACAAATATCCAGGACACTAAAGAATACGTCATTAATATTGTCTCAGAAGAATTAGGTAATGAAATGTATGTATCTTCTCAAGCATGGTCCTCCCATATTGATGAATTTGAAAAGGCAGGTTTAACACCAAAAGAATCCGATATTATTTCGCCCCCCAGAGTAGATGAATCACCGATTTCTTTTGAAATAGAACTAGAACAGGTTCTTCCGGTAGGAATATCGTCCCTTGTGTTGGGCAGAGTGCTCCGTGTCCATGTGAAAAGAAATATTTATATAGAAAGCTTCAAAACCGATATTGAACAATGGAAGCCTTTAGCCAGGCTTGCTGGAGACTATGCCTCCATTTCAAAACCATTTCGACTTCCTAAAGAATAATAAGAGGAATAAAAGGGTGATCGCGTTGGAGAACTTTATCTATGAAACCCTTCCAGAAAAGGTGATATTCGGTCGCGGCAGAAGAAATGAAATACTACAGGAGATTAAAGAGTGGCAGACTGACAGGGTTTTGATCATTTCCACTAACGGGCGTCGAAATATTGCAGAAGAGATTTGGTCTCAGCTTGGAGAAAAAGCAGTTGGTCTTCATACTTCAGCAAAACAGCATGTTCCGCAGGAAAGTGTGAAAGAAGCTGTAGGTATCATTCAAAACAACAGGGCAGATGCTTTGCTCACAGTAGGAGGTGGTTCTGCGATAGGACTTGCAAAAGCTGCTGTTTTGGAAACAAAGCTTCCTATATTAGCCGTCCCTACAACCTATTCAGGTTCAGAAATGACCCCTGTTTGGGGAATAACGAAAGATAATAAGAAACAAACAGGCAGAAATTCACAAGTGAAACCTAAAACAGTGATATATGATTCAGAATTGACAGAAACGATGCCGCCATATATGTCTTTGACGAGTGGAGTTAATGCCATGGCACATTGTGTAGAAGCTTTATATGCGGAAAAGCGGAATCCCATAACATCAATAATTGCAGAAGAAGGTTTCCGGGCCCTCTTTCATAGTTTGGAATCTATAGTGAGAGAGCCTGAACATAAAGGTGCCAGGGAAGAAGCTTTTTATGGCAGTTGGCTCGCAGGCATGGCACTAGCTTCAGTAGATATGAGTCTGCATCATAAGCTCTGCCATGCTTTAGGAGGTATAGCTGCTCTTCCACATGCCGAGACTCATACTATTATGCTTCCTTATGTTTTGTCCTACAACGCCTCTAATACATCTAAAGTATTAACTAAACTTGGTAAAATTATGAATGTTCCTGCACACGATGTTCCAGATCACCTGCATCATTGGATAATAAATTCTGGAGGTCCTTCGGCGCTATCGGAAATAGGATGGCAAAAACAAAATATTACTCAAATAGCAGAGGAAGTATCGGAAAAAGCCTACCCTAACCCTAGGCCAGTTAATAAAGAAAATATGGAAAATCTATTACAAAGTGCATTTATCGGGGAAATTTGCAATTTATAGAATGAGACTGGGACAAAACCATCGCATCACAAAAATTTCCGTACAGAAGAATTTGTTCGGAAATTTTTTTTGTGCGACTTTCTATCGCTGTGTTAAAATCCTTCGCTTTACGCGGGCAGCGCCTTAGCTTGAAATACAGCCATAGCTTAGAGCCATGATAGGACAAATTTCAGAGCCCTCAATTCCAAGGTATGTCGTTTGAAAAACGATTCGGATTGCTTATCGATACCGATATGATTGCCGTAGAAATAACAAACTTTCCCGGCTTCTTCTTCAGGCTCAATTCCATTACTCGGCTTCCTGTGTGGAAGATATCGAGGAGCCCATGACCGAAAACCGGATAAAGCACAGATTCTTCGACTCGCGAGTAGTAAATATATTCAAAAGCACTGTAGCGTTATCCTAAAAGGAGCATCTGGAAACGAAAAGTCTTATCTTGCCTGAGCTGTTGGAAGAGTTGGAAATCGCCCGTGGAGAAGGGCTATATCAAAAAGTCATCAAGGGGTAAAAAAAATCGATGTATTAATTATTGATGAATGGCTGCTTCTTCGGCTCCGTGAATCCCAGCCCCGCGAATTGCTGGAAATCGTAGAAGACCATCATCAACGTGCATCGATTATCTACTGTTCGCAATTTGATGTGGAAGACTGGTATGAAAAGATCGGGGAAGAACCGATCGCCGATCGCCGAACGGTAAAAAAGTTCACACTTTAAAACGGAAGGTCTCCCATCTGTTAGGGAGCTATGCTTTTTAAAAAAAAGACCCGGATTGTAATTTTTGCAGTCCGGGTTTGTTTTTCATTCTCTATCTTGTTCTCGATTCGTCATCTTTTTCCGTCGTCGAAGGCGGTAATAGATATACCAGCCGATCAGTCCGGCAAGAACGACCATCAGAATATATTGAAGCCCCTGAAACCAAGAGTAGACGACTTTAATGTTGCCGAGTCTGCCGAGGTACAGCATGAGCAGAGCAATGGGAAGCACGCCGATAAAAGTGAAAAAGCCGTATCGGAAAGGGGTGATGCGGTAAAAGGCAGCCACGTATACGATATAACCCATCCCAAGAATCCGTCCGGCGGTGATCGTCCATTCACGGTATTTGTCCATGAATTTCATCATCTGCCTGGTTCCGGCTTTGTCTACCCGGTTTTGCAGAATATGATCATAACGAAGGGAAATCCAATAAGGAATAAAGGCGACCACAGTATAAACGGCGGCCGAAGCAATGCTGAGCAGCGTCCACTGCCACCCGGATGGATCTATAATATAGCCATATACCAATAGAACGATGGCAGCAGGAAATGGAAAGGAAATCGCTTCTATGGCAATCCCAAGAAATAATCCAAATAGTCCTAATTGTTCCAGTACACGTAATATAAGATCTAACATGGGGTATCTCCTTGTGTGTCGTAAATATTATGAGGGAATATCTATAATCTAACACAAAAATAAGAAAAGCGGGTTTCATTTGTCCATTAATCCTTTTTGAGTTAACGACCATTTTTAGATATGATAAAAGAAGAAGTGTCAGAGGAAGGGTGTCATGTGTGATGCAGGAATGGAAAGCAATGCTTCAGAAAGCGGAAAATTGGGCGCGGGAAGCGGGCAGAGAGCTGGTAAAGCGGGCGGAAGGACCGATGGATATTAGCAGCAAAACGACAGCCATCGATCTTGTCACCGAAATGGATATTTGGACAGAATCGTTTTTGACAGAAAAAATCAAGGAACATTATCCCGGTCATAAAATGAAAACGGAAGAAAGCGGAAGCTATCATGGGGATTCTTCCTATGAATGGGTGATTGATCCTATTGACGGCACGGTAAATTATGCAAGAGGAATTCCTTTTTACGGGATCTCTATAGGAATACGACATGAAGGAGAAACGGCTGCTGGTTTAGTTTACGCTCCGAAACTGGATGAGATGTTCACGGTACTGAAAGGAAGCGGAGCCTGGCTTAATGGAAACAGCATACATAGTTCGGAAACAGAGCAGCTGGAGAAAGCAGTAATTGGAACTGGTTTTCCTTATGATAAAGGGACCACAGGTGATAATAATCTTTCTCATGTGAACAGAGTGGTTCCACGGGTCGGCGGGCTGCGGCGCACCGGGAGCGCAGCGCTGGACTTGTGCCAGGTGGCCTGCGGTAGAATGGATGCATGCTGGGAGATAAAATTAAACGATTGGGATGTAGAAGCAGGGTTGTTAATGGTGAAAGAAGCAGGCGGAAAAACAAAAGTTAAAACCGAACAACAAGGCCTGTTTGTGTTAGCATCCACCCCGGGTATTTATGACGAATTGAATTCTCTCATTAACCGGGACTGATGTTTCACGTGAAACATGGGTGAAGGGCGAACTTAAAATGGACGGGACACCGAGGGGAACGTCTGCTGAAGGAAGGATGGGGAAGATGCAATGGCTGTTTTGAAAAATGATTGGGCTCAAGTGTTGAATCATGAATTTGAAAAAGACTACTATATACAGCTCAGGGAGTTTTTAAAAAAAGAATATGGGGAAAGAAGTGTATATCCTGATATGTATGACATATTCAACGCGTTACATCATACTCCCTATAAAAAAACAAAAGCCGTAATTTTAGGGCAGGATCCCTATCATGGGCCGAAACAGGCGCATGGGTTAAGTTTTTCTGTCCAACCCGAAGTAAAAATGCCGCCTTCTCTGCAGAATATATATAAAGAAATGAATGAGGATGTCGGTTGTCCTGTCCCAAATCATGGCTGTTTAACAAGCTGGGCAGAGCAGGGCGTTCTGTTATTAAATACTGTTTTAACGGTACGGGCCGGACAGGCTGCTTCCCACCGCGGGGCGGGTTGGGAATACTTTACCAACGAGGTCATAAAACAGGTGAATAATAAAAGCGACCCGGTGGTATTTATATTGTGGGGGAGGCACGCCCAGGCGAAAGAAGAACTGATTACAACAGACCGTCACCTAGTGATTAAATCCCCGCATCCAAGTCCTTTTTCAGCTCATAAAGGATTCTTTGGGAGCCGGCCTTTCTCGCGGACGAACCAGTTTTTACGTGAGGCAGGAAGGCCGGAAATTGATTGGTGTATTCCAAATGATAGATAAGGAGGCGTAATACATGAACGTTCAAACATCTGTACAAACATTGGCAAACGGTGTGAAAATGCCCTGGGTCGGTCTTGGCGTATACAAGGCGGAAGCAGGGAACGAGGTAAGAACGGCGGTGAAGTCCGCCCTGGAAGCTGGATATCGCAGTATTGATACAGCATCCTTTTATGGAAATGAAGTAAGTGTCGGCGAAGCCATTCAGGAAAGCGGGGTCCCGGTAGACGATATCTTTATTACCACCAAGGTGTGGAACGACGAACAAGGATTTGAGGAAACACTGGAGGCGTTTGAACGATCCCGTGAAAAGCTGGGAGTAGATGTCCTTGATCTTTACTTAATTCATTGGCCGGTGCCGGGCAAATACAAAGAAACGTGGGGAGCTCTTGAAAAACTATATGAAGAAGGCAAAGTAAGAGCGATTGGGGTCAGCAATTTTACCGATCAGCATCTGGAGGAATTGATGAAAACGGCAAAAGTGAAGCCGATGGTCAACCAGGTGGAATTTCATCCGCGTTTGTTCCAGAAAGAGCTGCTGGAGTACTGTCAGAACCATGACATTCAACTGGAAGCATGGCGTCCTCTTGGACAGGGGGATCTGCTTGATGAAGACCCGATCCAGCGGATTGCAGAGAAACATGGTAAAACACCGGCCCAGGTATTAATCCGCTGGTCGCTCGAGAATAATGTCATCACGATTCCTAAATCCGTCACCCCGGAGCGAATTAAGTCCAACGCAGAAGTATTTGATTTCTCTCTGGATACAGAGGACCTGCAGGCGATTGACGGTTTAAACGAAAACCGGCGTTACGGATATCATCCAGACGATTTCCCTTACAGTAAAGTTTAAACGAACCTAAAAAGCTTGCTCTGTCGATGAACGGAGCAAGCTTTTTTCGTATGCTTCGGGGACATTTATTCCGTTATTTCTTCTATTTTTCCTATTTTGTAGGGGGATTCGGACATCTGTTCCGTTATTTTCCCTTTTTATCGTCAAAAAGCGCTCCAGCATCCGGATAGCGGAATCAATGTCCGAAAAAACCCCAAATGGCCGTCCATCGAGCATTTACCGGCATAAATGTCCGCTGGATTCTGCACCGCTTATCCCAACCGGCAAGCACCCGCCTGCAATGGAGACATCCCCTTATGATAGAAATCATGGATTTAAAGAAAGATTCCTATGTTAGGTTTTCTAACGTAAAGCTGGATTCCTGTTGGTTATTCTGTAAAATATGAATTAACGAAAGATGTTAACTAAGTTTACATCTATTCTTAATAAAGAAAGGGGAGAACATGTCATGGATCCTATGGTATTTATGGATAATCTTTGGATCATGATCGCATTTATTTTAGTTATTTTAATGCAGGGTGGATTTATTCTGTTGGAGGCCGGTTCGACCCGGATGAAAAATGCCGGTCACATCGCCGGTAAGACCATTTTCACCTTGGGAATTGCTTCTCTTATATTCTGGGCTGTAGGGTATGGATTTATTTATGGAGATTCTGCCGGGGGTGTTATTGGCCTTTCTAATTTCTTTTATGGCGACTATGCATTTGAAGGGGAAGGACTTTCAAGTTCGGTTGATTTCATTTTCCAATTGGCTTTTGCTGCTATCGCGCTGACCATTGCTTTCGGTGGTTTTGCGGAACGAGCAAAGCTTTCCGCCTACGTTGTTTTCGCAGTATTATTCTCTGCATTTGTTTATCCGATTGTTGCCCATTGGATCTGGGGCGCAGGCTGGATTGGTGAACTTGGGAAACAGGATTTCGCAGGTTCCACAGTGGTTCACTTGACGGGCGCGATGGGGGCTATGGCTGCAACCATGCTGTTGAAGCCACGTATTGGAAAATACAATAAAGATGGTTCGCCGAATGAATTAGCCGGACATAACCAGGTCTTTACCGCTCTTGGGGTCCTGCTGCTTTGGGTCGGCTGGTTTGGATTTAACGCGGGTAGCACATTTGGGGTCGCCGATGCGTTCTTTGGATTTGTCGCGCTGAACACACAGCTTGCTGCGGCCGCTGGAGCTGTAGCTGCATTATTGATCGGCTGGGCCTCTCTTGGAAAAGCCGATGTTCCAACCATGCTGAACGGTGCCCTTGCCGGACTGGTTGCCATCACGGCCTCCTGCGCTTTCGTCGCTCCCTGGGCAGCGGTTCTGATTGGTCTTATCGGCGGACTGCTTGTATTTTACAGCATGAAGTTCTTTGAAAAACAAGGCATTGATGACCCGATTTTCGCTCTTTCCGTGCACGGGGCAGCCGGTATATGGGGCACGCTTTCCACTGGTTTCTTTGCAACTCCTGAATTGGCCGAAATGAACGGGGGACGGGCCGGTCTGTTTTACGGCGGTGGTTTCACCCAGCTCGGCGTCCAGTTCATCAGTGTTGTAGCGTGCGGTGTATTTGCTTTCATTGCTTCCTATATTCTGCTGTTAATTACAAGAGGATTAATAGGAGGACTTCGCGTATCTGAAGAAGAAGAGATCATGGGACTGGATATGAGTGAACATGGAAGTTACGGCTATCCAGAGAATGTAACTCCTCATTCTGGTGATACAAACGTTCATACAGGTGCGTGATAATATGGTATCTTCATCGTTTCATCAAGAGGGAGACTATCTCCCTCCGCCTTCTTTTCAAAGCTACGAGGAAATCAAGAGAGCTCGTGATAAAGAAACGAGGGAGATCGCTAAACATTCATGGCAACTAAATGAAGCCCATGATAAATGGGTGCTCGAAACGACAGCTCTTGCCGTGAAGCATGTAAAAAGTGAGCGGGGGACTGCCCCTGCTCACTTTGTGTTCTTTTTGATGGGCAGCGCCGGCCGGAAAGAACAAGGCGTATTCAGTGATCAGGATCACGGTATTGTATTTGAGGGCAAAGACGATATCTATCAGGAGTATTTCTTAGCGTTGGGGGCTGAAATCCGCGAAGGAATGGCTGTTGTAGGATATCCCCGCTGTGAAGGCAAGGTGATGGCTTCCCATCCCCGCTGGTGTCATGGAAAAGAGAATTGGAAAGCTCAAATTGATCAATGGGTGAAGGAGGATAAATGGGCGGCTCTACGTCATCTTCTGACGTTTATTGATGCCAGGCCGCTGATTGGAAAGAGGAAGCTGTTGAAAGAGGTAAAAGATTACGTGTTTTATCTCGTGGAAGAAGAGCCTTATTTATTAACCCGGCTTTCTCAAAATATCTCTTACCTTCATCAAGGAGTTAACGCTTTTGGAAAACTGCTTCCTGACGAAAAGGGACCGTATGCGGGTTCTCTTCATATCAAAGATGTTGGTTTTTTCCCTTTTGTCCACGCCATGCGGCTGCTGGCTATAAAAGAAGGAGTGCATGAGACTTCGACATTGGACCGCATTCAAAAAATAGAAGAAATCTATCCATTTGCGGAAGGCAAAGAGAACTCCTTTAAGGAATTGCTGAAGCTTCGGGCTGATTTTGCAGAAAAGCAGAACTCCTACAATGACGTTCATTATATTCCAATAGATGAACTGACAAAAACTCAAAAACAAAGGTTGAAATCGGCCTTGAAAGAAGGGAAACACCTTTTTCAACAGACAAAAAAGCTTGTAGAGTCAGGGGAGTGAATATGGTAATGAGTAATATGTTTCAATGGGTCCGCCAGGTTTCCGGAAAACTGGGCGCTCCTGTTGTAACATCCATCGATCAGACCAGCCCTCAGCACCAGTCCTTTATGCGGCAGCTGCAAAAGGATTTAAAAGCGAAACAGCCTTTATTACAGCCGCTGGATACTCTGGAATTTACAGTGCTTGATTTGGAAACCTCCGGCTTCTATCCGGATGGCGGTGATAAAATTTTATCGATAGGAGCCGTGAAAGTGAAAAAAGGCAGGATTTATCACAACGACACATTTTATTGTACCATTTCCGAACCAGGCGTTTTGTCCTCGGAAGTGGCCCGTTTAACTGGACTGACAAAAGAAGAGCTGGAGCAGGCGCCTCCGCTTTCTGAGGTCCTGCAGCAGTTCTATGAGTTTATCCAAACGGATATCTTAGTGGCCCACCATGCCAAGCATGAAAGAAAGTTTCTTCAGCATGCGACATATCAATCCAGTGGAATGCAATTTCGTCACCGACTGCTTGACACGTCTTTTTTATATCAAATAGCAGCACCAGAGCAGGAAGCAGGAGAACTCGATACCTGCTGCGCTTACTACGGCATTCCAGTGAATAATCGTCACCATGCCCTGGCCGATGCAGTGATGGCGGCAGAACTATGGGTGTGTACAATTCAGGATGTCATGAAAAAAGGGTATGAGACGCTGCAGGATGTGTATGTACATTTAAATCGTCAAACCCGCTGATTGTCTGCAGCTTTAAATACTAAAAAAAGGAGGAAGGCGAGGTGACAGAACAACTCCCCCTTCGTACCGCTTGTTTTCCAATTAGTGTGGTACAGGAATTAACATCTTTAAGCGCCCGCCAAATCAGATACTACGAGCAGCAAGGGTTGATATCGCCGAAACGAAATGAAGGAAATCAGCGTATATTTTCTCTGGAAGAGATTGATCAATGTGCCAAGATTAAAGAATTAATTGATCAAGGGTTGAACATAGCAGGTGTCAAAACCGTCCTAGCTGCAAGAAAACAGCTGGAAGTAGAGGAAGCGGACTCCGTTCTGAAAAAGAAAGATATGAAAAAGTTGAGGAGGTATTTAGACGATACCGGGCTGTAACGTTTCATGTATTACAAATATGTGACAATTATCATTTTTGTTGTTTAATCCTGAATAGCGGCGGGAATCCTCTGCAATAGATGGAGGTGTTAAGCATGGCATTCATCATGGTGGATGATATGCAGATTCCAGCTGGAAAATACGACAATGAAGAGGAAGCAAAAAAAGCGGCAACGCCCAAAGATTTGGTCGTGAAAGATAATGAAGGTCAGTTCTGGGTGATTGATGAAGAAAACTATCCGAAAATCGAGTCTCTGGGCTATACTGTAGTGGAAAAGTAAGATCCGGGGGTTTTAAACATTTTTATAAAAGGGGCAAATCCTGAGCTGGTTCCTTTGATAACTGGTTTCAGGATTTTTTAATGAGAGGCCCAAACATGACGATTTTCTTACGGGAGAGACACCGGGATTTTTTGGGTGAACTGCTGTGTTATAATCTTTCATGAAATACTTCAAATAAGGGACAGGTGAAAAGATGTGAACATTTCTGCTCGAACGGTTGTTCATAAAATGGAAGAGGAATTATTGCAGCTTACGGACCGGTTGGAGCAAGAAGAGGAACAGGCTGTAAAAAACCATGCCCGGGTCCTGAAAGCCTATTGTGATATTATTCTCGGGGAGGGAGAACGAACTCCCATGAAAACGTCCGGCCGGATCAGCTCCAGGCCCTCCACCGACCAGGTTTCAGCACCTTCAACAGGGCAGGCAGCGCCTGTGCCGCGACAGGATCTCCCCTCGACGGAAGGCAATTTGCTGGAGTTTTAAGAAGTAAGAGGCAGGTGAATTAAAATGTGGAAGCTGTTTGTTATTTTAGGCGCACTTAATGCTGCACTGGCCGTTGGTTTTGGTGCCTTTGGGGCTCACGGTCTGGAGGGAAAATTGTCGGACCGGCTGATGGACGTCTATCAAACCGGAGTACAATATCATATTATGCACGCCCTCGGCCTTCTGGTGATCGGCCTGACGGCGGCTTATGCGGGAGGAAGCACTTCGTTATCATGGGCAGGATGGCTGCTGTTCGGCGGTATTGTTATTTTTTCAGGAAGTCTGTATACCATGGCCTTTACCGGTATATCCTGGCTTGGGGCGATTACTCCGATAGGCGGCACCGCTTTTATTGCCGGCTGGATTATGCTGATCATAGCCGTGGTTAAAATATAAAGAAAACGAGACTGGGACAAAAGATAAGAGGAATGGTGAAAACCTGAACATCTCGTCTTCTATGGTAAACAGTACTTCCTAAGCGTCGTCAACATACGAAGACTCCTGTGGGAACAGCACGTGTCTCGAGACCCCGCAGGAAGGGATTTTCCCCGAGGGCCCGCAGGATGCGGGTCAGATCGGCGTCGGCACAGGATGTGCCGTTCTTAGCCGATCCTCCTTTATTCGAGCCGTGCCCACGGAAAGCGAAGTATTTTGACGGAGCGATAAATAGGACAGAACGAAAATTTCCGAACGATTTATGGATTAATCGTTCGGAAATTTTTATCTTATAATGGTATTGTCCCAAACTCGTTTTCTTTATGATCGTTCGATTTTTCCTAGAATAAAGGCAAGCAGCAAGCCGGTTAAAAAGGTCACAATACTAAGGAG
>NZ_AUCI01000017.1 GCF_000429685.1 Salibacterium aidingense DSM 18341
AAAATATAGTCCTTATAGGAATCCAATTTCCTTGTCCTGGTCTTCAACGTTTCAACCCAATCCAAGGCTTCATCCCAATCCATTTCTAAATAGTTATAAACCGTGTTTCTTGATACACCGCACTTGCGGGCGATGGCTGCAATGCTGAAACCCTCTTCTTTCAAGTCACGAATACGCATATGATCTTTCATTTTATTCACCTTTCGTTTCCTCCAGACCAGCAATTATTGTTCCTAGTATAGCTGGTCCAAGAGAGATTCGTAACGAAAAAGTGTTCAATCTTATCAAGCAAAAAGTGTTAACTCTAATCTAGCAGTTACAAGAGTATGAAAGTGCCTGACCGCCACCACGTTAACACTCCAAAGCATTGGGGGATCAGGCGCCAGCAAAAGCAAGAGAACAATACTTAAATAGTTAATTTTCAGAATCACTTTCTAATTCATTTTTCAACTCTTCTTCTGTCATAAGCCTAAGTTTTTTTAACTTTTTAAATAAATTCTCTTTGAAAGGATCCCTATTAGCAATGTCCCAAAAATAATCTCCTAAGATGTTATGGTTATAGATATACTGTAATAGCTCCATATATTCTCTAAACTCTTCTGGCTTGAACTTAGAATGTCTACCATCATATGTGTTGCTAATAGCATTATATATGGAACCTTTTGGTACTATTAAAAATGAACCACCGAACCATCTAGTAACATTGAAATGTGCTATCTCGTCATCTTCATAATAATGTTCATAACCTCCATTTTCATTAACAATCAAATCTTCTGAAACAACTCTATCAATACACCTGTAATTTTGGCTTCTAAGCCATTTTTCTAATTCTTCAACTGCATCCGGGTAAATAGGGTTTATTTCATCGAACTCTAAACGAAAATAACTAAATTCAGGATCTTCGTTTGGTAGTTCCCATATTAATCTTTTCACTTTAAATACATGCGTCATATTCAAGCCAAAGCTAAGCATAACCATGTCGTTCTCTTCTTCGAATAATTTTATATCTTGTAAATCCATTCCGCCCCCTTCGTGAATAAATGTATGGTTAAAGTTTAAAATAGATAATTGTTTAAGAATTTCTACTACTTGAATTTTGTCTCTCCAAATAACTGTACTTGGATTGTTCTGTTGTACAAAGATTTGTTCATAAAATCTCCATAGGCTTTTACTTGATGCTCGCTCATTTTGAGCTATACTTTCCCACTCTAGTAATCTATATAAAAATTCATATATTGTTGGCCTTTTTTCAGGGTTTTCAGCTGTTGAATCTGCTAACAGTTTGTACAATTCAACAAAATGTTGTTTAGGATACTTTTTTTGCAACTTACCATTCTCTATATGATTAAATTGTCCATCAAATGCATAGTCTTCACCAGTAAGTGTGATCCAAAGTGTTTTTGCAAATGAATAAACATCTGCTGGTCTAGGATCAGTTACTAATAGCGGCGTTCGCATTTCAGGAGCCATTGTTTTCCGATTCCCTAAAGCTTCTTTTGCTCTAGTTAAATCTTCTTTATCTGGGAAATCTATTAAGCCAAAGTCTCCAAAACAATATTTACCCTGGTAATATAATATATTTTCAGGCTTAATATCACGATGAGAGATATTTTTCTTATGGAGTTCACTTAATGTAAGACCCAAATCTTTAAAAATTTCTATTAGCTCATAAATTTTATTACAGTCCTTCGCCTTTTCTTTTAGAGGAATTGCCTTAGGCATAACAAAAAAATATTTTCCAGTTTCATCACAAGGCAATTCATAATTTAACACTGGAACGATACCTTGCTGGCCATTTTTATATAACTCATGTACTTTTATTGCCTCAGTTCTAAATCTCTCTAATTTTGATTTAGTAAAATCTCCAAGATCTTTTCCAGGAACTTCTTTAACTTTTGAAACTTTAACCGCAACTTCCTGAGAGGAACTGTCTTCCATGAGATAAACCCAACCATTTCCTCCTTCTCCGAGTTGTTTTATTATTCGATAATTCGAATAGCTCATTAATCAGCCTCCATAACCTAATACTTTTCACAAATATATACTAACACTAAATCATAGTCCCAGTGTCAGGACTAAATGAATACTCTAAAGTATTGGGGGGAGCACCTTTTTTATTACACAAAAAAGTGCCCGCCTCTACTACGTAGCAAGGACTAGGCACCTCTTATGTTAGATATTATTTTTTCTCAAGCCACGTGACACATTCAACATGGGTTGATTGGTGATTGCAGAATAAAGATGTATTAGTATTTACCTTTTTCATCTTTGATTTCTAATGATACGGTTCACGTGATTGTTTAAGAGGTAAAAAAACAGACAGAAGAATTACTTTCCTGTCTGTTTTTAGGTATGCTCCTTAGTCCTTAAGTTTCATATGTTCAACAAGAATAGGCAAGTACACGATAGAATAAAATGCCTAAACAAGCTCATTTTAAGCTGTTAGGCATTTTTAAAAGTTTGGAAGTATATCACCTTTTATTAAATTTCACCATTTACTTATCCATTATTCCTTTTATGCTTTCCACCACATTCTCTAAATCCAAAAACTCAATTTCTACCTTTACTCCATCCTTACTATGAAAGACAGGAGATTTTTCAATTAAGTCCCCTAACAGTTCATCAGTGACTCATTATTTAGTAAACAATTAATTTTCCACTTCTCTGCTGCTTTATATATAGCCTTTCTGTCATTTAATTCATCTTCATAAAATATTGCCATGTTGACCACCTTTATATTTTGCTTCTCTATAAGCATACTTCAAACATACTTCGACAAATTGTTGCTAAAATCCTCCAAAATGGGATGGAGATTGAAAATAATGTACTAAACTTCAAAATTTTATTGATCTTATAACCACATCGTCTTCTGTTGAATACCTTCAATCTTGAATTACCAAAAATACAATACTTATTTCTCTAGAATAAAATATCCTTTGAAAATTACATAGACGGTTCGGGACTAAAGCTTCCTTTCTACATAAAAATCACTGCTTTGGAACAATACGAAGGAAATATCCAACTCGCAACGCTTTGTAGCTAGAGAATAACCGAGATTAAAAAGGGCAAAAAAAAGGCTCCTCAATAATTTCTTCAACTATTGAGAAGCCTTACTTCGTATCACATGTTAGCATTTTGTTAGCAAAATCATTCAAAACCCTTATATACCAATGGTTTGAGCGGTCATCACATCATGCCGCCCATACCACCACCGCCGAGCTGCTGCTGGATCTGCTGGGCCTGGGCGTTCGCGTCCGCAATCGCCTGTTCCATCCGTGTAAATTGGTCCCAGTAGCGCTCTTCCGTTTTCTGCAGCCGCTGCTCAAAGTTGGACATGCGGTCGGCAAGGTCGTTCATTTCCCGGCCGATGGTAAAGGAATCAGGATTGGGAACCGTCGGGCCTCCGGCTCGTTCCGAAATCCGGTCCATCGTATTATCGAGGGAATCGCGGACGCGGCGGGCCAGTCCTTTTTCTTCATAGGTTTCTCCATCGGCGGCAAACATATCAAAAACAGCATCTGAATCGGCTTGAATGGCTTGTTCCAGTTTGGTTTCATCCACTTCCAGCTTGCCGCGGTCCATGTAATTGCTGGTTGTGGTAATGCCAATTTCAGAAAGTTGATCAAAGGCGGAGCCGCTTCCTGTATCCACCGGCGTATACATATCCCGGCGCATCGAACTCAGGCCACTGGAGAGAATATCGTCTCGGCGCAGGTATCCGCTTTGCGAACGTTCCTCCCAGCGTTCAATTTCCGTTTCGCTCATTTCGTCGCGCTGCTCATCCGTCAGCGGGGCATAATCCCGGTAGTACTCCTCCGATAGCTTTTCATCTGTATTTTCAATCATGGCATTGTAATCTTCGACAAACGACATAATCGTATCTTTAATGTTCTGGGTATCCGGGCTGACGTTTACATTCACGGTTTGGTCCGGAGCTGTGTTTTTCAGGGTGAATTCCACGCCATTTTCCGTAAATGTATTAGACCGGCGCTCCACTCCGGTGATGCCGTTCATATCAAACACAGCATTCTGGGCGCCGGAAACTTCCCCAGTTAAATTGAGGTCATTGGTCAGAAAGTCTCCATTAAACGAAATTTCACTTTCACCGTCCGGGCTAAAAACACCTGTTTCCGAACGGGTGACGGACAAATTGCCGGATCCTCTTTCGAAAAAAACATTTACCCCCGCATCCGATCTGTTAATGCCGTTCACTACATCATTTAAACTATCCTCACCGGTGAAGGTGAAATCCTGTTCCTGTGCTTCTCCGGCTTCGTTGTAGGTGGTGATCGTAAAAGAAATCTCCTCATCTTCTCCGTATCCAAATTGATCCGCCAGAGAAGCTTCCGGATCTGCCACTTCTCCATCTCCATTTTGTACAGGATCCACACTTGTTGTCGAAGCGGCCTTTGCCAACTGCTCAATATTAGAAATAGTGTAGTTGGTATTATCAGCGTCCGAGGTTGCATTTGCTTCGACAATACTCTCATTTGAGCTGGACGCCTGTTTTGCGTTACCGTTGGCAGAACGCATAATACCATCGAAAATCGAGTCACTGAAGGTCCGGTATTCCCGATTCATTTCCCGGTAGTCTTCCATTTTATATTCCAGACGCTGGGACTCCTGCTCCATGCGGACCAGAGGCTGACGCTCCGCCCGCATCAAATCCTTGACCCACTGATCGATATTCATGCCCGACGCCATGCCGGTAATTCGATTATCCATAATTCCGTTCCTCCTAATAGAAAGTACATTTCTATTGCTCACTATATTTTATATCGGTGAAGAAAATGGAAACTTGAAGAAATACGTCATAAAATAGGAAAAAGGTAGGAAAAGGGGAAAGCAGATAAAAAAGAAATGCTTTCCCCGGGGCAGATCACACTTTTTCATCCACTAACAAACCAACCTGTTCCAGAATTGCAGCTTTCATATCAAGGAATTTCTCTGGAGGAATTTCCCGGATTACTTCGTCCGTATCCCGATTCAGTACCTGAACATATACACGATTCAGCTTATCGTGAACATTAAACTTCAGATTCGTGAACGTGGCTTCTAGCATTTTATTAATACCATCCGCCTGCCTCTCCAGCTCTTCCGGCTGAGGAGGCATCATACTTCCTTCCTCTGTTTCCTCTGTGTGTAAAGCTTCTGCTATGGTTTGGTTCGCAGCGGCCTGTCCCCCAGAAGTGCGACCTGCCGTCATGATATCAGACGTCTGGGAGGCGCCTGTCACATGGACACCCATAACCCTTCCTCCTCCCTTTATAGGTTCCTTTTTAATATCGGATATTTTCAGAAATCTTGTACTCCTTACCTGGGAAAACCGGAGAATACGGAGCAAGTCCCAGAAACTGAAGCCGCTAAGCGTGACATTTTTCCCTTTTCCACGTCATTGTAACGATGAACTTAGTCGAAATAATCACTTTCCAGATCACTCCTGCAAAAAGTAACGCTGAAACGGTTCTTAAGCGTTGCTTTTTTCTCTTCCCTCCCAAAAGTGATTGTTAATTCACACAATACCCGGAATCCTAAGCGTTTACGTTCAATAATCAACCTTTTTCATTCCACAGATTCTCCTGGCTCTGCAGGGGAAAAAGAGGTAAAATAAAAAAGCCTCCCCGGGTGGGAAGACTTATGTAAGGTTACAGGGACAGATCCACCGACGCCCCTTTGTAAGGATGAGCCGCCTGCTGCACCTGGGCCGGCCCGGACGTTTCCAGCATTTTATTGATAAATTCTCCCTGCTGTTCGCCGGTATCCATTGCTTTTTTCATCACAGACATACTGGCCTGCTGTTTCACCCTGACTCTGTGCATCGACATAGCGGGATATCTATATCTCTAAACTTTACCATCATTTAATTCTCTGTGATATCCCTATATTTTTGGTGGTATTTATTTTGATGAAGTTAGAATTGTACTAGATCCCTTGATAATCCATATGAAGTTTCCTTCACCTGGACAGCCAGATTCTCAACATCCTTTTCTGTAAAACGGAACGATGGACCGGATATACTGAAAGAATTTATGACCTGGCCGTTTTCACTGAAGATGGGGCCGGCAATACAATAGATTCCTTCTTTATTTTCCATCCTATCGATCGCATAGCCTTTATTTTTAATATTGTCTAATTCTTCTTCCAACGCCGGAATAGAACAAAGCGTATGGGGGGTTCTTTGCGGGAGCCCCGCTTCTGTATAGATTTTTTGCCGTTCTTCTGGAGACATATAAGCTAAAAATATTTTACCTGTTGCGGTGGAATGCAACATAAGACGTTTGCCTACTTTTGAAAGTAATCCAATCGTATGAGGGGTATCAATTTTATCAATATAAACGGCCTGTAAACCATCAAGTTGTACTAAATGGACCGTTTCTTTTGATTCCTCCCAGAGACGATTTAAATAAGGACGGGCTACCTCTTTAATTTCCAAACTATCCATAAGGGATGCCGTTACATGAAGGATCCGAAAGCCCAAGGTATATGTCTTCGTGGCGTCTTTACGAACCAGGTAGCCTGCTTCCACTAATGCATTTACAATACGGTGGGCCGTACTTTTCGTTAAACCTGATTTCGTTGCTAAATCAGTTATCCCCATTCCTTCTTTTCCACTATCACTTAATGTTTCAAGTATTTGCAAGGCTTTAAGCGAAGGATCCATTTTTTTCATAATATACCACCTGTTTTCATCAGCAGATTATTTCATCTTTTAAAAATTGGCTTCCCAAATCTATTAGAATGAAGGAGCTTTCATTTCCTGGTGAAATGACTATTTTAAAACATCCTCCTCTTCTCCTTCAATCGGCACTTTATTCGTGAAATATGGTTTTAGTAAAGGTAAAAGGAAAGAAAATACAGCAAGCAGAATAAAAATGGCAGCAATAGGTTTGGTCAGAAAAATCATCCAGTTTCCACCTGAAAGAAGTAATGCTTGTCTAAATGAGTTTTCTGCAATTGGACCTAACACAATACCAAGCAGCATAGGAGTGATTGGAAAACCTAACTTTGGCATAAAATATCCTATCAAACCAAATACCATCATTAGCTTTACATCAAACAGCGTATTATTTACACCATAAGCTCCAATGAAACATAGGGATAACAATATAGGGAGCAGCACATTTACTGGTACAGCTGTCACTTTGACAAATAACCGGATTGCCCATTGCCCCTGTATAAACAATACTATATTAACAAAAAGCAAGCCAATCATGATCGAGTATACAACCTCAGGATAATCCGTAAATAATTGTGGACCCGGGGTGAGGCCCTGCATCATTAATGCCCCTAACATTACGGCGGTTACGGTATCTCCTGGTATCCCCAATGTTAAAAGCGGGATTAAAGTAGCTCCAGTCACCCCATTATTTCCAGCTTCTGCAGCCGCAACCCCTTCAACCGAACCTTTCCCAAATGCTTTTTTGTTCTCAGCACTTCTGTGGGCCTCATTGTAACTTAAAAAGGAAGCGATCGCTGCCCCCGTCCCTGGGATTGACCCAACAAATGTGCCAATTCCACTTGATTTCAGGATAGTTTTTATATATTTTTTTGCCGTTGAAAACGGGAGTTTGGCATCTTCATATTTATTTTGTTCATCTCTTGGAAGGTGGGCTGTTTGTGCTCGTTTCATTATTTCCGATATAGCGAATAATCCAACTAAAGCTGGTATTAATGAAATACCGCCCATAAGATATTGATTGTTAAAAGAGACTCTTGGAATTCCATCAATCGGATCAATACCAATTGTAGAAACATAAAGCCCCAAAAAACCCATTATGACTCCTTTAATAATTGATTTTCCACTTACACTGGCAATCATAGTTAAGCCAAATAACGCTAAAGCGAAAAATTCAGCAGGACCAAAATTCAACGCAAACCTGGCTATTTGAGGGCCGATCATTAACAATATAAGAGCACTAAATATTCCAGCTGTCACGGAGGCAAATAGTGCCATACGTAAAGCGATTCCCGCTTTTCCCTGCTTTGCTAAATGATAGCCGTCCAATACTGTTGCCGCAGAAGCAGGGGTGCCGGGCGCACTAATAAGTATAGCTGAAATGGAACCGCCATAAATACCTCCGCAATAGACAGCAAGTAATAACAGCATACCTGTGGTTGGCGGAAGACCAAATGTCAGGGGCAGCATTAGGGCAACACCAACCGTAGCTGTTAATCCTGGTAATGAACCAAATATAATTCCAGTCGCTACTCCAAGAAATATAAAAAGAATGTTATCAAGTTGAAATATGCTTACAAAACTATTCATCAGCAAATCGGCCACTAGTTATCCCCCCTTTATGGCAGCCTGATGTACATAATATTTTCAAATACATATTGTATTAAAAAGATAACGATAATCAGCACTCCATATAAATACCATTTTCTAACAGACAAAATCCACATAATAAGAGACATCGATATTATTGTGGAATACAGGTATCCAATGAAATCAGCTAAATAAATATAACCCAGCATAATGACAAAAACTAATAGACCCACCCAAGGTTTCCCCTTTGGTTCTTGGTTTTCTTCTAGATCTTCCTCCTTTTGATTACTGTCTTTTGAGAATGATTTCATCACAAGCAGCATGCTTAGAAAAACGATGGAAACGGTAATAAACCTTGGGAAGAAATCGGGCCCTACGGTTGTTAATCCTCCATTAGATTCAATGCCATAAGGGATAATAATAAACCAGGAAAGAAGACCACTGAAAAACAAAGTTACCCCGACATATCTGTCTTTTATCTGCTCCTTCATTTTTCCCTCCCAATGGATCGATTTTAGTGGCAGGAAAGGGCACAATATAATTGCACCCTCGCCGATCATTCTTCTTCTAAATCAAGGCTGGAAAGAACGTCACCAGTTGCTTCATATTGCTCGTTAAGTGTAGGAATAATTTCCTCCGGCTTTATGTCAATGGGAGCTAAATTATTCTCCTCTAAAAACTCAGCATACTCAGGACTATTAACTGCTTCCGTAAAGATATCTCTTAACTCCGCTACAGCCTCATCAGGAGTGTCATTGGGTACCAGGAGCGCTTTCCAAACACTCATATTCAAGTCAAATCCTTTTTCTTTAAAGGTGGGGACATCTTCCAGTTCGTCAAATCTTTCTTCCGAAAAAATCCCCAATAATCTCATATCTCCGGATTCCACATGGGGCATCAATTCTGCGGGGTGAGCAGCGATGGAGTCGACATGACCTCCCAGCAAGCCGGTAACAGCTGGACCACCACCTTCAAATGGCACACTTTCTGCATTTATTCCTGCTTGAGAATAGAACGCTTCTTGGGTCACATGTGGAAACCCGCCAGCACCGGAGTGACCAAAATTAATGACTTTGCCTGTGTCTTTTTCTGCGATTAAATCGTCCAGGGTTTCCCAATCAGAATCCGCGCTCACAGCCAGAAGTACCGGCTCATACGTGAGTCCTACTATTCCAGTGAAATCATCATTTTCATATTGCACATCACGCATATGGGGCTGGGCAGTCATTGCCCCGGAAGCAGTAAAGGTAATTTCGTGACCATCCGGATTTTTATTTGCTCCCTCCATAATCCCAATGGTGCCGCCAGCCCCCTCTCTATTCACTATATTAATAGGAACATCAACGTTTGGCTCGACAATTTCAGCTAAAGCCCTTAATGTTAAATCACTGCTCCCCCCAGGTGCCCAAGGTAATGTAATCTCAAGGGGGCGGGTCGGAAAATCCACTTCCTCTTCTTGGTCTTCTTGTCCGGCGGCCTTGTTGTTTTCTCCATTTTCATTGCTTTCCCCTTGAGGTGGATCGTTATCTGCAGGGCCTTCCGCAGAGTCAGCGCCGCACCCCATTAACAGAACACTAAAAGCCAAACCTACTGCGAAAAACATAACAAACCGACTTTTTGAAAAATTTTTAAATTTCACCCGGATCCTCCTTTTTCATTTAGAAATCTGCTGTTTTCCTTAAAACTTACCTTTCTGCTACACTGCCATCTTCCAACCGCCAGAAGGGCGGCTTCCAATTGTGTCCTTCCTCTGCTGCCATGCGTACTTTTTCTTCATCAATGTCTATACCTAAACCTGAACCATTGGGAATCTCAACATAACCATTTTTATATTTAAATACGTCTGGATCTTTTACATAATCTAATAAATCCCCTCCCTTGTTGTAATGAATATCTAAGCTTTGTTCTTGAATAAATGCGTTGGGAGTGCACGCATCTAATTGTAAAGAAGCTGCTAAACAGATAGGACCAAGGGGACAGTGCGGAGCAACTGCCATGTCATATGCTTCTGCCATGGAAGCAATTTTGCGGGCTTCTAAGATACCGCCTGTATGGGATAAATCCGGTTGTATAATATCCACATATCCGTCTGCTAACACCTTCTTGAAGTCCCATCGTGTATACAAACGCTCTCCCGTAGCAATCGGGATCGTGGTGTGGGGTACAATGTCCCGCAAAGCTTCAATATTTTCAGGCAATACGGGTTCTTCTATAAACATTGGTTTAAACGGTTCCAATTCTTTAACCAAAACCTTGGCCATAGCTTTATGAACCCGTCCGTGAAAATCTAACCCAATTTTCAAATCAAATCCCAGCGCTTCTCTAATACTGGAGATACGTTCTACCGCCTGCTCCACCTTCGAATAAGAGTCTATATAATGAAGTTCATCTGTTGCATTCATTTTTATGGCTGTAAAACCCTCTTTAACTTTTTGCTTGGCCGCCTCAGTTACTCCACTAGGGCGGTCTCCCCCTATCCAACTGTATACTTCGACTTTATTTCTGCATGCTCCACCTAACAAATCATAGACGGGAGCGTTATAGAATTTTCCTTTAATATCCCATAGAGCCTGCTCTATTCCAGATAAAGCGCTGGTCAATACAGGTCCTCCACGATAAAACCCGCTTCGGTATAATACTTGAAAATGATCTTCAATTTTCATTGGATCCTTCCCTATCAAGTATTCACTTAACTCTTCAACAGCCGCCTTTACTGTATTTGGCCGGCCTTCAATAATAGGTTCCCCCCACCCGGAAATACCTTCGTCCGTTTCGATTTTTAAAAATAACCAACGTGGTTTTACTTTGAACAACTCTAGTTTTGTTATTTTCATCTTCATCATCCCCTATAGCTCTGTTCTCTTTATTAGGTATTTCATGTTTCCCGGGAAGAAGGCGCTTTCATTTTATTGGCTTGCTTATTCAAACCAATTCCCTTCCCCTGGTTTTACATGGGAATAAGCCACTTCCTCATTCAATTCAAGCCCGAGACCTGGTTTATTCGATAGAGTGATATAACCTTTATTAATAACCGGTCCATCCCCCTTCACTAAGAAACCAAACCAGGGTACATCATCAGCATGAAATTCAAGAACCAAGAAGTTTGGCACCACCGAACACACGTGGGCTGCAGCCACCGTAGCAATGGGGCCTCCCACATTATGTGGAGCAAAGGGGACATAATATGATTCCGCTGCTTCAGCAATTCTTTTTATTTCGCTGATGCCCCCGCTCCTGGGGAAATCCGGCTCAATGATATCCGCCGCCTGTTTTTCCAGCAAATCTCTGAAACCGTACCTCATGTATAAATTTTCGCCTGTACAAATGGGAGTACTTGTTGCGTCTGTGACCTTCTTCATCGCATCTACGTTTTCCGGCCGTACAGGATCTTCGAGCCACAGTAAATCGTATGGTTCCAACGATCTAGCCACACGAACAGCATCGGATGTATTATAATGCCAGTGGCAGTCAATGGCTATATCAATGGTCCGGCCAACCGCAGCTCTCACTGCTGAAACAATGTCTGAAATTGCATCGAATTGAGCTGGATAGAGCACGTGATTCATCGGGTCCTTTTCTGTTAAAGTAGGAATATCTATATCAAACTTAATCGCATCATATCCCCGCTCCACGGCATCTTCCGCGTGAGAGGCATAAGCTTCTGGTGTGTAAACGTCTTCTACGTTATTCTCATTTACTTTTGTACCATCTCCAGGCTTATAGCTTGCCCCTGCGTGTAGGTCCGCCAAAATTCTAATATGATCTCGTTGTTTCCCTCCTAATAATTGCCAAACAGGAAGATTACTATATTTACCTAATATATCCCATAGAGCAATTTCAACACCGCTTATGGCTGCAATAAAAGCTCCCTGCCAGGCTGTGCCTGCGACAATTCGATACATTTTTTCCCACAAGTAGTTTATGTGTAATGGATCCTCCCCCATTAAATGTGACTCTAACCTTTGGATGGATTCGTTCACCCCAAATCCCCAATGGGCTTCTCCTAATCCTATGATCCCCTCATCTGTTTCGACTTTAATCAGCACCCATTCAAAATTAGCCTGCAGAACAGCAGTCTTAATTCCCGTCACTTTCATAAGAGTCCCACCCTTAAATAAATTTTTGAGGAGTTCTATCTGCTCCTAAAAATCCTAATTTTTCCATGCTGTTTTCAAGTTCTTTGATTTCGTGGTCAGATAATTGACGTAATGGAGCACTTACTGTTCCATTAATTATTCCTCTTAACTCAAGGGCTTTTTTATGCCCCCCGGCAGGAAAAGATGCCAGCAACATCCTTTTTACTTCAGCACATACTTCCTGCCATTGGCGGGCCTCTTCCATGTTTCCTTCTTTATAGGCATTGTATAAAGCTACATAAGGCTCCGGCATAGCCGTAGATCCTGCAGAAACCGCCCCGCTCCCACCGACCGCCAGTGCCGGAAAAAATTGAGCGTCATTTCCCATAAGAGTAGAATGCGTGGATTCAGCCGCCTGAACTAATTCATAAAAATCAGCAAAGTTCATACTGCTTTCCTTCATCCCCATAATGTGATGGTATCGCCCAGCCAGTTTTGAAAATAAAGAAACGCTGATGGAATTTTTCGTATTGCTTGGAATGTTATAAAGATATATCGGACAATCAACAGTTTCCGCTACCGTTGAAAAAAATTTTTCTAAAGCGCTTTCATCCAAACCATAATAAAAAGGAGGAATAACTGCGATTCCATCAGCTTCTATTTCTACGGAATGCTGTGCCAATTTTAAGACATCCTGTTGACGGAGGGCTCCTACATTAAAAATGACAGGGACCCGCCCATTCACTTCGCTTATAACCAAATCCATCACTTTTTTTCGAGTGGCAAGATCAAATAATATCCCCTCCCCCGTTGATCCAAGAGGAAATAACCCATGAACCCCCTTGTCAATCAAAAAATTAATTAAACGTTTCATTCCCTGTGGATCAATCTCAGATCCGTTGGAATGCAAGGGTGTGACAATAGCAGATATAACTCCTTCCAAGTGTTTTATTTCCATTTTCCACTCCTTCCTTTTGTCCCAAATATAGAACAAAATTCTTTATTTGGTTTAACTATATCATGTTTATTTTTAAATCGCAATAATATTCTGTTAATTCGACAAATCTATTCATAAGATTTTCTTTTTCGATGGTAAGGAAAGGACCATAAGCAGTAAGAGAAATATGCTACATGGATTTACTGAGGAAACAAGACCGCCTAAGATGGATGTTACCAGAAACATAAAATTCTCGTGCTTCCCTTTTCATAATCCTGGAGATCCCTTCTTATCAGCTGAATTTCCAGAATAATAACCTGATCCCCCGTAGACACAACTGATGGAGGCGGAACAACGATCAACAAACTAATAAATCTAAAGATTCTGCCATATAAAAAAGCCTCCCCCGAAGGGAAGACTTATGTAAGGTTACAGGGACAGATCCACCGACGCCCCTTTGTAAGGATGAGCCGCCTGCTGCACTTGGGCCGGCCCGGACGTTTCCAGCATTTTATTAATAAATTCTCCCTGCTGTTCACCGGTATCCATTGCTTTTTTCATCACAGACATACTGGCCTGCTGTTTCACCTGGCCCTGACTCTGCGCCATCGACATTGCTGCGATATCCATATCTCCACCTCCATAGAAAGAATCCTGTTCTTTCTTAATATCGGCAAAATAAGGAAACATTTAATCTTTGATAGGGAAAAGAGAAAAACCCATAATCTCAAAATGGCGGTCAAAAGCAAAGATGTGCTCTATTTTTTTCTCCTTCATAATCGCTGCACTTTGAGCATCACAATAAGACAAACGGTGATCGCTGTATTTCTCTAAAAGCGTTATGGTTTCCTTTCGAATCACATCTGTTATTTCAACAATTTCAAAGTCGGAATGGTCGATCACTGTATTTATAAATCGCCAGGCTGATGGAAAACCAGATTTGGATCGAAGAAGCGTATACGTTTTATTCAAGACCGTTTCCGATAACAAATACTGATATTCCCCTAATGTTTCAGCTATTTGAACGGCTGTGTCGTGATATTGATCTTTTGGAAGATTTAATGCTATCAAAGCACTGGAGTCAACAAAACATGCTTTACTTTTCATTTTCTATAATCTCCATCAAATACTTATCATGTGCCTCGGCAAGGTCATGTTCAGCCGGAGAGGCCTCTTGTGCTGCTTGTTTGGCCATTTGAACCAACACATTGGGGGACTTCTTTTTTTTGTAACCATATTGCCGTATGGCTTCACGTACTACTTCTGCTTCCGACCGGTCTGTATCTTCCGCCATCTGTTGAAGCAACCTTTCCTCCAACGGCGATAAATGAAATTGCTTTCTTTTCATAACCTGGCACCTCCTACACACTTATTATACCATAAGTGTGTAGGAATGCAGCGGATTTATTTCTCTAGAAATAACAAAAAAGGTGAAAGGTATCTACTATTTACCATTGCGGAAACAAGGTGAACAGGAAAATCGCCTTTACTTTAAGAAATTCCTGGTTTTCGAAAGCCTGCATCACCTTATCCAAATGATTCCGGATTTTTGTATGTTCCGCTCTAATGTCAGCGGACACTACCACCTCTTCTAGAAGGGGCCTGAACTTCTTCTATTTTTGAAAAAACAAACACAGTATCCTGAAACATCGTCACAACAACTTTCTCATTTTCTTCTTCCAACAGCTTCTGTGTATAAGCAAGACCTTCTCTGATCGTGTCGGATATATCTAAGATGTGAAGCATCTTAGCCTAATTGTTCTGCTCTATCAACCCTTCCCTTATACAATCTATATTATATTGACATTGTATCGACTTAGGCACAGACAGACTTAAATAAAAAGAGACTCCAAAAACTGGAGCCTCGAAAGTAATTATTGAAGCAGCTGCAGAACGGACTGTGGCTGCTGGTTGGCCTGCGCAAGCATGGATTGAGAGGCCTGTGAAAGAATATTTGATTTTGTCATTTCCATCATCGCTTTAGCCATATCAACATCACGGACTCTAGATTCTGCAGCTGATAAGTTTTCTGAGGAAGTATCTAGGTTATTAAATGTATGTTCCAAGCGATTTTGAGTAGCACCCAGTTTTGAACGTTCAGCTGAGACAGTTTCGATGGCGTCGTTAATTTTGGTGATGGCTGCATCTGCCGCTTCTTGGGAAGAAATATCAGTCCCTCCGATTTCAACGCTATCTCCATCAGCTAAATCACTATATGAGTTACTTAGATCGATTACAGTATCTCCAGCACTATTAGTATACACTCCCGATCCATCGTCTTTTGCTATTGTGTTTCCATTAGAGTCCTTTAAAACAGCATTGGTCTTATCAATTTCATAAGTACCAGCTTCCAGACCATTATTATCTACTGTTGCATTACCAACAGAAGTACCGCCGGTATCTACGGTCACTTTTCCAGAAGTAACGGTATCTGTGAAAACTAATGTTTCACTATCATCCCCTGTGAATGTTAATGCATCCGTACTAGTAGCTGCTACATCTCCATCACTATTTATTAATTCATAGGTACCTTCTTCGTTCTCTTGAACTGTGTATTCACCATCAACAATACTTTCACTTCCACTACCAGCAGTATATGTGCCTTCTGCTTCAAATTGAGCATCTCCAGCCATTCCTAGACTAAAACCACGCATATCCTCAATGGAAAGACTTAAATTTTGTCCTTCATTAGCACCAATTTGAAACTTATTGTCCAAAGAACCATCAAGTAAATTTTGCGTATTAAACTCAGTAGTTTTACCAATTCTACTAATTTCTTCAGACAGCTGATCTACTTCTTTTTGAAGCTCAGCTCTGTCTTCTGGTGTATTTGTATCATTCGCAGATTGAACAGCTAATTCACGCATACGTTGAAGAATAGAGTGAGTTTCATTTAAAGCACCCTCTGCCGTTTGGATCATGGAGATCCCATCCTGGGCGTTACGGCTTGCCTGGTCCAGCCCACGGATCTGGCCACGCATTTTCTCGGAAATCGCCAGACCAGCAGCATCGTCTCCGGCCTTG
Source organism: Salibacterium aidingense DSM 18341 (assembly GCF_000429685.1). Taxonomy (GTDB): domain Bacteria; phylum Bacillota; class Bacilli; order Bacillales; family Marinococcaceae; genus Salibacterium; species Salibacterium aidingense. The sequence continues at coordinate 16,304 of NZ_AUCI01000017.1, forward strand.
TTAATACGAAGACCGGAGGATAATTTCTCCATTGAAGCCTGCATAGCATTCTGGTTGATCCCTAATTGACGGTATGTGTTCAGTGCTGGAATATTGTTGTTAATAATCATAATGTAACCTCCGTGTGTTTTTAATTTTGTAGAGACACGTCCTTATGTCTCCTTGTTCCTTTGACTCGAGTGACAGGTCGACGTTGTTTTCATCACCTCCCGGATAGAATAAAAAAGGATGAGACCAGGCCAAAGCTGATTCTGCATCCTTGCAAAACAACTTTGAACATCGGCTCATCCTTGAGCGGTTCGTTTTATGAAATTCCTTTATTTTTTGGTTCCAGATCTTTTTTGTCTTTAACAACGGTAACTTTCTTCGTCTGTTGTTCCTCATAGACCTCTCCGCGGACAATACCCATTTCCTTTGGGGCATCGATCGCCAGCCGCAAGTGGCCGTTCTAACTTTTCACCACTTCCACTTTAATCTTGTCATCAATCACAATGTACTCCCCCGACTTCCTGCCTAATACCAGCATCCTGCCTTCCTCCCTCAATATTCAATTGTAATATAATAACATCAACCGCTAAAAAAGGATCAGCAAATAAACAACCTATAGCACAGCTTTGTGATTCAGAAGTTTATCTGCTCATCCTTGAGCGGAGATGTATGATTGTGGAAAAAAGTTATTTCACCTATCCTTAGGCGTTATACCTACATCATTTCCTTTGTATATTTATTATCGGCAGAATTTTATACTTTTTAATAGTTTTCCAAAAAATTTATTTGCAAAATTCGAGGAGTGACAGGCACCAAAAAAAGACCCCAGCAAAGCTGGAGTCTTAATAGAAATAAGTTTATTGAAGCAGTTGAAGTACGGACTGTGGCTGCTGGTTAGCTTGTGCGAGCATAGATTGAGAAGCTTGTGCCAAGACATTAGCTCGAGTTTGCTCCATCATTTCTTGTGCCATATCAACATCACGAATACGAGATTCAGATGCTTGTAGGTTTTCAGAAGAAGTATCAAGGTTATTAATAGTATGCTCTAAACGATTTTGAGTAGCACCTAATTTTGAACGTTCAGCTGAGACAGTTTCAACCGCTTCATTAATTTGTGTAATAGCAGCATCTGCCGAAGCCTGTGAAGAAATATCAATTCCTCCAACCTCTACTTCATCACCATCAGCTAGGGCTGCTTCAAACGTTATTACAGTACCATCACCATTTTCAAATGTTGTACCACCATCTGTAGAAGTTGCAACTGTATCACCATTGCTATCAACAAGTGTTTCATCAGTTCCGTTGTATTCATAAGAGCCGGCTTCTAAACCGCTATTTTGAACAGTTCCTTCTGCTGTAACATCGCCAGCATCATCTACTTCAATAGTCCCACCAGTAACAAGTGCTTTAGATCCACTAAAGTCTATAGTGTCATCTCCATCTGCTGCAGTGTAAGTGGCTCCATCATCAGTACTAGTTGCAACAACTTCACCATTTGAATTAATCATGTCATAGTTACCATCACTGTTTTCTTGTACTGTATAAGAACCTTCACTTATATCTTCAGTAGTATCTCCACCGTCACTTACTGTAGAAGCAACTTCAATTGCAGCATCTCCTGCCATACCTAGATTAAATCCACGCATGTCATCAACAGATAAGCTTAAATTTTGTCCTTCATTAGCTCCAATTTGAAACTTATTATCCAGTGAACCATCAAGTAGGTTTTGTGTGTTAAACTCTGTATTGTTACCTATTCTACTAATTTCTTCGGACAATGCATCAACTTCTTTTTGAAGTTCTTCTCTATCAGCTGCTGTATTAGTATCGTTAGCTGACTGTACAGCTAGTTCACGCATACGTTGTAAAATAGAATGTGTTTCCTGCATCGCGCCTTCTGCTGTTTGAATCATAGAAATTCCATCTTGACCGTTACGACTGGCTTGATCGAGGCCGCGGATCTGGCCGCGCATTTTCTCGGAAATCGCAAGCCCTGCTGCGTCGTCACCGGCACGGTTGATGCGCTGTCCGGAAGAAAGTTTCTCCATGGAACTCTGCATTGCGTCACGATTTTGTCCTAGTTGGTTGTAAGTATTCAGCGCGGGAATGTTACTGTTAATAATCATTAAAAAATTCCTCCTTGAATGTGTGTTTTACGTTCCTCTTCCACGTCCTTGTGGCGGAAACGCTTCTTTCGGTCGGACAGGCTCCTGTCGGCCGCCAAGATGCCTGCCTCTCCCTTACATGAATAATATCGGCATGTGCTGGAAAGTTTTAAGGGGTTTTTTGATTTTCTGAAGAAAAGATTAGGGATTATTTGGGGCATTTGTTCTTTTATGAAGGAACATGTTTTGAAAAAGTATACATGTTTGCTAATAATTTGAAAATTTATTAGGAAAGTACTGGATATTTGTTCCTGGGTGTGGTTATATAATATACATAGAGACGGCACCATGGAGATACTTCTACATTTTATTAGGAGGGGTTTTGATTCATGGAAGGTTTCAAGGAAATCAGAAAAACGTATGATGTAGTTCAGAAGACGATGGGGTTGGTGTCCGTTTTTGACAAGGAAGCGAGAACGCTAGTGTATGAAACGAGAGGAACAATTGTTTTTACGGAAGAGAGGACAAGGGACATTATGGAACGGGCCTGCCTGCGGGGCGGCTCCTCGATGGACGGCCGGTTTACATATGTCGAGAAGATGCTTGGGATGAAACAGCGTAAACCGATTCCGGTCAATGAAGGATGGGGGATCTATGCGTTTCCTTTATTCGGCCAGAAGCGTCTGGATAACAGCTGGTTTTTTTATTCCCACATCAGCCATGCCCAGACTGATAAAACTGATGGCAGGACCTATCTCGTTTTTTATAATGGGCAGCGGGTACCGGTTGATGTTTCCCTCCACCAGATCCGGCAGCAGATTTTGAAAGTGAGCCGCTGCAAAACGATGTTTGAAGACAGAAACCACCGCGGGGAATAATGGGGAAAAGCGCAAGCGCCCTGGGGAGCCGCGACAGGTTCTGCGACGCACAGGAGGGGCTAGTGCCGCCGTTTTCCACAGGACGTGGGAGCTTGTAGGCGGCGATTCTTCTACTGCGCAGGGCAGCCTGCTGCCCGGAGTCGCACGGGAAGAAACCCCGAGCGGCTGGGCGCTGGAGCTGGATTTCAAAAACGCAAATTTTTATACCTTCCTATCTTCTATAAAAAATGAAGGCGCTCTGCCTTCATTTTTTATGAAATCTGAACCCAGCCTTCTTCGATCGCCCGTTTAATCGTATGGGTGCGGTCGTTGGCCTCCATTTTTCTCGTTAGATGACTGACGTGGTTATTGACGGTCGCCACCGCCAGAAAGCATTCTTCCGCGATCTTGCGGTTGCTTTTTCCTTCGAGGATTTTTTCAAAGATACGGACTTCTGCTTCCGACAATACGGCACGGGCCTTATTGGTGTCTAAATGTAAGTCCTGAATCGGTTCCCGATGGAACGCTTCGTGCATGGTCCGGTATCTCTCGACGAGGTGTGGTTGAAATAACGGGTCAATATAAATCAAAAACTGCATGGACCTTTGAAAGTGATCCTGCCACTGCAGGTCAGAGCGGTCGGATGCAAGAACGATCGATATTTCATTTTGGAGCAGTTCCTCCAGCAGCTCTGCTTTATCGGAGGGCAGATTGATGCCAAGCCGGAAATAGGTTTGTGCTGCCTGGAGCTGGTGGACTTGTTCATAGAGGGTTTGTTCATCACAGGAGGCGTGATAGATCGTGTCTTTTTTTAACCCGTTTTTTATAACATCCATTAAGGCGCAGGCCTGTTCTTCCACTACGACCTTTCCTATTTCTTCTCCTGCTTTTTTGACAAGGTTGGTTCCTGCTGCATCCAGAAATAATGTCGGCAATCTCGTTCCTTTATCTTTCTGGTAGAATGCGTTTGCCATTATGTATTCCCCCTGATTGCTCCCCCGGTGTTTTGTATTTCTATTATTGTATTTCTTCCACACACTCCCTGCCCTTTTCCCCTTTTTCCATCCCTTCCATTTCCAGTAAAAAAATAATTATTTCTTTTCATCATACCTGTTCCCGTCTTTTTACACAAGGAACGAGAGTACCTTTATTACTCATTATAGACGGGATTCTTTGGTCTGATATCCTACTTCTGTCCCGGCATGACTGGACAATTAGACTATACGGAAGGGGGAAGCGGGGTTTTTATTTTTTCATCTGCCGGGATAATGCTTCTAGTATGGAAAGGTTATCTTCCCCGGCCGCCTGATTGTTTTCTTCTTGAATGGAGAGATAAATTTCCTTTCGATGGATATCCACATGCTGCGGAGCGTCAATGCCGATTTTGACTTGATCGCCGTCGATAGCGACCACTTTTATTTCAATGTCCTCTCCGACCTGGATCGACTGGTTTGTTTTGCGTGTTAGTACCAGCATCAGCGCGCCCCCTTCTGGTTCACCGAGTTCCCGGGTTCCTGCGAAAAAATGGAATGCTTGGTTTCATAGGAGGATTCGCTGAGGATAATCTGCTTTCCTTTTTTTTCGGCCATGTTGATGATAATCGGAGCCTGCAGATTGGCCGTCGTCCGGGAAAATGGTTCCTGCAGGGTGAGGACAGTGAACAGGGCGACGTCTTCCTGTTTCTCGATATCGAGCTGCTCAATCACGCCGTCTGATACTTCGACCTGATAGTCATCAAAAAAATGGAACGGATCAGTGACCACAAACGCCAGAGAAGGGGTGTGAATGGACTGTAAAATAAAAAATACCTCATCGCTGCTGAAGGGAAGCAGCACAAAGGCTGTTTCGTCTTCAAACGCGGGGAGGCCCTGTTCAAAATTCAAAATCTGCTCTTCTTTTATTTCTATCTCACCAAGGTATTTCGTTTGGAGTTTCAAAGGGGGTATCCACCTTTTTTATAGATTTTACAGAGTGCGGTTGACTTGGCCGCCGACAACCTGAAACGAGATGCTCGGCTTTTGTTCCAGGTAATGCTGCACTTCCCAGCGCGGGATGTTAATCTCTGGTTCGTTCGTTTCTACCTGGATATCTGCTTCGGCTCGTTCCACCTCAAAGGAGATCTCATGAGGGTCCACCTCGAATTTCACTTTATCGGCGCTTTCCGGAATGTAGCCAAGCTCTGTTTCCAGGCTGATCAGACGGGTATTTTGTTTGGCAATGGCAGCAATGGCGCTTCCTCTGCCCCCATTCTCATCAATGGACTTCAGCTGTTCTCCCTCCCGCATCGTTTTCGCTGCGAATTCTAGCGCCGTATGTTTGGCTTTCTGGAGAAATTCGCTGGAACGTTCAAGCGGGGGAACCAGGCCGGCATCTTTAAACGCTTCCGACTGATCAATGTTCACTTTTGCCGCTTTGGTTGAAATTTCCACCGTGTCCATAACATGCTGCTCGATCTTCAGGTCAGCCGGGGGCTGGCGGAGCTGCATGGGGGGACGTGTTATCGAGGTGCCTACTTTGGCATCTGTTGTCGTGATTTCCACCCTTGGCATCTCCATACATCGATCCCCCTTTTTTCAGCTTAACGCAGGAAATCCATCAAGGTCGGCTGAATGATACGCGCTCCTGAAGAGAGTGCCGCCTGATGCACATTTTCCTGGCTCATCAAATCCGTGATGACCTTTTCCATATCCGCATCTTCGTTTTCAGACATGATCCGCTCTGCTGTAACTTCCTGTTCCCCGAGCCGGGATTCAATCATTTCGACGCGGTTTAGGCGCGCCCCGACTTCCGCCCGTTCGTTCACCGTGTTGTTAATGTGGGAATCAATCGTATCGATAAACCCGGTCAGGTCTTCTCCCTCCGTGTCCGGGTCGTTGAGCTTCTGTTCCAGCTCCTTCAGGTCTCCGAAGAGGGCATTATTGAACGTGTTCTGGGGACGGGAATTGGCTTTAATGGTAACGCCTTTCAACAGTTCAATTTCGACGTCGTCCTGGTTCGTAGAAACAGCATCCGTTTGAGAAACCACCACATCAGAAGCGTCCAACTCCTCGATGTTGTCCTCTGCATCTGTGTACGCCACTGTGTTCTCATCCAAGACTTGAATTTGGGTCCCATCTTCGTTCTCATACACGGCATCATCCCCGCCGGCATGAGTATACACTTTCCCATCCATGGTGATCTGATGCTGGGAGAGAACATCTTCTCCGGCGCCATCCAATGTGTCCGCCCCTACATCAAATCCATCTTCATCGATAGGGGGATTGGTTGTATTGGCTCCGTTGAAAATATATTTTCCATTGGACTGCGTATTGCCCATGGAGACGATATGGTCAAACAGCTGGGAAACTTCCTCGGCAATGTTTCCGCGCTGGCCTTCCTCGTAGGAATCGTTAGCAGCCTGCGTGGTCAGCTCCCGTACCCGCTGCAGCGCCTCGGTTGTTTTATCCAGCGCTGAATCGGTGGAATCCATCCAATTGTAAACTTCGCCGGAGTTACGCTGAAATTGTTCCACTTCGGTCACCTGAGTCCGGTAGCGCATGCCATTCATCGCCACAACTGGATCCTGGGACGCACGCGTAATTTTTTTCCCGGTGGACAACTGATCCTGCAAATTTCCCATGCGATCAAAGCTCTGGCTGATATGACGGAGTGAATTCTGCGCCAGCATCGATTGTGTTACGCGCATCATGTGTCACCTTCCTCTAATTTTATCCCGGTGCTAGATTCCCCCGCTTCCCATAAGCGGGGAATAACCTTTATCTGCCGACAAGTCCCATATTGTTAATGATCCGGTCCAGCATTTCATCCACGGCAGTAATGTTCCGCGCTGCGGCGTTGTAGGCGTGCTGGAACTGAATCATGTTGCTCATTTCTTCATCCAGTGAGACGCTGCTGACTTCCATACGGCGGCTGTCAACGCTGTCCCGCAGACTGCCCGTGTTTTCCGCTTTCTGTTCAGCTTCTGCCGTGTCTACGGCCATCTGACCGATGATTCCCTGATAATAGCTTTGTACATTGGTGGTACTGTCGCCGCCAAAATCAAGATCTTCATCTTTTACGTTCGCCAGTGCCAGGGCGTTGGAACCGTCTCCGGCAAATGCTTCAGGAGAGTACCCTTCGGTAATTTCTTCTTCTGCCGACCAGGTTGTTTCCTCTCCGGGATTTACATTTTCCGGCACACTGATCGTCAAGCCATCAATGGTAACGGAATCCCCTGTTATTCCGTCCCAACTGGTTCCGCCGTCTTCACTGTACTCCCACGCACCACTGTCATCTACACGAACCTGAAGGTCGATAGAGTCCCCTTCATATTCTCCCGAAAGCATCGGACCGGGGACACTTTCATCTCCACTTTCAAAATTCAGCATAGCCTTGTTTGGCGAAGAAGCAGCGATGTTGTCCAAGTCATTCTTTATTTCCTGGCTGACCTGGAGGCTGGCCGCTGCGCTTTCTCCGTCTCCGTTGTCAAAGGAGAAAAACGGTACGCCGCCCTCGGTCCTGCCTCCATTGATATCGTTCAGGCTCCAGCCTTCGCGGTGCACGTCATTAAACTCACTCGCAAAAGTTTCCACCATCGTATCGAGGTCATTCATTAAATCAGGATAGGTTCCTTGATAATCGCCTGCTTCTCCAATCCCGAAATCCTCCAGCAGAGCTTTCATCTTTCCAGGGGAGTTCTCAAGATCCATCTCAATACTTTCGCCCTCGCCTTCACTGTCCCAATACATAGAAGTATCGTCGACAAATTCGTGTTTGCCGTCCTCTTCATTCACGCTGATATCAAACTGGCGGAAATCTTTATCTTCGCCGCCTTCGATAAGTTTTAGATCATCTCCGTTTTCATCTTCCATCCGATCTCCATTATCATCAAGCAGATACACGTCGACTGTCCCTTCGGCTGCATCTTCGGCATGGCCGGTGGGCTCCAGGTTGTCCACTTCAATATTCACCATCCCGGAAAGCTCGTCCAACAGCCGGTCCCGCTCATCATACAGGTCGTTTGGCATCTGGCCGTGCGGTTCCACCCGGGAAATCTGCTCGTTCAGATCATTGATGCGGCTGAGGATCGAATTAACTTCGCTCTGGTTGGTCTCAATCTGCTGCTTTAAATCCTGCTGGTTGGTTTCCAGCGAATCCGCAATATGGTTGAATGTTTCTGCCAGTGCCGTCCCGCGCTGGCGTACCACGGAGCGGGCGCCGGAATCTTCCGGGTTCACGGATAAGTCCTGCAGGGCGTTCCAGAATTCATCCATCGAATTCGAAAGGCCGCTGTCGGACGGTTCATTCATCAAATCTTCAATCCGCTCCAGGGAATCATGTTTTGTCTGCCAATAACTCGCCGTGGCGTTCTCTCCGCGGTACTGGTTATCCAGGTAGCCTTCTCTGATCCGCTGAATAAAATCTGCTTCTACGCCGGTTCCCATCTGGCCAGGGACGCGGGGCGCGTTACGGGCCGCGTTCGGGTAAGGCTCCGTTTGAGAGAAATTAACACGCTGGCGGGTATATCCTTCTGTGTTAGCATTGGAAATGTTATGTCCGGTAGTATGTAACGCCGCCTGCTGGGTAAACATTCCGCGGCGTGCTGTTTCCAGCCCATGAAAAGTTGAATACATGACCGTTCCTCCTCCATTTTTCTAAAACAATTTCAGGCTTTCGAATCAAAAATAGAAAACCCTTCCGGTCTATCCTCTGAATCCCTGCCTTCCGGATGGGTATAATGCACAGCTTCCGGATCAGGCTGGATCATATCAAGTGTCATCTGTACAAACTGCAGGGAGTCTTCCACGAGGGTACGGTTCAATGCTTCTTTCTCCCGCAGTCCCGCCATTTCCGCAAGCAGGGCCTCCTGCAGGCGCAGAAGCGGATCATGATGGTCTTCGGGCAGGTGTTTTAACAGCACACTGACAGTGCCTTCTGAATCCGTTTCCCCTTTTTCCTTTAAAAAGACGGTGGTGGCGGCCTGCCGTTTTTTTTCTGTCTGTTCAATGGAACGGATCTGTTTGCTTTCTTTTTTCAGCAGGTCGGCCAATTCTTTCGTATCGTTGGCTTTAATCAGCTCTGTCTTTTGCGCCGACAGCTTGTTCAACTCCTGATGCTGCTGGACGAGCAGGGCCATCGTTTCAAAAATGGCTTTTACCGACATACCTTTCCCCGCTTTCTGTTCTTAACGTTCCTGGATGACAGCTGCCTCCCGGTGTTCGATCGGACGTGAAGGAGACAGCCCGTTTATCCATTTCTATTTTCCAGACCAGAATTCTGCGAACTTTCTTGCTGCTTCCTGGGGATCAAACTCGTATTCCCCGGACTGAACCTGGTGTTTTAACTGATCTATTTTTTCCTGGCGGGACGCTTCGATATCATTTCCCTGCTGCATGTGCTTCGCTTGATCAGAAATTTCTACTTTATCTTTTTCCTGCTGTTGATTTTCCTGTTTTGCGGGGCGCTGGGCTTCCGTCTGCTTTTGATACGGGTTGTTTAACGGCCCGAGGGGATTTATTTTCACAGCGTTCACCTCCCTGAATCTCTAGCATCTATTCCATCTGTTCTTATATATTTGCTGTAACATTTATTATATCGGATGACAGCCTTCATGTTTAACCGGTACAAATGTCTCATTTCATCCGGTCATTCAGCGAATGATACGTTTGGTAACGAGCCCGTTCCCTTTCTTTGTCCCGTTCCGACCGCTCTTTCTCGCGGGCTTGTGATTGCAGTCCGCTTTCAATATTGTCTTTGCAGCTGCTGCAGATCCGCCCTTCTCTGATACTTTTGCCGCATGACTCACACGGATATTCCAGGTTTGGAAACTGCCTGACATGAATCCGGCCTTCCTTAATAAAATGCGTAATATCTTCCTGCGATACCCCGGTAGCGTCTACCACTTCACTCATCGTGGCCTGCCTGTTTTCACGTTTTCTAATAAAATTGTAGACCTTTTGGAACTTTTCCTCTACTTCCTTGTGGCATTTATTGCACACCGGACGCAGTGATTTCACAAACAAATCACCGCAGCGCGGGCAATTATCGAGATTCTGCATGATCTTTCTCCCTCCCTGCAATGTTCTTTACCCCCGGGCCAGCGTAATCGAACATATATCCTTCGCCCCATTCCTTCTAAGTTCTTCCGCTGCCTTTCGTAACGTTGTTCCTGTTGTATAAATATCGTCAATTATAACAAAACTTTTACCCTCTATCTCGTTTTTTTCCAGGAGAACTCGAAAGGGACGGGTGCTGGAAGACATTCTCTCCAATCTGGATTTTTTGCTTTGTTTTTCTTCGTGGGCGGTGCGTTCCAGAAGAAAAGCCGGCTCATGGGGAGAGGCCGTGTATTTTTTGGAAAACAATCTGGGAGGAGGACAGACGAAAGAAGCTAAGATCGCCGACTGGTTAAATCCGCGTTCCTGCAGACGTTCTTTGCTGAGGGGGATTGGAACCGGGACAGCTCCATCACAACAGCGCCGGTAAAGTGTCTGGAGGCGGGATTGAAAAGCCTGGGCGAGAACGGCATCACCGCGGTACTTCCAAGAGGCGATCCATTCTTTCATGGCGTCATTATAGGTGAAAAGCGAATAATTTCTTCGCAGGACGCCGCTCCAGCTGAGATCTTCTTCCCAGCGCCGGCAGTCCCCGCAGGATACTTCGGAAGACTGGGGGCGGCTGCAGATGGGACAAATCGGTCCTGTAATCAACTGAAAGGATGCTTCACACTCATCACACAAGAGGGGTTCTTTTGGGAAAAACAGCGTCTTCCAGGTCGTGAAATTTGTGATAGGACCGGCGCAGTACAGGCACTCACTCATTCGAGGCCTCCTCCGGCAGGGGTTCCTTGTTCATCATCAGGATGTGTCGTACTGCCGCTGTCATCGCCTCTGTTTTGCCGGCATGAAAAAAGACAATGTCGCCGTCCGGGTTTTCGCTGCTCCGTCCTACTCTCCCCGCTATCTGCACAAGGGCGCTTTCTGTAAAAACGGTGGATTCCGCGCCAAGGACAGCTGCTTCCACCCCGGGGATAGTCACTCCTCGTTCCAGGATCGTGGTTGTCACCAGTAGAGGCACGGTCCCTTCCCGGAACCGCTGCACTTTGTTATGGCGCTGGTCATCAGCACTGTGTACACCTTCCACGGCCGCCCAGGTTTTCTGTAAAATCGCCGTCACCTCTTCCAGGACGGTAACGGAAGGAACGAATACAAACGCTGGGATGGTCTCTTCAATACGAGTGCGGCACCAGCGGAGCACCTTTTTTGGCAGCCTGCCTTTTGTGACAGGTCGTTTCCATGCTCCGCTCCACTCCATCCGCGGAACGGGAAGCGGAAATCCGTGATAACGCCGGGGAATGCGGACACAGGGAAGTAATTTTTTCTTAACCTGTTTCTGTAGGAAAGGAGTCGGCGTTGCGGTGAGATGAATCCGGGCAGAAACAGACCTGGCCGCTTTTTCCACAGCATTCACAAGGGAAGCGTCTGCCGTGAAAGGAAAGGCATCAACTTCATCAATAATGACAAGATCAAAGGCTTCGGAAAAGCGCATCGTTTGATGGGTGGTGGCAATCACAAGCTGGGCGAGACAATCTTTTTCTTCACTTCCTCCATATAAACCGACAATGGCCGTATCAGGAAATACTTTCTGGAGACGCGGGAGCAGCTCCAGAACAACATCGGTGCGCGGGGCAGCCAGCAATATCCGCTCTCCTTTTTGCAGAGACCGTTCCATCCCGGGGAACAGCACCTCTGTCTTCCCAGCTCCGCATACGGCCCAGACTAACCGTTCCGATTTCGTTTCCACCGCTTCAACGATCGAAGCAGCCGCCCTTTTCTGCCCTGCTGAAAAAGTACCATTCCACTGCAGCAGCGGTTGGGGGGAACTGGAAAAAAGGGGTGGTCCATTCCAGGCTATAAGCGCCGAACAGGCACTTACTCTTCCCATGTTTACGCAGTGGCGGCAGTAGGAGCACTTTGTTCCGCAGCGGGCGCAGTCTAATACTCCGTAGTGGCGCGGGGAGGCGTTGCCGCAGCGGCGGCAGACCCATCCCTTTTTTGTTGGAGTAAGGCCGGGGCGCAGGACCAGGATTCGGGCCAGGAGAAAAGGTTCCAGGTCCCTCCAGTCCCATGGCAGTTCTTCATAAAGCAGTTCTTTGCCCATACAGACGTGTTGGATCGTTTGATATAGCTCGGGAGAAAAATCAGAAACATGGCGGGGAGAAGGAGCAGAAAGGCCGGGGAGACGGCTGATGATATCCGGACCGGCTGAAATCGTCCCACCTTTTGGAGCTAGTACCTCCGGCAGGCATAAAGCACACGTATCCCCGGGTAACTGCACATGAATCATTTTCATTCGCATCGTCCTATTCTATTTTAGGATATAAAAAAGGGAAAATATAATGAAGGGGAAGGAAATACGGAGGAAGCCGGGGAGCAGCTTCCACCTATTAGAGCCTGCACCAGCCTATGCCGAGGCCGCCCTCGCCAAGATGGGTGCCGATGACCGGGCCGAACCAGCCGACGTCAATATCGGCATTGGGATACTGCCCGGCAAGTTTTTGGCGGATCGACTCAGCTTTTTCCGGACGGTTCGCGTGAATGACGGTAGCTCGGATGGAGGCATTCGTTCCGGCATCTTCGTCAAACAGCTCGTACACCCGGTTCAGGGCTTTTTTCTCCGTACGGACCTTTTCAAATGGTACGATCAATTTATTTTCAAAATGAAGGATCGGCTTGATCTGCAACAGACTTCCGACCAGCGCCTGGGCTCCGTTCAAACGCCCGCCGCGGTGCAGATGGTTCAAATCATCCACAATAAAATAAGCCCTGGTGTTCTGCTTCATTTCTTCCAGCCTGTTGATGATCTGCGTCGCTGTTTTCCCGTCCTGTGCCATTTTTGCAGCTTCGAGCACGAAATAGCCCTGCGGCATGCAGCTAATTTCTGAGTCAAAGGCATACACCTCGGCTCCCTCGACCTCTCCTCCTGCAGCCTGAGCGGTCTGATAAGTTCCGCTGATACCGCTGGACAAATGAACGGTTATAATCTCGTCATAGGTCGAAGCCAGTTTTTCAAACACTTCCAAAAAGGTGCCGGGAGACGGCTGGGACGTAGAAGGCAGTTCCGGTGCTGTCTTCATTTTTTCGTAAAAAGCATCGGTAGACAGCTCCACTTCTTCCTGGTAGGAAGTCTCCCCGAAAATAACATTTAAAGGAACCACTGTTATTCCGAAAGCTGCTGCTGTTTCTTCCGGCAGATAAGCAGTACTGTCTGTGACAATCGCAATATTCGACATAGGTATATCCTCTCTTTACTTTCTTTCTATATATTGTACGGGCATGTCCCAGTTCCCGCAAGAGAAGGATAAAACGTTATCTAACCTTAACCCAGCCTTTTTTAATCGACTCTACTACAGCCTGGGTACGGTCATTCACATTCATTTTCTGCAGTATGTTGCTGACATGGTTTTTCACTGTTTTTTCACTGATATACAGCGTTTCTCCAATCATCCGGTTGCTGTAGCCGTCTGTCATCAGCTGCAGCACTTCACATTCGCGCCGTGTCAAAATGTGGAGCGGCTTACGGTATTCGACTTCTTTATACCCGATTTCTGCTGTCGAATCCACGCTGTCATCGCCGTATGCAAGCCGTCTGTATTCTTTGATAAGATTATGGGTGACCTTCGGATGAATATAGGCGCCTCCCTGTCCGACCACTTTGACTGCTTCAATTAAGGCATCAGCATCCATTTCTTTCAGCAAATACCCGGCCGCTCCGGTTTTCAGCACATGGGTAACATAGGATTCGTCATCGTGAATGGAAAGAATCAATACTTTCACGTCCGGGTGCTTTTCAATCAAATCCCGGGTGGCCTCCACCCCGTTGGTTCCCGGCATATTCACGTCCATTAACACAACGTCCGGATCGTTTTCTTCCACAAGGGAAATCACTTCGTCCCCGTCATCGCCTTCTGCGACAACTTCAAAATTCTTTTCCATATCAAGAATGCGCTTCACACCTTCTCTGAAAAGCTGGTGATCATCTATGAGGATTAATCTAATGGATTGATCTAACTGCTCTTGCATTTCGCTCATCCTTTCGATTACATTCAATATTTCGTTTTACCCTGTGATATACTATTTTCAGCAGAAACGTGATCACTGCTGCTCCGCGTCATCCACGGAAACATGAACCATGACCACCGTTCCCTTCCCCGGGGCGGAGTCGATAGTCAGTTCTCCGTCCAGGGCGTTAATCCTTTCCCTCATTCCCATTAAGCCAAAAGAGTCGTCTTTGGCTTCGGCAGGATCAAAACCTTTACCGTCATCCTTTATGACGATAGAAACGTAGGTACGTTTCATCTCGATTTTCACCTGTACTTCTCTCGGATCGGCATGCTTGTACGCATTCTGCACCGCTTCCTGCACGATCCGGAACAAACCGACTTCCAGGTTGGCAGACAGCCGGATATCATCGCGCCCGATCGATGTAAAGCGGACCTCCATCTCTGTGTGTTCTTCCAAGTTTTTCAAATACTTGTTAAGGGTCGGCACTAGTCCGAGATCATCCAGCGCCATCGGCCGCAGGTCATAAATAATCCGTCTTACTTCCGCAAGGCTGGAGCGAATCATCGAACGCAGGTCCTGGATCTCTTCCAATGCCTTGTCCATCCCCTGCTCACTGCGGACCCGTTCCACCAGTTCAGACCGGAGCATAACATTGGCGATCATCTGGGCCGGCCCGTCATGAATCTCACGGGCCACCCGTTTTCGTTCTTTTTCCTGGGCTTCGATAATCTTCAGGCCGAACTGCTGTTTTTCTTTAGCATCTTCGACCATTTCCCCGACTTCTTTTAAATCGCCGGCGAGAAAATTGTACACAACCGTCACCTGGCTGACAAGCGTTTCGGCACGCTCCATGGTGCCCTCAAGCTGGATCAGACGGCGTTCGATCGTATCGCGGCGTTCGCGAAGCTGTTTTTCCTCCTGCTGCAGCACCGCCAGATTTACCTGCAGTTCATTCGCCTGCTCATACGCTGTTTTAACATCTTCATTGCTGTAGCTTTTGAAATGGCGGCTGACTTCGGCAAGCCTGTTTCTCGCAAAACGCGCCTGCATCTCTGTTCTCTCTGATTTGTCGATCACAGACGCTACTTTCTGGCGCACCTGCTGCAGCTCATCCTGGAGGGATTCATATTCCTGCCTCGATCTTTCACTGATTTCAAAAATCTGTTCCTTGCTGTCACCTACCGTGCCCAGCATTTTATCAATAATTTCATCTAACGAAAGCTTTGTTGACAAAAGTGTCACCACGCTTCTTTATGTTTGACAGATAATCTTGATTCGTTATGATTATTTTAGCACACTCAGAAGGGCCTATAACCCATAATAATAAAAAATCAAAAATTTACATATTCCACGAAATTGTGTGGAAATAAAACTTCTTTGTATAGGATATCATGTCTCAGGCTTTTCAAGTTTTACAATATTATTATAGTATAGTTACACCATTAGGAGGAGTTATTACGTCATGCCTGCTGCTTATTATACCGTGAAAACCAGCGGAACACACGAAATTACCATCAATAAGTCCCGCTTCCTTGCACATGTCAAACGTGTTACAACCGAAGACGAAGCCCAAGCGTTTATCGAAAGTATCAAGAAGGAACACGCGAACGCCACCCATAATTGCTCCGCCTATCTTATCGGAGAACAGGATGATATCCAGAAAGCTCATGATGACGGCGAACCCTCCAGAACAGCAGGAGTCCCGATGCTCGAAGTCCTGAAAAAAAGGGAATTAAAAGATACGTGTGTGGTTGTCACCCGCTACTTCGGAGGTATTAAATTGGGGGCGGGCGGTCTGATCCGTGCATACGGAACGGCGGTTACAGAAGGGATAAATGCCGTCGGCGTCGTGGAACGTTCCTTAATGAAAGTCATGAGTGTCACCCTGGATTACACCTGGATCGGAAAAATCGAAAACGAAATCCGCCAGTCTTCGTATTTATTAATGGATACATTGTATGAGGATGCTGTATCCTTCCATGTGTATGTTCCTGTCGAAAAGAAGGATATTTTCACGGAATGGATGATAAATCTCACCAGCGGTCAGGCAGCCATACAGGAACTCAAGGACACCTATTTAGAACGGGATGCGGACGAATAACTAGGTATGCCTTGTTTAACTATTCGACCTTTTCTCGTTTAATCCTCTTCCAGGGAGAAACTTTTCATTATTTCCGGGGAAATAATATTTTCTGTATGTATTTGTAACCCAATCGTTTTCTCCCTCGTCTAACAACATGGGGTATATATTGTCACTATATTGTTGGCTGGCTTCTGTAAAATGTTATTTACGAAAATAGGCCGATTATGTACAATGATGAAGAGTAAACAGCTGGAGAATTAAGGAGAATACTATGGCAAAAAAGGAACCAAACACGAGACTGCGGCGACGCAAACAGCGGACCCGCCGTGTTTTAAAAACAATTATGGTTTTGGGGTTAATTTCATTTGTTTTACTGGGCGCTCTGGTCGGTTATTTCGCCTGGAAATTCACGACCGTTGCAGCAGATACCCAGGAAACACTGGACCGCGGGGAAAAATCGGAAAAACGCGAAGTGGCCGTGGATCCCAACCAGGATAATATTTCTGTCCTTTTCATGGGTGTGGATGACCGGGACGGAGAACTGGAAGGGCGCACGGATGCGATGATCCTTGCCACCTTCAACCGGGAGCAGGGCAGTGTAAAAATGACGAGCATCCCCCGCGATTCCCTTGTGAGCATCCCCGGGCACGGCGAGGATAAAATCACCCACGCCCACGCTTACGGCGGCACTGATTTAGCCATCCAAACCGTGGAGGATATGCTCGATATCCCGGTGGATTACTATGTGAAACTGAACTTTGAGGCATTTATTGAAATCATCAATGCCCTGGACGGGGTGGAAGTAGATGTTCCATTTGCCTTTACCGAGCAGGACAGTCAGGGAAATCATGGAGCCATTTCCCTCCAGGAAGGCACGCAGATGTTAAACGGGGAAGAAGCACTTGCCTATGCAAGAATGAGAAAACAGGATCCGCGCGGGGACATTGGCCGCGGCGACCGGCAGGAAGAAATCATTTCCGCGTTAATCCGGCGCAGCGCTTCGATCGGTTCTATCCATAAATATGATGACGTACTGGAAAGCGTTGAGGATCATATGAAAATGAACTTCACCGTGGGGGATCTGGTTTCCTTCCATAAATACGCGGGCTCTGTCGGGGATATCAACAAACTTCAGCTCGAAGGTTCCGATGTCCGGTATGACGGTGTCTATTATTACCAGCTTGATCCTGCCTCCACTGAGCAGATATCACAGGAGCTCCGCACCCATCTGGGAATCGAAGACGAAACGGCTTCCGAGGATAAGAACGAAACCACGCAGGCTGAATCTCCTTAGTAAGGAGATTCAGCTTTTTTTAATTGACTGCTGTCGTTTTCTCCTTAACCGGCCCGTTTTTTTATCACAGCTGCCCGTTATTCATCGTCCCGGGGATTTTTCTAATGGTCTCGGCTCTGTTACTCATCACCCCACGTCGTTTTCTCCTCCCAGGGAAGATAAATTATAGCGGCGCCCCTTCTTCTTGTTATTATGAGAAAGATGGAGGGAATGGAGGAGGCGCAGGCCCGCCTGACTGGAGGAGAGATCGAGAAAATCACGGCATTCTTCACTCGAAATCGCAGGGCCGAACAGCTGGAGAAAATCCTGAAGCGTCTGTTTGTGAGCGTCTATGTCCTGACGCCCGCATGTCTGTTAGGTCCACCAGCCTCGTCGGGTGCGTTTCATCGGCAGGGCGCTGCAGGAGGGGCACTGGACTCCTTTTTGAATATCCTCTCCTTCATTATATTGGTGGGTTTAGGGTGACATCCTTGAATCAGGCTGGAGGTTATACTTGCGATCCCTGACATCGGAATAGATGAAACGGGGTGTTGTTTCTCCAGCTCCGAGATATCGAAGGGAAGCTGGGCGGCGTGAATGACTTTCGTAAAGGGAGACGGGGGAGCAATGATGATAGTGGAAGGAAAACTAATAGCCACCGTGGTTAAAATGGGCGGAAGCTTCCGGCCCTTCTGCCTGCCCCATTGTTCGAGCTGGAGCTGATGGCGGCTCACCTGCAGCCTCGGGTCGAGAAAGCCTTCCTCCTCTCCATGAAGCCGCCGGATCATTTGATAACGATCCGCATCGAAAATAAGCGTACCTGCCATGTTTTTTACTTCAATCAGCAAAATAAAGAAGGGCGTTAACAGAAGGGTATCGATTTGAAAATAAGTGGAACGGTGGAACAAGCGGAGGTCGTGGAAAATGGGGTAATCGGGGTTAATAAAGGATAAGTGGTAATCCAGAGCCTGTTCGCCGCGGTAGCCGGAGGCATATTTGGCGGTTTCCTTTTCGACGGCGGGGCGTTTGGGATGGGCCGGCGGAAGCCTTCGCTGCAGAATTTGCAGTTTGCGCAGGACCGCGGGTTTGGTGCGGTGCTTTTTTATCATGGCATCCTCTCCTTTTTTCTACTATTCGACAATTCAACCGAACTTCCTTCTTTTTACTCCATTTTCTTCTCATCCCGGGCCTTTTTCTCTTTGTTTCAGCTCATTTATTAATCACCGCTCCGGCTTTACTCCTTATCTCAGACCATTTATCCATCACCACTCCGAGGTTCCTCCTTGTCCCAGACCATTTATCCGTTCCTCAACGGAAACTTTCATTAAAAAAGCTCCCTGCTGGTGTGTCAGCAGGGAGCTGGGTTTTTACGGCCGTTTGGGCAGATTGAATTTGTTCATGAGACGCATCATCGGCCGGTACCGGTGGCTGACGAGTCCTACAAATTCTGCCATTAATTCGATGCCGATGAGAAGGAGCATCATGATCACAAGGGACACCCACAGCGTGGAGATGGTAAACATTACAGCAGACAGGCCGAAGAACAGGCTTAAAGCATAGATGATCATGACAGTCTGCTTGTGCGAATACCCGAGCCGCAGCAGGCAGTGGTGCAGGTGAGATTTATCCGGTGCGGACAGCGGCTGTTTGTTTACCACCCGGCGGATGATTGCAAAGAACGTATCGGAAATCGGCACAGCAAGTATAATAACTGGCACGACGAGGGAGAATATGGTTACATTTTTAAACCCGAGCAGGGAAATGACCCCGATCATAAAGCCGAGAAACAAAGCCCCGCTGTCTCCCATAAATATCTTGGCCGGATTGAAATTGTGAACAAGAAATCCAAGAGTCCCGCCAAGAAGCGCAATGCCGAGAGCGACGATGAAAATATCGCCCTGAATGATGGAAAGGACCGAAACGGTGGCAAGGACGATCGAGGAAACACCCGCGGCCAGACCGTCAAGGCCGTCAATCAGGTTAATCGCATTGGTAATACCAATGATCCAAATCAGGGTCAACGGAATGCTGAACCAGCCTAAATACAAGCGTCCGTCAAACGGAAGGTTTATGAATTCAATCTGCACGCCTCCGATAATGACAATGACGGCGGCAATAATCTGGCCAAACAGCTTCCACTTTGCGGACAATTCCGTCAGATCATCCAGAAATCCGGTGATTATAATGATGGTTCCAGCGGTTAATATATATGGCATATACGCGTTTTCCGGCTGCAGGATGAACAAACCAGCTAAAAAAGAAATATAAATGGATAATCCGCCCAGGCGCGCCATCGCTCCTTTATGCACTTTTCGGTGATTCGGCTGGTCTGTTGCTCCAATTTTAAACGCTAATTTCTTCACAAATGGAGTCAATATCAGCGACAGCAGAAAACAAGTTGTCAGCGCCAGTCCAGTGATCATTTTGAGCCTCCTCCATTACCGTTACCAATTCGTAGTTGTTTTATGTGTTTATTTATTAAAAAATTCCGGTCGGAATGATGTTTCTCTAATTCTAGTATAAACAGATGTAAAAAAACCGCATTCCACCGAATTATATCATAATTTGTACAAAACAGTACCACTTCATATAATTTTACTCATTTTTTTATGAGATTTGCTGTTATGAATCTGCCCTGTTGGTTAGACGTCGGTTTTTTCTTTAAGGTTTCATCTTTTTTAGGGCTTAAGAAATCTTTTCCGATGTAAAAAAAATTGGTATAATTTTCTCTAGTAAAAGTTTCAATTTATTATTACATATTTCCTGTGAAAATGCACTGAAAACTATTAACTTTCTACCATTTTCACAGATTCATGGAAACGAAGGAGGCTTCTTATACTTATGAAACGATACTTTTTAGCCGGCGCCGCGAGTTCGATTCTGGCCATTGGTGCTATCGTCACTACCCCGGCCATCGCAGCTTCAGAACCGGTGCTGGCCAGTGTGGACTGGGTGGTTTCCCAGATTGAACCGCTGGAAGAACGAATCGAAGCACTGGAAGACCGCATTGATGAATTGGAAAACGATGTCGAAGAACTTCAGGAAGCAGAGAACAATAACTAATCAATGAAACTTGTACATAGAAAGGATCCCTTAGTATGTATAAAAAAATGACAGCGGTTCTTCTTTCTGTTCCTCTTGCTGCCTTTGCCGCTGCCGGAGCCAGCGCGGAAGAACCGCAGGATTTCTACGACGAACCGATGACGATTAAACTGGTTCCGTCTTCTAATTTTAATGCAAACATTCACGGCTCCTATGAATTGGTCGATCTCGAAAACGGAGAGACGATCGCCATCGATGATGAGATTCAGTTCCGCCACGGAGAAGATGATGTCACCGTCAAGATATCCGATGATGACAGCGAAATGCATACTTCTGCGGATGGCTTTGCTCTTCAGGAAGACGGTATATCGAGCAATAACTATGTATCTATAAGCTCCGTGCTCCGGGCAGGAACTTCTTTCCAGACCACAGCGTACCGGGGATCTTTTGTGATTGAACCGGAAGAAGAGCGCAATCCGGGCGGTGCGGAAGATGCGGAAGAACAGAACCCGGAAAATGACGATGAGGAAGAAACCGTCGGACGGCTCCAGCTTTTTAATGTACTCGACATGGAAGATTATTTAAAAGGGGTCGTGCCTCATGAGATGTCGTCCTCCTGGCCGCTGGAAGCACTGAAGGCTCAGGCGGTGGCAGCACGAAATTACGCCAAAGTAAACATGGACTCCAACGAATTTTTATATGATACCACGACCCATCAGGTGTATCACGGCCGTTCCGGGGAAGGCAGCCGCAGCAATCAGGCGGTACGCGAAACGGAAGGGATTTATGCCGAGCATAACGGCAATCTGATTTATGCGTACTTTCACGCCAGTTCCGGCGGTCATACCGACGACAGCGAAAATGTCTGGTCGAACGAGGTGGCTTATATCCGCGGAGTGGACGACCCTTATGATACCCACAACGCGAACCCGAATAATGAATGGACCGAAGAAATTGATCGGGATGCCGTAAGTGATGCGGTATTTCCGGACAGTGACTGGGAGCTGTCCAATTTGGAAGTCTTGGAAAAAAGTGAAGCCGGCCGTGTTCAGCAGCTGCGGGCTACCGGGGTAAATGAGGACACCGGGGAAACCCAGGAGAAAATCATCCCCGACGGCTCGTCAGCGGACTCGATCCGCTGGGCGCTCGGCTCTACCCTGAAAAGTACGATGTTTGATCTTTCGAAAGAAGACAGCAGCAGCGTCACGGTGAAAACAGCGGATGGTTCGGAAGAAAGCTATGATTCGGCAATGGGAATGGACATGCGTCAGGCCGACGGCTCCGATGAAGTCATCGCCTATGACAATCTCGCCGTGCGGACAACGTCAGGCGTCGAATACCTCTCCACCGCCGCCACCGCGTATCAGTTTACCGGCAGCGGCTGGGGCCACGGTCTCGGCATGAGCCAGTGGGGCGCCTATGAGATGGCGCGCCAAGGTATGAACTACCGCGATATTCTTACCCATTATTACACCAACATTACTATCGTCGAACGATAGAATCCTAGAAGGAACCCTGGTGCTCGCGAGCACCGGGGTTTTTTAGGAAGGAAGGGTGTAAAATTCTGATATATAAATTAGGCATGAAATTACTGCTGCAATATCTGAATAAGGTTGCCGCATGTATCGTCGAAGACTGCTATTGTGACTCTCCAATTCATAATAAAGTATAGGCGTTGCCTGTAAAACATGAGCAACTCCGTGGTTGCATAATAAGCAGGCTGAACGATTATAGAAAAAAAGGGATTAAAAACTTTTAAATTTTTTCTTCATTTGGTTGATAAAGGAGGGAATGTTTCCACTTTTATAAGTGTGACTTATTAATAAAGGAAGGCGGACACGGGCCCTTCAAAGAATGTTTTAAATGGAATGGTGAGAAGTCAGCATCCCCCTCCCGTGTAAACTCGACGATTTCCATGAAGGCATTGAAGTGACGCCGGATTCCTATGAAAAAAGCGCCCCTGCCGGAGGGATAATCAACAGCGTTATTTACCGTTTTGATGAGGAAGATTTCCCTTCCCAGCCGGTCGAGATACATATCGATGAACCTTTACAGGAGCGGCTGGACCTGGCGTCAGGGAATATTATAATCACCGGACCATAAAGTATCCCGTTAGTAATTATAAACAGAAGTTTTCTCCTTACCATCTAGCATTTTCTCATTACGGCAGCTCGTTTCTCCTTGTCCCAGCCGATTTACTCATCAACTCAGCTTGTTTTCTCCTTGTCTCGGCTGATTTTCTTATCGTCCCAGCCGCATAACCTATTCCCCCGAGATACTTCCCCTGGATAGATGGCAGGAAGAGTAATTGTAAATTTTTCAGCCAATGAAACATGACAATTCTCGATAGGTTCCTAGCATTCACAGTCCACACCGCTGCTCCCGTCGGAAAATGAGGCTGTTTCTGATAATGCTGACGTTGGGAAGTCGAGGGTTTTCCAGGCGGCCATTCCTCCATAAAGTTCCTTTGCATCATATCCATTTTCAAGCAGCAGGACAGCAGCTTTGGAAGCAAGGGTACACCAAGTGTCCCAACAATACACGACAATGGTTTTCTCCTTGGGAAGTTCCGGCATTCTATCTTGTAATTCGTCTAAAGGAATAACCAGCGCCCCTTCTGCTATCTCGTTTCTGACTGGAGCCGGCCCTACTCTGACATCCACCAGCACATAATTCTCTGGGTTTTCATTTTTAGCCGTACGGTATTCCATCGGACTCATATTTGCTTCTAGCCTTGCTTTAAAATAATCAAGTCGATTCATTCATTTTCTCCCTTCGGAATGGCTGCCCAGACTTTTAATAAAATGGACTTTAACTCTCTCTGTTCCTTCTCTGTCAGACTTGAAAGGACATCCAATTCGGTTTTTTCAAGCCAGCTGCGTCCAACTTTTAATTTTTCCCGTCCCTGTTCTGTTGGAGTTAATCCAAAGGATCTCCTGTCCCTTGGATTCCTCGACCGTTGAACACATAGAATACTTTCCAGATAATCAATTTGAGCCACCATGGTGGTTCGATCAATGTGCAGCGCTTCTCCTACTTGTTTTTGGGAGGAATGAGGATATTCCTCAAGGTACTGAAGAATCCCAAATTGTCTGGCATTCAGTTTTAAAGGTGCTAGTTTCTCCATAAAGCGTACTTCCATTTCTTCTTCTGCTTTTGCAAGTAAAAAACCATAGGATTCTTGAAGGAACAACATAGACACCAACTTTTAATCAGTTATTTATATAATCAGTTTAACTGAGTATATTCGAAAGTCAATAAATTCCTCTACAGCCTAATAAAAAAGACGCACTATTCCACTAGCGCGCCTTTGCCCTCTTCCAATTGCAGTAATTTTGTTTTCATTTCGAGTCCTCCTCGATATCCTGTTAACCCGCCGTTTTTGCCAATGACACGATGACAAGGGATCGCGATAAGAACAGGGTTGGCACCTATTGCTTTACTAACAGCACGAGTCGCCTCCGGCTTTTGTATATGCTTGGCCACCTCTGAATAAGACATCGTTTGGCCATATGGAATACTGCTTAATACATGCCAGACGGACCGTTGAAACGTTGTCCCGTGAAGATCAATCGCGAGCTCGAAGCTTGTACGTTGTTTTTCTAAATACTGTTTGAATTGGGAAACATAAGGCTTTAATTGGAGATCGTCCTGAAGTAAATCATAGTCAGGAAATTGGCGCTCCGCCCATCTTTCTAATGCATCCAATGATTGATTAGGAGATCCCACATAACACAATCCATTACACGTAGCCCCCATATACATTTGCCAGGAGTGATGAGAGAACATGGTCCAATAAACAATTTGTTTATGACGTTGGCTCATGCTGGTTCCTCCCCCTGGTAGATTTTCTTTGGCGGTATTCGGTAGGTGTCAGCCCGGTTTTTTGGTGAAATAATGTTGCAAAATAAGAAGCATTGGGAATGCCTGCCAAATTAGCAATCTCCCTCACTGTTTTGGCGTTAGAAGAAAGCAGGTTCATGGCTTCAGAAATTCTAATCTGCTGTGTATAGTCGGAAACCGTCACTCCCTTGATTCGTTTAAAGGTTCGGTGCAGATGATAAGGGCTGCCATGGAAAAGCTCTGCCATCTTTTCAAGGGTCAGGGATTCCCTATAGTGCGTATCAATCCAAGTCGCGATCTGCTCAATCCATTCTTCATCTGGAAGTTGAAGATTATCCGGCCTGCAGCGTTTACAGGGACGATATTGTTCCAAGAGGGCGTCCTGGGCATTTTTTAAAATTCGTACGTTCTTCTTGTTCGGGACCCTTGATTTACACGAAGGCCTGCAAAATATACCTGTGGTTTCTACAGCGTAATAAAAAATACCATCAAAAGCAGGATCATTTTCGATAATCGCCTGCCAGATTTCATCATTGATCTCCCTCTTTTCTAATGCCATGAGATCACCTCCCTGGGCATAGTATACGGCGGATCTCTGTATTTTGTAAGAGTTTGGGAATAGGAGAGCAAGAATACAAAAGAGGGCAGTGCCCCCATATGAAAAAATAGGCAAGAACACTATCCGCAATCTTCGTATATTTGGGGGGAGTTCAGCTTTTTCCAAACTAAAAAATTCTCTTCTTGCAAGGGTTAAATCCACACATCATTTTCCGCAGTTTGCTCCGTTTTTTCCTGGCCGGTATTAATCACACCTTTAGGTTCTACAAGCAACATTTTGCATTCTGCTTCTGCATAGGGTTTATGTTCAACATTCTGGGGAATAACAAACATTTCGCCTTCCTGTAAAATCACTTCTCCCTCACGAAATTCAATGATTAAATGACCTTCTATGACAATAAAGACTTCATCTGTATCTTCATGCTTATGCCAAACAAAATCCCCCTGTACTTTGACCAATTTAAATTGATAATCATTCATTTCAGCAATTACTTTGGGAGACCATTGATCTTGAAACTTAGATAATTTCTCCTGTAAATTAATCGGTAAATTCTTCACTCCCTCTTCCCTTCTTCCTTATATAAATGTAATCACAGTATAACAAACATAAAACATCGGCATCGTGAAAAATGTAAAAATTTTTCCTTTATTCCAAAAATAAGCAGATAGGACAACTAACAGTACTGTAAGATTTCCCATCCCAGGCAGTCGAGGTTTATATCGAAGTGGGACGGCTGAATCTCTCATTAGGAGCGTGACGACCACTAAAGAATGACAGATCCATTTTTTCGGCTGATAAACAAGAGTTTTTCATTGTCTCAGAGCATTTTCTCATTACGCCAGCCCGTTTCTCCTTGGCTCAGCCAATTTACTTATCAACTCAGCTTGTTTTCTCCTCATCCCGGCTTTTTTACTTGTTGTCCCAGCTTCATTCCTTATTGCCCCGCCAATTTTTCTGCTTGAGGCTCAAAATAAGACTAGTCTCTCTGAATGTTTCGGAGAATTTCTCTTGCTTTGTGTTCCTCTTCTGTTTTCACAGAAAGCTTGGTGACGTTTCTCGTGGAATAGGAAACATCTCCCGTTCCACCAATATCTTTGCCGCACCAAATGCCTGCTTCCTGCAATGCCTGTTCCACCCGAAACGCTTCGCCTGGATAGATGGTATGAAGAATCACCACCGTCTTTTTTCCGGTGAGAAAATTTTTCAGCCAATGAAACATAATTCTAATTATTGCTTCTCCTTTATTTGTTTTAATAATTCAATCATTTTTTCGTTTTGTTCGTTGGCTTTCCTCAGTTTCAGCTCTATAGAAATAGTAGTAACGATGATGGCTAATAGTCCGGCAAATAGAAAAAACACTTAATTTTCTTCCCCCCAGCTTCTTTTTAATCGATTTTATAATTTTAATCATTTGTTCCGTTCTTGCAGCTGCCTTTCTCTTAATTAGGGCGTTTAAGGAGGAAATGAGCTTTCCCTCAGTCTTCGATTGCTGCTACAGCCTCGATTTCCACTAATTGATTGGAATACCCTAATACTGTAACTCCAGATAAGGTGCTTGGCACATCGTGTTCACCAAATTTATTTCTGATGGTATCCCACGCTGTTACCAGATCTGAACGATCGTGAGACGCAAAAAAGAACCCTTGTGTAGACAACATTATCCAATAAAGCACCACACTCTTTCAGTGCTTCTTTCAAATTCACGACACAGGTTTCAGCTTGAAGCTCGTAATCATTAGGATGAAGTATTTTTCCCTCTTTATTAAGAGGACAGGCGCCTGCCAGGTATAGTACATTCATTCCCGATGGTACTCGACTGGCATAGGCGTAATCCGTTGGAGCTAACGCTGCTGAATGAATTAGTGATATTTTATTGTTCATTATCATTCTCCCTTCCTGTATTCTTCCATAAAAATTATTAGCAGATATTTACTAAAAAAACATATAGTTCTATCTAAATGTTATCTCATTATTATGTGCTAATGACATGCATCATCAAAGACGTCATTCCCCTCCTCGATTTCCTTGGTTTACGGTATTTTCAGAATGATAAGTACGGAAGCGGCCCGGTGAAAGTCCTGTATTTCGTTTAAATGCATGATAAAAGCTAGAGATGCTTTGATAACCTGTTTGATAACCAATCTCCATACAATTAAGATCCGTCGTTAAAAGAAGTTCCTTCGCTTTCTTTACCCTGATTTTTTCTAAATAGATTCGGGGAGTATATCCTGTTCTTTCTTTGAAGATACGATTTAAATGAAAACGACTAACTCCTACCCTTGATGCCATTTCATGTAAAGACATGTTGTGAACATAATTATTTTTTATCAATCGCATAGTGTCTTCCAAAACAGATTCGAATGGATCATAAATTTTTATATTTAAATCCGGCCGGCATCTTTTGCATGGTCGATAGCCTGCCCTTTGAACTTCGTTTATATTTGAAAAAAAGGATACATTTTCACAATTCGGAACCTTAGACTTGCAAGAAGGCCGACAGAAGATTCCAGTTGTCTTCACTGCATAAAAGAATATCCGGTCATATGCTGAATCACATGTTACTGTTGCTTTCCACATGGTATCTTTGGAAAGGTTATTTGGATCCTTCATTAGATTTAACCTCCCTTTACAGGCCAAAAATCTTTTTATTCATCATCATATAAATGATATATATAGCCACAACAATTAACGGGACGAATATATAAAATTGAAAAAAGGGAATCACAAGCAAACATAAAATGAAAGAGATGGAAGACGCCCACCATGCCGATGTGTTCTTCCTAAATAATTTAACGCCTGCTGCCATTGAAAGAACATAAACCAGGATTCCAAGAGAAGTGGGTATAAACAAAATATCATCAAATGTCAGAGACAGAGTCTTCGTCATTAAAACACCTGCTGTTGAAAAACAGATAACAAACCACACCATTTGTCTTGGAACTTGAGTAGTTTCATGCAGCATTGAAAAAATTTTTGGAAAAGCACCATCCCTGCTTAGTGAATATCCTAATTGCGTTAGACTGGCTACAAAAGCGTTCACTGTCCCTGTACAAATAATCAGCGCTAAAACAGCCGTGACGACTTTGGCACCTATGCCTGCTGTATCTCCCATAATAACACCAATAGGAGACAGATTGCTTTCCTGACTGCCATACGTGGCCGTTCCTATAGTAACAAGACTTAACGCAAAAAATAAGAAACCAATGACAACGGCACTAATAACAGCTCCTTTGACAATATCTTTTTCAGGCCTTTTAAAGTGCTCTGCCAGACTACAAATCGCCTCCCAGCCAAAAAAAGACCAAAAGATAACCGTCATAGCACTGCCGACAGAAAACCATCCATTTGGGACAAAAGGAACAAAATTCGCCCATTGTATTATTGGAAACGCCATAAATACTACTATTATTAATAGAATCAGTAATAAAGAACTTAAAATCAACGCAACTTTACCACTGACATTTACGCCGTAATAATTGGAAACACCCGCAATGACCAAAATAAAGACAGCAATTAAAGTTGTTTCAACATGCGAAAATCCAAATGCCTGACTGATGTAAAAAGCACCGGTTAAGGACACAATTGTTTGACCAACTGCCGCTGTTACAAAGTAAAACCACCCAACGATATTACCAAGATGATATCCAAAAGATTGTCTAACAAAGGTTGCTGCTCCACCAGCATTAGGATATTGCCGTGCCAAACTAGTAAAGGAATAAGCAAGCGGAAAGCTAATTAAAATAACAATAAGCCAGGATACAATAGATGCTGGGCCCGCTATTGAGGCAGTTACCCCCGATAAAAAAAGAACACCTGACCCTAAAATAGCTGCAATGTATAATGCTATTCCTTGACACAACCCAATAGTTTTATTGTTCATGAGTGCCCCCCCTTTTTTTATAGCATTTAGTGTACCAGCAAGGGGTGGAAAACTCTTCTTTTTTTTTGCGCTTTAATTCGTTCAAATAAAGAAATCAAAAGGACAGAACCGTTTTTTCGGGTAATCATAAACAGAATTTTTCTCCTTATCACCGAACACTTTCTGATTACAACAACGCATTTTTCCTTATCTCAGCCGATTTACTCATCGACTCAGCTTGTTTTCTCCTCATCCCGCCTTATTTACTTATCGCCCCGGCCTGATTCCTTATTACTCCTCAAAAAATGTGAGTCCTGTCCTGCTTCGCGGTGACAATGAGGAGTCCCTACAAGTTATCCAATAAGAAGACCCTGCCGTTTGCGGCGTGTATACCGTGAGCACAGTCGATTTTTCCACATAATATATACTGGCCTGTCTCAAAATCATACACATATACCGGGGTTATTGTTACTTCCTGCTTCATTTTCTCGTAGGCTTCCCCTTTACTAATCGTAATTTTTTCAGGTCCTTCGTAATCCTTATACATGTCTAGAAAGAAATTATTATCGATATAATTTACGGTATGCAGGCTTTCTGCGTCGAGGATGACTTTCACCTTTCGCTCCAAAATCCGTTGGTCTGGTGTGGCAGGTTTCACCGTGGCAAGAATGTATCCCTGATCACGATGCAGGGTCTTGAGCACCCATGTTCCACTATCCTGTGGGAATTCCTGGCGCATCAGGGTAGTAACAGCATGAATGGCTCGTTTTTGCTCGTCAGCAGTAATTGGAAAAGTAGCAGGATGTGGTTCATGGAAGAAGGCCTGTTCAGCCGTTACTTCTTCCTGTAAATCAATGGAGCTGCCTTCAAAGGCTTCCTCTGCCGGTGTCTGCCATCCCAATAATTGGTTCACCTGTAAATAAGATCTTCTTTCCCCAAAAAACTCAAAAGGGATGGTGGATGGACCATCGTTCGTCACATAGACTTCCTCTATCCCATACACAGGGATGAGTTTCTCCTGCTCCGAGGAAGGAAACGCCATGAGCTTCACCTGCTGTTTAGCAAACGGTTCGACTTCCTCCCATTTTAACGAAAACGTTTCCTTCTGTACCTTATCCTCCGAGGGAAAGTGGCCGTCCATTGAAAATAAAGTAAGTTTTCCATTCTCATCAAAGTGGATTTCTATCGATCCGGAAGGAGAAACATTTATTCCGTCAATACATTCCTCGAACTGGTACTTGTGTTTTTCTTCTTTGCCAAGCTGGAACTGCTTTTTATATTCCAATCCTGTTTCTTTTTCCACCCAGTTGATAATGTCCTGCTTATCTGCATCTCCAAACCTGCTTCCATCCGCAAAGGACGTACCTCCTACAAAAATAACATTTTGAAATTGATGAGTATGTATGTTGATATCAACGACAGCCGTTCCCTCCGGGTTAAGTCCGTCTTCTTCCCGCTCCTTCACATGAGGTGGAAGCCATTCCATCCTTAATTCGTATATCGTTTCGTTAAAAGCATTGACCGACCGGCAGATTTGAAAGGTAAGTAGACTGTAATGATTTAAGCCAAGGCTCGTTTTCGCATACTCTATCAACTCTTCTATTCTTTTATCCACAAAACCACTCCTATACAATAAAGTTGAAAAATCAAGTTATAAAATACAGTTAAGTGATTGCAGCATGTTTGGAGAGGGGCTGTGAGGCTGGCTTTGAGCATAGAATGAAAGCATCCAGACGATGCAGCAGGCACTGTCGGATTACATACCGGATGCGTCCAAATTTAAGGAGCGCAAATCCCTGCTGAGGAAATGCGCTCTTCGCGTGTTTTCCTAGTTAAAATATAAACTCAATACACACTCGGACAGGTTCCAGCTTCTGGTTCATAATAACAATGATTTTTGTATTGACCAGCAAAAGGTTGGCCGAACCACGTGGAAGGACATGGGCCAGATGGATTGAAATACCAGAGAGAATATTTCGCCGGATGCTGCCTCCAATAATTCAACGTTTTTCTTGCTAATCTTTTCTCAACATTTCTCGCTCTTTGATAAAATAAACTACCTTTTTGGAGAGCTTCAAATGTATAATTTCCTCCTTGTACTTGATAAATGACTTCTGATATGGTCCTTACATCCGTGAAATCTAAACAGTCCGCTACACCACGATTAACCACTACATTTCCGACAAACGACATTCCCAGCTGTCCTTCTCCTACGGCTTCCGCTCTCATCAGCCTCGCCATTAAGTTAACGTCCGAATTTGTAAATTTTATTCTCGGCATTTTTTCACCCCCTACCTATTGTATGAAAAAAACCTATTTTGATTTCGATATTGATATTTTTATTATTTCTTGAGGAGATGGTTTTCAGCCTCGCTTGTGGAATTTATTATTACTACATGCTATTTCTTCTCGCTTGCAACATTTATTCATTCAAATAGGACGCGTCTGAGCTTGGATCATAAAACGCTTTATACCATTGCTGCTTTTCTTCCCCCAGCTCTTCTTCAAGTCTCGTTAAGCTTTCCCGTGCTTCCGCTGCCTGTTCTAATGCGGCTTCCTGACGATCACGCTTTTCCCCTGCACCTTCCGCTTCTTCCAAACGCTTATATTCTCTATGAATGGCATGTAGCATCTGACCCAAACGGGCTCCATTGCTCGTATTCATAAAAAAAGAACGATGCTGTTCCAGCTCTTTCATATAACGGCCGGCTTCCATATCATCTGCCGCCGCAGCCTCCTTCACTGTATCTTTATCCAACAAGGCGATTGTTTGACGTACTTTAATCAGATTGTCCGTTCCCACTGAAGCCTGCAGCGCCATTTTATCTTTATAAAAAGAATAACCAGCGGCCACGGAGAGAAAAAGGAAAACTAATACCGCCGCCATAAGTATTTTTCCTTTTTTATTCTCCACCATTTTTAGAAATAAAGGGACCGTTAAAATAAAGAAAATGACTGCAATAATCAGGGTGACCGTATCCTTCGCTGACATTATTTCCCTTCTTTCTTTTTTTGTTATATGCAACATTGGATTGTTTCTTGAAGGGTATCATTTTATCATGGAATATAAAGGAATTGAAGGAAAGAAAGGGAGAGAAGCAGTGAAAAACTTGATTGCTTTCATTGGGCTCGCGATCCTGTTGACCGGATGCAGCCCAGAGACAGAATCGCCAGACACGACAAGGGCAGATAAGATCTCCGAGCAGGAGGAAACGATTAATTCGTTACAGAATGAAATAGAACGAATGGAACAAAAGGTTACCGATTATGAAAAAACAGCAGAAAAGGTCGTCAATATTTTGAACGAAAAACAGCTTCAGCAGCTGGCAGAAGCTCAATGGAATTATCAGCTATCAATGAGCAGCCGCTCGAAGAATTTGAAAATGACCCCCGTATCGCTGTAGATGAAGACACCTTGGAAGTAAGACTAGTCGAAACCCAGCGCGAATATTCCCCGCTTCCGAATCAGGTGCACCGTCAGGGGAAACTGGAGAATTTCCATGAAGGCATTCAAGTAACCTCGGATTCCTTTGAAAAAAGCGCCCCTGCCGGAGGGACGATCAACAGCGTCATTTATCGTTTTAAAGAGGAAGATTGTCCTTCCCAGCCTGTTGAACTACATATCGATGAAACCTTACAACAGCGGCTGGACCTCTCCTCCGGAACCATTACGATCTCCGGTCCATAATCCGCCGGGTTCGTAATCATAAGCCGAAATTTTCTCCTTACCACCTGGCATTTACTCATTACAAACAGCCCGTTTCTCCTTATCTCAGCCATTTTTTTTATCGTCTAAGCTTGTTTTCTCCTTGTCCCAGCGAATTTACTCCTCGTCTTCGGGGATTTTATCCTCCCCCAGCAGTTTTGAAAGAAATTTAATGAAAGAAATGTTATTTTCTGTTAAAATATGAATCGTTTTAGAGGAGAAAGGAAGGAATACAGAATGGAGACTAATGAGTTTTCTATACAAGGGCGTTTCACTTTGGAAGATGTCGTCGCCCATCACATGTATCATAGAAGAAATTTCTTCAACACTAGTTTTCTATTTATGTTTGTCCTTTTGTTTCTCTTATTCTCAGACGGAATGGAGCAGGGCTTTGGGCTGTCTGTCTTGTCGGCCTTGCTTAGTGCCGGTGTAGTCAGGATCCTCGGTAAACATATCATCAAACGCAGCATCACCAAAAAACTTCAGAAAGAGTCGTTTACTGAAGAGGAGGTTACCTTCACCTTTTCCCCTGCAGGTGTGCAGCAACGGCAGGAGCACCATGACGATTTTGTTAAATGGAGACAGATGCGTCGTATTTATGAACAGCCGGAGCTTTTCCAACTATATCTTACGAACCAAAAAACAATGGTGCTCCCGAAGCATTTTTACCATTCCGAAGAAGATATCCGCCGCTTTAAACAGCTGCTCCGAGCACAAAAGGATATTCGATGTGTCTATCTAACCTAATATTCACCATGGGTGAGAGGGGGTATTGATATGAAGTCTGTGGAGAACCGACTCTTCAGTATACTACACACAGGGGCGTCCCTGGGTATATTATATTTTTTACTCTTTGAGGCCAGCGGTTTAACAAATGGCGACAAGTGGGTAGGTTCTCTACTTTTATTTATGTTTATTATCACTTCATTACTCGAATTGATTACTGGGGATACGGATAATGCTTTATTGGGCCCCGTCATGGCTGCCTTCCCTATTATTATTTTTTGCGTCGGTTCCTTTGTAGATCTCTCTGGTCCAACTAATGAACCTTATTTTTGGATTATTATGTTAACCCTCCTTTTCTACTTCCTGCTAGGCTTATGGACCATGGTGGCCAAAAAGAAATCGAATGATAACTAACGGCTTTGCCTGATGGCCAGGGGGATGCTGCTCAACGGAAAGCCTTGAAGCCGGGACCCCAGAAACCAGAAACCCCTATTCAAGGATAAAAATTAAAAACTCTTGAAGATCCGGCTTCGACAAAAAATTTTTTCCTTGAATGGCGGTGTTTACTCCTTACCACCTTCGTTTTTTTCATTACCTCAGCTTCGTTCTTCCTTGTCTCAGCACGGTTCTTCCTCGTCCCATCCATTTTACTCCTTATCCCGGCTGAATTGTCCCTTATTACAAAAAAACCGGCGGTGCCAGCCGCCGGAGAGACTCTATTCTTCTTTTTCGATAAAATAAGCGTCCATGGTACGTGACATAAACAGGGCAAACTGGGCACGGGTGGTGGTTTCGTTCGGACGGAAGGCGTCACCGGCTTCGGAGGTGATTTCCTGATCAGCGATGATGTTGATTTCTTCAAAGTTCGGGTAGTCTTCGCCGATGTCGGTGAAGCTGTGGGTGGTTTCGGCGTCCGGGAGCTCGTAGGCTTCGACGAGCAGGGCTGCCATCTGGGAGCGCTTCAGTCCTTCCCCGGCCATCATTTCGCCATTGTTCCCGGTCATAATGCCATGATATTCGAGGGCGGCGAGCTCCTCATAGGCATGATGGTCTGGGCTGACATCGTTCACCTGAATGTCGTAATCGTCCGGTGCTTCCAGGTCCAGCGCGGAGGTCAGCATTTTTGCGGTCTGAGCCCGGGTGATGGTGTCACCCGGTTCAAAATTGCCGCTTGGATAGCCGCTGATGACATCTTGATTCGATAAGTATTGTATTTCTTCAAAAGCAAAATAGTCGGCAGCAACGTCCGGATAAATTGGGTCTTCCGGGATGCTTGGTTCTCCGGCACCGAGGGCACGGATATCACTTTCGAGTTCCTCCATGCGCCCCTCGGTTTCGTTGACACTTTCTTCAGTCTCCGCCACCTGGTCCTCCGTCCAGTCGACGCTGGCTGCTTCTTCCGATTGATCAGCTTCGGCTCCGCTGCTTGAACAGCCGGCCAGTACCAGTGCTCCGAGAATACTTCCGCTAAGTACGACATACTTCCATTGCTTCCCCATTACGTCTCCATCTCCCTTCAAAAACATTATTTCCTTCCAATCCCGTGATAGATAATTCCTTCGGCTTTCAGGGCTTTGGCATCGAGGGCGTTTCTTCCATCGATAACGACCGGCCGGTTTAGCTGCTCTTTAAACTGGGTGGGCGTGAGTGCTTTGCATTCGGCCCATTCAGTCACTAAAAAGGCGGCATCGGCATCTTTCAGGGCGTCCAGAGCCGTCTCGGCATAGGATATATCGGCATTGATGATTTGTTTTGCATTCTCTGCCGCTACTGGATCAAACGCCTGAATTTTTGCCCCCTGTTCCTCTAGTTCCTGAATGATTTTCAGCGCCGGGGCTTCTCTGATGTCATCGGTGTTAGGTTTGAACGCCAGTCCCAGGATAGCGATTCTTAAGCCGCTGATATCACCGTCGAAAATCCGGACAAGGTGCTCAATCATCCGCCGGTTCTGCTGTTCGTTCACGTCATTGACCGCCTGCAGCAGTGACGGATGATACTCTTTTTCCTCCGCTAAATATTTCAGAGCCTTGACGTCTTTTGGAAAACAGGAACCGCCGTAGCCGATGCCGGCATTTAGGAATTTCGGTCCGATCCGGTGATCCAGGCCCATTCCTCTGGCTACGGCATTGACATCGGCTTCATAGATATCACA
Organism: Salibacterium aidingense DSM 18341; assembly: GCF_000429685.1. GTDB lineage: Bacteria > Bacillota > Bacilli > Bacillales > Marinococcaceae > Salibacterium > Salibacterium aidingense. The sequence goes on from NZ_AUCI01000017.1 coordinate 51,539, forward strand.
TATATTTGCTATTTCATTGATGAACGAAATTTTTGTCGCTAAAAAAGCGTTGGAGGCGTATTTTATCATTTCCGAACTGCGCGGGTCGGTCACGACAATTTGTTCTGTAAGCGGGCGGTGCAGGTCGTTCAGCAGGGCGGCTGCCCGATCGGAGGCAGCTCCGATCACGACGCGGTCCGGGTGAAACGTATCTTTGACCGCAGAGCCTTCGCGCAGAAATTCCGGGACGGAACAAACATCAATAGCTGCGGCAGGCTGGCGTTTTTGAATAATACGCTCGACTGCTTCCGCTGTTCCTACCGGGACGGTTGATTTATTAACAATCACTTTATAAGAATCGTCCAGCGTCCCGCCGATTTCCTCGGCGACGCCATAAACATAGGACAAGTCGGCTGCCCCTGTTTCCGTTTCCGGCGTGCCGACCGCAATTAAAATAATGTCGGAGTGACGAACAGCCCCGCCAATATCAGTCGTAAATGAAAGCAGTCCTTCTTCTTTATTTTTTCGGACCAGCTCTTCCAGGCCCGGTTCATAAATTGGAATCTCATTACGGTTTAATCGCTCGACTTTTTCCGTCATATTGTCGACGCAGATCACCCGGTTGCCGAGTTCGGCAAAACAGGTACCGGATACGAGACCGACATACCCTGTCCCAATAACGGCTAAATTCATCTTCTTTTCACAACCTTCTCTTTCACATAATTCATCAAGTCATCTATTTCCCTGAACCGCAGCAGTCTCATGAACAATAAAAGCAGAACGGCTGCCGCGATTCCTCCAAGGATCAGTGTTATGTAAGGACCGCCTGCAGACAGCAGCTGCTTCACTCCGTAAAGCGAACCTCCCATCAGAGCAAGCAGTGCGGCAAGTTTCCCTAAATTTTCTCTCCATTTGACATCCGATACCTTATGCAATTTTAACACATATTGCGTACCGAAAAGGAGCAGACCAAAGTTGCATATCGACGCAACCGACGTGCCCCACGCTACGCCCTCGGCTCCGAATGGTTCGATCAATAACAGCGTAACACCAACATTTATGCCAAGAACCGACAGCAGACTGACCGCCACTGGATAAATCGAATGCTCATAAGCATAGAAAAACCGGGTCACATACAGATTTGCCGCATGAAAAAACATGCCGATCACGAGGATTTTCAATAACGGGGCCGTCATGGCGGTCGATTGATCCGTAAAGCTGCCATACTGGAAAATAACACGAATAATGTCTTCGGCAAAAAATACGACAAATACCGTTACCGGCAGAATCGCAATGCCCATCCAGCGCAGTCCTTTTCCATACAGACCGCTGATCCCTTCTTTTTCCCCGGCTGCCACCTTTCTGGACAGCATTGGGTAAACAACGGTCGTTACCGCCATCATTAATACACTCTGCGGCAACTGTACTATTTTTGACATATAATTTAAAGCCGAAATGTACCCTTCCTCCAGATAAGAGGCAAACACCCGGTGTATCAAAAAATAGAGCTGCAGGGTTGCCCCGCCGAGCAGAATCGGGACCGCCAGTTTAAATGTCCGCCAGGTTTCGGGACTCCGCTTGAACCGAAAACCAAAATGAAAGAATTTCTCCCGGCGGATTAAGTAAACGAGAAAGATACACATCAGCATGGCACTGATTACCGCTCCCCAGGCATGAGCATAGGCGCCGAGCCAGGGGAAAAAGAGAACGGCAATCGCAAGAAAAGATCCATTCAAGAGCAGGGTAGCGGTAGCAGCCCACGCAAATCGGTCATTGACATTCATAATGCCGGTGAGCCACATCGATATCATTAAAAAGAAAGTGGCCGGGGCCATCACCCGGAATAAATCCGCTGTCAGGCGGAAATTCTCTTCAGACAAGCCGGAAAAAAGCAGCCCGATGATCTGTTCTGAAAATAAGACGAGCCCCGCACTAAATACGATCAGTCCGACAGCAAGCCAGGCGAATACACGCTCCAGATATTCCCGCTGCCCGAGCGGTCCATCGATTTTCGTGTATACGGAAATAAAGGCGGTTGTAATGGCTCCTCCCACCACCACATAGAAAAAATTCGGGAGCGTATAGGCTGTGATGACACTATCGGCAGCATCATTTGTTCCAAATTGATAGCCGATCACAATTTCACGGAAAATCCCGAGAAAACGTGAAAGTAAATTGATAACTGCCACAGCGCCGATCGCCTGGATTAACCTTTTGCCCTTCATGTCATACACGTTCCTTTCGGAGGAGCGGTTATACGCGGTTGATATAATCCCTCAGCATGTCCAAAATCTGGTCTCTTCCGCTCACAAACGGGGCCGGCTCAAACGTTTCTGCCTGTTTTAACGCTTCGGACAGCTCCGCGGGGGTTTCGATGCCGATAATATGGCCGGTTGATTGAAACTGTTCGACAATTTCGGTCTGATGGTTATCATTATGCTCCCCGTATTCCTTCAGGCGCGGGACGGCAATAACAGGCTTCCCTTTTTTGACCCCGGTAATAATCGAACCGGTGCCGCCGTGCGACACAATCACTCTCGCCTCCTCAAACGTTTGCTCCATCTCCTCAAACGGAAGGAACGGTGTAATCGTCATATCGTCACTCGTAAAAGCAGTATGGCCGGACTGGACGATGACCTTCTCGGTGATCATCCCGTCCTCAAGCAGCCGCTGGGTTTCGTCGAGCAGCCGGGTAAAGGGAAGTTCATGGGTTCCAAGCACAATAAAAATCAATAGATCGACCCCCCGTGTACTGCTTTGGGATAGTGTGCCAGCATCGTTTCCCACTGAACGATGAAAAGATCTGCTATCGGATACACAAGTCTTCCTGATAACGTCGGGGACGAGGTTTTGGCGAAGCTTTCAATAAAGACGACTTTTTTGCGGAAAAGTTTCGCAATGTAGCACATCGGCACCGCGGTATGAACGCCTGTTGTCACGACAACATCGGGTCTTTGCTTGAAAAATATCCCCAGTGATTTCAAACAGTTAAAGGAAAACTTAAACAAATAGCTGACCGGATAATTACGGGCCCCATACATGAGAAAAGACATCGGGTGCTCGTTTTTCATCTCCTTTGTCACTTCTGTTTTTTCCGTTACGAGGTAATACTCATACTCCTCAAACAGCGGTTTCAGCTGCATCAATTGGGTTAAGTGCCCTCCCACAGAAGAAATAAACATTACTTTTTTTTGTTTTGGTTTCATGATTCTTCTATCCTTTGCTGTGCTTCATTGTATATGGCAAGAACGTGTTCCGTCACGTTTTCTGCATCATTGGCCTCTGCCTGCTCGTACCCTTTTTCTATCATGTGCTTGCGCTCCTGTTTATTTTCCAGAACATAAAGGATGTGTTCCGCCAGTGAAACAGGATGACCCGGCGGAGATAATACCCCGGCGCCTCCGCCGAGCACCTGGACCAGACCGCCTGTCTCTGTTCCGACAACCGGCGTGCCGCACGCCATCGCTTCCACCGCAACAAGTCCAAACCCTTCCAGGTGGGAAGGCAGGACAAAAACGTCGGCCGCACTCATCCATTCCGCGACGTCGGATTGGGATTTCGGCCCATGGAAAGTGACAGCTTCTGCGATATGAAGTTCATGGATACGTTCCTGTAAACGCTGCAGGTAATCTTCCTGTTTCGCCGGTCCTACCACATGAAGGCGTGCATTCGGCATCTCATTTTTCACCTTGGGAAAGGCTTCTACCAGATCAGCTATTCCTTTTTCTTCAATAATATTGCCAACAAACAGAATATGTTTTTCATAAGGGGAGAGTTTTAGTGTTTCCTGAATTTCAGCCTGCGGCCTGGGGTAAAACACACGCCGGTCCACCCCCATGCTGAACATCGAAACCTTCTCTTCCGGTACATGGTAATCGTCCAGAACCTGCTGCTTTAAATCCTGGCCGACAACAATGACGTGGGCGGCGTCCTGCAGAATTTGTTCCGTTTGTTTTTGAAAGAAGCGGCCCTTTTTTGCCATTTTGTTCAAATCCCCGCCGTGACACGTTACGATGTAAGGTGTTCCGAAGCGTTTGTAAAAGGCACGGGCCAGCATGCCGGAAGGGAAAGCATAGTGGGCATGAATGATGTCATAAGCACTCCCGGCGGAACGCAGGCGTCGAAACGAACTCCACAACCAGGAACTGTACTTCTTCACTACATTTTTTTTCCCTGTTTTGGGATTCGTGATGGCTGCCACCTCAACGTGATTGCCTTTTTTCATTAAGGCTTCGACCTGATTTTTGACGAAAATCCCAAAGGTCGGAGCATGGGCGGAAGGGTACATATTGCTGATAACGAGAATGCGCATGGTTTATTCCTCCGTCTTATCGTATTTATACCAATTAACCGCAATGCCGAGAAACAACCAGAAAAACAGTGCAATCTGGTGGTTTTCCCAGGCAGTGGACAGGGTCCCCATTAACAGCCAGGCCACGGTGAACGTAATGATAAACAATCCGAGCCAGCGATGCTTTAGAGCAGCGGATGACGCCAACTTAGCCATCGTTTTTAATATCGCCACAAAAATGAGTCCGAGCAGCAGCACCCCGATGACCCCATATTCGACAAGCACGTATAGCGCATTATTATCTACTGTGTTCATGGTACTCGGCAGGTCTTCATGCATGAACTGATGCATCTTAGAATCAAAGAAAAACGCGGCATTGCTGCCAAACATGCCGGGGCCTACTCCAAACACCGGACTGAACGTGAAAACAAGCAGTCCGCTTAACACAATCAAGTAGCGGTAGTTACTCGATAAATCCAACGTATTGGCATTGCGCTGGGCAAACCCTTCAAACAAAAGAAGCGCTGAACCATACCCTGCGATAAAGAGAACCAACAAGCCGACAGCGGCATATAGCATGATCCGGAAGGCTTTATTTTTTCTGAATATCAGGCCGACCAAGCCAAAACATCCAATCATCGCAAGAAAGGCCTGCCGGGAAAACGTAAGTCCCAGCCCTGCTAAAAGCACAAGCCCAATCAGACTGTAGATCAACAGATGTTTTCTGCCGAGCTGCGACCGGTAGACAAATAAATAAATCGCAAGCAGCAGGATGACAGCCATTAAGTATCCGCCCAGAGTGTTGCTGGAGTCCATAAAACCAAACGCTCGGACTTCTTCTCCTATGGAGACACTGCGTCTTTCTTCTACATCTCTTAGAGGGAGAGGGATTTTGAACAGAATTTCAAAAATCCCGGCTGCGGCCTGCACCACCCCAAGCCCCAGAATAATATGAAACAGCTGTTTCACCCATTTTTCCGGAATATCTATGGCAAGGAGAATAAAAAAGAGAATTAGAAATTGAAATAAAGCACGGACCCCGAATACCCCCTGGGCGAAAGGAACGTTATTCACAAATAAACTGAATAACACGAACACAAAAAATACGAACAGGCTTGTATTCAATGGGTTTTTCAACCGATGCAGCAGGCGCCTGCGCCCCAGCTCCGGATGAAAGATCACCACAGCGGCCATGACAAGCAAAAGTCCTTCACTTGCGTATCCCAAGAGTGTTGGTACAATGGGCAGCCAGTTTGACCAAATTCTTGTAAACAATAATTCAAAGGAGGTCCACACTACCAATAGAACGGTTGCCATTAACAGCAGATGATTGGTTCTCTCTACTGGCAGATATCGATTAAACATGTCTTTCACACCATTCATCCTAGTTTTGTCCTTTCTGTTGAAGCAGATTCATTCCTTCTGCCGCGTTTTCTTTCAGATCGTTCGAACGGGTGCTTATCTCTACCTGCAGCTCTTCCCATTCCGATTCCGCTTTCTCAAACGCCGGCACCAGCTGGGAAAGGTCATCCACAGCGACGGCATATTCCGGTTTATTTATTTCTTCCATGAAATCTCTTACTTTTTTATGATACGTAATCCCAAGAATCGGGGTTTCGGCGTTCACAGACAATATCAGCGAATGCAGCCTTGTCCCAATCACTAAATCCTGGGCAGCTGCAGTCTCTACAATCTGCTCCGGCCCCAGGTTCTCATCGAGATTCTCGATGTGCTGCTGATGATTCATTCGGGCGGCAATATCCTTGGTTACCTCTACATCCTCTGGATATTTCGTCGAGAAAAAGGTAATGGTCAGCTCTTTTCTCTCTATGAGGTCGTCTAAAGAACCGGCCATTCCATTCAGATAGGCTTCGTATTTCGCCGGGTCCGCCTGCGGCCAGTATTGACTGCTGAAATATGGCACCGCCGTCACACCAACTTTCCTGATGCGGCCGGACGGCTGGTGAGCTACTCCTGCCGGCACAGAAAATGCCGGATCATAGATCACATGAATGTCCTTGGAAATACCAATTTCCCGCAGAAGCCGGCGCGATTTTTCATCACGGACAGCGACAGAGGACGCCGCCTGGATCAGCCGTTTAATAAAAAATCTCCCCATCTTGGTCGTGATCGGCCCGGCCCCGACTCCATGAACCGCTACCCGGCAGCCGCTCGCTTTGGCCGTTAACCCAAGCACACTGTAGAGTGGCGCGTCGCGCTTGTACATATCCATCAAGAGTCCGCCGCCGCCGACGATCACCAAATCAAGCTGTTTCATGACTTTTCTGCTTTCCCGGACAGTCTTCAGCGCAGACTTAGCCGTATTCCCTTCTTTGTATAACAGCGGATGTGATGCCACTCCGTGTCTCGCTTTTGTATTGGAAGGGTCATTGCTGAAGACGATAATATTTTCTTTTTCTACGAAACCGGACGCCGTTAATTGATGAATCAAACCGGCAAGAATGGCTTCGTCTCCGTTGTTATTGTGTCCGTAATTGCCAATTATTCCAACCCTCATATGTATAAGTACCTAACCTTTTCTTATGTTATCGCAAGACAATGCTGCGTGCGGACAAAGAGCACGCAGCACATACATTTACCTTTCCCTATTATACACCGGAAGCAGGCTCAATCCTAGTTTCGATTTTTTTACAATGCTGTTCCGCCCCCAGGATTATTGTGGCCTGCAGTGGGGATTGCTGCCTTCCATTCATTATTGTAAAAAAGGGGCCTCATCCTTTAGCTTTGAAGATAAAGGAGCAGTACGCCAAATATAATGAATATAACAGAAACCGTTTGGAACGATCTTGTCAAAGAAATCGACGCCCGTCAGCCGGAAATTATTGTTGTCAATGGCGGCGATAATCAATTCCTGGAAGGCGGGTCTCTCGTCATGGGGAAAGATGACATCTATGAAGGATACAAAGCAGCTCCGGAGGCCCATATTGTTTCCGTCCATATGGAAGGTCAACCACTGGACGTTATCCAGAGATGAATTGAAAACTTTTATTCAAGAAAAAGGTCTCGATTCGCAGGTTTACGTGCCAGACAATGGGGAGTCCTATACTTTTAGGAATAAAATGGGACTGGGACAAAGCTGTCACAAAACAAAGTACTTCGCTTCCGCTTCAGAGCACAACCTCCCGCAGGATGTGGTGCCTTCTCCATTGCGCACAGATCGAGGGCCTTTAGGAGAAGACAAAGGGACAACGTATTAATAGGGATAGAAAGGAGCTGTACCATGTGATACAGCCCTTTTTTTCTTTATTCTTATGATCCAAGGCTCATTCCTACGATGTATGCTGGATAAGCAGCGTTTTTGCCATTGAAATGGAATATTCGGTTGCTTGCTCCGCCCCGATCAAGGTTGTCATGGACGTTGTTCCTTCAAGAAGCAAGGTGAGTTGGTTGGCTAAATCCCGTTCATTGCTTTTACCCTTCCGCTCAGCCAGCTGCTGAAAATATTGGAGCAGTTTGAGTTTATGGCCTCTTGCTATATTTTCAATTTCATTATCCGTTCCCGCATAATCTTCGATCGCTCTTAAAAACATGCAGCCTTTGTAGGATTGTTCTTTTAAAAAAAGACCATGAGCTTTAACAGCTAAAATGAAAGGGGAATCCGAATCCATTTCTATATATGAATCCAGATAAGACCAGTATCGTTCTTCCCGCTGTTTTAGTACTTCTTCAATCAAATTGTCTTTGGAAGAAAAGTGATTATAAAGAGTCATGGTGGCTACATCCGCTTCATTAATGATTTGTTTCAATCCGACGCCGCGAAATCCGTGCTCATAGAACAGCCTCTCCGCTGTTTGAAGTAATATATCTCTTTTTGCAGATCGACTCATATGCACCGCTTCTCCTTTAATTAGATAGAACAACCTATTTATTTTGAGAGTACCAATTTACTGCTTCATAGTCAAACGCTTTTCTAAAAGCGGAAAGAGGATTCAAAACAGAGCAGCCGGCTTCCTTTACTTACACATTTTTTGTAAGTACTCCCTGATTTCGTTTTCTACTACTTGATCGTTATATAAATTAGCATAGATAACAGATTCAAATACTAAACCGTGGATGAATACAATTAACGAATTCGCGCTGTTTTTCATATTAAAATTGTCTAAATACCCATTGTGATGAAGCATATTTAATATATTCTTCGCAAAATTAAGGTTTACTTCTCGGAATTCTTTCTTAGTCTCTTGATATTCCGGGTGCATCGTTGCCATGATAGAAAATTTCACCCATATATCATTTTCGATTCTTTCTTCCTCGGAATTTACCTGCACAATTTGTTTTATCATGCGAACGGCATGTATTTTTCGGAGCTGAAATTAACAAATTCTTTTACACATTATATAATAAACTTCGCAAGAAGGGTAGAGCGCCCAGGGGGATGAATCCGAGAGTAAAAAGAGCCTTCGAGTGTTTTGGAGCAACCTGGGTATGTTTTTCCTCTTCTATTTTGTTCAGCAGCCAGGTCGGCGCCGGTACAATGACGACGCTTGGTGCTTCCGAAAGACAAGTATTCATTTGGACGAACCTTGGAGTAAGCACACTTGCTGTCATTATGGCCGTTTTATCTGTAGCATCGGAAAAATTAGTTTCTTCTATAGTGAATTTATAAAAGACGGGCCGTAAAAATATAGTCTCCATTACTTTCAGGTTAATAGAACGTTTAATAGAACGTTCTTTATATTTTTATCATGTTTATATTTCGCTCTCAACCGTAAAATAAAAATCCACATCATTCTTTAAAAACAAGTTATAAATCCTAATAATAGTAAAATTATAGGATTGTGCAAAAATATAGGAATGGTGTAAAATATAATAAACGTTCTATCTAAAAAATTTTTGGCTTTTTCTATAAAGATCGTTCTATACACAAAAGGAGGTGTCACAGCATGCGTTTTTCTACATTAGTACCGCCGGGTATCACGATGATTGCTGTTGCTTATGGACTGGCTAGATTCAGTTACGGATTACTTCTCCCAAATATCAGCACGGATTTAGGAATGAATCCTTCGACATCAGGGGTCATTTCGTCGCTTTTTTATTTCGCTTATTGCTTTGCCATTGTTTTTGCAACCGTTTATACTACGGAAAAGGGACCGCGAGGCATGATTCTCGCCGCAGGTGCTTCGGCCTGCTTAGGTTTATTCGTCATGGCTTTCAGTCCTAACGTTTGGCTTTTAGGCACAGGGGTTTTACTTGCCGGTGCCAGTACAGGATTTGTCTCCCCTCCTTATGGAGCGGCGATTTCGCTTTGGCTGCCGGAAAACCAGCAGGGAAAAGCAAATACTTGGATTAACTCCGGCACCAGTATTGGTCTCGCCTTGTCAGGAGCCGGGGCTCTTGTTCTTGCCTCCGAATGGAGGATAACCTATTTTATTTATGCCGGCATCGCGCTTTTTGCTCTTATATGGAACGCAAAAGCTGTTCCTCCTCCTGAAAAAAACCCTCCGGTCCGCTTGGAAAAGGGTAAATTTTCGTTCCGTGGAGTGGAAGGGGCTGTTCCTTTAATTATCTGCTCCATTGTGCTGGGAATATCGACTGCAGCTTTCTGGACGTTTTCCGTCGATTTCATATCATCAACAAATGCATATACCAGCGGAGAACAGTCGATCTTTTGGATTCTTATTGGGACCTTTGGAATTTTAGGGGGGTTTTCCGGTTCTCTTATTGAAAAAATGGGCCTGCCGTTTGCTTACAAATGGGCGTGTTTTGTTATCGGCACGGCTTCGTTAGTCCTTGCCTGTTTTCCGGATCAATGGCCGCTCGCCTTTCTTTCCGCCGCTTTGTTTGGAGCTTCTTATATTTTTATTACCGGAGTGTTGATGGTGTGGGGAATCAGAGTGTTCATTTCCAACGCTTCGCTCGGGATCGGAACACCGTTTTTGCTGTTGGCAGTGGGGCAGGTATTCGGTTCCTCCGTTGCCGGTATGCTGATCGGCTCATTAAATTTCACATGGACATTTGCCATCTATGGAATTACAGGAATAATCGCCATGATACTAGGACCAAAACAAATCAAAAAAGGTTCTTCCTAGAAGCAGAGGCAGATGCCTTGAAGCTGTACGCGGCAAGGCTGCCGTCACCATCCGCAAGTTGTTCATAGAAGCAGATGCCTCCCTTCGGACATCTATTCCGTTAAATGGCGAAATGATTGGCTTGTGGCGGTTGTTTCGGACATTTATTCCGCTATCCGGGGTCCAGGGCGCTTCTTTTACACTGCAATCAGGAAATAACGGAACCAATGTCCACTTTAGTTCAATGACGGGAAAAGAACGGTTTAACCTCCGTTCTTTCGTATCCGCTTCGAGCACTTCAAAAAAGGGGGCCTTATTTTTTTGGCCCCCTTTTCCTTATTCCGTAATTAATTCTAGTTCAACCGGAATCGAATCTTCTATTTCTTCCCCGCTGTCCACGCTGATGGCAGCATTCACAGCTTCCTCCCCGATTACCTGAGGCTGCTGGGCGATGGTTGCAGCCATCGTGCCTTCTTCTACGGCTCCGACGGCATCGTCGATAGCGTCAAAACCAACGACCATCACATCCTCCATGCCGGCCGCTTCGAGCGCTTCCACAGCACCTAGCGCCATTTCATCGTTGTGGGCAAACAGCGCATCTACTTCATCAGTACTCTGTAGAATATTTTCAGTAACCGTCAAACCTTCGGAGCGGTTGAAATTCGCAGTTTGATTCGCCACTACTTCTATGCCGTCTTCTTCATCTACAATGTTGTGGAACCCTTCCCCGCGTTCGTTGGCTGCGGAGGAGCCTGGAATGCCAGTCAATTCAATCACATTGCCGGAACCGCCCAGTTCCTCGACGATGTGTTCTGCCGCCATTTCTCCCCCGGCCACGTTATCTGATGCAATGTGGCTGACCACTTCGCCGCCTTCCGCACTACGGTCGACAGTTATCACTGGGATATCTTCACTGTTTGCGGTTTCAATGGCGCTGGCCACAGCGGAAGAATCCACTGGATTTATAAGCAGAACATCAACTCCCTGTTGAATAAAATCTTCAATGTCGCTGACCTGGGAAGCAGAGCCATCCTGGGCATCGGCCACTTCAATATTGACACCTTCTTCTTCCGCTGCCGCTTCGGCACCGTCAGCCAGTGTAACAAAGAATGGATTATTTAAAGTGGAAACACTCAGCCCAATGGTTACATCCCCTTCTGCTGCTTCTTCTGACCCTTCATCTGTTCCTGTGTCCTCTCCATCGTTTTCTGATCCCGGCTGTTCGGTGGAACACCCCGCCGCCAGTACTAATGCAGCTGCTGAAATACCAACACTTTTCAACCATTTTTTCATGATTCTTACCCCCTGTAATAAGTAATAAATTAATATATACTGAAAAGCCTATTAAGCTTTGCAGCCGTAGTTACGCTTCTTTCTTTCGGTCGAGCATGACCGCAAGCAGGATCACAGCACCTTTGACCACCTGTTGATAGAAAGAGGCTACATTTAACAGATTTAGTCCGTTATTCAGCACGCCAATAATCAGGGCCCCCACAAGTGTCCCAAAAATCCAGCCGCGTCCGCCGGTGAGACTGGTACCTCCCAATACAACAGCGGCTATGGCATCCAATTCATACATGGTACCAGCTGTAGGCTGGGCGGAGTAGAGACGCGACGTCAGAATAATGCCGGCCAGTGCCGAAAGCATCCCCGTGAGAGAATATACCCCAATTTTAATTCCATCCACCCGTAAGCCGGACAGCCGTGACGCTTCTTCGTTGCCACCGACAGCATATACGCCCCGTCCAAAGGTTGTTTTTTTCAATACAAAATACAAGATCACATAAGCTGCGAACATGGTGACAACGGGAAATGGGATCATAAACAAATAGCCCTGCCCCATCATTTCAAAACTGAAATTCTGCGGAATATCCGAAATCGGTCTCCCGTCTGTATAAACGAGGGTCAATCCGCGGAAAATGGTCATCGTCGCCAGCGTTGCAATAAATGGAGCTACTTTCCCTTTTGTAATAACGACTCCGTTAAATGCTCCCATCAGGGCTCCCGCTAACAGTCCGAGCAGCATAGCAAGGACTGGGTCAATCCCGCCCGACATAAATCCGGCTGTTAATGCCCCCGCCAGCGCCAGGGTCGAGCCGACAGATAAATCAATCCCGCCCGTTAAAATGACGAATGTCATGCCAAAAGCAATTAACGCATTAATCGACACCTGCCGGAATACATTAAAAATATTATTTAACGATAAAAACGATGGATTCAACATTGTTAATACAATGACAAGTAATACCAGTCCAAGCAGCGGACCGATTTTTTGAAGCGTTCCTTTGAACGAACCTCCATTATTCATTGGTAAGACCTCCCCCTGTAGCTGCCTGCATAATACTTTCCTGATCTGCTTCTTCTCTTGCAAAAACTCCGTTAATACTGCCTTCATGAAGAACAAGAACCCGGTCGCTCATTCCGAGCACCTCCGGCAGTTCCGAAGAAATCATAATAATAGCCACGCCTTGTTCGGTTAATTCATTCATAATGTGATAGATTTCTTTTTTCGCTCCGATATCCACCCCGCGCGTCGGTTCATCCAGAATTAACACGGAAGGTTCAATACCAAGCCATTTTCCAATGACAATCTTCTGTTGATTTCCTCCGCTGAGCGTTTTTAATTTCTGCTCCTGGCCGGACGTTTTCACCCGCAGCCTTTCAATCATACTGCCAACAAACTCTTTTTCTCTGTTGTTCGACATGATTCCCTTGTCTGATAACTTATTTAAATTCGTCAGGGCCAGGTTTTCGCGCACGGATAAATTCAGCACGAGGCCTTCTTCTTTACGGTCCTCTGTAATGAACCCGATGCCTGCTTTTCTGGCATCATGCGGATTGCGGATGCGGAGGCGTTCTCCATCAACATAAACTTCCCCGGACACTTTTTTTCGCGAGCCGAAAAGCAGCTCCATTAATTCGGTGCGCCCGGCTCCCATTAAACCGGCAAACCCTAAAATCTCTCCACGCCGAACTTCGAAGGAAGCGTTTTCAAACAGGCCCTCTGCATCCGTAAGATTTTCCACGCGCAATCTTACATCACCTGGTTCTGCTGTTCTCGGCGGGTATTTCTGACCGATTTCACGCCCGACCATCATTTTAACGATCTCTTCGTAACTAGTCTCTCCGACTTCTTTTGTTCCGGCATATCCCCCATCCCGAAGCACGGAAATGCGGTCACACAGCTGAAAAATTTCTTCCATCCGATGAGAAATATAAACGATTCCTGTTCCTGATTGTTTCAGGTGGTTGATGACTTCAAAAAGCGTCTCAATTTCCACTTCCGTCAGCGCTGCTGTAGGTTCATCCATGACAATCACTTCAGCGTTGGTGGAAACCGCCCTCGCAATTTCAATCATCTGCTGCTGCCCCACGGAGAGCTTCCCGGCCTGAATATCCGGATTAATCTCAATCCCAAGGCGCTGCAGGTATTCTACTGTTTTCTGACGCATTTCTTTCTGTTTGTTTATCCCCCATTTTCCATACGTCAGAGGTTTTCCGAGAAACATATTTTCTGTTACCGAGAGATTGGGGATGATGTTTAATTCCTGATGAATGACTGCTATTCCCGCTTTTTCTGCCTCTTTCGGATGAGAAAATGTTATTTCCTCTCCCTTGACGTAAATGGTACCCTTATCATTCGTGTGAATTCCGGTCAAAATTTTCATCAGGGTTGATTTTCCCGCCCCGTTTTCTCCCATCAGGGCATGAACTTCACCGGGCCGGACATCAAAATTCACTCCCTGCAGCACGTGTACACCGTAGAACGATTTATGGACGTCTTTCATTTCGACCAAAGGAACTGTCATGAGAAAATCACCCCCGCTTTTAATATGACATTGGCAAATGGGGTGGCTTCCCCAGTGCGGATGATCGCTCTTGCGTGCTGCGTTTCTTTTTTGAATTCCTCGTGGGAAAGATAATGGATCCTGGTCTCCTCCGTTTTTTCCAACACAGCATCATGCAGGATTGTATTATTTTCCATGATTTCTTGAGAGAAGGTGAAATCTTCCACTTCCATATCTTCCAGCACGGCGTCCAAGGTTTCTAAAAAGGAAGGCGTGCCAAGCGTCAGGGCCAGATCTATTTTCTCCACCCCCGGCGGGACAGGCAGGCCGCAGTCAGCAATCACCACGGTATCTGTATGACCTAACTGAGCGAGTACATTGGAAATGGGTCCATTAAGCATGCCTTGCTTTTTCATGTGTTCGTCCCTCCCTGTGTTTCCAGAAACGTATCGACTTCGTGCTGCTGCGGCATGCCTCCCTGCGCGCCCATTTTCTGAACCGATAACGCAGCGGCTGCGTTGGCGTACCGGCAGGCTTCCGCCAAAGAGACTCCTTTCGTTAAAGCAAGAGCAAGCGCGCCATTGAACGTATCACCGGCCCCAGTGGTATCTACGGGGTCTACCGGATACCCGGGCACTTTCTTTTCTTTTCTGTTTTCTGTAAAAACAACGCCGGCAGCTCCCATAGTAATAATACACCGGGACCTGTGGGAGGGCTGTTCTGGTTCTCCCTGAAAAAGGTTTTCCAGTTCGTGTTCATTTGGGGTAAAGTAGTCGGCATTATCCATTAGAGAAACAGGCAGTTCCTGAACAGGAGCCGGATTTAAAATGACGGTTGTATGATGCTTTTTGGCTAATTCTGCTGCTTTTGCCACACTTTCCAATGGGATTTCCAACTGAAGCAGCAGAATATCACTGCCGGCGATTACGTTTTCATGTGATTCCACTACTTCTGGGGTCACAGCAAGATTAGCCCCGGGAACCACAATAATCCGATTGTCCTGTTCCGACAGCAGGATAGAGGCCGTTCCTGTCGGTTTTTCTGTAACCGGTTCCAGATACCTCACAGAAACTCCCTGGCTCTTCATGTTTTCTGTCAGTCTCTCTCCAAAAACATCCCGGCCGACTCTGCCGATAAATTCTACCTCCGCCCCCAGTTTCGCCGCGGCAACAGCCTGGTTGGCCCCCTTGCCGCCGGGGATCGTTGCAAAATCATCTCCCAGGACCGTTTCCCCCTGTTCCGGGACCCGGCCTGTGGAAGTGACTAAGTCCATATTAATGCTTCCAATTACCGTAATCTTGTTTGACATTTCCCTGTCCCCTCTATTAACTCTTATTCCTTGTCGAGTTTCGTTCCAGCAGCTTTGCCCGGAAAGGTTCCGGATCGGAGGTACTATCGCTGCCGCGTATCAATTCAAACAAAAGTTCCGACGCTTTTTTTCCCATGTTGTACATCGGCTGGGTCATGGTTGTTAAACCTGGACTCATCATCTCACTTAAATGGATGCCGTCAAAACCAATTACCTGCAGATCCTCCGGAATGCTTCTCCCCGCTTTAGCTGCTGCTTTCATCACGCCGAATGCCATCACATCGTTTCCGGCAAAAATCCCATCCACATATGGGTGCTCTTTTAGCAGAGACGTTGCTGCTTTTTCAGCGGCCTCCCAATGATAATCCCCGTCTGCGACCAGCTCTTCCCGGTAGACACCTGCTTCCTCCATCATTTGCTTATAACCGGCAAAACGCTGCTGAGCGTTTGTTATCTGATGCGGTCCCCGGATATGAGCAATATGCCGGCAGCCGAGCTCCGTCAGGTACGTAACAGCTTCACAGGCCCCCTGGAAATTATCCGAATACACCGAAGGAGCAATGTCCCCAAGCGGTCTATCCAATCCAACCAGCGGCAGTTCCCAATCGGCAATATGTCTGCGTTCTAGTGTGTTTGTCACAATAAGAACGCCATCTACATATTTACGTTTCAGCACATCAAGATAATGAGCTTCTTTTTCAGGATTTTCATCACTGTTACAAAGAATAATAGTGTAACCGTGGTCGTTCATGATATCTTCCACCACCCGGGCCAGTTCCGGGAAAAAGGGGTTCATAATGTCCGGGACGATCAAGCCAACTGTGTTTGACTCTTTTTTAAATAGACTTCTCGCGACGGAGTTGGGTTTGTATTTCAGCTCTTCCATCGCCTCTACCACTTTTTTCTTCGTATCTTCATTTACATAGCCATTGTTATTGAGTACACGGGAAACGGTTGCGACCGATACATCTGCAAGTTTCGCCACATCTTTAATCGTTGTCATATCCACGCCCCGCTGTCTTTTCCGTAACCGGTTACAGCTTGTTTAAAAAAATACTTATGTAACCCGTTACATAATATACATAAAGTGTACCGAAGCTTGAAAACGTTGTCAATATTTTTTCTATAAATTCTGGGAAAACCGCCCTATGGCCGTTCTTGTTGGATGCTTTTACAACTCATTCGCTGCAGGCAGAAGCTTTCTGCTGATTTCTTTCCAAAACAGCAGGGGAACATTCGATATGCCTGTCTGGCGGAAACATGCAGCGTAACTGGAGGATAGCAGCGCGGAATTATTTTGCCCTGGTGGTCTCCACTTGGGGATGGAGGACACGACGCTTTCCTTTTTTTGTTTCCGTGTTCACTAAAAGCGTTTGGAGACCGGCTCTTTTTCTTATTTCTTCGCTATTGGGGTCAAAAGCTAAGTTGGAGAACACTAAGAGCTTCGTTCCGGCAGTTCGTGTCCTCCAGCTGTGGGGACTTCGATTAAATCCGGTACAGGCGTGCGCTCAAAAAAGGAACTGTCTTTGAGACAGCTCCTTTTTATGCACTCTTCGGGCATTAAATGCCTTTTTAAGTACGGCAAACGTTATTTACTTTGGGGAATAAAAGTTTTGTGTATAATACGGCTGTTTTCTTACTTCATCGAAAGCAACCCCTACTCCGAGACGATGGTAATTGCCGAGCAGCGCTTCACGGTGGCCGGAGGTTGAATTCATCCAGCTTTGGTGGGCTTTTATCGGGCTAACCTGTCCGTAAGCGATATTTTCTGCCGCATTACTGTATTGAATGCCATCATCCGACATTCTATCAAACGGATCTTCCCCCTCCTGATTTTCGTGAGAGAAAAAGTGGCTGCCGGCCATATCTACACTGTGGGAACGTGCGGTAGCTGCCACTGCATTATCCCACTCCAGGATCCGTTTGCTGTAGCGTTCACGCTGCGCATTCGCCAGATAAAAAGACATCTGTTCATAGCTTTCTTTTAAACTCTGATCCGGCTCCGCGTAATATTGACGAAAATTTTCTTCTACATCACTATCAACGACCATTACCGCGGTAATACGGTTATCCCGGTGGGTGTCGTAGAAAAACGTTTCATACTGGTCATTCTCTTTATATGTCCCAGCATCCTCTGTGTCAATGCTGAAGTTGGAGCCGCCTTTTTGGATGTACGGGATCGGTTCGCCATAAGCCTCGATGACATCTGACTTTGTATCATCCAATTCCAGGTTATGGCCGCCCTTCCAGGTGTCCTGATTGGAATAAGCGGCTACGACTTCGCCGCCGTCTACACCAAACTGAACATAATTGTCATAGCGTTGATGATAGACATACCAGTCAAAACCATACCGGCTCTCGAGCACAGCTTGCTCTTCTCCAAGGGCTGCCTTCATTGACTCTTCTGAATCCCCGAGTCCTATCCCGCGGAAATGCCAGGTTTCTTCATCACTGTCGACTCCGGACGACGGAGTATTGACTTCCTCCACTCGAAACTCTTCATTCATGGTTCTTGCTAAGAAAACAGAGAAGTGGGCCCTCGTGGCCGTTTCCCCCGGTCCAAACGTTCCATCTTCGTGACCGCTTGTAATTCGATTATCCACCAGACGTTGAATGGAAGTGGCAGCCCAATAATCAGACGGAACATCAGAAAACAGTTCCTGACTGTCTCCTTCCAAATCAAAGGCCCGCGACAAAACGACTGCCATTTCAGCACGGGTTAACTCCTCGTTGGGTTCAAACCTCTCCCCGTCTCCAGTCATAATTCCTTCCTCCGCTACTGCAGCGATATATGGAGAAAAAGCAGAATCTTCATCTACATCTTGAAAATCAGCTTCTCCGTCCAACTCCAGCTCAAGCGCGGCAGAAAGCATCTTAGCCGTTTGGCCTCTGCTAACCTTTTCATTAGGCCGGAAGGCGCCGTCCTCATACCCGCTTACCATGTTTCTATCCGCTATATACTGAATTTCCTCCGATGCCCAATGAGAACTGTCTACGTCCTCAAATGCCGCTTCTGCTGCTGTAGAAAAAGGGGATATCACAAGCATACCGGCCAGTAAAAAAGAAAAACACATTTTTTTATTCATTATTGCATGCCTCCGTTTTCCTCAACCCATATATAAGCTCTCTTTTATCTTCCTATATGTATATTTACCTTTATTTTACCATTAATAAGCAGGAAATGGAGCTATTTTCATACATTTATTTTATTTTCATTTTATAAAAGGTTGACATATATAATATTTTGTTTAAAATGACTTATATAAATTAAATAAAATAAACTAATTAAATAAATTGGATGAAAGGAGGCCGTTATATCATGTCAACCGATTGGGATAAGTTAGAAGAAACACGTGATGTGATGGAAAGTGCAATTGCCCAATCGATGGTAATTTACGGAGTGACTCCTTCGGTTGGCAGAATTTACGGGGTTTTATATTTTGCCAGCGAACCCATGTCTATTGATGAAATCAAAGTCCAGGTCGCCATGAGTAAGGCGTCTGTCAGCAATGGTCTGAGAGAGCTGCAGGAAACAGAGATGGTAACGAAGGTTTGGAAAAAGGGCGAGAGAAAAGATCATTTTATTGCCGAAAAAGACTTTCTCCGTAATTTTATTAATTACTTTGTAAAAAAAATCCGGCAGGAAAGAAATCTATTAATGAAAGCTGCTGAACAGACAAAGCCGGCGATCCGCGCCATCGCTGATCAGACGGAAGATCCGCATATCAAAGAAACAGCCGAACAAGACCTGGCACTTATCAAAGAGTCCCAGGATTACCTCGACTGGACCACCCGCCTGGCCAACGCTCTGGAATCAGGAGAAATACTGGAACACATTCCACCGAAAAAAGAAGAATAAAGGAGATCTACCATGAACAACCACCAGTCTGCTTTAGTGCTCATCGACCTTCAAAAAGAAAGTAATTTTGGTCTGTTAAACATGGAGGACGTCATGAAAAATGCCGGCCAGCTGATTGATGCATGCCGGCAGTTTGATATTCCCATTATTTATACCCGCCAAATAAACAGAAAAGATCAGGCCGGCTTATCCAAAAATGAACCGTTAAAGGCGGACGGTACCCCTTATTATTACGCCTCTCATACGGAAAACGTGGAAATCTTTGATGAAATTAAACCAAGGGACGAGGACATCGTGATAGACAAGTACCGCTGGAGTGCTTTTTATGAAACGAGCCTGGATCTTATGTTGAAAAGTCTCGGGGTGAATAATCTCATTATAGGAGGTGTGGTAACAGATGGATGCCTGATGACTTCTGTATTCGATGCGTACTTCAGGGATTATCATATTCATCTTATTAAGGATATCTGCTCGTCTTCGAACGAAGGATCTCATATGGCGTCCTTACTGATTATGGCGAATTGGGTGTACAACCTCGAAGTTTATGAAACACCCGAATTTATTAAACGGCTGAAAGATCAACCTTTCCAGCACTGGACATGCGAGCGTCCGGATTCCCTCCCGTTCACACCGGAAACCATGCGGGAATCCTATCAACATTTACAACCGAGAAAGGAAGTTTAATAACATGACACGCATTTTCTATTTATTCACTTTCGCTGCCCTGCTTTCCTTGACCGCCTGCGGAGAGGAGGATCCGGCTTCGGATGGAAAAGAAGCGGATAACGGAGCAGAAGAAACCGAACAGGAAGCAGAAAATAAAGACGAAACGATCACGTTTGGCCAGACATCCTGGACAAGTACCGAAGCGCCTACGCAAATTGCTAAACAGATACTGGAAGAAGCCGGCTACGATGTAGAAATAGAACTGTTGGATCAACCGGTCATCTGGGAAGGGCTGCAGTCTGAAGATATTGATTTCTTCATGGACGCCTGGCTCCCATATACCGAAGAGCAGTTGTGGAAGGAGTACGAGAGTGATCTTCAGAAAGTGGCCACAAGCTATGAAGAAGTTCCTCTCGGCTGGGTCGTTCCCGATTATGTAGAAGAAGAATCCATTGAAGATATAAAAGAGAATCCTGAAAAATTTGAAGGCAATATATATACGATCGGAGCAGGAGCAGGCATCGTCAGCATTTCCGAAGAAGTGATGGCGGACTATAATCTGGAGGAGGCCGGTTTTGAACTTGTCCCTTCCAGTGAAACGGCTATGATCAGTGAACTGCAGACGAAAATAAACGATGAAGAGCCAGTGATCATCACCGGCTGGCGCCCGCATTCCATGTTTGTGAAGCACGACCTGAAGTTTTTGGAGGAACCAAAAGACAACTTCCAGTACGACAACGTCTATGTTCTTTCCTATAACGGCATAGAAGAGAAGCACCCGGAAGCCTACAACATTCTCTCCGACTGGAGTATTGAAGTATCTGAATTAGAAGAAATGATGTACGAATATGAAGAAAATGATGTAGCGTTTGAAGAATCAGCAGCCGATTGGATCGAAGAACACCGTGACCAAGTGGACGCCATGCTGCAAGAATAATGAACACATTAGGCTCTGCCCCGCCTTCCTCCCAGGCGGTGGCAGGGCCTTTGTTAATTCCCCCTCCCTCTAAAGGGATTTGACGCCCGCCGGTCTGGGACAGGAGAAGACGAAAAACAGGCCTGTAACCAGGTGCGAATGTTAGACCTTGTAATAAGCTTTGATAAACCGCTGCCGGTAAATTGGACAGATCTGCCCCGGAAATGTCCACAAAATAGTATTATTACACATTTTTCTCGTTTCAACTTTGTCTTTTGTCCTTATCGGATGGTTGATAAACATTTCCCCTTCTTTTCCCAGTCAAGTCCATAATTTTGTGTAAAATACCATCTACAGTTTTTAACCGATATTCTGGTTAAGAGATGGCTTTAGGGGCGGG